>JANQYI010000015.1:0-100026 GCA_030728985.1 Burkholderiaceae bacterium | reverse complement strand
CCAGAGCGAAAACCACGTTCGTGACCACCACCATGCATCTGCGCTTCAATACGGATGCGAGGTTTACGGCGCACATAAAGCGCTCCGATACCCTTGGGACCATAGGTCTTGTGCGCACAGAAAGACATCAAATCGACTTTCAAGGTTTGTAAGTCGATCTCGACTTTACCGGTTGCTTGGGCCGCATCCACATGAAAAATGATGTTTTTGGAACGACACAACTCGCCAATTGCCGCAACATCTTGAATCACGCCAATTTCGTTGTTCACAAACATCACTGAAATGAGCACAGTGTCTGGACGAATGGCAGCCTTGAGGGCATCCATGCTAATCAAGCCATTTTCTTGAACATCCAGGTAGGTGACCTCAAAGCCTTGCCGCTCTAACTCGCGACAGGGATCCAAAACAGCCTTGTGCTCAGTTTTAACTGTGATTACGTGCTTGCCGCGCTCGGCGTAAAACGTCGCAGCACCTTTGATCGCCAAGTTATTTGACTCAGTCGCGCCTGAAGTCCAGATAATTTCACGAGGATCCGCATTGACCAACGAAGCCACTTGCTCGCGGGCGCGCTCAACAGCTTCTTCGGCTTCCCATCCATAAGAGTGGCTTCGAGACGCAGGATTACCCGCATGCTCGTAAAGCCAAGGAATCATTTTTTCAACAACGAGAGGATCGACTGGAGTCGTTGCCGAGTAGTCAAAATAAATAGGACGGGTGGACATGCTGAAACTCCTGAATATTTTTAAAGACTAATCGAAGCTGTTTCGGTCGACAGAGGAGCGCCATTAGCGCCGACAACGTTGACACGGACACCCGCGCCAGAGGACTTGCTCGCCTCCTGAATTTGTCGAAGCCGCTGTTGATCCACCAGGTCTTGTAAAGAGACCGAGTCAAGGAAGTCGACCATTTTTCGATTGAGCGTAGACCAAAGCTCATGGGTCATACAGATGCCCGGTTTTCCATCCGTTCCGCTGTCACAGGAGGTCTTGCCAGCACAGTTTGTCGCATCAATGGGCTCATCGACTGCGAAAATAATGTCAGCAACCGTGATGTTGCGCGCCAAGCGCGAAAGCGTATAGCCGCCACCTGGTCCGCGCACACTTTCCACAAGCTCGTGACGGCGCAACTTTCCAAATAACTGCTCGAGATAAGACAAAGAAATGTTTTGACGCTGGCTGATGGCAGACAACGTGACTGGTCCACCCTGCTGGCGGAGCGCCAAATCAATCATGGCGGTGACTGCGAAACGTCCTTTGGTAGTGAGCCTCATGACAGTATCCTTTTGAAGAAACCTTGCGTGTTTGAAGACTTACCCGACTAAACAACTCAAGTATACATAATTCCCGAGTGATTTAGTTGGGTATACCCTTAAAACCTTGTAGGTATTCAGGATAAAAGTCGTAAAAAAACCGCGCAACGCGCGGTTTTTCCATCCTACGACGCTCAAGCAGCTTGATATTGCGTCGCGCGTTTGCGAACCAGCTCAAGCACGCCTTGACAGGCATCCTCAAGGTAATCAAGGACTTTACCGAAGCCTTCGGGACCACCGTAATAGGGGTCGGGCACCGTGGCTTCCTCATACTCGTTGGCAAAACGCATCAAAAGCATGAGTTTATGTTGATGGAGTTTGGGACATTGTTGCTGAAGCGCTGAGAGGTTTTCCCAATCCATGGCAAGAATCAAGTCATATGCATGGAAGTCTTCAGGCTCGACCTGTCTGGCTTCAGCATGATTGATGTCATAACCTCGTTTTCGTGCAGCGGCGATCGCGCGGGGGTCAGGGGCCTCGCCAACGTGAAAACTATGGGTACCGGCAGAGTCAATGCCAACGACCTCAGAGAGGCCAGCGTCATTGATAAGGTGGCGGAATACGCCTTCTGCACTGGGCGACCGGCAAATATTGCCCATGCATACGAAGAGGACTTTTGTCATGATGGTGCATATTGTGCGGGAAAACCCGCAACATGTCTACATATTTTTTTAGTATTTTTTAAAAAAGTAAAAGTTTAAAAATAAAAATATTTTTGTTTAAAAACAATATGTTATAGATTTTTATTTATAAATATAATGAACTATTATTGTTTAATGAACATGGTCTTAAGCAATAAAAAACACTCTTTGAGATGCACCGCAGCAACGCTGACGGTTAAAAATCATGCACCAGACAGTAGCACGCGATCTTTGAGCGCCTTGAGCGCATCCCGAGCCGCAGCGGCCTGTTCAAACTCAAGGTTACGCGCATGATCAAGCATCAGCTTCTCCAAGCGTTTAAACTCTTTAGCCAAGGCCTTCTCATCCGTAAGCAAGGATAGAGAAACCTCAGAGGTCTCTTGATCTCTAAACGCTGGCGCAACAATCCCATCAATCAATTCGCGAACCGCTTTTCGTACGCTTCGCGCTTCGATTCCATGCTCTTGATTAAACGCGAGTTGTTTGAGTCTCCTACGCTCCGTTTCGCCCATGGCGCGCGTCATGGAGTCGGTAATGCGATCCGCATACAAAATAGCGCGACCATTCAGATTGCGAGCTGCTCGACCAATGGTCTGAATCAGGCTGCGATCAGAACGAAGAAAACCTTCTTTATCTGCATCTAAAATCGCGACTAGAGAAACCTCTGGAATATCAAGGCCTTCGCGCAATAAGTTAATGCCAACAAGTACATCAAAAACACCTAAACGCAGATCGCGAATAATTTCAACCCGTTCAACCGTATCGATATCGGAATGTAGATATCTGACGCGAATACCGTGCTCTGCTAAGTAATCCGTTAAGTCCTCCGCCATCCGCTTTGTCAGCGTCGTGACAAGCACCCTCTCTTCGATCGCAACACGTAACTTAATTTCGCCCAATAAATCATCGACCTGTGTTCTGGCTGGTCTGACCTCTACAACGGGATCCACAAGCCCCGTCGGGCGAACCACTTGCTCCACCACATTGTCAGAGTGCGCTTGCTCATATTTCCCAGGCGTAGCTGAAACAAAAACACACTGACGCATTCGGGTCTCGAACTCCTCCATTTTGAGCGGTCGGTTATCCATCGCTGAAGGCAAACGAAAACCATACGTGACAAGTGTTTCTTTACGAGAACGATCTCCAAGGTACATACCGCCTAACTGACCGATCGTGACGTGACTTTCATCAATGAACATCAGTGCATCGCTTGGTAAATAGTCAATCAGTGTCGGGGGGGGATCGCCTGGGGCCGCACCAGAAAGATGACGTGAATAGTTCTCGATGCCTTTACAGAAACCCAATTCAGTGAGCATCTCTAGATCGAAGCGTGTTCTTTGCTCGATCCGTTGCGCTTCGACAAGATGACCACCATCGACAAAAAACTTAACCCGCTCACGCAATTCTTGTTTAATGGTTTCAATGGCACGCAAAACAGTGTCGCGCGGCGTCACATAATGCGACCCTGGGTAAACCGTAAACCGCGGGACTTTTTGACGGACTTTTCCTGTCAAGGGGTCAAAAAGCTCCAGGCTCTCGACCTCATCATCGAATAACGATAAACGCACCGCAAGTTCGGCACTTTCCGCAGGAAAAATATCAATCGTCTCCCCGCGTGCACGAAATGTCCCTCGCGTAAATTCGGTATCGTTTCGCTCATATTGCATGGCGACAAGACGAGCGAGAACTTCTCTTCGCGGGATCCGATCTCCGACACGCAGGATCAACACCATCGCGTGGTAATCGGAGGGGTTGCCAATACCGTAGATACAAGAAACGGTCCCTACGATAATCGTGTCGCGTCGCTCGAGCAAACTCTTGGTCGCGGACAAACGCATCTGCTCGATATGCTCGTTAATCGATGAGTCTTTTTCAATGAATAGGTCACGCGTTGGGACGTAGGCTTCGGGTTGGTAGTAGTCGTAATAGGAAACAAAATACTCAACGGCATTCTTTGGAAAAAATTCGCGCATTTCTGCGTAAAGCTGAGCTGCGAGCGTCTTGTTGGGCGCCAAAACCACCGCAGGCCGTCCGAGACGGGCAATCATATTGGCCATGGTGAAGGTTTTGCCCGAACCTGTTACCCCCAAGAGCGTTTGCATCATCAGGCCATCCCTGACGCCTTGCTCAAGCTGATTAATAGCATTAGGTTGATCGCCGCCTGGTGGATAAGGCTGATACAAATGAAACGGGCTATCCGGATAATCGACATAGCGTGGTTCTTCGTTGCCTGTGGAGATCGAAGCCGGCACCGCTGGAATCGAAGCGCGCGCAGATACGACGCCCTCATGAGCAATCGCCGCAGGCAGGCTAGGTCTGCCGTTTACGTTAATTTCGTCAGGTGGAATATTTGAGGCCATGCTAGACTTATTCGGGAAACCCCTCGGATGCGGGCAACCATCTATTATGTCCCCTGTAAGACAGAGCGTCCACCCAAAACGATGAGTGGTATTAAAATTCAGTACTTTTATTCGGCAATTTAAAGCAAGTACCAACCTTCCAGCCACTATCTACAGACACCTCAAATGAGCACCCTCTTTCAATCCGTAGAACTCGCCCCTCGCGACCCCATCTTGGGTCTTAACGAACAATTTAATGCCGATACACGCGCACACAAGGTCAATCTTGGCGTGGGTGTCTACTATGACGATCACGGCAAAATTCCTCTGCTTGCAGCCGTCCACAAAGCAGAAGTCGCGCGCGTTGAGGCTGCAGCAGCACGCGGCTACCTGCCTATCGAGGGTATTGCGGGCTACAACAAAGGGGCCCAAGAGTTGGTGTTGGGCAAAAACTCGCCGCTGGTCGCCGCTGGTCGGGTACTCACCATGCAGGCACTCGGTGGGACCGGGGCACTGAAAATTGGTGCCGACTTTATCAAACAACTCGTCCCTGGCGCAAAAGTCGCAATCAGCAATCCCAGCTGGGAAAACCATCGCGCATTGTTCGAGCGCGCGGGCTTCGAGGTGGTGAACTATCCCTACTATGATGCCAGCACCCACGGACTCGACTTTCAAGGCATGCTCAACGCGTTGCGCGCACTGCCTGCACAAAGTGTTGTCGTGCTCCATGCTTGCTGTCACAACCCGACTGGCGTGGACTTGACCACGGATCAATGGCGTGAAGTCGCACAGGTGGTCAAGCAAACTCAACTGATCCCATTTCTTGATATCGCCTATCAGGGTTTTGGTGACGGACTCGAGCAAGATGCCGCGGCAGTGCGTCTTTTTGCTGCACTCGACATGACCATGTTCATCAGCTCCTCCTTCTCTAAATCTTTCTCACTCTATGGTGAGCGTGTAGGAGCACTGACCATCGTGACGGGCAGTCAAGATGAGTCCAATCGAGTCTTGAGCCAAGTCAAACGCGTGATTCGCACCAACTACTCCAATCCCCCAACCCATGGCGGCACCATTGTATCGACCGTACTTAATACGCCCGAACTCTTCGCACTCTGGGACCAAGAACTTGCGGGAATGCGCGATCGTATTCGCTTGATGCGCAGCCAACTAGTAGAAAAACTCGCTCAACATGGTGTCAAAGAAGACTTTGGCTTTGTGATGAAGCAACGCGGTATGTTCTCTTTTTCGGGTCTGTCTGCGGCACAAGTCGAAGTGCTACGCGCAGACCATGCCATTTATGCCGTGAGCAGCGGTCGTATCTGCGTGGCCGCACTGAACAGCCATAACATCGATGTTGTGGCAAAGGCTATCGCGAGCGCGATGAAAAACTAATAAATACTTTCTCTGCCCACTTTGCAACAGCTCCGCTCGTCGGAGCTGTTTTTTTATACAGATAATATTTGCTAAGTAATTGTAAATGATGCACAATATAAGCTGTATATAAAAACAGCACTGTATGTGCATTGACCTCAGGGATCCAATCATGACAATCAAACTGACTGAGCGCCAACAGCAAATCCTGGATTTGATCAGGCAGGCCGTCGCAGGTACCGGATTTCCACCTACACGTGCCGAAATCGCCCACAAGCTAGGATTTCGCTCAGCAAACGCCGCAGAGGATCACCTGAGGGCACTCGCTCGCAAAGGCGTCATCGAGCTGACTGCGGGTGCCTCGCGTGGTATCAGACTCACTGAAAGCGCAGCTGACTTTATTTCAGACGAGATCGACAGTACGGATGATCGTGTGAGAACGCGTGTCGCCAAAGACCAAAACCACGACAAAGACCGACAACAAGTCCGCCTCAACATACTTCCCGAAATGGGACAAATGCTTGTGCCACTGATTGGTCGTGTCGCAGCGGGCTATCCCATGTTGGCCGCAGAAAACATCGAAAAAGAGATTTCTGTTGATCCCAACCTGTTTACCCAGCAACCTGATTACCTCCTTAAAGTGAAAGGTTTAAGCATGCGTGACGTGGGTATTTTGGACGGAGACTTACTTGCGATCAAAAAAACCAGTGACGCTCGAAACGGACAAATTATCGTTGCACGTATCGATGATGAGGTCACCGTCAAGCGCTTAAATAAAAAAGCGAACTACATCGAGCTTTTGCCAGAAAATCCTGACTTTGAACCGATCGTCATTCAGCCTGGCCAGGATTTTACCGTTGAGGGTATTGCTTTGGGTTTGATCCGAAACAGTCCGTTGAACTAAGCCTGCAAACATTTCAGACAAGAAAATGGCTGAGCCTGAAAAATCTCAGCTCTCTTTCCAGCGGTCTAAAGCTCTGCGATGACGCTTTGTTGGACGACCTGCAATGTCTTGAGAGGGTTCGTTATAAAAACGTCTATTTTCGGTCATGGTCTGTCGAGCAAGCAGACTTTCAGGCGTTTCCTCATACAACAAGCGGGCAAGAGGCGCTGATTTGCGCTGCTCCGTGATGCCTCGAATAACAAGTTCAAACTTTTCTTGCTCACGCGTGATTTTTAAGCGCTCACCCACCTTGACCAAACGCGCAGGTTTGGCCCGATCATCTGCAACGAGCACGCGCCCTGCCTCGATTGCCGCGACAGCCAGCGTGCGTGACTTAAAAAACCGTGCGGCCCAAAGCCATTTATCAAGACGCACGGAATCAACAAATACCTGCATCAATGACTACTTAGTGCTTAATCACAGGATCCGTCGCGGCCACAGTCTCAGACTTTGCAACCACATCCTTTGAAACGACCGATTCTTCAGGAAGAGGCTTCGTAGGTTCCGCAAGAGCAACTTCGAGAACTTTGTCGATCCAACGGACTGGCACAATTTCCAGATGATTTTTTACATTATCCGGTATCTCGGCTAAGTCTTTAACGTTTTCTTCTGGGATCAAAACAGTTTTGATCCCGCCACGGTGTGCTGCTAATAGTTTTTCCTTCAGACCACCAATCGCAAGCACTTCGCCCCGCAAAGTAATCTCTCCGGTCATCGCAACATCTGAACGCACGGGGATGTGTGTCAACGCCGAGACAATCGCCGTTGTAATCGCAATACCTGCGGAGGGACCATCTTTGGGGGTAGCACCCTCAGGAAAGTGCACGTGAATATCGCGTTTTTCGAACACGGTATCTGTAATACCCAGGCGAGCGGCACGAGCGCGCACGACACTTCTTGCGGCTTCGACGGACTCTTTCATCACGTCACCAATCGAACCTGTCCGTTGGATGACGCCTTTGCCAGGCATATCGGCGACTTCGATCGTGAGCAAATCACCACCGACTTCGGTCCAAGCCAAGCCCGTGACCTGACCGATCTGATTTTCTTTTTCAGCCAGGCCAAAGTTGTAACGACGCACACCTAAATAGTCACTGAGATTTTCAGAAGTCACAACAACCTTAGCGATAGGCTCGGCAGATTTAGCCGCTTTTTTAGCTTCGCTTTCAGCAAGCAATTTCTTGACGACTTTTCGGCAAATCTTGCCAACATCGCGCTCAAGAGAACGCACACCCGCTTCTCTCGTGTAATAGCGAACGATGTCACGAATCGCTGACTCTTCGACAATCAACTCTTCAGCTTTGACGCCATTATTCTTCATCACCTTAGGGATCAGATGATCTAACGCGATGTGGATTTTTTCATCCTCGGTGTAGCCGGAAAGACGAATCACTTCCATCCGATCCAATAATGCCGGGGGAATATTCAGTGTGTTGCTTGTCGCCACAAACATGACGTCCGAAAGATCGAAATCAACCTCAACGTAGTGATCTTGAAAGGTATGGTTTTGTTCGGGATCAAGAACCTCGAGTAATGCCGAGGCCGGATCACCTCGAAAATCCATCCCTAACTTGTCAATTTCATCAAGCAAGAAAAGAGGATTGCGTACGGCAACCTTTGACATATTTTGTAAGATTTTGCCGGGCATCGAACCGATATAGGTCCGACGATGTCCACGGATCTCGGCTTCATCACGCACACCACCTAAGGCCATGCGAATAAATTTGCGATTAGTAGCTTTGGCAATCGATTGACCTAGCGAGGTTTTGCCGACGCCTGGAGGGCCCACCAAACACAAAATAGGCGCTTTTACCTTGTCGACGCGTTGCTGAACAGCTAGATATTCAAGAATACGCTCCTTGACCTTATCCAGACCATAATGATCGTTATCAAGCACGCTTTCCGCATTTGGAATGGAATGATTGACCTTGCTCTTTTTACGCCAAGGTAGAGTAATGACGGTGTCGATATAGTTGCGAACAACGGTCGCCTCGGCTGACATCGGCGACATCAGTTTGAGTTTTTTAAGTTCACCATCCACTTTTTTACGAGCGTCTTTAGGCAGATGCGCTGCTTCGATTTTTTTCTCGAGTTCTTCGATATCGGCGCCCTCTTCGCCCTCGCCCAACTCTTTTTGAATGGCCTTGACCTGCTCGTTCAAATAGTAGTCGCGTTGGCTCTTTTCCATCTGCTTTTTGACGCGACCACGAATCCGCTTTTCAACCTGCAAAATATCGATCTCTGTCTCTAGCTGAGAGAGCAGCGCTTCAAGTCGCTCGGAAGTTGAAATAATTTCAAGCATCTTTTGCTTTTGTTCAAGCTTGAGAGGCAAATGCGCAGCGACTGTATCGGCTAGACGACCCGCGTCATCGATACCCGCCAAAGAAGTCAAGATCTCAGGGGGAATCTTTTTATTCAGTTTGACGTACTGCTCAAACTGACTCACGATCGCTCGGCGAAGCGCTTCGATCTCAGCGCCAGTGGTCGCATCAGGTGCAATGGGCACTAACTCAGAGGTAAAGTGCGTTTCTGCATCCTGGATGTTGGTGACACGCGCACGCTGAGCGCCCTCGACGAGAACCTTCACAGTGCCGTCAGGAAGCTTAAGCATCTGGAGAATGGTCGCCACACAACCAATCTCATAAACATCCTCAGGGGTTGGATCGTCTTTACCAGCAGATTTTTGAGCCGCCAACATAATGCTTTTACCAGCTTCCATCGCAGCCTCAAGCGCACGAATCGAGCGAGGACGACCCACAAAGAGTGGGATGACCATGTGCGGGAACACGACAACGTCGCGCAACGGCAGCAAAGGCAAACTAATGAGTTCAGAAGGCAAAGTCTGATGTCCGGACATAATGTCCTCCTAAGAAAAACTCGGCGAATCCTAACTGGGCGGCCGATACAAAGCCCAGGTCTCTATGCATAGCTTTGTTATTGGGACAATAGCCTAAATTTCAAGTGAGATACCCCTACAAAAGCGAAAGCCCCTAAAGAGGGGCTGGGAAAGTCAAACTGTAGACCCATGCCATTAGGCCGCAGCATCACGCACAACCGGTTTTTTAGGCTCTGGTTTAGGTTCGCTTTCATCTGCGAACACCAATAAAGGTTTTCCTTCGCCAGTGATTGCAGCCTCTTCGAGTACCACGCGCTTGATATTACTCTGAGTTGGCAATTCGTACATTGTGTCCAACAGGGCAGACTCGAGAATGGAACGCAAGCCACGCGCACCTGTTTTCCGCTTGATCGCCTTGCGGGCAATTGCTTTAAGCGCGTCCGGTCGGATCTCTAGCTCTGCTTCTTCCATGGCAAAAAGCTTTTGAAACTGTTTAACGACCGCATTCTTTGGCTCAGTCAAAATCTGCATCAGTGTTTCTTCGTCGAGTTCCTGCAAGGTCGCAATCACAGGTAAACGACCCACGAGTTCAGGAATCAAACCAAACTTGACTAAATCCTCAGGTTCAACCTCAAGGAATGTCGCCCCTGTGGACTGCTCTGATTTTGATTCTACGGATGCACCGAAACCAATACCCGAACGTTCAGTACGGTTACGAATCACCTTTTCCAATCCATCAAAAGCGCCACCAACAATAAAAAGAATGTTGGTCGTATCGACTTGAACAAAATCCTGATTGGGATGCTTGCGCCCACCTTGAGGAGGCACAGAAGCGACAGTCCCTTCGATCAGTTTAAGCAAAGCTTGTTGAACGCCCTCACCGGAAACATCCCTCGTAATGGAGGGATTGTCTGCTTTTCGAGAAATCTTATCGATTTCATCGATATAGACAATCGCACGCTGGGCTTTATCAACTTCGTAGTTGCAGTTTTGGAGCAACTTTTGAATAATATTTTCGACGTCCTCGCCAACATAACCCGCCTCGGTCAGTGTTGTGGCATCCGCCATGACAAAAGGAACATTTAACTGGCGAGCCAAAGTCTGCGCCAGCAATGTCTTGCCAGAGCCTGTCGGCCCGATCAGCAAAATATTGCTTTTGGACAGCTCGACACCATCACTTTTAATTTCGCCATGTTTTAGACGCTTGTAGTGGTTGTAGACAGCCACGGCTAAAACTCGCTTAGGGGCAGTCTGTCCAATTACATATTGATCTAAAAAGGCTTTAATTTCTGCCGGCGTAGGTAAGTCAGTTTTGAGCGACTCTTTGGCATTTGCCTGCGCCTCTTCGCGAATGATGTCATTGCACAAGTTAATACATTCATCACATACGAATACTGAAGGACCCGCGATCAGCTTGCGAACTTCATGCTGCGCCTTGTTACAAAATGAACAGTGCAAAACTTTCGTCGTTGCAGATCCTTTTTTCTCGGACATAACATTCCTGTAGGTCTTTGGCTGGGCTCTGTTTTAAACAGTGTCCGCGCGTGAGGTCAGTACTTTATCAATCAGACCATATTCAACCGCATCAGGTGCAGACATAAAATTGTCCCGCTCAGTGTCAATTTCGATGCGCTCTACAGTTTGACCGGTATGCTCAGCCAGCATCTGATTTAAGCGCGCACGCAAATCAAGAATCTCGCGCGCCTGAATCTGAATATCAGAAGCTTGACCTTGTGCACCACCTGAAGGCTGGTGAATCATAATGCGAGAATTTGGTAAAGAAAAACGCTTGCCCTTTTGTCCAGCCGCCAACAAAAATGCGCCCATGCTCGCAGCCAAACCAGTACAAAGCGTAGACACTTCTGGCTTGATAAAGCGCATCGTGTCATAAATAGCCATGCCGGCATAAACCGATCCACCAGGCGAGTTGATGTAAAGCGCAACATCCTTATCAGGATTTTCCGACTCTAAAAACAACAATTGCGCCACGACGAGATTAGCGGAATGGTCATTGACCGGTCCGACCAAAAATATCACGCGCTCTTTGAGAAGACGTGAATAGATATCATAGGAACGTTCACCTCGGCCCGATTGCTCAACCACCATCGGTATATAACCAAGCCCAGTCGGTGTCACTGAGGCGTCTCCGTGCATGGAGGCATAGAAATCGGTAAAACGTTGCATTTAGGCTGTTCCCATGACTTGATCAAATGGAACCTGCTCGTCTTCGACCTGGGCCACAGACAGGGCATGCTGAACAACATTGTCCTCCAGCACGATACCCTCGACCTCAGTGCGACGAGCACGATCAGATAGATAATAGCTCACAACCTCGGCAGGTTTTTCGTAATTAGCCGCAAACTCTTCGATACGAGCTCGGACTTGCTCTGGTTTGGGCTGCAGTTGCGCTTTTTGGACGAGTTCGGAGACTAAAAGACCTAAACGAACACGACGCTCTGCTTCGGCGGTAAAAGTATCCGCAGGAATAGGCATTTTGTCAGCATTGGGGACGCCGCGCTGGGTGAGTTCGGCACGTGCGGCTTGAACACGCGACTCGCACTCACTTTCAACGAGTGCTTTAGGAATATCAAACGTCGCGGAAACGATCAAGGCATCCATCACGCTGTTCTTTGTGCGGGCTAAGGTGCGGGCTTTGACTTCACGCTCTATATTGCCACGGATGTCCGCAAGAAGTTTCTCAACATCACCCTCAGTCTGCCCAAGGGACTTAGCAAACTCTGCGTCTACCACAGGCAACACGGGCTCAGCGACTTCTTTGACCGTAATCGTGAATTCAGCCGTTTTGCCAGCGACGTCCTTGCCACCATAATCAGCAGGAAAAGCCAGAGGAAAAACCTTGGATTCGCCGGCTTTTAAACCGCGCACGGCGACTTCGAACTCGGGCAACATACGACCCTGACCCAGAACAAAGGGGAAATCTTCGGCTTTGCCCCCGTCGAACGCAACCCCATCGATGGTGCCCAAGAAGTCCAATGTCACGCGATCCTCATCCACGGCTGCGCGGCCATCGCGAGCCGCGTATTCAGCACGCTGTTTACGCAGAATATCAACCGTGCTCTGAACCTCAGCGTCACCCACCGTGGTCACGGCGCGCTTGATTTTGAGCGTTGACAAATCAGGGAGCGTGACCTCAGGATAAACCTCGAACACTGCATAGAAAGCCAGGGTGCCCTCCGGTGTACCTTCTGTTTTAGTTTCGAGCTTGGGAGAGCCCGCAATGCGAAGACCTGAAGCTTCGACAGCTTGTTCGAAAGCCTGACCGACCATGTTATTGATCGCATCGTAACGTATGCCAGCAGCGTGTGTCCGCTCTAGCATCGCCATTGGCACTTTTCCAGGACGAAAGCCAGGGGCTTTGGCTGTCCGGGAGACGCGCTTGAGCTCTGCCTGAACAGCTTTTTCTACATCGGCCAACATGACCGAGATTTCGATGCGGCGCTCGAGGCCGGCGAGGGTTTCAACCACAGGTTGCATGAAAATCTACCAAACAAAGAGGACGGAAAGCGCAGCGAACAGCCCACGCCGAATCAAAGAACAGTGTTGGTGCGAAGGGCGGGACTCGAACCCGCACACCTGTTACGGCGTCAGGACCTAAACCTGGTGCGTCTACCAATTTCGCCACCTTCGCAATAGCCAGACATTGTAGCGCACACTCAGCGTGTTTTCCGCCCCACCCTGTCTGCCAACTGGTTAAAATGGCGGAATGAATCCTCGCCTCGATACTTTACAGCCCTATCCGTTTGAGAAACTTCGTGCCTTGTTGGCGCAATCAAACCCTGCCGCCTCGGGCTTGCGGCCAATTAATCTATCTATTGGAGAGCCTAAACATCCGGCTCCCGAATGTGTCAAGACCGCCATTACCGAGGGGCTGGACGGTTTGTCTGTTTACCCGCCTACCAAAGGCGATCCAAAACTTCGCCAAGCCATCAGCCAATGGATTGGCAAACGTTACGCCATTCCATGCCCTGACCCTGAAACGCAAATATTACCCGTACTGGGCTCCCGCGAGGCACTTTTTGCCTTCGGACAAGTGGTTTTGGATAGCGCCAAAGACGGGCTTGTTGTGTGTCCAAATCCTTTCTATCAAATTTATGAAGGTGCAGCACTTTTAGGTGGGGCAACCCCTTATTACGTCAATGCAGATCCCGCCAAAAATTTTCGCTGTGACTGGAGTACCGTTCCTGCTCACGTTTGGGCACGCACTCAACTTCTGTTCGTCTGTTCACCAGGCAACCCAGCCGGCAATGTCATGCCTCTCGCTGACTGGAAAGTCTTGTTTGAACTTGCCGATAAATATAGTTTTGTGATTGCTTCCGACGAATGCTATTCCGAAATATATCTTGATGAAAGCACCCCTCCCTTGGGTGGTATGCAAGCCGCCCATCAACTCGGACGCACTGATTTCCGTAACTTGATGAGCTTTTCCAGTCTTTCCAAACGGTCAAATGTTCCTGGGATGCGCTCGGGTTTTGTGGCGGGTGATGCAAAGCTCATTGCGAAATTTTTACTTTATCGCACCTACCACGGTAGCGCCCTCTCTCCTGTCGTATCCGCCGCGAGTATTGCGGCCTGGAGTGACGAGACCCACGTTATTGAAAACCGCGCGCAATACAGAGAGAAATTTGACGCGGTTCTGCCAATTCTCCAACCCGTCTTAAAGGTTGAACGTCCGGATGCGTCTTTTTATCTTTGGGCGGGCACACCCGGCCCTGACGATGCGTTTGTCCGTGACCTGTTGACCCACGCCAATGTCACCTTATTACCCGGCAGTTATGTTGGTCGCCTGGCTCAGGAGGTCAACCCTGGATTAAACCGTATCCGGATTGCCTTGGTTGCCCCTCTGGCCGACTGCGTAGAAGGTGCGCACAGAATTGCAGATTTTGTACGCAAGAATTATCCAAATTAAATTCATATTCATATTCATTTTTCGATTCTTAAAATAGGGCTCACATGACACTCGATCTGCAAACCACGATTGAACAAGGCTGGGAAAACCGCGCCAATCTCTCACCCTCCGCCGCGGACACTGCCGTTCGCGAAGCGGTCGAGCACACCGTTGATGCTCTGGACACAGGTCGTTTGCGTGTCGCTGAGAAAATCAACGGAAAATGGGAAGTACATCAGTGGATTAAAAAAGCAGTCTTGCTGTCATTTCGTTTGTATGACAATGCCATCATGGGTCAGGCGCCCATGCAGTTTTTTGACAAAGTCCCTCTTAAATTTGCGGACTACGGTGAAACTGCTTTTAAAACCGGCGGTTACAGAGTAGTGCCTCCAGCAGTTGCACGCCGTGGCGCCTTCATTGGACACAACGTCGTTTTGATGCCCTCCTATGTCAATATCGGTGCATACGTGGATGAAGGCACGATGGTCGACACCTGGGCGACTGTAGGCTCCTGCGCACAAATCGGTAAAAATGTGCACTTGTCTGGAGGTGTGGGGATTGGTGGCGTGCTTGAGCCGCTCCAGGCCAATCCCACCATCATTGAGGACAATTGCTTCATTGGCGCCCGCTCGGAGGTCGTAGAAGGCGTCATCGTGGAGGAAAACTCCGTTCTAGCCATGGGCGTATTTCTCTCACAAAGCACACGCATTTATGATCGTGAAACCAAAGAAATTCATTACGGCCGTGTGCCCTCTGGCTCAGTCGTTGTGCCTGGCTCCCTGCCCTCTGCTGACGGCTCGCATAGCTTGAACTGTGCCATCATCGTCAAGCGTGTAGATGCGCAGACACGCGCCAAAACCAGCATCAACGATTTGTTGAGAGCCTGATGCTCAAAGAAACAGACGGTTCACGCGAAGCGTTACACAACGTACGAGACTTAATTCGCTACGCGGTGTCGCGCTTTAACGAGCACAAGCTGTTTTTTGGTCATGGCTCAGACAATGCCTGGGACGAAGCTGTTTATTTGGTTTTACATGCACTGCACTTACCTCCCGATCAACTCGAGCCGTTCATGGATGCACGGGTGCTACCGTCGGAGCGTGAAAAAGCCTTGGGCTTGATTGATTTACGATGCGAGCACCGATTGCCTGCACCTTATTTGACCCATGAGGCATGGCTGCAAGGGTATGCCTTTCATGTGGATCAGAGAGTGATTGTGCCGCGCTCACCCATCGCTGAGTTGCTGATGAATCAGCTCAATCCCTGGATTGCCGATCCATACGAAATCACTGGTATTCTTGATCTGTGTACGGGTTCCGGCTGCTTGGCAATTATCGCTGCGCATCAATTTCCAGAAGCGTTTGTCGATGCAACGGATATTTCAAAAGACGCTCTAGATGTTGCTCTCATTAATGTAGAGCAACACGGACTGAAAGATCGTCTCAATCTGCACCATGGCAGTCTCTACGATCCACTCCCCGTTTCAGCGCAATACGATCTGATCTTGAGCAATCCACCCTATGTCAACTCAGCATCGATGCAGAAATTACCCCCAGAATATCGCCATGAGCCCTCGTTAGCACTCGCAGGTGGAGACGACGGCATGGACGTGGTGAGAACGATTATTGAACAAGCACCCGCCCACTTGCGCGACGATGGTTTTTTATTGATTGAAATCGGCCATGAAAGGCCTTTTTTTGAAGCGGCATTCCCTGAGCTTGAGCCCGTCTGGCTTGATACCGCAGAGGCTTCCGATCAAATTCTTCTCCTTACCAAAGAGCAATTAACACTGTGATTCGTGCGTCTGGCTTGACGGTTCGTCGTGGCACCAAAGTATTGCTCGATCAAACCGAGTTCGTTGTACACCCTGGAGAACGCGTTGGTTTCGTGGGTAAAAATGGTGCTGGCAAATCGACATTATTCGCACTGCTTCAATATGAAATCGATGCAGACGCCGGAACCCTAGAGGTACCACAAGGCTGGCGGATAGCAAGTGTTAAACAAGAGATTGCCTCCAGCGACGACAGTGCGCGTGACTTTGTCATCGACGGCGACACATATTTGCGGGAACTTCAACGTGAACGCAATACCCTGTCCTCCGAGCTTGAAGAAAATCCAAATCAAGCAGAAATACTTGGCGGGCGCATTGCCGAACTAGAAGCCGAACTCATCGAGGTTGGCGCATGGACCTCGGCATCGCGCGCCGAGCAACTGTTAGCGGGATTAGGCTTTACACCCGCGCAGTGGGACCAACCTGTTGATAGCTTTTCTGGTGGCTGGAGGATGCGGCTCGCACTCGCCAGAGCACTCATGGCCCCCTCTGAGTTGCTATTGCTTGACGAGCCGACCAATCACTTAGATCTTGATGCCATGCTTTGGTTGGAACGCTGGTTAGGCGCCTATGCAGGCACTGTCTTGTTGATTTCTCACGATACTGAGTTTTTGGATTCTGTCGCTCAAACGATTCTTCACTTTGATCAAGGCAAACTCAATCGCTACAAAGGCGGATATCAGGACTTTGTCATCCAACGGTCCGAGCGTCTTCGTCAAACCAAAATCGCCTGGGAGCGTCAGACAAGAGAAACGGCTAGGCTGCAAGGCTTTATTGATCGTTTTAAAGCCAAAGCATCCAAGGCCAAGCAAGCTCAGAGTCGTGTCAAAGCATTAGCGCGTATGGAATTGCTCGCACCCATTTATGCGGAGTCTGGGATTGATATCCGCATTCCCTCTCCCGAAGAAATGCCTGATCCTCTTTTGGTTTTAGAAGATATGCAAGCGGGCTACACCAACGAGCAAGGCGATCAGATGCCTATTTTGCGTAAAGTACGCCTGATGGTTCGAGGTGGCGATCGCATTGGTATCCTCGGTGTCAATGGAGCGGGTAAAAGTACGCTTGTCAAAACACTCGCTGGCGAGCTCGACGTTCAGGCGGGTAGTCGCAAAGCATCACGGGGGCTTGAGGTTGGATATTTTGCGCAACATCAGCTTGATATGTTGGACCTCGACAGCAGCCCTTTGCAACATCTTGCGCGTCTTGCCCCTCAGACTCGTGAACAAGAACTACGTAACTACCTTGGAGGTTTTGGTTTCGGCGGAGACCGCGTGATGGACAAGGTTGAGCCGATGTCAGGAGGTGAAAAAGCAAGACTCGCACTTTCTCTCATCGTCTGGCAAAAACCAAATCTCTTGCTGCTCGACGAACCAAGTAACCACTTGGATGTAGAGACTCGCGAAGCCTTGACAACCGCATTAGCCGAGTTTGGGGGCAGCATGTTGTTGGTGTCTCATGACCGACACTTGCTGCGCACGACAGTGGATCGTTTTTGGATCGTAGCGGATGGTGGCGTGCAAGAGTTTGATGGCGATCTGGAAGACTATCGGGACTGGCTGGCGCAGCATCAGTCCAACACAAGAAAACGAGAACTTGCTGGTCGTCTGTCTGCGAACGCAGCGACGCCTGCTCAAGAAATCGCAGCTGATAGAGGTTTTGAAAGCGCGGGAAACGATCGCAAACAGCAGAAACGCGAAGAAGCGCAAGAGCGTCAACGCGCGGCGATCCTGCGTAAACCGATCGAAGCAAAACTCTTAAGGATCGAAAAAGAACTTGAGTCAGCGCAAAGTAAAATTAAAACGCTTGATGCGTTGATCGCGGATGCTGACCTTTACTCGGAATCCAGACGCCAAGAACGTGTCCAAACACTGACGCAACATGGCGAGCTCACCAAAAAATACAGCGAGTTGGAGGAAGCTTGGCTTGAGTTGCAAAGTGAACTGGAATCAATCAGTGCGAGCTAAAGCCGAGTCGCTAACCTAACCCTGGGTGATGTCGAGTTTTGCGACACCAAGCGCTAACGTTTTCGCGCCAACGTCGCGAAACTGTATTTGGGCTTGCGCATCCAGGCCGCTGCCGGATAAACCGATAATGGTTCCTTCGCCAAAACGCCCATGATGTACCCCTTGGCCAACACGAAAGTGCTGATTGCCAACCGTCACACCAGAGGTCGTGCTGCGATTAACCGCTTGCGCTCTTACTGTGGCTCCCTGTCTAGCATAGGCATCAAATCCTGAGCCACTGGACTTCCAGCGAGGTTCTGAGTCGCCGAGCCCCTGCTTTGGCGTCAACCATTTCAAATGCTCCTCAGGCACCTCGGATAAAAACCGTGAGCGCATTGCGTAGCGTGTCTGACCGTGGAGCATGCGACTTTGAGCAAGGCTAAAGTAAAGTCTCTCACGGGCGCGGGTGATCGCGACATACATAAGACGACGCTCTTCTTCGAGACCAGCTTGTTCGAGGATGCTGTTTTCATGAGGAAAGAGACCTTCTTCGATACCCGTGATAAACACCGCATCAAACTCCAGCCCTTTCGCAGCGTGCACGGTCATGAGTTGAACCGCATCCTGCCCCGCTTGTGCTTGATTGTCACCTGCCTCAAGGGCAGCATGGGACAAAAATGCCATCAAAGGGGAAAGACCGTCAAAACCCTCTTGCATAGGATCTTGAGCACCCGCAGTCTGTACGATCTCTCCAGCGGGTAGGCCTCCCATCTCTGACTCCGAAACGAAAGCCGCCGCAGCAGTAATCAGCTCGCGAAGGTTTTCGATCCGATCGGCACCCTCGCGATCGAGCTGATAGTGACCAATCAGACCGCTGTGCTCGATCACGTGTTCCACGAGTTCGGGCAAGGGCAAACTGCGCGTCTCTTGCGCCAAGCGCTGGATCAGGAGAGAAAACTGAGCAAGATTTGACCCTCCCTTGCCGGGTACTCTTGCGACGGCTGCACTCAGGCTCGTATCGTAGGCTTTAGACTGATCGCCTAAAAGCTCAAGCGTGCGTGCTCCAATCCCACGAGGAGGAAAATTGACGACGCGCATCCAGGAGGTATCGTCATCAAGGTTTGCCATCAGACGCAAATAAGCCAATGCATGTTTAATTTCTTGGCGTTCAAAAAAGCGTAAACCGCCATAAACCTTGTAGGGCACGCCTGCTGAGAACAAAGCATGTTCAATCACACGTGACTGAGCATTACTGCGATACAAAATTGCGATTTGGCTTCGATCACGACCATCAGAGATTAAGCCACGGACCTCTTCGACTAACCACTGCGCTTCGAGCAGGTCAGTGGGTTGTTCCACGACGCGTATTTGTTCACCCTCGCCTTGCTCGGTCCAAAGATTTTTTCCAAGCCGACCTGTATTGTGGCTGATCAACGCATTCGCCGAATCGAGAATATGTCCGAAAGAACGATAGTTTTGTTCAAGGCGAATCACCATGCCATGGGCATAGTCACGCTCAAAATCAGCCATATTGCCAACGTTGGCGCCACGAAACGCATAGATAGACTGGTCGTCGTCACCGACAGCGAAAAGATGTGCTCCTCCACCAGCCAGCAAGGTCAGCCATTTGTATTGAAGTGTATTGGTGTCTTGAAACTCATCAACCAAGATATGTTTGAAGCGGCGCTGGTAGTGCTCACGAATTGGGGCGTGTCTCGACAACAACTCATAAGCGCGTAAAAGCAACTCAGGAAAATCGACCACACCTTCTCGTTGGCACTGTGCCTCATACAAGGTGTAAATCTCAATCAAACGCCGACGAAAACTATCATAAGCCTCGACGTCCGCGGGGCGTTGGCCATCTTCTTTGGCCCCATTGATAAAGCGCTGCACATCTCGCGGGGGATACTTGTCATCATCCACACCATTAGCTTTCAAGAGTCTTTTGATCGCAGCAAGCTGGTCGGCCGTATCCAAAATCTGAAAAGCCTGCGGCAGACCTGCATCTCGATGATGCGCGCGCAACATTCGATTGCAGAGGCCGTGAAAAGTACCAATCCAGAGCCCACGCGTATCAATCGGCAAAAGAGCAGAAACACGTGCGACCATTTCACGAGCAGCTTTGTTCGTAAAAGTGACGGCTAACAGTCCCAATGGGCTAGCTTGGCTCGTCTGGATGAGCCAAGCCATACGAGTGGTCAACACACGGGTTTTTCCACTCCCTGCTCCCGCCAGCACGAGTGCATGCTGGGGGGGTAAGGTCACTGCATCGCGCTGTGGATCGTTAAGTTTATCGATCATGCCGCATAGCGGCGTAAACGCAAAGCGAACTCCTCAAGGCTGGCGATACCACTTTGTTGGGCACGCTGACACCAAGCTTGCAGATCATGCAACAGCTGTTCACTCGAGGCGGTTGAACTGTCCCACAGCTTGACGAGATCATGGCGCATCGAAACGAGTGTGGACAAAGACTCATTGAGGGAAAGCGCTTGTTCGATACGCGCACGCTCGGCAGGCGCTAAGTTTTCTTCACCGCGACCCAGCCAGTGGGTCGCAGCCGTCAAGGCATTTGCCTTGCTGTCAGATTTAGAGGCCTTTAAGCGACTCAACTCTTCTTTGCAGGCAGACTTCATAATGCCAGTATAGCGAGCCAAAATCTCATAGCGATGTGCAATCACGCCTTGCAAGGTACGTTGATCAACGCCGGACTTTCCCGTGGCTTCAAGACGTAATTTGGGGGCGACTTTTTTGATCTTGACTAAACCTAGCCCTTTTAGGCCCAAGATATAAATCCAACCAATATCCAATTCGTACCATTTGCTGGAAAACTTGGCCGAAGTCCCATAGGCATGGTGGTTGTTGTGAAGTTCTTCGCCACCAATCAGGATACCTATAGGAAAGACATTGGTACTTGTATCTGGACTGGCAAAGTTGCGATAACCAAAGTAATGACCGACGCCGTTGACAACACCTGCGGCCCAGAAAGGTATCCAAGCCATCTGGATGGCCCAGATCGTTAATCCGATCGCGCCAAACAAAGCGACGTCGATGATGAGCATCAATAAGATGCCTCGTGCGCTGTAACGGGTGTAAATATTGGTCTCAAGCCAATCATCAGGCGTGCCATGACCGAATTTGGAAATAGTCTCTGCATTTTTGGACTCGTGGCGGTAGAGCTCCGCACCACTAAATAAAACCTTGCCAATACCGTAGAACATGGGTGAATGCGGATCACCTTCACGCTCGCATCGGGCGTGGTGCTTGCGATGAATCGCCACCCATTCCTTGGTTACCATGCCAGTGGTCAACCAAAGCCAAAAGCGGAAAAAGTGCATCAAAGCCGGATGCAAATCCAAACCACGGTGAGCTTGGCTTCGGTGCAGAAAAATGGTGACCGCTACGATGGTAATGTGGGTCATCCCCAGCGTAAACAAAACCACCTGCCACCAGTTTGCCTGTAGCAAACCACCTGCTGCGAAAGAAAGAATATCGTTCATATATGTGTCTAGGATCCAAGACAATAAGATGTTTGAATTTTAGCCTACACAAGCCCTGCCTGCTTAAATAAACCCTCAATTGTTTACGCAAAATCAAGTAATTAAGGGTTAACAGTCGCTAATTAACCTAGAACGCCTTTAAACAACGCTTAACACAAGAAACTTAGGTGTCTTTTCGATCAAAATCGAGATCGGGCTCGGGAGGTTCGACATGTTGAGCCTTGACTCTCTTTCGAGCAGGTTTTTTTACTAATTTATCCTTTGTTTTGTTTGCTGCTTGGGTTTCTGGTTGAGATTCAGACTCGACCTCGGGATCAATAAGGTCAGATGCGTCAACAAAAACCTCAGCGGCCTGCTCCTTTGTCGAAGCGACAGCCTCTGAAACTACATTTTTCTTTCTTTCAAAAATTGCGGCAAAAAAACCATCCGTTCCATGAACATCAGGCCTCAAACTCAAATAAGGCCCCTCAAGATGGAGGGGCGTACGGGCGGCCAAAATGGGCGCTGCATCCACCAACGCAAAATCAGGATGATTCGCTAGGAACAATTCTGCTTGATCCTGATTTTCTTCTTTCAGAAGGCTGCATGTGGCATAAACAAGCCTGCCGCCCGGTGCCACACAACGCGAAGCACTCGCCAAAATACGCGCCTGTAACGCGGTCAGTTCTTGCAAACTCTGCACGGACTGACGCCATTTCAAATCTGGGTTGCGACGCAAGGTGCCTACGCCGCTACAAGGCGCATCCACCAACACGCGCTGCGCCTTGCCCGCTAAGCGCCGCACGCGTGTGTCATTTTCATGCTCGATCGCAACAGGTACGATGTTGGATAAACCACTTCGCGCAAAGCGTGGCTTAGCCTTGGCAAGGCGTGTAGCGGATACATCAAACGCATACAACCTTCCGGTAGAACGCATCAACGCACCGAGTAATAGTGTTTTACCCCCTGCTCCCGCACAAAAATCAATGACCATTTCACCACGCTTTGGACCGACCAGAAGTGCGAGCAACTGACTACCTTCGTCTTGCACCTCGATCAACCCGTGCTCGAATTGATGCCATTTATTCATCGCGGGGCGTCCTTTTAAACGAATCCCCCAGGGTGAATAAGGCGTTGAAACTGGGGCGTGCCGAACACCGTTGCCCTTGGTGAGATCCGCCAACATTTCATCTCGGTCTGCCTTCATGGGATTTACACGAATATCAAGAGGGGCCGCTGTATTCAAAGAAGCCGTCAAGGCTTCAAGCTCTGGCATGTCTTTGAGGCGCTCAAACAGCCAGTCAGGCAAGCTTGTGCGCACTTGCAGTGACAAAGACTGTTCTTCAATTTGGTTGATTCTATCGAGCCATGCCAACTCACCCGGATCAAGAACAGGACGAACTTTCTCCGCGCCCATGGTGGCAATGGCACCCTGAATGGCTAAACGCCGTACCGCATTGCCAACGCCACTTTCACCAAGTTGACGATAACGTCTCAAATGGCGCAATACGTCATAGACAACCTCAGCAACCTCAGATCTATCTCGGATGCCAAGCTTGGGATGAGCCCTGAACCAATGGGAGACGATCGAATCAGCCGCAAAGCGCCAAGTCAGCACTTCATCAAGGACTTGCCGTATCTGATCGAGCCGCACCGTCATCACCGGTTGACGAGGCTTGGGCACATATGTTGATACCACCGGTTGTTTATCAGCCCCTTCAGTCTGGCCAAACTTTTGGCCCTCATCGCCACGATCACCCTGTGGGCGTGCTCCGCGTGGCTGTGCGTTCATCAGTCTTTCAGTCGCTGAGCCTGGTCTGACGATCCCGGACGAGGCGCTCAGTGCGGCAGCGCGAGCAGCGTCTTTTTTGTTGGTGCGCCCTGCGCCCGCCGAGCCATGTGGCCGACGGGCTGGTTTGCTGGGATTGCTCATAGATGTTGGCCTGGAGTAAAAAGTCGAGTCGTAACGCCGTCCACCAAAACGCGCTGATCGCTCGTTAGATGTACACGGCCCTGCGCAAGCCAACAAGCAACTTGCGGATAAATGAGGTGTTCCATACCCAGCACTCTTGAGGCTAAGGACTCTGGCGTATCGTGATGATGGACCGCCACGACGCCCTGCGCAATGATCGGACCGTGATCGAGAACGGGGGTCACAAAGTGTACGGTGCATCCATGGGATTGCACACCCGTTGCCAACGCCTGTGCGTGGGTATGAAGCCCTGGAAAGGAGGGTAAAAGGGAAGGATGGATATTGATCAGTCGACCCGCAAAGCGCGCGACAAACCCTGGCGTCAAAACCCGCATAAAACCCGCCAACAAGACATAATCAGGAGAAAACTGATCGATGGTCTGCGCGAGCGCCGTATCAAACGTCTCTCTATTGGGATACGCCGTATGGGCCAGCCCAACAGTGTGAATGCCCTGCGATGCCGCCCAGGCAAGCCCAGCAGTTTCAGCCCGGCTTGCAATGACCGCGGCGACCTCGGCGGCACAATCGCCAGATTGACAAGCCTGCACGATCGCTTGCATGTTTGACCCCTGTCCGGAGATCAGTATTACAAAACGAGGGCGTAATTTTTTGGGGTCGGGCATGGCATTCCAAGATAAGGCTAGCCTGAAATTGTAAACTGTCACTCGTGAAACCTATTCTCAGCATTTTTCGACAAGCTCCAGCGCCTCATTTACGCCCACCTTGCGCCCTGTCAATTGGAAACTTTGACGGGGTGCACCTTGGGCATCAGGCCATGATTGCCAGAGTCTGCGAGGCGGCAGAGCGTCTTGCGCTCACCCCGACGATCTTGACCTTTGCGCCGCATCCGCGTCAATATTTTGCCCACCTGAATCGCAGGCCCGAGCTCTCACCGCCCCAAATAACGGGGCTCCGAGACAAACTGACTGCGCTAGCCTGCGCCGGCGTCAATCGTGTCGTTCTCGCCCGATTTAACCGTGCCATGGCGGAGATGTCAGCCTCAGACTTCGTCACGGAATGGCTCGCGATCGATCTCAACGTCCGCTGGCTACTGGTGGGTGAGGACTTTAAATTCGGTCGTCAGAGAACGGGGGACATTCACTCACTCAAAGAGCTCGGCCACCAGTGCGGTATCGAGGTCCACACTATGCGTGACGTGACCGACGACCAAGGTCGGCGTATTTCGAGCTCTGAAGTCCGTGGCGCACTCGCGGAGGGGAATATGAGCCGCGCGGCCAGCCTCCTAGGGCGTCCATATGGGATGACCGGCCATATCATTCACGGTAAAAAACTCGGCCGTACCCTTAACATGCCCACTATGAATATGCGCGTCACACCCCGCTGCGCCGCCCGCTCAGGCATCTATGCCGTGCGCGCGCATGGGCTTGGCTCGTCGCCTTTACCCGGCGTCGCCAGCCTTGGAGTTCGCCCAACCGTTGAAAATGACGGTCGAATTCTGCTTGAGACGCACTTATTTGATCTGAATGTAGACGCATACGGTAAACTCGTCCGCGTTGAACTCCTGCAGCATCTGCGGGACGAAGAGAAGTTTCCCGATCTGCCAACCTTGACTGCCGCCATGCATGCCGATGCACAGCATGCGCGCGCTTACTTTGCGCTCCATGGACTATAAAAACACACTCAATCTGCCCGACACCCCTTTTCCGATGCGTGGAGACCTTCCGCGTCGCGAACCCGTCTGGGTCGCACAATGGCAAGAAAAAAAGGTTTATCAAGCGATCCGTGACGCGAGTCGTGGTCGCCCGACCTTTTTGCTGCATGATGGACCGCCTTACGCGAACGGTGATATTCATATCGGTCATGCCGTCAACAAAATTCTAAAAGACATCGTTGTCAAAAGCCGCAATATGGCGGGTTTTGATGCGGCCTATGTACCCGGTTGGGACTGCCACGGCATGCCGATCGAGATCCAGATTGAAAAGAAATTTGGTAAGCACCTCCCCGTGGCCGAAGTTCAGGCGAAAGCCAGAGCCTATGCCTTGGAACAAATCGAACGTCAGAAAAAAGACTTTGAACGTCTTGGTGTGCTCGGTGATTGGAATCGCCCCTATCTCACGATGAATTTCAGTAACGAAGCCAATGAGATCAGGGCGCTCGGGCGTATTTTAGAAAAAGGGTATGTCTTTCGCGGCTTAAAGCCAGTGAATTGGTGCTTTGATTGCGGCTCAGCCTTGGCAGAAGCCGAAGTCGAATACGCGGACCGCAACGACCCTGCTGTCCACATAGCCTTTCCTTTTGCGGATTGTTCCGCCCTTGCGAAAGCATTTGGTATGACAGAATTGGCTGCGGGTGCGATCGTCATCTGGACGACAACGCCCTGGACCATTCCCTCCAATCAAGCGCTGAATATCCACCCAGAGTTCAACTATGCCTTGGTCAAGGTCTCTCCCGCCCCAGCGACTGGCTCTTTTTTAATCATTGCCGCAGACAGGGTTGAGACTTGTCTCAATGAATGGGGACTCCAAGGCCAAATCATTGCCCAATGCGTTGGCCAAGCGCTAAGTGAAATCACCTTCCACCATCCGCTAGCGAACTTTGACGAGGGCTATCGTCGTGTGGCCCCCATTTATCTTGGCGACTATGTCACGCTCGACACCGGAACAGGTGTAGTGCACTCCGCACCCGCTTATGGTGTAGAGGACTTTCTGTCCTGCAAGGCCCATGGTATGAAGGATGCCGATATCATTAACCCCGTAATGGGGGACGGAAAGTTCGTGCCCTCCTTACCCGGTTTCGGCGGGCTCAGTATTTGGGAAGCCAATCCAAAGATTGTCGAGGCCTTGAATACGGCTGGTACGCTCATCAAGCAGGAACCTCATTCGCATAGTTATATGCATTGTTGGCGTCATAAAACACCGATTATTTACCGTGCCACCAGCCAATGGTTCGCGGGCATGGACGTCACGCCAAACGATGGTCAACCCACGTTGCGCGAAAGCGCGTTGGCCGCGATCGATGCGACGGCGTTCTATCCCGCCTGGGGACGCGCGCGTTTGCACGCCATGATTGCTAATCGCCCTGACTGGACCCTCTCCAGACAACGTCAATGGGGTGTCCCGATGGCGTTTTTCATCCATAAAGAAACAGGCGCGCTTCATCCAAATACACCGGCCTTGCTCGAGGAAATTGCTAAACGCGTTGAAAAGTCCGGCATCGAGGCTTGGCAAGCGATTGAGCCTTCAGACTTGCTGGGTGAAGACGCCAAGCATTATGAAAAAAATCGTGACACGCTCGACGTATGGTTCGATTCGGGCACGACGCATGCAACGGTTTTAGGAGGGCCTGGTAACCAGCATCAATGTTCGCACGGCGAGTTGCCTTGGCCCGCTGACATGTACCTCGAAGGTTCTGATCAGCATCGCGGTTGGTTTCACTCTTCGCTGCTGACGGGGTGCATGCTCTCAGGACGCGCACCTTATAAAAGTCTGTTGACTCACGGTTTTGTGGTCGATGGACAAGGTCGCAAAATGAGCAAGTCAGATGGTAATGTTATTGCGCCTCAGAAAGTTTCAGACAGCTTAGGGGCTGAAATTTTGCGGTTATGGGTTGCGAGCACCGACTACTCGGGTGAGCTTTCAATTTCGGACGAAATTCTCAAGCGCGTGGTTGAAGGCTATCGTCGCATTCGTAATACTTTACGTTTCCTTTTGGCCAATCTCGCTGACTTTGACGCCTCGACTGATGCGATCGAGGCAAAAGATCTGCTAGAGATTGATCAATACGCACTCGTCATGACGGCGCAAATGCAGGCGGAAGTACTTTCGCATTTCGAAAAATACGACTTTCATCCTGCGATGTCCCGTTTACAGCACTTTTGCTCCGAAGATCTTGGGTCGTTTTACCTTGATGTTCTCAAGGATCGTCTTTATACCTCCGCGCCCCGAAGCCACGCTCGCAGATCAGCTCAGACCGCACTCCTGCATATCACGCAAACGCTGCTCAAACTGATGGCCCCGGTTCTGTCGTTTACCGCAGAAGAAGCTTGGAATATTTTGTTAGGTACCGCACTCAAGACCCATTCCGCCATTGGACGCGTCACAATATTTACGGAATGTTTTCATGTGATGCCTGCTATCTCTGGATCTGAAACCCTGCATCAGCGCTGGACACGACTCCGCGAAATTCGTGCGCTTGTCATGCGCAAACTCGAAGATTTGCGCAGTGCCGGGAGCATTGGCTCCTCCTTGCAAGGGGAAGTCGATCTCAAGGCAAACGGCGAAGATCTTATCTTGCTGCAAAGTGTCGCAGAACAACTGTCCTTTATCTTTATTGTGTCACGCGTCAGTGTCCATGCAGGTGCTGGAGAGCTTGCTATTGAGATCAACCCTTCCGCACACGAAAAATGTGAGCGTTGCTGGCACTGGCGTGAGGATATTGGTCAAGATCCTGCGCACCCACATATCTGTGGGCGCTGTGTGACAAGCCTAAACGAAGCCGCATCCTCCTGAGCATGAGCACCCAAGCACAGGAGCATCAGACGTCCAATCCAAGCCCCGACAAATACCGAGGCTTGGGAAGATGGCTGTTCGCAGCGCTATTGCTGATTGTGCTTGATCAAATCACGAAAATTGGTTTTGATCACTCATTGAGATACGGGCAGCGCATCAACATACTGCCTTTTTTTGACTTGACCCTGCTCTATAACAAAGGTGCGGCGTTTAGTTTTCTGGCTGACCAAGCGGGGTGGCAGCGCTGGTTTTTTACTGTGTTGGGGTTGGGAGCGAGTGTCTTTATCCTCTGGATGATGCATACCCATCGCACCCAACATCGCTTCCTACTCGCGCTCACATTGATCCTAGGCGGAGCGCTCGGCAACGTCATTGATCGTATCGCATATGGTCATGTCATCGATTTTTTATTGTTTTACTGGCGTGATTGGTATTACCCCGCCTTTAATGTGGCAGATGCGGGCATCACGGTCGGTGCTATTCTTTTAGTCATCGATGAAATTCTTCGTCTTCGAGGTCAGCATGCTAGATCTACATGAAAAACGGATTGTGCTGGGTTTGAGTGGCGGCATCGCCTGCTACAAGTCTGCCGACTTGGTGCGTCGCCTAATCGAAAGGGGCGCTCAAGTCGATGTCGTGATGACTGAGGCTGCGACACGCTTTATCACACCCGTGACGATGCAAGCTCTTAGCGGTCGCCCTGTCTTCGTCGATGCTTGGGATAGTCGTGTTCACAACAATATGGCGCACATTCAGTTGTCACGCGGAGCCGATGCGATTGTGATCGCTCCTGCTTCGGCTGATTTTATGGCTAAGCTCGTCCAAGGCCGCGCCGATGATTTATTGTCGACCTTATGTTTGGCGCGCGCCTGCCCCCTTCTCGTGGCTCCCGCGATGAATCGAGAGATGTGGCTCGCCGCTCCAACCCAACGCAATGTCCAGCAGCTTGTATTGGACGGTATAGAAATATTAGGTCCAGGTACAGGAGAACAAGCCTGTGGCGAAACGGGCGATGGGCGCATGCTCGAACCCCTGCAGATCGTCGCTGAACTCAAACGTTTTTTTCAACCAAAATATTTGTCTGGCGTGCAAGTCTTGCTGACTGCGGGTCCGACGGTTGAGCCTATTGATCCTGTCCGCGTCTTAAGCAATCGCTCTTCGGGAAAAACTGGTTATGCACTCGCGCAAGCCGCTTGGGAGGCTGGCGCCGAAGTCACTCTCATTTCAGGACCGACTGCGCTGGC
Organism: Burkholderiaceae bacterium; assembly: GCA_030728985.1. Lineage (GTDB taxonomy): Bacteria > Pseudomonadota > Gammaproteobacteria > Burkholderiales > Burkholderiaceae_B > Zwartia. The sequence continues at coordinate 70,746 of JANQYI010000015.1, read as the reverse complement.
TTGTCCTTATGGCGTGACTCGGATCCAAGTCGAAACAGCTCAACAGATGCTCGACGCTGTCATGCAATGTGTCACCGGACAGGATATTTTTATCGCTGTGGCTGCCGTGGCTGACTGGCGCATCAAAAATATTTCGACGAATAAAATCAAAAAAGATGGTTCGTCAGCACCCATGCTTGAATTTGAGGCGAATCCAGATATTCTAGCGACTGTTGCAAGCCAACACACTAGGCCTTGGTGCGTGGGCTTTGCTGCTGAAACTGAAAATCTAGCCGAATATGCCCATGCTAAGCGCTTACGCAAAGGGATTCCGATGCTGATTGGAAACTTAGCCCAACATGTCATGGACGCAGAGCATACGACCGTCTCGATTTTTGATGATCAAGGCGAGCACGCGCTCCCCTTGGGCAGCAAACAGGACATTGCCCGACAACTCATCACAGCAATCTCCGAACGGTTTAATCAATCACATCATTCACGTTAATCTTCTATTGGCACTTGTATGCAAGCACTGATCGACCAACTTGTCTTATTTATTCAAAACAATCAGTCCTGGGCAGGTCTCATTGTTTTATTGATGAGTTTCGGGGAGTCTTTATTTGTGGTTGGACTCTTTATTCCGGCCACTGTTCTGTTGTTTGCAACCGGGACGCTGATCGCGACCGGTACTCTTGATGCGGGACCCATTTTATTTTGGGGGATTGTTGGCGCGATTGTCGGAGACGCCGTCTCCTTTTGGTTTGGCCACTGGATGGGACCAAAAGTATTACGACACAAGCGCTTAAAACCCTACAGACGCTACGTCGCGCGTGCCCGTCTTTTTTTCTATCGTTATGGATTTTTCGCGGTCTTGATCGCTCGCTTCATCGGACCGTTACGCAGTTTTATTCCTACGGTCGCAGGCGTCATGGCAATGCCACAACTTCGTTTTCAACTCGCGAATATTATTTCTGCGATTTTATGGTTCCCTGCTCTCTTGGCGCCGGGCTATCTTGCGACACGCGGCGTTGAAGCCATCAAAGAGGGTCACCATGCGACGGTTTATTCTCTGGTGGGCTTGACGGTCATCGCCATCATTGCCTGGATGATCATGCGTAAACGTCGCGCGATCGCGCAGCGCAAACCCGCGTCACTCAAACGCATCCGTTCACATCACAACTCCTAATCTGACAGCCGAGCTCAACCATGAATTCCGTTGACGTAAAAATTTTAGATTCTCGCATGCGTGATCAATTACCGACCTATGCCACGGCTGGATCCGCGGGTTTAGACTTGCGTGCTTGTTTGGATCAACCCCTGGTGCTCGAACCGGGTATGACGCAACTCATTCCAACGGGGCTGGCTATCCATGTCGCGGATCCGGGCTATGCGGCCGTCATTCTGCCGCGTTCGGGCTTAGGTCATAAACATGGCATTGTGCTGGGCAACTTGGTGGGGCTGATCGACTCCGATTATCAAGGACCGCTGATGATATCCGCCTGGAACCGCAGCAGCCAAGCCTATACGCTCCAGCCAATGGAAAGGTTAGCGCAATTGGTCGTTTTGCCAATTGCGCAGGTACAGTTCACTGTGGTTGAGGATTTTGATGTGTCTAACCGCGGCACCGGCGGGTTTGGCAGCACTGGGAAAGCTTAACGGGTGCATTGAGAGCCCGCGGGGGCTTGTCGACTCATCAACGCCTGCGCAAGCTGCGCAGCAAGCGCCTCAACATTATTTTGTTGGCCTTGAACCAACGCAAGCACCCCGATACCCACGTTCTGCTCTAAGCGGGTGTAGCATGTCAAAAATGTCCTGCTACCAGGAAAACGCACACTCCAAACGGCATCAAGAGAGACGGACTGACCTGGAATCAAATCGAAACGTTGGACATCTAATTGAATTCTCGTTACGGATGATGAGGCCGCTTCGGCAACAAGCTTTTGAATGGGTGGCATACCGAGTTTTTGCGTCAAAGATTGGGAGACCGCCGTTAAAAGTTGCGAGGCCAATGAGCCTGACCATCGATCCTCATTCAGAACCATGAGACGACCATCACCTTGTCTCACGACAAGTGAGATGTTATCGACCTGAGCGGGCACGGATATCTCAGATAACGTATAAGCTCCGACAGACGTTGCCGCAGGCGGCAAAGCCATCGAGGTTGCCTGCAGAGAGGGTCGATCTGTTCTACTGAGCGTGTAATGCTGTGCTGGAGAACTGGCACAGCCCACCAAAGTGAGTACGCCTACAGCAAGCGCGAAGCGTTTGAAAGTAACGATCATTGTCCGGGTGCTCCAAGCGTTTCTCTTGAATATGTCTGTGAACTTCGACCACGAATAATAGAATCAGGGTTTGCTTGCAAACTTTCTGTTAACGAGCGCAAAGATTTCAAACTATTCCTTAAGTCTTCGAGGACTGCTTCGGTGTTCGAGGTGAGTGGGCTGCCCGGCGCAATGAGTGCATTAAAGTTTTTAACCGTTGATTCAATTTGCGAAAGCGCAGAAGCCAGCTTCGGCGTCACACTTTTATCAAGATTAGCGCTTAAACGCTTGATCTCAATCACCATCTCATCAAGATCCGCAGCGATTTTTTCAAAAGGAATCTTGTCAATCTTGGCGATGATATTACCGATCTGCGCTTGCATACTTCCTAAGTCGTCTGATGGAATGGTTGGCATGTTGAAAGGCAAGGTTGCCTGCTCAACATTGATCATTGGAAGATTAGGGACATCCGCCAAATTAACGTAGAGCTGCCCCGTCAAAATACTTGAACTTCGGAGTTGCGCACGCAAACCCTTGCTGACCATTTCGCTGAGAGATAGCGCCAAATCCTCGGGCGTTTGACTCGAAAGCTTGAGTTCGAGATAGACGGTTCCTAAACGTTCTGGGTACAAAGTAGCGTTAACCTTTGTAAAAAATCGTCTGGTTACGATATCAAAATCAAGCTCCACCAAGTCCACCACACCAAGATCGACACCAAAAAAAGTCACAGGCGCGCCCACACTCAAGCCGCGAACTGAATGGTCAAAACGCATAAGAATGGGAACTGCGACACCTTGGGGAACAATGGCTGCAGCGTTGTACGACGCATACAACTTAAAAGGCTGAGTAGCATCCGCCAGCGCCTTGGGTTTACCGAAGGTAGCAAAGGAAATCCCCCCGGCGATCAGAGAAACCAAAGACTCCGTTTGCAAATGCATGCCATTCGGACCAATCGTCAAATCGACACCACTTTCATTCCAAAATCTCGTGCTGGCATCGACAAACTTGTCATAGGGGGCATCCACAAAAACGTTGAGATCAACATATTGTCCCGCATCATTCAAGGAATAACCTGTCACGAGACCGACTTGAATACGGCGATAGAAAATAGGCGCACCAGGTGCCAACGAACCAAGCCCCTGTGCACGCAGAACAAAAAGACTTCCTGGGCGGTTACTGGCGATAGGTGGTGGTTGTTCTAAACCGACGAACTCTTTTTGAACCACACTAGAGCGCTCAGAACCATGAAAGTCCGTCTCGATATAGGAGCCAGAAAGTAACGTTGTGAGTCCCGAAACGCCACCAAAGCCGATACGCGGTCTAACCACCCAAAAACGGGATCCAGCATGAGCGAAAGCTTCGCCATCTTTGGTGAGGCTCGCCTCGACGATGACGCCATCCTGAGTACTGTTGAGTCGAACACTACTGACCAAGCCGATCACCACGTCGCGATATTTTATTTGCGTCTTACCGTTTTCAATTCCTGTCGCTGATTGAAAAGAGATCGTAATTTTGGGCCCTTGCTGCGAAATATTGCGCCAAACAATAGAGAGACCGATCAGAAGAGCCGCAAAGGGGATAAACCAGACCCAGGCAAGACTTCTTTTGGGACGACGTGCCACGCGAGGCATTGGCTTCGGGGAAGCCGCGTGTAAAGGCTCAGGCAATTCGGGATCGTTAGTTTGGCTCAAGGTATTCTCTCTTGACCATCAATCAAAGATTAAACGTTGATAATACGTGACGACGATGTCCTGCGCGACGCCATGCCAGTCTTGGGTCGAAACTCAGAGCCGCAAGCATGGTCAAAATGACGACAGCTCCGAAAGCGATGGCTCCCGAGCCAGGCTGAATACTCAGCAGTGCGCCAAATTGACCTAAAGCCGAAAGCAGGATCACCACAAACACATCCAACATAGACCATTGACCGATAAACTCGACCACGCGATAGAGCTGTGTGCGACGATGCAGTCCGTGCACCGCGCCAAATTGCGTCATCGCGACCAAAACAGACAGGGCGACAAGTTTAAAGACGGGGACAATCACGCTGGCCACAAACACAACCAAAGCGATATCCCATGAACCCATTTGATAAAGCTCGATGACACCTCCAACGATCGTATGGCCTGACGAACCTCCAACAGAGGTGATTTGCATAATTGGCAAAAAATTCGCCGGCACATACATGATCGCTGCCGCAAGCATTAAAGCCCAAACACGTGTGATTTGAGAGGGCGAAGGCGGTCTTGGAATTTCGGGGGGGTGAGCGGGTACGCCTAAATCAAGAGCCATCAATCGCAGACGCCTCTCACCTAACCTTCCAAGGCTTGTTATAAAAATCGTTGCGCACGCCGTCGCAAAAAGACCCACACCAACCACCAGCGAAGCCAACCCGGCCAGCTTGATTGCCGCAACCAGAATCCCAAGCAGAAACACGGGCACCATGCACCAAGGTTTTAGGTGGTCGATGATTTTGATCGTCGCATCAAAAAACAGAGGAAGCTTGCCAAAGGCAAGAGGTAAAAGCACCCACACTAAGAGACATAAGTGAACAACAGGCAGTAAAAATCCTGCCGCAAATGTGATCACCGCAACCTCTGGATATCCCTCGCGCCAAACGACCGAAACGGCATCGAAAAAAGTGGCGGCTTGAGCTTGGCCTTGTAAATACAAAGTGAGAATGGGATACGCGTTGGCGAAACCCAAACTCAAGAACGTGGTCAGTAAAATAGCAAGCCAGGCAAACGGAGTGAAGGCCGCATAGGACTCCAACACGCTATGGCAACGCACACATTGAGCCCATTGGTCAGGCTCGAGTTCAGGTCGAGAGTAAGTCGCCCCGCACTGATGGCATGTCAATGTCAAGGGCTGCGAGAGATTTGACATTGAAGGCTCAGAAACAGAGTGGCGACTCAATGTCGACATCAGTGAACCAGCTCAGCCTCCTGGTCAGATCCTTTTGCGGTACCCGTCGACTTTGTGTCTTTTGTATCGAAGTCCAACGTCACTTTGCCATCCGCATCAATATCCACCAAGACTGAACCGCCATCCACTAATTTGCCAAAGAGCAACTCGTCTGCAAGAGCGCGTCGCAAAGTGTCCTGAATTAAACGCTGCATCGGGCGCGCACCCATGAGAGGATCGAAGCCATTTTTGCCGAGATGCGCGCGTAATGCATCCGTAAAGGTTGCATCCACCCGCTTGTCGTGCAATTGATCCTCAAGTTGCATCAGGAACTTATCGACCACGCGCAAAATCACCTCTTGGCTCAACGCGCCAAAAGGAACGATCGCATCAAGACGATTACGGAACTCGGGCGAGAACAAACGTTTGATATCACCCATCTCGTCGCCACTCGCACGCGTGTTTGAAAAACCAATATTAGGTTTGTTGAGCGCTTCTGCACCCGCGTTCGTCGTCATCACCAAAATCACATTTCGGAAATCGGCCTTGCGACCATTGTTATCCGTCAGCGTACCGTGATCCATGACTTGCAACAGGATATTAAATACATCCGGATGTGCTTTTTCAATCTCATCCAGCAACAAGACGCAATGAGGCTGTTTGTTGATCGCCTCGGTCAGCAAACCACCCTGATCGAAACCGACATAACCGGGAGGCGCACCAATCAAGCGGGAAACCGTATGACGCTCCATGTACTCGGACATATCGAAACGCAATAATTCGACACCCAGCGTAAAAGCCAATTGACGAGCAACTTCTGTTTTACCTACGCCCGTCGGACCAGAGAACAAAAAAGCACCAATCGGTTTTTCAGGGCGTCCCAACCCGGAGCGCGCCATTTTGATCGCCCCCGCTAGCGCTTCAATGGCACCATCCTGACCATAGACGACGGTCTTGAGATCACGCTCAAGGGTCGCGAGCTTGCTTCGATCATCGCTTGATACGGTCTGGGGGGGAATACGGGCGATCTTGGACACAATCGCTTCGATGTCCGTTTTACCAATCACTTTCTTTTGCTTTGAGCGCGGCAAGAGGCGTTGAGCGGCTCCAGCCTCGTCGATCACATCGATGGCCTTGTCAGGTAAATGACGGTCATTGATGTGACGCGCAGATAGCTCAGCTGCTGCAGTCAATGCAGCGCCGGAGTATTTAACGCCATGGTGTTCCTCGAAGCGTCCTTTTAGACCACGCAGAATCTGAATCGTCTGCGCAACAGTGGGTTCGGATACATCGACTTTTTGAAACCTGCGCGAAAGCGCGGCATCTTTTTCAAACACACCACGAAACTCTGTATAAGTGGTTGCGCCAATACATCTAAGCTGCCCCGAAGACAACGCTGGCTTGAGCAAATTAGACGCATCGAGTGTTCCGCCAGAGGCCGAACCCGCACCAATCAAGGTATGGATTTCATCGATAAATAAAATTGCTTGAGGATTATTTTTTAACTGTTTAAGCACACCTTTTAAGCGTTGCTCAAAATCACCGCGATACTTTGTACCGGCTAAAAGCGCTCCCATATCGAGAGAGAAAACTTGAGCGTCTTGTAAGACCTCGGGAACCTCGCTCTGTGTGATGCGGTAAGCCAAGCCTTCGGCGATGGCTGTTTTTCCGACGCCCGCTTCACCTACAAGTAATGGATTGTTTTTACGGCGACGACACAAGGTTTGGATCACACGCTCGACTTCATATTCGCGACCAATCAATGGATCAATCCGACCGGCTGTGGCGGCTGCATTTAAATCCTGCGTGTACAAATCAAGTGGAGACTGACGCGCCTCTCCAGATTGTTCAGCACCTTCGCCTTGCTGCTCTTTGGGCTGAGCAGGGGTCTCAGCCGCCGCTTGCTTGCTGATGCCGTGAGACAGATAGTTCACAACATCCAAGCGTGAAATCCCTTGTTGCTGCAAATAGAAAACTGCATGCGATTCTTTTTCGCCAAAAATAGCGACAAGCACATTGGCACCTGTCACAGGTTTTTTGGAAGCGCCCCCCGCCGACACATGCATGATCGCACGCTGGATGACGCGCTGAAAACCTAAAGTGGGTTGTGTATCAACCTCTGCTCCAGCAGGAATCACAGGGGTATTGTCCGTCACGAATTTACGCAAATTATTGCGTAATTCATCCATGTTGGCGGAGCAAGCGCGCAACACCTCAATGGCCGCAGCATTATCAAGCAGCGACAATAAAAGGTGTTCGACGGTGATGAACTCATGCCGAGCTGAACGAGCCTCGACAAAGGCCATATGCAGGCTAACTTCAAGCTCTTGGGAAATCACATTTCCTCCGACGTTCTATCAAGTGTTACATCGTTAAATTGCATTCTATGCCTTAATTGTCACTTGCCGGTTCCATAACGCATTGCAACGGATGTTGACGCGTCCTGGCGTGTTGCGCGACCTGAGCGATACGACTCGCCGCAATATCGTGCGGGTAAACCCCACAAATCCCTTTGCCTTCGTGGTGAACTTGCAACATGATTCTCATGGCTTCTTGCTGACCTTTATTAAAAAACTTTTGCAGTACATGGACGACAAACTCCATCGGGGTGTAGTCGTCATTGAGCAAAATAACCTTGTACATCGGGGGTGGCGCCGTTTTGGCGCTTTGCTTCTCAACAACAAGATCCGGGCTAGAAGTAGTACGTGCGGGCATAGTCAACAGCTCAAATTAGGAGGGATTCATCATTTTATAGACCAGTTTGATACAAAATTTGGCTTAATGGTAAACAATACTAGGCAAACCGATACTTGACGAACTTGTTAAATCTAACGAACATCGTGAAACATCCAAAATTTGATGGGTGTCAAGATGCCGGAAGCAGATAGTAATAAGCATACGCTTTTGATCAGTTTTCCGTTTGATTTATACAACGCACAGAAGAGGCAGTCGGTATGTCAGACTCGACCACAAGCAATGGCCCTAAAGTTACCGGAACCGTCAAATGGTTCAACGACGCAAAAGGCTTTGGATTTGTTACGCCCGATGACGGCGGAGAAGACCTGTTTGCACATTTTTCAGCGATCCAGATGAATGGGTTTAAAACACTCAAAGAAGGCCAAAAAGTCGCCTTTGAAGTCACTCAGGGTCCTAAGGGAAAACAGGCTACAAATATAACTGCTGCCTAAGCGGTTGGGGTGAATAACCCCTTGGATACTACGCAATGCATAGACGGTTCCCGCATGGTAAACAGCGCGACCTGATGGTCAAGCTGTTTGTTTTATTTTGTAGCGTTTTTACTTTCATGGCCACAGCCTATGGTCAAGCCAATCCTACTCTGCCGATCAAACGACTGACCGCAGGCATGCATATCATTCAAGCTGAGGTCGCGGCCACCCCTCAGACTCGAACAACTGGACTGATGTTTCGTAAAGCGCTCGCCCCAAATCACGGAATGCTTTTTATCTTTGACCAAGCGAACGTCCGGTGTTTCTGGATGCGCAATACATTCATTCCCTTGTCGATCGCCTTTCTGCAAGACGATGGCACGATTATCCAAATCATGGATATGACACCACAAACTGATCAGACCCACTGCTCAAACAAACCTGTCAGACTGGCGCTAGAAATGGAGCAAGGTTGGTTTGCTGCGCGGGGCATGTCTGCAGGCAAAAAAATACTCGGTCTGCAGTGACCGAGTATCTTCTCGTAAACGCACATAGTGCCTGTTAGACGCGTTCAACAATCAAAGCAATACCTTGCCCGACACCAATGCACATTGTGCAAAGCCCGTAGCGTCCTCCTGTCACCTCGAGCTGGTGCACAGCCGTCATCACCAGGCGAGCGCCACTTGCGCCTAGCGGATGTCCCAGCGCGATGGCTCCGCCGTTAGGATTCACGCGCGGGTCGTTATCCGCGATGCCAAGCATGCGCAAAACGGCGAGACCCTGAGCGGCAAAAGCCTCATTAAGCTCGATGACATCCATCTGTGCAAGCGTCAAACCCGCAAGAGCCAACACTTTTTGTGACGCGGGTGCGGGGCCGATTCCCATGATTCGAGGTTCGACGCCCGCTGTCGCCATCGCAACAATCCTTGCACGCGGCTTGAGACCGTGTCGCGCGGCTGCCTGCTCGTGCGCAATCAACATCGCCACCGCGCCATCATTCACGCCCGAAGCATTTCCTGCCGTCACAGTGCCGCCCTCTCGCACGACGCCTTTGAGCTTTGCCAAAGACTCAAGACTTGTTTGGCGCGGATGCTCATCGCGACTCACAATCAACGCATCCCCTTTCTTTTGAGCGATGCTGACCGAAACAATCTCGCTATCGAAATAGCCGCTCTTTTGTGCCGCGGCTGTTTTTTCCTGGCTTGCCATCGCGAACAGATCTTGGTCCGCGCGCGAAATACTGAATTGATCCGCAACATTTTCGGCTGTTTCGGGCATCGAGTCGACACCGTACTTTGCTTTCATCAGTTTGTTTACAAAACGCCAGCCAATCGTCGTATCGAAAATCGCTGCGTTGCGTGAAAAGGCTGAATCAGCCTTGCCCATCACAAAAGGAGCGCGGGTCATGCTCTCAACACCACCCGCCAACATGAAAGAGGCATCACCGGCGCGAATCGCGCGCGCAGCCGTACCAATCGCATCCATTCCCGATCCGCACAAGCGATTAATCGTGCCACCAGGCACCACGTCTGGCAAACCAGCTAGCAGCGTAGCCATGCGAGCGACATTACGATTATCCTCACCTGCTTGGTTCGCGCAACCCATCAGAGCATCGTCAAGCTCTTCCCATTTCACGCTCGGATTACGCTCGGCCAAAGCACGCACGGGAATAGACGCCAAATCATCGGGGCGCACTAACGCCAGCGCGCCCGCATAGCGTCCAAAAGGGGTACGAATTGCATCACAAATATAAGCGTGTTTGTCCATGAGGAGTCTCTTTTTCAATGTTGTCAGTTTCTGACCAAATCTTAGCGCAAAAAAAAGACAAAAAAAAACCGGCCAATACAGGCCGGTTTAATCAAGTCAGCGTGCTCAGCCGAGATTTTTAGCGGCAAAGGACCAGTTGACCAAGCTCCAAAAGCTCTCCAGATACTTGGGACGCGCATTTCGGTAGTCGATGTAGTAAGCATGTTCCCAAACGTCACAGGTCAGCAGCGCTACATCTGTCGTGGTGAGCGGCGTTGCTGCATTGCTTGTATTGACGATATCGAGCGAGCCATCCGCTTTTTTAACAAGCCAGGTCCAGCCAGAGCCAAAATTGCCAGCGGCGGACTTGTTAAACGCTTCTTTGAAGGCGGCCACACTGCCCCATTTTGCATTGATGGCGTCGGCCAGTTTGCCCGTGGGCTCACCACCCGCATTGGGAGCCATACTGTTCCAGTAGAACGTGTGGTTCCAAACTTGAGCGGCATTATTAAAGACACCACCAGAAGATTTTTTAACGATATCTTCAAGCGAAGCTGACTCAAACTCAGTACCAGGAATGAGGTTGTTCAAGTTGGTCACGTAGGTTTGATGATGCTTGCCGTAGTGGAACTCAAGCGTTTCTTTGGAAATGATGGGTGCCAGGGCATCCATGGCATAGGGCAGAGCTGGGAGAGTATGGGCCATTGCTGCAAAGTCCTCTTGAATGTGGGTAAATCAAAATGTTCGGGTTATTGTATCGGACACAAGGATCTACTGGCTACAACCCCTTCGCTGACAAGGGTTAACAGACTACAGCCCAGTCAGACACCACCCTCTGGGTTGTAAAGTTTTTGTACCTGGACAGAGGTGGCGCCTTGAGCGAGGCTGACCTCCAACACTTGCCCGAGCTGAAGATCGTGATTTGAACGCACCACGCGACCATCGTGACTTCGAACAATGGCATACCCGCGACCTAACGTTTGCTCGGGGCTTAAGGCCCGTATCTGAGCCTCAAGCCCATCAATACGGGCATGTCGCATCTCGAGCAACCTGCGTTGACAGACGCCCAGTGCAGTCATTGATCTGGCAAGACCCGCGCGATGAACACGCAGCTCTGGCAAGACAACGTTTAAACGCGCTTGGACACGTTCGGTGTGAGTGCGGACTTGCTGAAACGTTTTTTGCGATGCAGCACGCAATCTAAAAACAAGACTGCTGAGCCTTTCTTTCTGATGGGAAAGTCGCTGAGCAGGTGACACGACGCCCATCGCTACGCGATCCACGCGCTGGGACAGCCTATCGAGCTTGCGCTGGATCACACTAAGCAAGTGTTGGTTCACCCGGGATACGCGCTCCAACAGTTCGCTGCGTGCAACGCAGACAAGCTCAGCCGCAGCTGTTGGCGTCGGGGCTCGCAAATCAGCCACGAAATCGGCAATCGTGAAATCAGTTTCGTGCCCCACCCCAGACACGACAGGGATTTCGCTCGCGGAGATATCACGCGCCAAGGCTTCGTCATTAAAGCTCCAGAGATCCTCGATACTGCCGCCGCCTCTCACAAGCAAAAGCGTCTCAACCTCCTTTCGGGCGTTGGCAAGCGCCAATGCTTGTCTTAGTTCTAGCGCTGCGCCCGCGCCTTGAACCATGGCAGGATAAATCACGACAGGAACATGCGGCGCGCGGCGCGCCAACGCCGTTAATACGTCGCGAAGGGCCGCCGCCGAAAGCGAAGTCACCACGCCAATCGCCCTTGGATGTTCCGCGATCTGTCGTTTAAAAGTCGGATCAAATAGACCCTCTAGCTCGAGCTTATTTTTCAGAGCGACAAAGGCCTCGAATAAGGATCCTAAACCTGCGCGCCTGAGCTGCTCGGCCTGGATTTGATACTCGCCACGGGCCTCATACAAAGTGACACGGCCTTTGAGCTCGATCGAATCCCCCGATTTGGGAACAAAGCCCACAGCTGCAGCCTTGCTTCTAAACATCACCGCCCTGACCGAGGCACTGCTGTCCTTAAGTGTGAAATACCAATGACCAGAGGCTGCGGGCGTAAAATTGGAAATTTCGCCCCGAATCCAACTCACATCAAAGCTGTCCTCCAAAAGACGAGCGACTGCTTGATTTAATTCAGAAACTGTCAGAACGTCCCGCGCCAATGCTGGATGATCTTGTTGACTGTTAAGCGCCATAAGGTTCTACACCAAATATTGTCCACAAACGTAATAAATCTGTAATAAGTGTTTATGGTGAAAGGATATATTGTTTTAAATACACAAACACTTGAGACAAAACTCATAAGTCATTGATTTTATTTAAGAATGATAAAAAAATGCTTGGGGTGCTCAATTTTTAAGCATTTGCCTCTGAGCACCCATTTTCCATCATTTCCGAAGATGCACACAGAATTATCCACAAGTTCTGTGGATAGTTTTGAAGATGTGTTTGGCTTGCCAAGTGTCACCTTGCACCCGTACCATGCCAGCATTATCTTGTATTGTTTACTCAAAGGCTAGAGAGGTTACTTTTTGCAATCAATTGTCATTCAGGCGGGTTGGCCCATCTGGCTTCTCATCGCCCTTTCAATCGTTGGTTTAGCGATCGTCATCGAGCGCGCCTTTAGCCTCAATGCTACGCGCCTCATTCCCAGCGAACTACCCACCCAAGTTATTCAAATGGTCAGAGCCAAAGCAGATACCCCAGAAGCCATTGAAAAACTGCATAGCTCCTCTGCGTTGGGACAGATTCTCGCGGCCCTTTTACGACATAGACACTTGCCAGCGGCGGAACGACGATGTGCGGTCGAAGACGCGGGCCGAGACGTTGCATACATCTTGCAACGATACCTGCCTGCATTAGCCACTGTGGCCAGCCTAGCGCCCCTCATGGGTTTGTTTGGCACCGTCGTGGGCATGATCGAAATATTTGCCGCCTACAAACCAGACGGCTCCGATCCAACCGAATTGGCACGTGGCATTTCAATCGCGCTTTACAACACGGGCTTCGGTATATTGATCGCGATCCCCGCTGTGATGGCACATCGATTATTCAAGTCTCGGGTAGACGCTCTTTTACTTAAAATGGAACAAGCTACCCGACATGTTGCTCAACATCTTTAAGCTTGTCGCGGCATGAACTTTCGCTCAAACGCCTCCGCAGATGACAGTCCTGACATCAACTTGATCCCTCTCATTGATGTCCTGTTAGTGATTTTAATTTTTTTAGCGGCGACAACGACCTTCACCCAAGAGCGGCAACTTAAAATTTCCTTACCTCAAGCAAATGCTGAACAACTCACGGCCCCCTCCCTTGAAGTCTCTATTTCCCAAGACGGACGCTACGCCATCGCGGGTGTCATCATCGCAGCAAACGAACTTGTCACACGCCTCAAAGCGCAAAGCTCAGGCCAAACAGATCGTGCGTTACTGATTCGCGCCGATGCAATGGCTCCTCACCAAGCCGTGATCCACGCCATGCAGGCTGCGCGAGAGGCAGGAATGAGCAAAGTACACTTTGTCACTCAGGTCTCCCAGTGAGTTTCATGCCGTTGCGAGCGAAGATCGAACATTGGTTGGAACGCCAGTGGCAGCGCCGAGGTATTTGGGCATGGACGATGGCACCGCTCGCCCTGATATTTGGGCTACTTTTAAAATTACGAAGACATCTCTCCCCTTTCAAAACAAGCAATACTCGCTTTTCCGTACCGATCGTTGTAGTAGGAAATATCTATATCGGCGGAACCGGAAAAACACCTGTCGTCATTGCCTTAGTGCAGCAGCTCCGCGAGCTGGGTTGGCAGCCCGGCGTCATTAGCCGGGGATACGGCACCCGAATCGGCGAACATCCGATTGTGGGACAAGGTCATCTCGATGCCAACCGTTATGGGGATGAGCCTGCCCTGATCGCCCGGGAATCCGGCGCTCCAGTCTCTGTCCACCCCAACAGGAGCCAGGCTTATTTTTACTTGCTTGAACGCTATCCTCAGGTTGATGTGGTGATTTCAGATGACGGGCTGCAACACCGTCGCCTTTATCGCGACATAGAAATCATCGTTCAAGATAACCGTGGTGCGGGCAATGGCTGGCTCTTGCCCGCCGGACCATTGAGAGAGCCGGTCAGTCGCTTGAAAACCGTACAAGCCCTTATTTCACGTATCGATGGTGACACGCCTTTAGCCATCAAAAAACAATCCGCCTTGCTCGCCGGCGGGCAACTGAGTACGGGATTGGCTCGACTCACCAAAGCCTCTCTTCGTGTTGAGCGCTTTAGAAACCTCGTCACTGGGCAAGTATTAGAAACACATCGTTTTGTTCAATTCGCCAAAGAGAAAAAAGTAATCGCTATCGCAGGAATCGCGAACCCTTCGCGATTTTTTTTAACGCTTGAAAATATGGGGCTTACGCTCGCGCATTCGAAGGCTTTAGCAGATCATTTCGTCTTTTCGCCTCCATTTTTCAACAACTTGGATTCCGATATCGTTCTGATGACGTCCAAAGACGCCGTCAAGTGCGAAAATACAGCGGATAAGCGCCTTTGGGTTGCAGAGGCTGAAATGCGCTTCTCGGATCCCGAATTCATATGTTGGCTGGATCATCAGTTATTGGCAAAAGCTGTGCGTACACGCGGCGATTGATTACAATACAAAGATGCAAACACGTCTTTTAGATCTTATTGTCTGCCCTCTCTGCAAGGGTCGCCTCTATTCAAACGCCGATCACACGGAGTTGGTTTGCCGCGTAGAACGACTGGCGTTTCCGGTCAGAGATGGCGTACCTGTCATGCTTGAGTCACAGGTGCGGCTCCTGCCTGACTCCGAAGACCTTCCCGAAAAAGCCTAAAGTCCCCCGGACATCCGCATGCATCCGTTTACAGTCATTATTCCCGCACGTCAGGCTTCAACTAGGCTCCCGGGGAAAATGCTCGCGGACCTCGCGGGAACGCCGATGGTCGTTCGTGTCGCCCAACGCGCCGCCGCCTCCGCCGCTTCAAAGGTTTACATCGCCACCGATGATGAATCCATCGCACGCGTTGCGCGCGCTTACAAAATCGATGTGTTGATGACCCGCCAAGACCATCCTTCCGGCACCGATCGTTTAGCGGAAAGCGTCGCGCGACTTCAGTTGCCCGACGATGGGATTGTGGTCAATGTGCAAGGCGATGAGCCTTTGATAGATCCTGTCTTGATCAATCAAGTGGCCGCTTCACTTGCTCAACACCCATCCGCGGCGATGTCAACCTGCGCGGCTCCAATCGCGGATCCGACAAGTTTTTTTAATCCAAACGTTGTCAAAGTCGTGTGCGATAAAAAGTCGCAAGCCCTGTATTTTTCGCGCGCCCCAATCCCCTGGGATCGCGATGCTCTGAGCAATGGATCGCAAACGCTCAGTTCAAATATCAAGGCGCTGCATCACATCGGCTTATACGCTTATCGTGTTCATTTTTTAAAGTTGTTCCCATCTTTGACCCGTGGGACGCTCGAAAATATTGAATCGCTTGAGCAACTCCGCGCGCTTGAGCATGGCCATACCATTGCGGTTCATTTGACCGACATTCATCCTGGTATCGGCGTCGATACTCAGGATGATTTAAATCGGGTTCGTCAAATTCTAACGAGTGAAGCCCCGCCCTCAGGGTAAGCACCACAAAAGCTAAACCGCGTCAACTGCTGCGATGCGGCATAATATTATCAATCACTACGCAACGTATCGGGAGTTCATATGCGTCTAATTCTGCTTGGACCACCAGGCGCCGGCAAAGGCACGCAAGCGGCATATATCACCGAGCATTTCGGCATCCCACAAATTTCGACGGGCGATATGCTTCGCGCAGCCGTGAAAGCCGGCACACCGCTTGGCATCGCCGCCAAGAAAATCATGGACTCGGGCGGTTTGGTCTCGGACGATATCATTATCGGACTGGTTCAGGATCGACTTACTCAACCAGACTGTAAAAAAGGCTATCTTTTTGACGGCTTTCCTCGGACGATTCCTCAGGCCGATGCTCTCAAGCACGCTCATGTGAGGCTGGATTTTGTCGTTGAAATTGCGGTTCCTGAACAAGATATTATTGAACGCATGAGTGGTCGGCGAGTTCATCCGGCCAGCGGACGGAGCTACCATATTCGTTTTAATCCGTCCAAGGTTGCCGAACAGGACGACGTGACAGGTGAACCCTTGGTTCAGCGTGACGACGACAAAGAAAAAACCGTGAAACATCGTCTTAACGTCTACCGGGACCAAACACGTCCGCTGATTGATTATTACTCCTCTTGGGCTGAGTCAGACTCTGCGGCTCCGCGCTACCGAAAGATCGAAGGTGTTGGCTCAGTCGATGAGATTAAAGCCAACATTTTCGCCGCTCTTGTTTAACCCTCAAGAAAAGTCTCATGGAAATCAAAGATAAAGTCTTCATCGTTACGGGTGGCGCCTCCGGCTTAGGCGCGGGTACTGCGAAAATGCTCTGCGCCCATGGTGCGCGCGTCGTCCTGGCCGACGTCCAAGACGAAGCAGGTCAAGCCCTCGCCCAAGAGCTCGCTCAGCGCTATGTGCATTGTGATGTCACACAAGAGCAAGACGCGCGTGCAGCTGTTGCCGCCGCACTGGAACTTGGCGCCTTGTTTGGCCTCATCAACTGCGCGGGTATCGCTCCGGCTGCCAGAACCGTCGGAAAAAATGGTTCGCACCCCTTGGATATGTTTCAAAAAGTCATTTCCATCAACTTGATCGGTAGCTTCAACATGATTCGGGTTGCCGCCGAAGCCATGAGTAAAAACGAAGCGGAGTCAACGGGCGAGCGTGGCGTACTGATCAATACTGCATCTGTTGCAGCCTATGATGGACAAATTGGTCAAGCGGCGTATGCCGCATCAAAAGCAGGTGTCGTTGGCATGACCCTGCCTGTCGCACGCGATCTCGCGCCGCTCGGCATCCGCTGCGTCACCATTGCGCCTGGCATTTTTGGCACACCGATGATGTTTGGCATGCCGCAAGCCGTTCAAGACTCGCTCGCAGCCAGTATCCCCTTCCCTTCACGCTTTGGCAGACCCGAAGACTACGCCAAGCTGGTCCACCAAATCGTCACGAATGAAATGCTTAATGGCGAAACAATTCGTCTGGACGGCGCTATCCGCATGCCACCAAAATGAGTCTTTTGCGTGCCGCCGCAACGGTCAGCAGCTTCACGCTGCTGTCGCGCATTACTGGGTTGGCTCGCGACATTATCATTGCGCGCACATTTGGTGCTGGATCGTTGACCGATGCTTTTTGGGTGGCTTTTCGCATCCCTAATCTGCTGCGCAGACTTTTTGCGGAAGGTGCCTTTGCTCAAGCCTTTATCCCGATTTTGGGCGAAGTCAAAAATCAACATGAGCCCGAAGCCGTCAAACTTTTGCTGGATCGGGTTGCCATCACCCTATTTATCGTTCTGTCGCTGACAACAATGGCTGGAGTCATCGGCGCCCCTTGGGTCGTCATGGCCATGGCGAGTGGTTTAACGGATCCCGCCCGAGCATCGGACTTTGACTCCGCCGTATGGATGACACGGGTGATGCTCCCCTACATCATCTGTATGTCACTCGTCGCATTTGCGTCGGGTGTACTGAATACCTGGCGCCGCTTTGCTGTTCCGGCCTTTACGCCCGTCTTACTCAATCTTTCCATGATTGGCACCAGTTTGTTGCTGTCCGATCATTTCCCCCAACCTATCTATGCCCTGGCGGCTGGCGTCATGCTCGGCGGTCTGTTTCAGCTCAGCATTCAATGGTGGGCACTATCGCGTCTGGGTCTGCGACCCCGCCTGATCGGTCCTGTCAAACCCGCACTCAAAGATCCGATCGTTCGACGCATCATGAAACAGATGTTACCCGCCACGCTGGGTGTCTCAGTTGCACAAATTTCACTATTGATCAACACCAATATCGCGACGTGGCTGACGCCCGGCAGCGTCACTTGGCTTTCCTTTGCCGATCGCCTTATGGAGTTTCCTACAGCGCTCATCGGCGTGGCCCTAGGGACAGTTCTTTTGCCTAGTCTTTCCAAAGCGCATGCCGATCCAGAAGGACAACTGCATTACAGCCATTTGCTGGACTGGGGACTTAAGCTGATGTTGCTCCTGGGACTTCCCGCGGCACTCTGTATGGTCATGATGGCCGACGCCTTAGTCGCGACACTTTTTCATTATGGTGCGTTCAACGCCTCGGATGTCGCGCAAACTCGTTTAGCCGTCATGGCCTATTCCGTTGGACTCGTGGGTTTGCTAACCATCAAAATTTTGGCACCTGGCTTTTACGCCAAACAAGACATTCGCACGCCCGTCAAGATTGCCATTGCCGTCTTGATACTGACGCAAGTGATGAATCTCTTTTTGGTGCCTTGGCTTGCCCATGCCGGCCTCGCGCTTGCAATTGGTTTAGGCGCATGCTTGAATGCTATGGCACTTTATTTTGGCTTGAGACGCAAAAAAATTTACCAGCCTGCCACCGGCTGGGGCGTATTTTTCCTCAGACAGTCGTGCGCTTTGATGACGATGGCCTTGCCACTCTGGTTTGCCGCAAATCAAATTGACTGGGTCTCTCTTCAAGCGACGCCATGGCTCAGAGTTCTTTGGTTATTTAGCGCCTTGGCTATCGCTGGCGTATGCTATCTACTCACCCTCTTGACCCTTGGAATGCGTCTAAAGCACTTCAGACGAGCACCGGATGCGACACATAAGGCAAATTTAAGCTAATAGAGTTTGCATTTCGTGGACTTAGTGCTAATATAGTTGACTGATTTCAACCTATTGCGCTCAATATTGAGTGCGCACTTTAAAGATAAGACAGATCATTCATGGCAAATACAGCCCAAGCCCGTAAACGCGCCCGCCAATCGGTTGCCCTCAATATGCACAATTCCAGCCTGCGTTCGATGTTGCGCACCGCGATCAAACGCGTGCGCTCTGCCATCGATACAGGCGACAAGGCTGCGGCGGCTGAAGTACTCCAAAAAGCGACAAGCGTGATTGACCGTGTTGCCGACAAAAATATCATTCACAAGAACAAAGCCGCTCGCCACAAGAGCCGCCTTTCTGCCGCAATCAAATCTTTGGCCTAAGGCTTAGCGTTTTTTTTGCATGAGCCATTGATCGTTTGCATGAGTCCTGACTCCGCATCTTTACTCTATCGAAGCGTTTGCTTCTTTTAAATATGACAAAGACAGCCCTTTTGGGCTGTTTTGCATTTCCTTTCCGCACTCACTCGAAATCGAAAAATATTTAAAACCGGATAGAATTAAACATCTCCCCGCAGCCTGATTCAACTTTAGACGGATAACATTGACATGCCCAAGCCCCGCATTCTGCAAATTGGCTCTCTCACTGGTCATTCCCCCGCAGATGCGGAACTTTCGGCACGATACGAGGTGCTTCCATATTGGAAAGCTGCGGATCCACTGGCATTTTTGCAAGAACATGCCGAGAGCATCGAGGTGATCGTTACCTCAGCCAATATCGGTTGCAAAGCGGAAGTTATCCAAGCACTACCAAACCTAAAGGCGATTTGCAGCTGGGGCGTTGGCTACGACTCGATAGATATCGACGCAGCGAAACGTCAACAAGTTGTTGTCAGCAATACGCCTGACGTGCTCAATGATTGCGTGGCAGATTTGGCCTGGGGTCTCCTCATTGCAGCTTCACGCAATATTGGTTGGGGCGATCGCTATGTGCGAGCCAATCATTGGGAAAATAAAGTGGGAAGCTTAACCCTGGGAACACGTGTGAGTGGCAAAAAACTGGGTATCGTCGGGCTCGGTCGCATCGGAGAGGCGATCGCTCGCCGCGGCTTGGGTTTTGACATGGAAGTGGCTTATCACAACCGTCGTCCTCGCACTGATGTTCCTTACGCCTATTTTGACTCGCTCGTGGAACTTGCCAATTGGAGTGATTTTCTTGTCGTTGCGACAGTCGGCGGCGCCAGCACTCGAGGTTTAATCAATGAGCCCGTGCTACGCGCCCTTGGATCTAAAGGGATTTTGGTCAATATTGCCCGCGGCTCTGTAATCGACGAGCCTGCCATGGTCCGGCTGCTGACAGAAGGCGCTCTCGGGGGTGCTGGCTTGGACGTCTTTGACAAAGAGCCTATTGTTCCTGATGCGCTCAAGTCGATGAACAACGTTGTGCTCATGCCCCATGTCGCCAGCGCAACACATGAAACGCGCAGGGCCATGACGGATTGTCTGCTGGAAAATCTTGCCTCTTATTTTGCTAACGGCAAAGTCTTCACGCCGATTGATTGATTCTAGTGACGCCTGACAGGGTCGACCGTCACGTCAGACTCTGTTTTTAAAAAATTGTCTTTCGCAAAGTCGTGGACAAATTTCCACGCCAGGGGTTCGAGCTCGCGTAAGCGCTCATCAATCACAACACAGCGCGCGCCATCAATCACCGTCGGAATGGCATAGGGTGAATAGGAAAGATGGCTGCCAAGCGTGCCGACAGGTCGATATGGGGAGAGAACACCCGCAAGGCGTTCGGCCCAATCACTCGGTCTGAACGCTACGCCGGACTGAGTAAGGCCAAAAATGATGAAATAGCGAACTTCTGATGTCATGCATAACCTGTGTCGCCGATTATCAGTCTCAAGAACTTCTGATTCGTGAGACTATCCCCAAGATTGTATATGATTGATGTTTTACGCCCATGCATGCGATTCCGCTTGACGGGCATTTTGACTACGGAGCCCAGGCGATGACCTCTGCCATTTCGAATACGTATGCCCGACTTCCCGTTGCCTTTACTCATGGAAAAGGCATTTGGTTATGGGACACAAACGGTCGACGGTATCTAGACGCGATGGCGGGTATCGGAGTGTCTTGCCTTGGACACGCTCACCCTAAACTCGTCGAGGCGATCAGCCAGCAGGCCGCCCGCCTTATTCACATCTCAAACCTGTATCAAGTACCGGAACAAGAAGCACTTGCGCAAAAAATCGCCGAAATTTCGGGCATGACCGAAGTTTTGTTCGGGAATAGTGGCGCCGAGGCCAACGAGGCTGCGATCAAGCTGGCACGTTACTTTGGTTATAAAAAAGGTAACGATCTCCCCACGATCATTACGATGGAGTCGTCATGGCATGGGCGGACACTCGGGACCCTCGCCGCGACCGATAGTGAAAAAGCACGCACCGGCTTTGGCCCACTGCCCGAAGGTTTTATCAAGGTCGCCTACAACAACCTCAATGCCATCAAAGAAGCCGCTGAAAAAGAGCCTCGCGTTGTTGCCGTTCTGCTTGAGGTCTTGCAAGGCGAAGGCGGCATCAGGCCCTCGGATATTTCCTATATGCAAGACCTTCGCAAGCTTTGTGATGAGCGCGGCTGGCTCATGATGATCGATGAGGTGCAATCGGGCATCGGACGCACCGGCAAATGGCTGGCACATCAATGGGCAAACATTTTGCCAGATGTCGTTGTCTTGGCCAAAGGCCTTGGCGGCGGAGTCCCAATTGGCGCCATCGCTGCCAGAGGTCCGGCAGCAGGTGTTCTTGGACCAGGAAGTCACGGTACGACTTTTGGTGGCGGTCCATTAGTCTGCGCAGCGGGCAATGCAACGCTTAAAACGCTTGAGGACGATCAATTACTCGCCCATGCAGTCAAGGTGGGAGGGCATCTCAAGTCCGCTCTCGAAAAGGCACTTCGTGGGGTCCCAGGCGTGCGCGAAGTCCGCGGCCAGGGTCTGATGCTCGGTATCGAGCTCGAAAAGCCCTGCGGCGTTCTGGTCGGTCGCGCACTCGAGGCCGGTCTATTGATCAACGTGACACGAGACCGAGTTATCCGTATGTTGCCACCCCTGATCATCACGGAGGACGAAGCCGATGAGATCGTTAAGATCATTGTCCCCTTGATTAAAGCTTTTAACGCTGAGCAATAAACCGCTCTAATCGAGTCAATCATGTTAAACGCCGCCAAACCACACGGCCCCCTCAGGCACTTTCTGCAATTCAGTGACTTCACACCCACTGAGTTGCTTTACGTCCTGAATCGAGCCCGGCTCATCAAGGACAAATTCAAACAGTATCAGCCTCATCACTCCTTGCATGACCGGACTTTGGCGATGGTCTTTGAAAAAGCCAGTACACGTACCCGAGTTTCCTTTGAGGCAGGCATGTACCAATTGGGCGGCTCAGTGATTCACTTAACGACCAACGACTCTCAGCTCGGACGCTCTGAGCCTATCGAGGATACGGCACGCGTCGTGTCACGCATGGTGGACATTGTGATGATCCGCACCTTTGAACAAACGCGCCTTGAACGCTTTGCGCAACATTCTCGCGTGCCCGTGATCAATGGGCTGACCAACGAGTTCCACCCTTGTCAAATTTTGGCGGATATTTTTACCTTTATTGAAAACCGCGGCAGTATCGCCGGGAAAACCGTGGCTTGGGTGGGTGATGCGAACAATATGGCCTACACCTGGTTACAGGCCGCGGAACTGTTGGATTTCAATCTACATGTTTCCGCTCCTGCAGGTTACAGACTCGAAGCTGAGCGCATCGGTAACGCCAAGACATCGATCTTGAAAGAGTTCGCGGATCCGCACGAAGCTTGCAGGGGGGCGCATCTTGTGACCACCGACGTCTGGACTAGTATGGGTTACGAGGCGGAAAACGAAGAGCGTCGCAAAGCGTTCGCGGACTGGTGCGTGGACGAAGACATGATGAGTCGTGCGGCTCCTGACGCATTATTTATGCATTGTTTGCCAGCGCACCGTGGTGAAGAAGTCACCGCTGAAGTATTGGAGGGGCCTCAAAGCGTGGTCTGGGATGAGGCAGAAAACAGACTGCACGTTCAAAAAGCCCTGATGGAATTCCTCCTGCTTGGTCAACTCGACACATAGTTTCTGTCCGTTGAACGGGTTAACATTTTTACTTTCTACATATAGAGCAGCTCATGAGCGATATTAAAAAAGTTGTTTTGGCCTACTCAGGCGGACTCGATACCTCGGTCATCTTAAAATGGCTCCAGGATACCTACCAATGCGAGGTTGTCACGTTCACCGCTGACATCGGCCAAGGCGAAGAGCTTGAGCCGGCCCGTGCAAAAGCCATTAAATTCGGAATCAAGCCAGAGCAAATATTTATTGATGATCTCCGCGAAGAGTTTGTCCGCGATTTTGTCTATCCCATGTTTCGCTGCAACACCGTTTACGAAGGCGAGTATCTACTTGGAACTTCAATCGCACGTCCACTCATCGCCAAGCGTCAGATTGACATCGCGCGACAAGTCGGTGCCGATGCGGTGTCGCATGGTGCAACAGGGAAAGGGAATGACCAAGTTCGATTCGAGCTTGGTTATTATGCGCTCGAGCCAGGCATCAAAGTCATCGCGCCCTGGCGCGAATGGGATTTGGTCTCGCGTGAAAAGCTCTTGCAATATGCAGAAGACGCCGGCATTTCGATCGATATGAAGCACAAGCAAGGTGGTGCGCCCTACTCTATGGATGCCAACTTACTCCACATCAGCTTTGAGGGTCGCCACCTGGAGGATCCTAAAGCCGAGGCCGAAGAATCAATGTGGCGTTGGACCGTCTCACCCGAGGCGGCCCCCGACAAAGCCGAATACCTTGACATCGAATTTGAGCATGGAGACATTGTCGGCCTTAATGGAGTCCGACTTTCACCCGCTCAAGTGCTGACCAAGCTCAACGAACTTGGCGGCAAACATGGCATCGGTCGCTTGGATCTAGTGGAAAACCGTTATGTTGGCATGAAGTCTCGCGGCTGCTACGAAACTCCCGGTGGCACCATCATGCTCAAGGCCCATCGGGCCATCGAATCGATTACGCTTGACCGCGAAGTCGCGCACCTCAAAGATGACTTGATGCCTCGCTACGCCACCCTGATTTACAATGGTTACTGGTGGTCTCCCGAGCGACGCGCACTGCAAGCGCTGATCGATACAACGCAGCAAGACGTCAACGGCTGGGTACGCGTCAAACTCTACAAAGGAAATGTCTATACAGTCTCTCGTGACTCTAAAGATACGCTTTTTGATCAGACAATCGCGACTTTTGATGACGACGGCGGCGCCTACAATCAGGCGGATGCTGCGGGCTTTATCAAGCTCAACGCACTCCGTATGCGTATCGAAGCGCGTGCAGGTCGCAAGTAAATTTATTTTCGCCTCGAGTCGATAAGGGCAGCGTCATAGTTGAAGCTGTCCGAGTCGCTCCATACGATTGAGTTGTGCGCCTTTCCTCATACCAGGAAAAAGTATCGTGATTTTTACGCCGGTCAGTTGCGGGACGCTGATGAGATTCCACCAAGCACCATGGACCCGCGCAATTTCTCTCACCAGTGCTAACCCCAGCCCCGATCCGCCCTCCAGAGCATTCGAGGCGCGATAAAAGGCATCAAAGACTCTATCCTGATCCGAAGCATCAATTCCACAACCATCATCTTCGATCGATAGCGTCGGCGGAGTCGCGCTGACCACTAAGCGTATGCGCCGAGCACCGGCGGCATACCGAAGGGAATTGTCGATCAGATTCCCTAAAAGCTCTCTAAGCAAGATCGGATCGCCCTCAATCCAAACAGGATGATCAGGTGCGTCTAGCTGTAAGTCAATGTGACGGGCTTGTGCACGCTCTATCCACTCTGCGCCGCATTTACGCGTCCACTCACATAGATCAAGAGAGACAAAGTGATCTTGTGGGCGTCCCTCAGGATCCAACCTCGCCAGCAACAACAGCTGTGTGCCAAGTCGAATCATACGATCGGTCACGCTCTTTATCCGCTCAGCCCGCTCTCTAAGATCCGCAGGCAACGGTTGCGAGAGCATCAGCTCAGACTCAAGCTTTAATCCTGCGAGGGGTGTTTTAAGCTGATGGGCGGCATGACCAACAAAACGTCTTTGTGCCTCGAAGGTATCGTTCAAGCGGGAAAACAACGCGTTGGTGTGCCTAAGGAGTTGCTCAAACTCCGACGGCAACCCCTTCAGATCCAGCTGACCAAGATCCTCCGCGGATTTTTGTGAAATCTTTTCGGACAGCTGATGAACCGATGTCATACTACGGTTCACAGCGCTAATCACGACCCAAATGAGCAAAGCGACAAGAAGGGACTGACCGCAAAGCATTAACCAAAAAATATCCTCATGCTGCCACTCGTCGAGTTCGAGCTTATGTGAAATCAGCCATGTGAGAGACTGATCCAGCAAAACCAACGCGATGATAGGAGGCAACAGCCGCAGAATGAGCAGCCTGGCCAATGATCCCGGAGCGGGAAACTTCATATTGAATAGACGGAAAATAAAAAATTGAATGCATGCATGGTCTTGCCTATTCCGTGGATGCTTTTTCGAGCATGTAGCCAAAGCCTCGAACGGTTTTAATCGCGACACCCAGTCCCTCAAGCCTTTTTCTTAATCTGTAGACATACACTTCTACGGCATTTTCACTAAAATCTGCATCCATCGCCGACAGTGCTTGCGTCACTTGCTGTTTAGTGACGATTTTGCCTGCTCGAGTCAATAGCATCTCCAGTACGGAGAGCTCTCTCACTGAAACAGACAACAATATGCCATCAACCCGTATTTCTCGATGAACGGTATCAAAACTCAGTGATCCATACTCAATCACGGGGACGGCGCTACCATGATGCCTGCGAGCAAAGGCGCGCACACGAGCAGCGAGTTCGTCTAGTTCGAAAGGTTTGGAGAGGTAATCATCGGCGCCAGCATCCAAGCCCGCGACTCGATCTGCCAGAGCATCGCGCGCAGTCAACACTAAAACAGGGATATGTCGCCCCTCTTGACGAAAAACTCTAAGAACCTCTAAACCATCAACATCAGGAAGATTGAGGTCAAGGACAACGAGATCATAGGTATAGTTTTTAACGGCAAGCAGTGCTCGATGACCTTCTGCAAGCCAATCGACTGCATAGCCTTGATTGGTCAAAAACTCTTGCAGAGCCCGACCAAGGGTCGCGTCATCTTCGATTAGTAAAATTCTCATACTGGAAAGTTTACTCTCAGTATGGATATTTTAGGCTGTTGTGGTGGGTGCTACAGGGGTCGAACCTGTGACCTACGCCTTGTAAGGGCGCCGCTCTACCAACTGAGCTAAGCACCCTATGCGTTTTGGATAAAACTGGAGGGGCCAACACAGCAAAAAAACAAATGCGGTTCGCATTATAGCGAACCGCACATTTTAAGCAACTCGCGACGTCTTAGTTGACGGCGTCTTTGAGTGCCTTGCCTGGGCGAAACTTTGGCACCTTGGCTTTTTTGATTTTGATGGCTTCGCCGGTGCGTGGGTTGCGACCAGTGCGAGCAGCACGCGCTGTCACAGCAAAGGTACCGAAACCGACTAGTGTCACAGTACCACCCTTTTTGAGGGTTGTCTTGACAGCCGCGATCATCGCATCAAGTGAACGACCCGCAGCAGCTTTAGAAATGTCAGCTTTAGTGGCAATGTGATCGATCAATTCTGTTTTGTTCATATTAGAGTTACCTCTTGTGGTGTTAAAAAAAGCCGGAAATTATTGTTATCCGTGCCAAGTCGTATAAGTGCAATTCAACCTCAACAGCACATGTCGTCATTAAGCCTCGGGATGTTGCGGCTGTCAAGAAAAAATCATCTTAGCAGCCGCAAAATCCTTGAATGTAAGTAAACGCAAGATTTTATTGCGTTTACGCCCCATTCATCACGATCAAGACTGGCAACAAATAAAAAAATGCGTTAAAAGCGGGTCGATTATTAAAAAGCGACGCATTTTTTACTGTTGACATCGCTCAAAAGCCTGAGAGAAATCAGCGAGCAAATCAGCTTCGTCTTCGATCCCGACGGATAAGCGAATCAAACCCTCTGCAATACCCATTTGGGCACGCAAAGCGGAGCCCATTTCATAATAAATCGTTTGAGCGGCAGGCAGCGCAAGACTTCGCGTATCGCCCACATGTGTCGCTAAAATAACCACCTCAAGACGATTAAGAAAGTCAAAGCTATCAATCCCTTCTTTTAACTCGAAGGCAATCAAATTACCAAAGCCACCGTTAAACAATGCTTGGGCGCGCGCATGCTGCGGGTGGCTAGACAAGCCAGGGTAGGCGACTCTTGATACACCAGGGTGACTGGATAAATAAGTGGCCAAGGCCATGGCATTGCTACAAATTTTGGTCAACCGCAAAGAAAGTGTCTCGGCGCCTACGGCAATCCGATGCGCAGCATCTGCCGAGAGCGTGGCACCCATATCACGCAGTCCCTTTTTCTTGATTTGCGTGAGCCCCCAACCCACCACGGGCCCTTTTTTGTAGACATCCAAAATATTGGGACACTTCGTCCAATCAAAAAGTCCAGTATCAGTGAGGGCACCCCCTAGGGCGTGCGCGTGACCACCGATATGCTTGGACAAAGAGTTCATGACAAACGTCGCGCCAACCGTCTTGGGCTGAAAAAGCCAAGGAGATGTCAACGTATTGTCGACCACATACATCAAGCCCCGTTCGGCACAAAGCGCACCAATCGCCTCGAGATCTGCAATTTGAGTGCCTGGATTGGCGATGGTTTCGGTAAATATCATGCGCGTATTAGGACGAATCGCAGCGGCAACCGCAGAGATATCCGTAGGATCGACCAAGGTCAACTCAATCCCGAGCAACTCTAGGGTTCCAAAGAGACTATTCGTATTACCAAAAATAAATTGACTTGATACCAGGTGATCCCCTGATCTGAGAAGCGTCGTGAACAAGGCAGCCAAGGCACCCATTCCTGTCGCAAAGCTCAAACTCGCGACACCACCCTCCATCGCCGTGATCTTTTTTTCCAAGGCATCTGTTGTAGGTGTCCCTTGACGCGCATAAGTGAAGCCGGGCTTGCCTTGAAAAACGGCAGCCAACTCTCTCGCATCTGGATAGGCATACTGAGTAGAAGTATGGATTGGCTTGTGCACCGCACCATGCTCAACTTGGAGCCTGCGGTCGCCATGCAAAATAGTTGTGGTAAATCCGTGCTTTGCCATGAAAAATACTCAATAAAAACTGTTGAATTAAAAACGACAGTTTAGTTGAATAAGCCACTCGAAAAGGTCATGAGAGGCGACGTTGCCTGACTGTTTCATATAAGCAAATAGCCGTCGCCACGCTGACGTTTAGGCTCTCAACACTGCCAAGCATGGGAATGTGCACCAGTTCATCACAAGTTTCGCGTGTCAGGCGACGCATCCCCTCGCCTTCGGCGCCCATCACCCACCCCATGGATCGTTTGCCTTGCGTTTGATGAATACTTTCGGAAGCTTGATCATCTGTTCCAACCAACCAGACATCACGATCTTTCAACTCGCGCATGGTTCGAGCTAAGTTAGTCACCATAATGTAGGGGACAGACTCGGCTGCGCCGCAAGCGACGCGTTGTACCGTGGTATTGAGACCCACCGCGCGATCTCTCGGGGCAACGACAGCATGAACGCCTGCGGCATCGGCAGTCCTTAAGCAAGCACCAAGATTGTGGGGATCTGTCACACCATCCAAAATCAGTAGCAATGCAGGCCCCTCGACGCCGTCCAGCACATCATCCAGATCATCGGCCAATTTGCGCACGTCGGCTACGGCCACCACGCCTTGATGCCGGGAGCCTCCAGACAAACCATCCAGTCGCTCCGCACCCACAAGATGCACAGGACGTCCTGCCTTGCTGACCAGGTCAACCAGAGACTGCATCCGCTTGTCTTTGCGTTGCGCTTCAACATAGACCTCACGAATCGTCTCGGGCGCTTGCCGAAGGCGAGCAATCACAGCATGAAAACCTGCGAGCATTTGAGTAGCTGCCATCGATGTATTCCTAGCGTCCTTTTCGGGCAGATTTTTTAACACCTGCGCTTTTATTGGCCCGCAGCAACTTTTTACTCGGGCGCGCAGTTTCTTGTTTAACGGCTTTTTTTGCTTCGGCACGTCGCACACTAGCAACTTTACCTTGCAACTCAGCAGGTTTTGTCGAGGCTGCTTTTTTAACACGACGGGCCACTGCTTCGTCAGGACGCGCAGCTGCCTTGCGTAAGGCGACAAAGCTTGTGCCTGTGACCAAACGAAACTCAATGCGACGAGCCTCCAAGTCAACGCGCGCCACCTGAACTTGCACGGCATCGGTCAAACGGTAGCGCATACCTGTTCGCTCACCGCGCAACTCGTGCAAAGACTCATTGAATTGAAAATACTCAGTACCCAACTCTGAAACGTGCACCATCCCTTCAACATGCAACGTATCAAGCGTCACAAAAATACCAAAACTCGCCACACCCGTCACGCGTCCGCTAAAGGTCTCGCCCACACGCTCTTTGACAAACCAGCATTTGAGCCATGCTTCAACGTCGCGCGAAGCCTCATCGGCACGACGTTCGGTGCCGGAGAGCATCAAGCCGAGACGTTCCCACAAGTCATGTTCGTATTCCTGTTTCGTCGCGCCTGGCGCGGCCACAAAACCGTGAAGAGCAGGTTGATAGCGCTCACCTTTGAGTAAGGCCTTGATCACTCGATGGGTGAGCAAGTCCGGGTAACGCCGGATCGGCGAGGTGAAGTGGGTATATGCCGGATAGGACAATCCGAAATGACCCATATTATCGGGACCATAAATCGCTTGCTGCATAGAACGCAAGCACATTGTTTGCAGCAATGCATAGTCGGGGCGCGCGCGCGCTTTGTCCAGTAAAACTCCATAGTCCTTCGCCGAGGGCTCCGCGCCGCCACCCAGACTCAAGCCGAGTGTGCGCAAAAATTCACGCAAGGCTTTAAGTTTGTCCGTTGTAGGGCCTTCGTGAACGCGATATAAACCTATGTGTTTACTACGTGTCATGAAGTCAGCGGCACATGTATTAGCCGCCAGCATGCACTCTTCGATCAGACGATGGGCATCGTTTCGAACCAGACCGATAATTTTCTCGATGCGTCCCAATTCATTACAAACGATTTTAGTTTCAACCGTATCAAAATCGATCGCTCCACGCTCTTTACGCGAAAGCTGAAGCAGTTGAAATACAGAATACAAGCCTTGAATTTGAGCCGTCACATGAGAAAAACTTCGCGCAACAGGACCTTGAGGTTGTTGCAACGTTTCCCATACCTGGTTGTAAGTAGTACGCGCATGGGAATGAATGACTGCGTTGTAAAACTGATATGCAGCCACAGAACCGGCCTTGGCGCCGGTCAAAGGGATCACCATATCGCAGACCAATACCAGCCTATCCACATCGGGTTTGAGCGAACACAAACCGTTTGAGAGCTTTTCGGGCAACATCGGAATCACACGGCGCGGAAAATAGACGCTCGTGCCGCGGATGCGTGCGTCAATATCCAAGGCATCCTCGGGGGTGACGTAATGACTGACATCGGCAATCGCCACCAGTAAACGCCATGCAGGACGCTTACGCCCCGTCCCTAGATCGACCTGTTCACAATACACAGCATCGTCAAAATCGCGTGCATCTTCGCCATCAATCGTGATGAATGCCACATCACGCAGGTCAACACGATCTTTAAGATCCTGTTTACGAACCATGTCAGGCAATTTTTCTGTTTGACGTAAAGCGGCATCGGAAAACTCGACCGGGACATCGAATTTGCGCACGGCAATTTCAATTTCCATGCCGGGATCGTCAATCTCACCCAGAATTTCAGCGACGCGACCTAAAGGCTGGGTATGGCGGGTCGGCTGCTCAATGATGTCGACAGAAACGACCTGACCGTGCTGCGCTCCACCCGTATCAGTCGGAGGAATGAGCACATCATGCTTGATGCGCTGATCCTCGGGAACCACAATATTCAATCCACGCTCGTTAAGAAAACGACCAACTAAACGGTTGGTGCGACGCTCAATCACCTCGACAATCGTCGCCTCAGGTTTGCCACGATACTCGCCCGTCGGCTTGACGAGCACGCGATCGCCGTGGAGTACCTTGAGCATTTCACGCGGTGAAAGGAAAAGATCGGGTCCACTACCATCGCGCACCAAAAATCCAAAGCCATCGCGATGACCTTGAACGCGACCTGCGACGAAGTCCAGTTTGTTCGCCAGTAAGAGGACGCCTTTGCGATTAGGCATCAACTGGCCATCACGCTCCATCGCAGCAAGACGACGATCAAAACCCTTGAGGGTCTCTTCGGTCTCCAGACCGAGGCGCGTGGCGAGATCAGCGGGAGAAAGCGGCACCAGCGCAGCGCGCAACGCCTCTAAAATTTCCTCTCGGCTCGGTACGGCTGGATCAAAATCGGTAGGAAGTTCGGGGTTGGCTG
The DNA here is from genome assembly GCA_030728985.1 of Burkholderiaceae bacterium. Lineage (GTDB taxonomy): Bacteria > Pseudomonadota > Gammaproteobacteria > Burkholderiales > Burkholderiaceae_B > Zwartia. Next base: position 39,447 of record JANQYI010000015.1, on the reverse strand, counting down.
TATGAGCGCGGCCGTTCTTTGAGAGGGGGGGAAGGCGATTTGCCAAAGTTTGAATCTCGCTTATAATTCACGGCTTAATAAAAGATAGGCCCAGGTGGCGGAATTGGTAGACGCGCACGGTTCAGGTCCGTGTGCCGCAAGGTGTGGAGGTTCGAGTCCTCTCCTGGGCACCATTGAAGTGTAAAGCAAAATACCTGTTGCTTTAAAGATCGAGCGATTTATTCATTTTTATCAGTGAAATATCCAGACTCATCACCGTCTCGATCAGACTAACGGCATTCTCATCATGATATGCGGAATGTTGGCATCCATAAAAACATCACCGAATTCTATAAAACCCTGCCGGACATAAAACCCTTTGGCATGCAACTGGGCGCCAAGAATGACTTCTGGATAAGCCTTGCGCTTGGCGACCTCGATCAAGGCCCTAAGGACCTGAGCGCCTAGGCCTTTTTTTCGTTCCGCTTGCAAAACAGCCATCCGGCCGATATGGCCATCCGGAAGCAATCGCCCTGTGGCGAGCCCCCTTCCCTGTGCATCAACAGCTAGCGCATGCACACTGAGGACGTCCATTTCATCAAGCTCCAACTCAAGAGGCACGTGCTGTTCGTGAACAAAGACCTCATAACGAATTGCAGAAGCGGCCTGGCTCAATTCGCTCCATGCCCCTATCCTTATTTCAATACTACCCTGGCTCATGATTACATCCATCCATATGGCGTCGACAGCGCTACTGATGACGATTCTGCTCGGTCTCGCTTTCCTAGTCTACTTATTATTGCTGAGCAAACGCGACAAGGCATGTTGAACAGCTCAAAGCGCTACACTAAGACATCTTAATTTCTCATTTTTGCCAGCCATGTTTGCTGCGGTCATTGACGCTGCCTTTCCGGTGTTTGCCTTGATCCTGACGGGCTGGATCTGCACAAAACGCAATTTTCTTGGGCCGTCGAGTCGCGAAGGTTTAAATAATTTCGTCATTTATCTTGCTTTGCCGGCGCAACTCTTTTCCGCAATGTCAACAGCAGAGCTTGCTGATCTTGCGCAGCCAGGATTCTTTTGGTCTTTTGCAATAGGGATGTTTGGAACGGCAGCCCTGTGTGCCTTGATTTCTCGCGATCCACATGTCGCACCAATAGATAAACTGATTAACAGTATGAGCTCAGCCTATGGAAATGCGGGATTTATGGGCATTCCTCTTTGTCTCATGGTGTTTGGTCAAGCCGGGCTCGGCCCTTCAGTGATTACGGCTGTTTTCACTGTTTCATTACTTTTTGCCGTCACCATCACGCTCATTGAGTTACAACGCCTTGAACATGCAAAAATCGGACCCACTCTGAGAAAAATTATTGGCTCTATGCTGCGCAATCCACTTTTAGTGGCGCCCGTTTTAGGCGTGCTATGGTCCTTCATGCAGTGGCCTATGCCAGCACCCGCTGCCCGCTACATTGGTCTGCTTGGCGACGCTTCAACCCCATGCGCCTTGATCGCGATCGGCTTATTTCTCGGACAAACAACCCAGCAAAGGGCGGGTCCTGAAGTGATGAGAATCGTCATTCTGAAGCTGCTTTTTCAGCCTGCTTTGACAGCAATTTTAGTTTTGTACGTCTTTGATGTGCCTAAACTATGGGCCATGGTGGCAATTTTGGCAGCTGCGCTTCCTGTCGGAACCGGTCCCTTTATGCTCGCGCAACTCTATCAACGGGACGCCTCCACGAGTGGGCGTGCCATTTTGATCTCTACGGTGTTATCGGTCGTCACCCTTTCGGCGCTCGTCGCCTGGATCAGCCAAGAACTATGAGCCTCAACTTATATTATTTTTCTAAGTACCTACTATGACACCCTCCCTTTTAAAGCAAACATCAACGTCACCTCAGCTGACGATCCAGGGTGCAGTGGCCACCTTGCGACTGTGCAATCCTGATTATGCCAATCGTCTCAGTCCAACAGATCTCGCGGATATTCAATCACACCTCAAGCTTGTGAATGCTAATTCTGAGGTGTTGGTCTTACGGGTACTCGCCGAAGGTAAATATTTCTGTAGCGGCTACGATATTTCATCACTCGCGGCTGAAAGCGCTCCATCATCCTTGTATTTTGGTGAAACAGTGGATCTCCTTGAGCAAGCGCGGCCGGTCACGATCGCCGCGATCAATGGGGGTGTATATGGCGGCGGCACAGATTTGAGCTTGGCTTGTGATTTTCGAGTGGGCAGCACCGCAAGCAACATGTTTATGCCTGCCGCAAAGTTAGGACTGCATTTTTATCCAGGCGGCATGGTGCGATACATCACACGCTTAGGGCTGAATCAAGCTAAAAGACTTTTTTTGACCGCGGAGAAAATAGACGCTGCAGAGATGAAAGAAATAGGCTTTTTAACTGAACTGGTTGAGCCGGAAAAATTGAATGCGCATGTCGATCAATTGACCCAGCAGCTGGCTGGCATGGCTCCGCTCGCGCTGCTTGGCATTAAAAAACACCTCAACCTGATCGCCCGCGGGCAGATCGATCAAAGCGCCATTGAACAAGCTGTGCTGCACTCTGAACAGTCTGACGATATCAAAGAAGGGGCTGCGGCCTGGAAAGAAAAACGACAAGCAATCTTTCATGGTCGATAACATTTTTTACCTGCTCGACCTTGAACAAAAGTAAAGTTTAACCATCATGATGGAACGCAAATGACAACAAAACCAAAAATCGCTTTAATCAGTACGGGAGGAACCATTACCTCGATTAGCACTTTAGGCGAACTCGACTTATTTGAATACAGCTCCTCGGGAACGAGACTCGACGCGCACGGAATGCTAGAGAAATTTCCTCAAGCACACACAATCGCCGATGTGATCCCTGTCGCTTTTGACACCTTGCTTTCAACGGCGGTGAGTTTCCCTCAATGGAAAAAATTAGCTGAAGTGATCGCCAAACTGATCTCCGATCATCCGGATTTGGCAGGGATAGCGATATTGCACGGCACCTCTTCCTTAGAGGAAACCGCCTATGCGCTGAACTTGGGGCTCAAGACAGAGATTCCCGTGGTGTTGACGGGTGCGCAACGTCCGGCCAGCGCGCTTTCAACCGACGCTGGGATGAACATTTACAACGCGGTGCGCTTAGCGGCCTGCCCTGAGGCACGTAATCTGGGTGTACTTGTCTGCTTGAACGATGAAATTCAATCCGCGCGCGAGGTCACTAAAACGTCAAATGGACGCCTGCAAACGTTTAGATCACCGGATTTCGGCGTGCTCGGACATGTCGATGGCGATCGTATCGTCATATACCGTACGCCAACGCGTCGACATACACCTGATACCGAGTTTGATCTGAGAAATATCGCGCAATTTCCGCGCGTGGATATTGCCTACAGCTACGCAGGCGGTGATGGCGTGGCCGTTCAAGCTTTTATCAATGCGGGTGCTCAAGGCATCGTTGGCGCCGCATTTGCGCCTGGCTTACTCTCACCTGAGGAGTTTGTCGCCATGGAGGCGGCAGTCAAGCAAGGCGTTGTCGTCGCCGTCTCGTCGCGGGCGGGATCGAGTCGTACTTTTGCACCTAGCAAAATGCGGCAAGCTGGCTTTATTCAAGCCGACAACTTGACGCCTCAAAAGACACGCATACTTTTAGCCATGGCGCTGACAAAGACCAAAGACTGCAGTGAAATTCAGCGCATGTTTGACACTTACTAAATTTAAATGCCACGCAGTCTTCAACCTAGGTCCCTACTGCGCAGTGTACATACGCTGCGCAGTATGAAGACGACAAGAAGCATCAATCAACTGTCGGGCGATGCTGACATGATCAGGCAAGGTAGGCAATGCGTCGCGCGCAAACCATCCTGCCGCCTCGATTTCGCTTGGATCAGGCGTGATTTCGCCGCCCGCATAGTCCGCAAAAAAAGCAATCATGAGAGAGTTAGGGAAAGGCCAGGACTGACTTGTGTAATAGCGAAGATTATTGATCTCCAAACCGACTTCTTCACGCACCTCGCGGACAGCGCATTGCTCGAGTGTTTCACCCGGCTCAACAAAGCCCGCCAAAGCGCTGAACACCCCAGGACGAAAATGAGGGCTGCGCGCCAACATCAGCTCGTCGCCACGCTCGATCAGAACCATCACCGCTGGTGAAATGCGAGGATAGGCGACCAGACGACAGGCAGGACACTCAAGCGCCATTTCGGTTTTTTTCATGACGGTCGGGGTACCGCAATGCCCACAAAAACGATGATTTTTCTGCCAGTCGATTAACTGGGTGCCGCGCCCTGCCAGCGCGAAAATCTCTGGTCCAGCCGAGGAATACAAACTCCGAACCGGGCGTAACTCCCCCATGATGTGCTGGGGGATCTCTTGCGTCTCGACGGCATAACAGACCGTGCCATTCCAGTGCCCAATCTGTAAAGCTTGATCGAAATCTCTGAAATCTTCGTGACTTGCCTTGGGAAACGCCTCTCTGCCTTGCTCGTCAACCGCAATCAAGACCTGATTGCCGCATCGAATCAACCAATAACTTAACTCGCTCATCTCGTGTCTCGTAAAAAAATCTTTTTTAGAATGCCTGAATAAAGCAGGGAGTGTTTGACAACATTGTATTCTGGGTTGATGATTACCTAAGCTTCTAGCGAGTTGATGCCCTTTAGCACGCGTAATCCCTTGAGATAAAGTTATACTTAGCGAGCATTGTCATGAGCCCAACGCAACAACGATCGCCACGCCAACTTCTCGCCGCGCAAGAGACGGCCAATGCTCTCCTAGCGCTCAATGCCGTCTATGTCTACGAGGAAAGACCCTTCATCTACACCAGCGGCTGGGCAAGCCCAGTCTATGTCGATTGCCGCAAGCTCATGTCCGACGCCTCAAGACGCTCCAATCTTATGGATCATGCAGCCACCCTATTGCGCGAACAGCTCGGCGATCGTATCGACTGCGTCGCGGGTGCGGAATCCGCGGGGATACCTTTTGCTTGCTGGATTGCAGAACGACTTCAGCTGCCGATGATCTATGTCAGAAAAAAAGCCATGGGCTGGGGAGTCCATGCCCAAATCGAAGGTGACTTACCGCCTGGAGCGCGCTGCTTGTTGGTGGATGATTTGACTACCGATGGGCTCTCTAAAGTCGGAGCGGCTCTGGCGCTACGACAAGCAGGCGCGATCGTCGAAGATGTTTTTGTCATGTTCAATTACGATATTTATCCGCAAAGCGATGCTGCCTATGATGAGCATGGGCTCAATCTCCATGCATTGGCCACATGGAAAGATGTGTTTTCTCTCACTAAAGCGCTGAGCTACTTTACCGACGAGCGTGCGAAGGAGATTAAGACCTTTCTAGGCGATCCAATGGGATGGTCTGTCGCGCATGGTGGCGCCGGTCGATTTCCCGACAATGTGGTGATTACGTGATGACGTCATCGAATGTGTTACTCAAACCACCCTTGCTCGAGGTCGCTGCTCAGCTGTTCAAACAGATTCGTGAAGCGACGGATGATGGCGTGGGCGTTACACGCGAAAGCTACGGGCGGGGTGAAACCATCGCCCTGAATTTACTTGCTGACTTCGCCACCCAACAAGGTCTTTTATGTCGTTTTGATCAGGGTGCCAATCTCATCATCACATTGCCCGAACAGCCTGTAGGCCAACACATCATCATAGGTTCCCATCTAGACTCAGTTCCGCAAGGGGGTAATTTTGATGGCTTAGCCGGTGTCGTGGCGGGCATCCTTATTTTGCTTCATATCAAGGCGTTGCCGCCCTCACAACAAAAGCCTGTTCAAGTCCTCGCGTTACGCGGAGAGGAAAGTGCCTGGTTTGGTAAAGCCTACATGGGCTCACTCGCATTGCTTGGTAAGCTGACCGCTGAGGATTTGAATTTAAAGGCGCGAGATACAGGACAGCCTTTGCGCGAGGCCATGACAGCGCTCAACATTTCAATTGATAAAATAGAACAGGGCGAACCTTTGATTGAGCTGGCGAATGTGGCAGCCTACCTGGAACTCCACATCGAACAGGGACCGATCATGGTCGCACGAAAATGGCCGATCGCGTCCGTTTCAGGGATACGCGGCAATATTCGACACAACCGTATTACGTGTAAAGGTGAAACAGGTCATTCTGGCGCGGTTCCGCGCTGGATGCGCAAAGACGCCGTGCTCGCCTGCGCCGAGCTTCTCTCTCACCTCGATGAACATTGGCGTGTTTTACAACAAATGGGAATGGATCTTGTCATGACTTGTGGCATATTTTCCACTAATTCGGCAAGTCACGCCTTATCCGTGATTCCAGGTGAAGTGCAATTTAGCTTTGAGGTTCGCAGTCAAGACACCGCCACACTAGAGCAGTTTTATCAACTCATGAAAAGCGAATGCCAAGATATCTCACGCTCAAGAGGCGTGGAATTCGTCTTTGACAGGAAACTCTACACGGCACCCGCTCTGATGAGCGAAGACTGGGTAAATAAAATCTCAATGGCTTGCGAACAGTTGGACATCAAGACCGAAATCGTCGCAAGCGGTGCCGGTCACGATGCCGCTGTGTTTGCCAATGCCGGGATTCCCAGCGGGATGATCTTTATCCGTAATGAGCATGGTTCGCATAACCCTCATGAGGCAATGGATTTGAAAGATTTCTTTTTGGGAGTTCAGGCATTACACATCGCCATTCATTCTTAAACCCTCCGGGCAACCCTTTTGATCAAAGGATATTTACCCATGAACGCTCCGCTGACAACGTCCACCCAAAAGGTGCACGATAAAGTATCACTCGAAGACAAGTACACGCAGGAACAGGGTCGCGCCTTTATGAGCGGTGTCCAGGCACTCGTCAGGCTACCGCTGATGCAACAGCTTCGGGATGCCCGGGCAGGATTCAATACAGCTGGATTTATTAGCGGCTATCGAGGGAGTCCTCTAGGGGGCTATGACCAGGCAATCTGGAAAGCCTCAGCACACTTAAAGCGTCATCACATTGTCTTTCAACCAGGCGTCAATGAGGAGCTTGCCGCGACCGCGGTTTGGGGAACCCAACAAGTAGAGCTCTATCCTGCACAAAAAAAGTATGACGGTGTTTTTGGGCTGTGGTATGGCAAGGGTCCGGGTGTCGATCGTTGCTCCGATGTGTTCAAACATGCCAACATGGCCGGCACGTCGCCTCTCGGAGGCGTGATTGCGATCGCCGGGGACGATCACATCGCAAAAAGTTCGACCGCAGCGCATCAAAGTGACCATATCTTCAAAGCTTGTGGACTGCCCGTTTTTTTTCCTAGCGATGTGCAAGGTATTTTAGATATGGGATTACATGCTTTTGCTCTGAGCCGCTTTTCAGGTCTCTGGTCAGGCATGAAGACAATACAAGAGGTCGTAGAGTCAAGCGCGAGCGTAGACGTCGCCTTGGATCGAGTTCGTATTGTTTTACCCGAAGATTTTAGCTTACCGTCAGGCGGTCTGCATATTCGCTGGCCAGACGCGCCACTCGAGCAAGAGGCGCGATTGATGGAGTACAAGTGGTATGCCGCTCTTGCATACATCCGCGCGAACAAACTAAACCATACTGTGATTCAGGGTCCTCATGATCGCCTTGGCATCATGGCAAGCGGCAAAGCGTATCGGGATACTTGTCAGGCATTACTCGATTTGGGTCTCAACAACGAGGTTTGCAAACAGATTGGATTGAGACTGCATCAAGTCAATGTTGTTTGGCCGCTGGAGCCTCAATTAACACGCGAATTTGCCCAAGGTCTCGAAGAGATATTAGTCGTCGAAGAGAAGCGTCAAATCATTGAGTATCAACTCAAAGAAGAACTCTACAACTGGCGCCCAGATACACGTCCTGATGTGCTTGGAAAGTTCGATCAGCCAGAAAATGATCACAGCGGTGGAGAATGGGCACAACCAAATCCCGCGGGGAACTGGCTATTGCGTGCCAATGCCGACTTGAGTCCCGCCTTGATCGCGCAAGCGATCGCAAAGCGTTTATTACGTCGCGATCTGCCTGACGCGGTGCGAGCGGGTATTCATGCTAGGTTAAGTATCATTGAAGCAAAACAACGGGCGCTCAGCGTGATCGATCATGCCGTAGGTGAGCGACAACCGTGGTTTTGCAGTGGATGCCCACACAGCACAAGCACGCGTGTGCCAGAAGGTAGCCGAGCAATGGCAGGTATCGGTTGTCACTACATGGTGTTGTGGATGGACCGCTCAACATCGACCTTTACCCAAATGGGCGGTGAAGGCGCACCCTGGGTGGGACAAGCACCTTTCGTCACAGATCAGCACGTTTTTGCCAATATCGGCGATGGCACCTGGTTTCACAGTGGCTCCTTGGCGATCAGGCAAGCTGTCGTGGCCGGCGTCAACATCACATACAAGATCCTCTACAACGATGCTGTCGCGATGACCGGCGGTCAGCAAGTGGGAGAGCGTCCAGAGGGCCTATCGGTCCCGCACATCGTCAAGAGCAGTATTGCTGAGGGTGTACAGCGCGTCGCTGTCGTTACGGATGATCCGCAGCGCTATGCTGGCGTCCAGTTAGAGCCTGGTGTTCGCGTCTGGCACCGTGATGAGCTCGATACCGTCCAGCGTTTATTCAGAGAAATCCCTGGCACCACTGTCATTGTGTATGACCAGACCTGTGCGACCGAGAAAAGACGTCGTCGTAAATCAGGCAAGCTTGAAGACCCCAAACGCGTCGTCGTCATCAACGAGTTGGTATGCGAAGGTTGTGGTGATTGCTCAACCAAGAGCAACTGTCTATCGGTCGAGCCGCTTGAGACGGACTTTGGACGTAAACGTCAAATTAATCACAGTAGCTGTAATAAAGACGAGTCTTGTTTAAAAGGGTTTTGTCCAAGTTTTGTGGTGCTTGAAAATGCGACCCTGCGCAAGCCCTCTGTTCATACAGGCGAATCCACGAAGGCGAGTACCCTACCTGCTTTGCCTCAGCCAAAGATTCCTGACTGCGTCGAGCCTTACCGCATCGTCGTGGCAGGTATCGGCGGGACGGGTGTCATTACAATCGGTCAGTTACTTGGGGTGGCCGCGCACATCGAAGGCAAAGGCGTCATCACGCAAGACTCAGCGGGGCTGGCACAAAAAGGAGGCTCAACCTGGAGCCATGTTCAAATCGCCCAAATGCCGGAAACACTCTGTGCCACAAAAGTGGATATCGCGGGAGCTGATTTGATTTTGGCATGTGATGGTGTGGTCGCTGCCAGTCAAACCACGATGGCGTTGTTGCAGCACGGACGCACCCGCGTCGCGCTCAACAGTCATGACACGCCTACCGCTGGCTTTGTTCAGAGTCCGGACTGGCGCTCCACAAATACAGCTTGCAATTCCGTCATCGGTCGTGCGGTCGGTGCCGAACACCTCTCCAGTCTCGACGCAAGCGCATTGGCTGTCGAAAAATTAGGCGATGCAATTTATGCCAATCCTTTATTGTTAGGTTTTTGCTGGCAAAAGGGCTGGATACCCTTATCTCACGTCTCATTGACCGAAGCATTGCGACTCAATGCAGTACAAGTCGAACGCAATTTACTGGCATTCGAATGGGGTCGGGCCGCGGCAGAAGATGAAACACTTCAATCTGTCTCGGTGAAAGAACACCCCGTTCAGTTTAAAGTCCGCCCCGAACTCGAAAATATGATCTCTCTGCGAGAAGATTTTTTAACGCAATATCAAAGCAAAGACTATGCTGATGATTATCGGCTCTTTGTGGACCGCGTCAAAGAAACCGAGCAAGGCTTAGCCGCGCGATCAAGCAGTACAAACCTCCGCTTGACCCAAGCCGTCGCGCGCTATCTCTTTAAACTGATGGCATATAAGGATGAGTACGAAGTCGCGCGTCTGCACACTGACCACGGGTTTTTAGAAAAGCTGTACGGACAGTTTGAACCAGGTTTTCAAATCACCCATTATCTCGCGCCTCCCCTCCTGTCAAAACATAACGCGCAGGGCGTAGCGATCAAACAACGTTTTGGGGGCTGGATCCGTCCCCTTTTCGGCGTGTTGAGACATTTGAAAATATTGCGAGGAACGTGGCTAGATCCCTTTGGCTACAGTCTTGAGCGTCGGACTGAAAGAGCCTTAATCGCAGAATACAAATTACGTATCGAAGCGCTGTTAACCAAGCTCAATCTCGAAAATATCGATATAGCCGTTCAAATTGCGTCAGTGCCTGAGCAGATTCGGGGGTACGGTCATGTTAAAGCCAAACATCTCGCGGAAGCTAAAAATAAAAACACAGTCTTGTTGGAACAATGGAAGGAGTTGGTGTAGGGCACTCGACTTAGAGGGTTTCGTTAAAAAGTTCTCGCCCGATCAACATGCGACGGATCTCGCTGGTCCCTGCGCCGATTTCGTAAAGCTTAGCATCGCGCCATAGTCGACCTGTCGGATAGTCATTGATATAGCCATTGCCACCTAAGATCTGGATCGCCTCACCCGCCATCCAGGTCGCTTTTTCAGCGCAGTACAAGATGACGCCTGCTGCGTCCTTACGCAAACCACGCTGGCGATGCGCGATGGTATTGGTTTGCTCTTGTACTTGCGCATCCAGAGTCCGACCGACCGCATAGCAATAGGCCCTGCAAGCGGAATAAGTCGTATACATATCGGCGAGTTTGCCTTGAATCAATTGGAATTCTCCAATCGATTGACCAAACTGACGTCGCTCATGCACATAGGGCAAAACGATGTCGAGGCAGGCGCCCATAATACCGAGCGGTCCCGCCGCAAGTACCGCGCGCTCATAGTCCAAACCGCTCATGAGGACGTTGACACCGCCATCGAGTTGACCCAGGATATTTTCATTGGGTACATATACATCGTCAAAGACCAACTCCCCTGTCGCTGAGCCTCGCATACCCAGCTTGTCCAACCTTTGTGCAACTGAAAAACCTGGCATATCTCGATCAATTAAAAAAGCGGTGATTCCACGCGCTTTTTTATCTGGATCTGTTTTGGCATAGACAACCAGTGTCTGAGCATCTGGACCATTGGTAATCCACATTTTTGTGCCATTCAGACAGTAGCCCTGCCCTTCGACAGTTGCCCGCAGCCTCATACTGACCACATCCGAACCCGCTTCGGGTTCGCTCATGGCAAGCGCACCAATATGCTCACCACTGATGAGCTGCGGTAAAAAGCGCGCGCGTTGCGCATCGGTCCCATTTCGCATGATTTGATTGACGCATAGGTTGGAGTGCGCACCATAAGACAAGCCGACAGACGCAGAAGCTCGGGAGATTTCTTCCATGACCACCATATGCGCCAAGTAACCCATCCCTGCCCCCCCATACTCGGGACTTGCCGTGACGCCAAGTAAACCCATAGCGCCCATCTTGGGCCATAACTCCAATGGAAACTGATCGTCCCGATCAAGCTGAGCCGCTAGAGGAGCGATTTCACTATCCGCAAACGTTCGTACGGCCTCGCGAAGCGCCTTGATCTCTGAGGGCAGTCCAAAATCAAGTTCATATGTCAGCATCATCACTCCCGATGTCTTTACTTGAATACTCAACTGAATGTAACTCAAGGACACTGAATGCAAAAGCCCCCTCACCGATGTTGGTAAGGGGGCTTTAAAAATTAAAAACCAAGGAACTTAGCCAGGACCCATCAACAAATTAGGCAGCCACGTTGAAATTGTCGGAATATAAGTCACTACGATCAATAACCCTACCATCAGGAAGAAGAATGGCATGGTGCCACGCAACACCTGCGCCAAAGGAATTTTGGAGATATTGCTGATCACGAACAGATTTAGGCCTACGGGCGGTGACATCAAGGCAAGCTCCATATTGATCACCAGCATCACACCAAAGTGAATTGGATCGATACCAAGAGGCTCAAGCAATGGCAAGATAATCGGTACCATGATCAACAAAATCGAAAAGACTTCGAGGAACATACCCAAGAAAATCAGGATGATGTTAACGGCGAGCAAGAACTGCCAAGGTTGAATGTCCAGACCTTTGACGATATCCAGCGTCTTTTGCGCAATCCCTGTTTCAGTGATTAAGTGACCGAAGGCCAGTGCCATCGCAATGATAATCATGATCGCAGCGGCGCTTCGAACACCATGGGTCATGACTTGCAAAAAATCGCTGGGTTTGACTTCGCGGTATACAAACATGGCAAGCGCAATCGCGACAACCGCAGATAATGCAGCGGTTTCTGTCAACGTTACAAAGCCGCCATACAAACCACCGAGCACGACGACAGGTACGAGCAAGGCGGGGATGGCGTTGACGGTTTTCTTTATTTTTTCATCCCGAGGCATGGGTACGCGATCTACGTAACCATTTTTCTTGCTGTAAAAGTAAACGTAGACACCCATCATCGTGGCGCTAATCAGACCAGGAATCACACCGCCCAGAAACAGACGAGGAATCGAGGCATCCGCCAGCACACCGTACACCACAAAGGCCAAGGAAGGAGGAATCAAGATCCCCAGAGTGCCCGCAGATACCAAAATACCGCCAGCAAATGAAGGCGCGTATCCGTTGCGAAGCATGGCCGGGATCATGATAGTGCCCATCGCAATCGCGGTGGCAACCGAAGATCCGCACATCGCAGCAAAAATCGCGCATGTCAACACAGAAACCAAACCTAGGCCACCATGAACACGACCAATCCAAGCCGTTGCGGCATTAATCAATGCTTTGGCAACACCACCGCGTTCCATAAACGTCGCGGCAATCACAAAGTAAGGCACCGCGAGAAGTGTCGGCGAATTCAGCTCATCAATAATTTTTTGAGCAAGCGGTACCAAACTGCCCTCAGATGCAAACACTAAACCAGAGGTCAAACCCATTGTGAGATAAATGGGTACGCCCAATACAAGTAGGATAATGAAAACAGGAGAAAATAAACTAAGCATGCTGCTGCTCCCGCTTACACCATTTGCGATAAAGACGAATCAAGTATGCGATGCCCATGACGACAGCACCACCCGGCAAGGCTGCAAAATAAATCCACAAGGGAATTCGGAGCGCTGTTGTAGACACATCACCAAACTCCCAAGCCTGGTGCGCCACCACACCACCGTAGTAGAGAGCAAATACACAGAAAAATAAACCCAAAACATCCGCAAGAAGTTCAACACTCTTTTTGAGATTTGGGGGGAACATGTTGATAAAAAAATCAGACTTCACATGACGGTCTAGCAGGGTCAAGGTGCCGAGCGATAAAAATACCGCCCAGATCACCATGTACACCTGCACTTCTTCGACAAAGTCCAATGTCAACGAGGAGGCGACCCATCTAACGATGACGTTGTAGGAGCACATCACCAAAGCCAGCGTGGCCAAGCCTCCCACCACTAAGGCTTCGATAGGATGGGATTTAGGGACTGCGTGGGCTTCCGCCTCGAGGTCAGCCTGTGCCTTTTGGCGCAAGGTCTCATAGAGCCTATTGCCAGCCGGCTCAGGTGCCTGAACTGTGTCATTTGCTTGCATTTTAGTAAACTACGCCTGCTGCTTTAAGGTTTTTGAGAGCCTCCTCAACAACGTCATTGTCCATTTTGATGCTCTTGACGAGTTCAGGCTGCATCTTCATTAACAAGCGACGAGCGGCTAAAACTTCAGCTTGTGTAGGAACAATCACTTTCAGACCATTCTTAACTAAAGTTTCTTTAGCTTTTAGCTGAGCAGCTGTAGCGTTCTTGCGCTCTTGTGTCGCAGCAATATCCCACGCTTCAAGAATGGCCTGCTGCACTTCCTTGGGCTGTTTATTAAAGAAGTTCGCACGCATCATCGGAACGTATTGGTTGAACTGGTTGTTGTCTTCGAAAGCGAACTTCATACCGGAGTCCATCAACTTTGACGAGAAACTACTCTCATAGGTCGTCAACAAACCGTCCATCACGCCCTGGCTCATAGCCAACGGAACGTCAGGCCATGGCACCAACAAGGCTGTACCACCCAAAGTATTGATTCGCTGCGCATTCGCAGTGCCGCCAGCGTAACGAAGCTTCATCCCTTTGAATTCAGCATAGGTCTTAATTTCTTTGTTGATGCTATAGGTATGCTGCATCCCCAGATCCATCCATTTGCCTAAGATCTTGACGCGCATGCGCTCTTCGAATTTCTTGTTCAAGTAATTGCCCAGCTTACCGTCCATCACTTTGTAAACTGTCGGGCCATCTACGCCATAAAACATGGGCAAGCTCTGCAAAGCGGCGTTTGGCTCAGCGCTATCTAGTTGCCATGTGCCTGGCACAGCCATTTCAACAGCGTCTTGACGAAGAGCACGTGGAACATCACGGTCACGGAACAGCTGGCCGCTAGGGTACACCTCAATCGCGAAGCGATTGCCGGTGCGCTTTTTCAATTCTTGAACAAAAATCTCCACGCCCTTGTTACGGACATGCACAGGGTTCGTGTCGAGTGCAATGCGGAGTTTTTCCTGAGCCGAGACAGGTGTTGCCACCAGGGCCGAAGCTAAAACTGCGAAGGACGCAGTCATCAGTTTTACGGATAAAGAGGACATGTGATTTCCTTGAAAATTGAAGTCTAGTTCGAGCGATGAACTAGGCGCGGGCAGAATGTAACGATATAGCCTTCTAATGTAAATAATGTTTACCCTACTTCTCAGAAAAAAATTGGGTAATGACCACGTAGTTTATAGGACTTTTATCAGATTTAAAGGGTCCGATCCAACGCTTTAAAAAATAACTCGGACTGCAACCTTTCGCCCAAGGTCTGTTGGCCGACACGCTGAGCCAACCCAGCATCGACCGGTTCCAAAGGCAATCCTGTAGACATCGCGAGCACTTGCATCATGCACGCACGTTCGAGAAAATATAAATCGTCATAGGCGTAATCGGTGCGTTCACCACAGACCACCACACCGTGATTACCCAGAAACACGACATCCGCGCCTTGCATGGCCTGAGCGATACGCACCCCCTCGCCCGCGTCAAGCGCTAAGCCGTTGTATTGCGTATCGACGGCGACGCGATTGTGAAAGCGCATGGCATTTTGAGAAAGAGTCGTATCAAGTGCACGTTGCCGGGTCAGGGTCAATGCCGTGGCATAAGGCATATGGGTATGAAGCACGCAAGTCTTTTTGGCAATGCGATGGACAGCGGCATGAATAAACATCGCGGTCGGTTCGACTGAATGTCGACCCGCCAATATCTCGCCTTGATCATCCACCATCATAATATCCTCGGCCTGAATTTCACTCCAAAGCAGACCTCTGGGATTCAGCAAAAATCTTCCGCTCTCGTCAGGAATTTCAACGCTGAAATGATTGCAAACTCCCTCTGACAAGCCATGATGGGCCGCGGCTCGCAAAGCAAGAGACAAATCTTTTCGTAATGCGCGAATCGCAGGAGACTCAAAATCTTCTTCATGCATATTCGTTGACATCTCAATTCTCCTGAACTCTATGTATTAAATGTGATGAGTAGCGCTACGATCGGGACGATTGCTCTAAAGCATATTGAATGTAATGAGATGCCACAGTGGTACGTGGCACTTTAATAGGAAACCATGATCGCACGTCCTCATCGAGACCGATACCATGCATGTAATTGTAGAGCGCCTTTCTTAGACCAACGCCTAACGCTGCATGATCCACATTTGTTGGATCAACAAAGCCAATATCGTTTTTGGCGAAGCTCGTGGGTGGCAAAGCTTCTAAGGTGACGCCATATTCAGCCGGATTTAAACCAACAGGCGAGTGCACCGTGCACGTAAATCGATGAAAAAAACCGCTTTGTATGCAACCATTTTCAAAAAGCTGCCTGACATATTCCAAGGCGTCAACGGTATCTTTGACCGTTTGAGTCGGAAATCCATACATTAAATAAGCATGAACCAATACACCTGCATCACTAAAAGCACGTGTCACGCGAGCGACCTGATCGACGGAAACGCCTTTCTTCATCAAATCCAGCAGGCGATCCGACGCCACCTCAAGGCCACCTGAAACCGCGATACAACCACTTTTCGCAAGCAACTGGCAAAGTTCAGGCGTGAACGTTTTTTCAAAACGGATATTGCCCCACCAAGAAATATTGAGATCGCGTTTGATGAGTTCTAATGCGAGCGACTTCAACGCCTTGGGGGGAGCAGCCTCGTCCACAAAGTGAAAACCCGTCTGACCCGTTTCGCGGACGATCGCTTCAATACGGTCGGCAAGTACTCCTGCAGAGGCTGTTTCATATCGACCGATGTAATCAAGACTAACGTCACAAAAGCTACATTTTTTCCAATAACAACCGTGAGCGACGGTCAGCTTGTTCCAACGACCATCACTCCAAAGGCGGTGCATAGGATTGAGCATATCTAACAAAGAAAGGTAATCAGACAAAGGCAGCCCATCCCACGTGGGCGTACCCACCTCCTCGAACGGAACTTCAGGCTCGACCATATTGATGTAGCGCACCTCACTTGTCACGGTATCCCGCACATACGTTCTAACCAGTCGTTGTTGGGATCTTTTGCCAAGTAAATAATCCAAGAGTGCCAGCAAAGGTCGCTCACCCGTATCGAGCGTCACATAATCAACAAAATCAAACACTCTGGGTTCGGAGAGCTCGCGAAGCTCTGTATTGACAAAGCCTCCGCCGAGGACGATTTTGATCTCTGGATAGTGTGCTTTGATGGTCTGCGCGATTCTGAACGCAGCATAAACAGTGCCCGGAAAAGGCACCGAAATTAAGACAACGGTCGGCGCATGACGCGCGAGCGCTTCGAGAGTCAGACTTTCTAGATAACAGTCGATCAGCGTCTTCGGTGCCGCGAGTGCGCACGCCAAGGGATCAAATGTCGCCTGGCTCGCTGCAAGAGACTCGCCATATCGCACAAACTCAAATCTTGGATCAACGGCATCACGCAACACATCCGCCAAATCATTTAAATAAAGCGTCGCTAAATGCTTGGCGCGATCCTGCATCCCCAGCGCACCAAACGCCCAGCCCAAGGGATCGCCTGTTTCATCATCGACATAGGCCTCCAAAGCTGAAAAACGGGGTCCTTCGGGAAGATATTGCCGACTGACGATACGATGCGCAAGGGTCGAGTCACGGCCTTGTAAAAAGGCAATCACGGCATCAATAGTGTTGAGATAACGCTGGCGTTGCGCGACAAAGGCTTGAAGTGATGGGCTGCGTTTTCGAGCAGTCACCTCATCAACCTTGAGAGCCACTTCCTCAAGACCTGTTGAACTTAACAGTCGTAATACAAGGCCTAACGCCAGATCTTCTTGGGCAGCATCAATATGACGCGAACGCAAAAAACCGGTCAGATACGCGGTCGAAGGATAAGGTGTATTGAGCTGCGTCATCGGTGGGATGACAGACAATACACGCAGATCCTCCAAGGTGGCTTTAGACATAATGACATGCAGAAATCAGAGACACTCAGTATAAGAGGTTCTGACAAATGAAACAGGATAACTTGTCAACGCATAATAAACGGATTGGCAGGCGCACCTTGGGCGTAAGAGATCCACGTACTCTTGGTTTCAAGGAACCCCTTGATCGCCTCAATGCCGCTTTCTCGACCAATGCCAGAGTGTTTCATCCCACCAAAAGGCATCATGTAGCTAATGGCACGATAGGTGTTGACCCATACTGTGCCTGCTTTTAAGGCCGCTGACATACGTAAAGCACGTCCAATATCTTCAGTCCAGACACCTGCCGCTAATCCATAAATAGTGTCGTTGGCCAGCTTGATCGCATGCGCCTCGTCTTCGAAGCCGATAATCGACAGAACAGGACCAAACACCTCTTCGCGTGCGATGCGCATGTCCGGTGTTACATCTGTGAAAATCGTGGGTTCTACAAACTGACCTCCAGGTAGATCAGGAGAATTTGCGGGACCACCACCGAGGATACAGCGCGCGCCTTCCGCTTTTGCGATGGCCATGTAGTCTAGAATTTTTTTGTATTGAACAGGTGTTGTCACCGGACCGATATTGGTATCGAGTGACATCGGGTTCCCCTTGCGTGCAGAAGCACCCAACTCGGCGACGCGTTTGGTGAACGCTTCTTTGATCGAATTTTGAACCAGTAATCTTGAACCTGCGATGCAGGTTTGACCCGTGGCTGCAAAAATTCCAGAAATCACACCTGCCGCAGCTTTATCAATATCGCAGTCCGCGAAAACAATGTTGGGAGACTTGCCGCCCAACTCAAGAGCTACCCGCTTCATGCTCTTGGCTGCTTGGGCATAAATCATTGCGCCTGTCGTATCAGAGCCTGTAAAAGTAATCTTTGCGACATCGGGATGATCCACAAGCGCAGAACCAGCCTCGGCACCATAGCCTGTCACAACATTGAATACACCATCAGGAAAGCCCGCCTCTTTGGTCAACTCAGCAAACGCAAGTGTGGAGACTGAGGCATACTCAGAAGGCTTGACGACGACAGAGCAACCCGCCGCGATCGCAGCCGCACATTTCCAGGCAATAAACAGGAGAGGAGAATTCCAGGCGGTCAACGCACCTACCACCCCGATTGGCTCAGAGCGCGTAAAGGCAAACGTATCTGCTTTATCGATGGGCATCACCGCACCTTCGATCTTGTCTGCTAGACCTCCGTAATAGCGCCACCATTCTGGGTGGTAGTTAAGCTGACCACGCATTTCAGCGAGCAGTTTGCCATTGTCGCGTACCTCGAGCTCGGCCAGACGCTCAGCATGTTGTGTCACCAAATCTGCCAAACGAAGCATTAGTTTGCCTCGCTGCGTCGCGTTCATGGATGCCCAAGGATCTTCGCGCATAGCCCGAGAGGCTGCCGCCACCGCCAAATCCACATCTTTTTTACAGCCCTGCGGAACCCGGGCCCAAGGCTGCCCCAAATAAGGATCGATGCTATCGATCCATTTTTTACCAACAGGTTCGACATACTTGCCGTCAATATAGTGGTTATAGGTGTTCATAGCATCTCGCTTGTTTGTTTCTAGAATTTTTAAAATATCATCAATTCAGCCCCTTTTTATCAGAGCTAAAATTTTTTTTCATTTCAGTTAATGTCAATCATGGCAGAAACGCCTACAGAATCGTTTAAAGTCTAATTAATTATAAAAAATTTTCTTGATCGATCGGGTCAAGCACCTTGGAATTAAAAGAATATGTCCGTCCTGCAGTACGCCTCATTTATATTGATCGCTTTACTTGCCGCTTTTTGTCAAAACTTAACAGGATTTGCCTTCGGTTTGATCTTGGTAGGCTTAACAGGCGCCTTACAAATCATCTCGATCGCCGATGCGGCCAACATTGCTTGCATCCTCGCCATCGCCAACAACCTGGTGTATCTCAGCAAATCCCCACGTACTTCGCCCGGTCCTTTACTGAAACCGATGTTTATCAGCAGCATGATCGGACTTGTGATTGGCTATATGTCTTTGGCATGGTTTACAGACAATGGCATCAATACATTACGCCTTATTTTGGGTCTTTCTATTTTTGCTTCAGCAATCGCCCTATTTTCAATCAACACAAATACGCGTAAAACTTCAGGAAAATCCTCTACATGGGCGGCTGGATTTCTCACAGGGATTCTTGGCGGTATGTTCGCAACACCAGGACCACCGTTGGTCTATCATCTTTATAGCCAACCTCTCGACAAAGATCTCGTTCGTCAATATCTGTTTATTATTTTTAGCGTGACCTCTGCGGCAAGGCTCGTCATTGCGCTTTTCACAGGTGAGCTGACCATGAATGCCGTCCTCCTTTCAGCGATTGCCTTTCCTGCAATCACTGTTGCCACACTTTTGCAACTCAAGTACCCTGTTAACTTAAGTCGCAGAGTGGCGCAACTTTTAGTGACAGTCCTGCTGCTCGTAACGGGGTTGGGTCTGATTTACACCTCTCTCAAGACCATACTGGAATAACATGAAAATTCTTGTCGCCAGGCTCAATCACGAAACCAATACATTCTCTCCTATCGTCACGCCCTTAAAATCCTTTGGTGACGATGGACCGCTTTATGGTGCGGAGGCTTACAACGCATCTAAAAACACTCGGACGGGTATCGCAGCTTATATCGATGTGTTGGAACAAGCGGGACACGAAGTTGTCGTCGCCTGTAGCGCTACCGCAAACCCAAGCGGTGCCGTCTGTGCCAAAGCGTATACCCATTTGTGCGACACCATTGTGTCTGCGGCCAAAGGCTGTGATGCCGTCGCCCTCGATTTACATGGCGCGATGGTTGCAGAAAACTCCGATGACGGCGAAGGCGATCTGCTCGAACGCATTCGCGCGGCCCTTCCCCACGCTCCGATTGCTGTCGCATTCGATCTGCACGGCAAAATGACCGACAAGATTATTAACAACAGCGATATCGTCATTAGCTTTAAGACATACCCGCACGTGGACATGTATGAGACCGGCGCGCATGCAGGCCGCTTGCTCATTGACATGATCAATCAACGCATCAAACCTACACTCGCTTGGCGACGCTTGCCATTGACTCTGAATACGCTCTGCAGCCGAACCGATATCGGTCCCATGCACGAAGCGGTCGAGCTCGCGCGTGCGGCAGAAGCACAAGGCATGCTTGGCGTATCCGTGCTGGCAGGCTTTCCACTCGCCGATATCGCGGCCCCCTGCATTAGTGTTGTTGTTGTCAGCGACAACGACGCCCAGGCTGCTGAGGATGTCGCACAACGCATTGCCGCGTTTATTTGGTCCAGACGCAGTGACTTCATTTATAAAAATGAACCTCTCGAAACTTCTATCGGACGCGCCAAAGAGATCGCAACGCAACCTGGCAACGGTCCCGTTTTACTCCTTGATCATGGCGACAACTGCATGTCGGGAGGAACGTGCGACGACATGAATGTGTTACACGAAGCCCTCAAACAGGGGCTTGAGGATATTGTTGTCGGACCGATTTGCGATCCAGAAGCCGTCGATCAGCTCATCAAAGCTGGGCTCCATGCCACTGTGACGCTTCAAGTCGGCGACAAAGTTCCGCTAACACAACTCGGTATCACCCACTCACTACGCCCGCTCACCGGAGTTGTTTCTGCAATTTCTGATGGGCAATATGTCGTCTCAGGTCCGACCTACACGGGGCAACGTATCCACATGGGACGTACCGTTTGTCTGGATTTACCGCAAGCTAAAGTCATGATCACGGAAACGCCACAAGAGCACTGGGACTTGGGGATTTTTTCCCATATCGGGATCGATGCGCCAAGTCATCGCTTCATTTTGCTCAAGTCGCGCATGTACTGCAGACCTGTGTTTGCCCCGCTCGCCAAAACAATCATTGAGTGCGATGGCGGAGGGGTTACGGGCGCTGACCACACCCGCTTTCCGTACACAAAACTTAATCGACCTTTATATCCGTTTGATATGAATACTGAATGGTCTTAATTATTTATTGTGTTCGGCAGCGATATATCGTGTCTCACCACTTTCAGTAAGAGTTCGCGTTGCCATAGGAGAAGCGTAAGTCCAAAGGATTTTCATCCCCATCGTCGAAGACTTATTGCGAAACCGATGGGAAACATTAGGTGGGATCCACGTCGTATCATGCGCTTTAACTTCATGCACTTCGTCTACGATGTCCAGATAAGCCTCCCCTTCTAAAAGGATAACGCTCTCTTCGCAGTTATGGCTATGGAAAGGAATCTCAGCACCTGGACCGAACTCAGTGATCCCATTGATAAAGGCTTTAGCACCCATTGCAGCCGTTACAAGCGGAGTCGTCTTGGCACCACCTCCACGATCATGACTTTTAATTAGATCAGGTTTTAATACCGCATGTTTAATGATTTCGGTCATTTTATGCACCTAGATCAATTGGCTTTAATGTTGTTGTCTTTAATCACTTTTCCGTAAAGCTCATATTGTTTTTTCAGCGCCTCTTCAAATTCTGCTGGGGTTGTTCCACGAATGGTGATACCCAGCTTTGTGAAGCGATCACGAATATCGGGATTGTCCATGGCCTTACGCGCTTCAGCGGAGAGTTTCTCTACGATTGGCTTTGGGGTTTTCGCAGGTGCGACCATCGCAGCCCATGAGTTAAAGAAAAAGCCTGGTAAAGCTCCCTGATCAATCGTTTTTACACCAGAAAATTGCGGTAAAGGTTTCGGTGTCGATAAGGCCAAAAGACGCAACTTGCCGCCATTGATCAAGGCTGCCGCAGTGCCTAAACCTTGAAAAGATACATCGACCTCACCTGCCGCGGCCCCAACAGCAGCCTGTGTAGCACCCTTGTAAGGAACGTGCACAAGCTTCATCCCAGCACGCTGCATCAATAACGCCATCGCGATATGTTGAGGACTTCCCACACCACCTGAGCTAAATGTCAGCTTATCTGGATTAGCCTTGGAAAACCTAATCAAATCTTCCAGTGTTTTGAACTGTGAATCTGTTTTAACGACAATACCCCACTCGATCGTACCGATGAGGGAAATCGGTGCAAAATCTTTAAGTGTGTTGAACGTTGTATTCGGATTGATGTGTGGCACCATTGTCAACACGCTGTCGTTGACGCCACCGATCGTATAGCCATCAGCAGGCATTTTTAACATGCGGTCAGCCCCGATCAAACCAGAGGATCCTGTTATGTTTTCAATAACGATCGGTTGTCCCATACCCGTCGCCATATTCTGCGCAACGAGGCGTAATGCGTTATCGACCGCGCTGCCAGTAGCAAGAGGGATAATCATTCGGATTGGTTTGTTGGGGTAGTTACCTTGAGCCATCACGCCCCAAGAAGCAACTGCGAGAAATACAGCTTGCACAAAAATAGCGACGGATTTAAATGCCTTCATTGTCATCTCCAGTTAATTTTTAGTTTTAATCACACAAAGCAGGAATACCCAAATCGCGAGATAGCGGTGCAAGCTCCTTAACCACTCCGGCGGCGATCGGAATACCATGTTGGGCATAATCTAGTCGTCTTGCATGGCTCTGCTCACCCGGCAACCAAATACGATCTACGTTCGGTAATCGCTGCGAACTTTTAAGGTCACGAACAAGGGTATCAATCGCCTCTTTAAACAACTCAACACCACCAAATGCAGCGAGATTTAGGACTAGAATCGCCTGTCCGGTATTAGTTGGCGTGACATGATCTTTATTGAAATCAATCACCTCCTTACCCATTGCAGCGCCCTGTAGCGTTCCGGCCAGAATGCCCACAATAAGCGCTAGACCGTAGCCTTTGTAGCCTCCAATCGGCAACAAAAACCCCTCCTCGCTCCGCTTAGGATCAAGCAGAGGATGACCTTGACGATCGATCATCCACCCTTCAGGCATCATCTGCCCTGCTTTTGCCTTGGCTTTCACCTTGCCATAGGCTGCGACCGTCGTCGCCATATCCAAGACAATCGGATTTTCCTTACCCGCAGGTATACCTGCAGAAATAGGATTGGTGGAAAGCAACATATCCATGCCACCCCAGGGAGGCAGATGATTGGCATTTCCAACGGCAAAATACAGACCAATCATGTCATGTTTGACAGGCATCGTTGCATAAAGGGAAGCAGGACCCGCATGGTTGCTGCGCCGAGTACCCACCCATGCTACCCCCTGCGTTCGTGCCTTTTCAATCGCCAGTTCGACAGCATGAGAGACCACAAGATGCCCCATTCCGTTATCTCCATCCACCACTGCCACCGCGTGCGCCGATGAATGGGCTTGAATATTTGGATGCTTGTTGATACCACCAGCCAAAATGCGCTTGACATACTGCGGTAGTCGAATGACGCCGTGACCGTCCGATCCTTGTAAATCTGCGCTCGCCATCAATCGCGCAATTTTGGTGGAATCCTCAGCAGGGATCCCAACGGCGACAAATGCCCGAGCGATAAATGCTGAGAGCGCATCAAAAGAAATAGATACTGAATTGTTATAGGTAGTCATTATCAGTAAGACGGATTTATAGGACGGCTCATTAAATTTAAAGCAATAAAGTCAAATTCAATAAAGCATTTTAGAAATCAAAAACAATATCGTCCAATAACAAATTTTTTCTTTTCCCATATCAATTTGATATATTAGAAGCATGAATAATTTAAAAGCTCTCCGATACTTTGTTGCTGTTGTTGATGCAGGTAGCTTCACAGCGGCAGCAACAAAGATTTCCATTGCACAACCCGCCTTGACGCGTCAAATCCGAGAACTAGAAGAAAGCTTTGGTACCCAACTACTGCATCGCCTGGCAAGAGGCGTTCGCATGACTGCAGCGGGCGTCACGCTTTACGAATCGGCACAACGCATGTTGAGCGAGGCTGATCGCGTCAGTCAAAGTTTGCGCAATGGAATGAATTCCAACTCAAGTGTGCGCTTGGGGGTACCGCCTACTCTGGGACGTGTGTTGCTACCGGGACTTTTTGAAAGCTGTCTTCAGCTTCCTGGCGCTCTACCGATGCGGGCACGGGAGGCCTTTACACCTGCATTACTGGATTGGCTAGAACGCGGCATCATTGACATGGCGATTGTGACCAACCCCCCAACGGGACGGAAATTTTCACTGAGACCCTTAATCAATGAACCCTTCGCACTGATCGCCACTTCCAAGAAAGGTAAAACCCAATCTATCCATCTCGATCAGCTTTCAGAACAGCCTGTATTGATGACCAGCTTGCATCACGGCATCGTTGAACAACAATTACGCGCGTTCAATACCAATCTCAAAATTGAAGGCATCATCGACTCTGTTGATGCGATCAGAGAGCTTGTGATCAAACGTGGCCATGCCACTATCATGCCCGTATCTGTTTTTAAAGACGACTTAAACAGCAAGACAATCCACCTTACACAAATATCCGGAGTTCAACTCAATAGAACGCTTGTTCTTGCTCAACGACGGGAACGCGATAAAGCGGTCGACTACAGTATGGTGGAACAACTGATTGAGTCCGAATTTTCTCGCCTCGAACGTTTGGGCGCGTTTAGATTGCCCTTTTAACATATGTAACAAATCGTTAAAAAAACGCCATTTAAATAATAATGATTCTCATTCGTGATAGATTGTATTATTTATATAAACAGCGTTTCACATGCTCTTTTCAAGCCAAAGCAACAGACCACAGATCATTCAGTTTGCGTTGATATTGATCGCGGTATCGACGTCGCACCTTGCAGTTTTACAATCCGTATGGGAGTCACGACTCGATAAAAAAACGCAGCCTAGGCACACAAGTTTTATAGAAACATTCTCATTTCAAACCAGTCACGACCTCTCTGAGGCTAGGATCACGCAAGAGGTCACTGAAAAAATAACGACCAAAGACAATACCGCTACGTCACCCTCTGGCTTCATACAATCTCCCATTGAACGACACAACGTCTCATACACAAAAATCTCAAATCGTACGAGCGTTAGCCAAACCTCCGATTCACCACAAAAATTAATTCCTCCTGTCACGCACGCCAGCTTTCTCAACAATCCACCTCCTCCCTACCCTAGGCAGAGTCGACGGCTTGGAGAACAAGGCAGAGTGGTGCTTGCGGTTGAAATCGATATCAATGGTGTCGCCTCTCAAGCAATGATCAGCATATCGAGCGGTTACCCGCGCCTTGATCGCACGGCCTTGGAGACGGTGCTCAAGTGGCGCTTTATTGCTGGAAAAAGCGATGGCATGCCCAAAAAAATGTGGGTCCATATTCCTATTAACTTCATACTCGAGTAAACCATGTACTCTACTTTCTCATTGACTGAATTTTGGTCACAAGGCGATACCGTCAGTCATGTTGTCACACTGATATTGCTTGGCATGTCCGTCGTAACATGGACCATTATTCTTCTCAAGCTCCTTGGCTACGCGAAACAAAAAAAATTTAGCAAGCGCGTCGAACGATTTTGGCATGCCTCATCCTTTCAAGCAGGATGTCAAGTGCTCGGTCATCAATCAGGTAATGTCTTTTTGATCCTCGCCAAAGATGGGGTTGAAGCTGCTGAACACCTTGAACGTTTCCACCCCGATCAAGAAGGAGCAAATATCGGTCCTGCCTTTGAAAGACAATTACATGATCAGCTTGACGTGAGTGACTGGGTGACACGTGCCTTGCGAAACTCTGCTGAAAGTAGTCTTGCTAAACTTCAATCTGGCTTGACATTTTTGGCTTCAATCGGCTCAACCGCTCCATTTATCGGCCTGTTTGGCACAGTGTGGGGTATTTACCACGCGCTTGTTCGTATAGGCGCTAGCGGACAAACATCGTTAGATCAGGTCGCAGCCCCCATTGGGGAGGCTTTGGTCATGACAGCGCTTGGACTTGCCGTGGCGATTCCTGCAGTCCTCGCCTATAACGCACTCGTGAGAACCAACAAGACCATCGTCAGTGCACTCAACCGTTTTGCTTATGATCTTCATGCGTATTTTGTAACAGGTGCACGCATCCAAGTGAACGATTCGCGCAGAGTTATTTGATGAGTGTTCAGATCCAAGATTCATCCGATGAAATGGTAAGTGAAATCAACATGACACCCTTCGTAGATGTCATGTTGGTGCTCTTGATCATCTTTCTCGTGACCCTGCCCCTCGTTCATCAGTCAGTCTATGTCGCCTTACCGAAGGTCACTAGCCAAAACTTAGTCGAACCGCCCCTATCGATCAAAATATCAATCGATCCAAAAGGAGTCTATCTTTTGAACCAAGAGCGCATTGATCTTAATGAACTTCAATTAAAGTTACAGGCAGAAAAACAACGTGAACCGCAGTCCATCGTATTGCTATACGCCGATCAAAATACCCGCTACGAAGATATCGCCAAAGTTTTAGGAACGATTCATCATTCAGGAATCAGCAAGGTGGGCTTTGTCACTGAGGATGCGGCCAAAGACGCGCCATGATTCTAAGTAAAATGCTTTCAAGGAAGGTTCTTTATGAGTGCCTTTCATTGCAATCGATGACGCTTTAGTACTAATATCAAAAATCATAAAATAAAAATGAATGACTGGAGTAGACAATGCCTCCAACTGCTCTCGCCGGCATACGTGTATTGGATCTATCGCGGATCCTTGCGGGTCCTTCAGCAGCGCAACTTCTTGGTGACCTTGGAGCTGATGTTGTTAAAGTTGAAAAGCCTGGCGAAGGCGATGACACTCGCAAATGGGGTCCTCCCTTCGTTGAAGATGCTGACGGTCAGCCCACGTCTGAAAGCGCATACTACTTGTGTGCCAACAGAAACAAACGATCCATTGAAATCGATATCGCAAGCGCTGAAGGCCAACAGCTCATCATGCGCTTGCTGGAAAATGCCGATATCTTGGTTGAAAACTACAAAGTGGGTGGACTCAGCAGCTATGGTCTGGCCTACGATCAAATCAAAGAACGATTTCCCCGATTGGTGTATTGCTCAATTACAGGATTTGGACAAACAGGTCCTTATGCGACACGCGCTGGTTATGACTTCCTAATTCAAGGTATGGGCGGGATCATGAGCCTGACGGGCGAACCGGAAGGTCAACCCATCAAAGTGGGCGTAGGCATTGCTGATGTCATGACTGGTATGTATGCCACTGTTGGTATCCTTGCTGCCCTACGGCATCGAGACGAAACAGGGAAAGGTCAACACATTGACGTGTCGCTGCTCGATACCCAAGTGGCATGGCTCATCAATGCCGGCACGAGTTACCTCAACGCCAAAGAGAATCCAGTCAGACTTGGCAACGGACACCCAAATATCGTGCCTTATCAGGTCTTTGCGACCGCCGATGACCCCATCATTATCGCTGCAGGCAATGACAGCCAATTTAAAAAACTCTGTCATATTGCCGACATTGCTACCGTTGCCGAAGACCCACAATACGCGACTAACGTTTCTCGAGTGATGAATCGAGAGGCCGTCGTTGGTATCGTCACGACAGCCCTTCAAAAGAAATCACGTGCTTTCTGGCTCGCCGCCTGCGAAAAAGTAGGTGTTCCATGCGGACCCGTCAATAACCTCGAGCAAGTTTTTAATGACCCACATCTACAGCACCGTGGCGCCGAGGTACGGATGCCCCACCCTCTTGCAGGTTCAGGGGAAGTGAGTCTGATCGCTAACCCCTTAAAACTCTCAGAAACACCTGTACAGTATCGACATACACCACCCATTCGTAACCAGCACGAACAAGAGATTTTGCGTGACTGGCTTGGACAACATTGAACCCATAGACAAACGATAAAAATGACTATTTTGACGCATGATCAACTCACTATTCAGGCTCAAGCACGTGAGTTAGCAGAAACAGTTTTTAAAGCAACCGCTGCTCAGACCGATGCCACGGAGGCTTACCCCTGGGACAACATTGCCAAGCTCAATGCAGCAGGGTTTATGGGAATGACCGTGCCACAGGCATACGGCGGGCGAGGCCTTGGCTACCTTGAAACGACACTCGTGATCGAAGAAATGGCCAAAGCCTGCGCCACCATGGGTCGCATCACGGTTGAAGCCAACATGGGCGCCATTGGCGCTATCATGGCCTATGGCACCGAAGAACAAAAGAAGATTGCTGCTGAGTGCGTATTATCTGGCGACAAACCGGCTATCTGTATCTCTGAACCCAATGCGGGGAGTGCCGCAAGTGAAATGACCACGCGCGCCGATAAAAAGGGCGATCGATACATCATCAATGGTCAAAAATACTGGATTACGGGCGGCGGCGTATCGCGGTTACATCTGATTTTTGCGCGCGTATTTGAAGATGGTGTTGAGCAAGGCATTGGAGGTTTTATCGTTGTCCGTGATGGCAACGAACCTAAAGAGCTCGTCATCGCTAAACGCACACCCGCAATGGGCGTGCGTGGCATCCCTGAAACCTACGTAGACTTTATCAACCTAGAAGTACATGAATCGATGGCGTTAAAGCCGCTCGGTGATTTACGTAAAGGCTTTGCTGCGCTCATGAACGCATACAACGCGCAACGCGTGGGTGCGGGGACGGTAGCACTTGGTATCGCTGTTGGTGCTTTTGATGAAGCAGTTCAATACAGTAAAGAGCGCAAACAATTCGGACGATCGATTGCTGAGTTTCAAGGATTGCAGTGGATGATCGCAGATATGTCTATCGCTCTTGATGCCGCGCGGCTCATGCTGCATCGCGCAGCCAATGTACCAATAGGGAGTTTCCCAGATTTAAAATTAGCCGCCCAAGCCAAGATCATTGCCGCCGAGACCGCCATAAAAGTCACCAATGACTCACTGCAACTCTTTGGATCGAGCGGTTATTCACGTGAATTTGCTGCAGAACGCCACGTGCGTGATGCGCGAATGTTTACGATTGCTGGGGGTACGGCACAGATACTACGGACACAAGTCGCAAGTGCTGTTCTAGGTGCAAAACTTCCACAAACCCGAGATGGCTATGTGAAATACCCGTTAGGGAAATAAAAAACCGGTTTCAATGGTGGCGCATCCCTGATTCGAACAGGGGACCTGCGGATTATGATTCTGAAGTTGTCGGCATTTATTCATGTTGATACAGATTGAATAATACAAATAAAATTCATACATAACAATGTGTTACGTAATAATCATGCAGTACGTCTGTTGATTTAAATGAATCAATATTGATATAATTTGTCTACATCGTGTCTACATGGCGAGGCAAATATGGTCCAAAGAATCAATTTCACAGTTGAGCGTGTCACCAGCTTTCAGTGCGCGCCCGACAAGCCTCAAAGCTTTTTACGCGATGCGCGTACACCAGGACTTGGATTACGGGTAACGCCTGGTGGATCCCGCACATACATCTTTGAAGCGCGTGCTGGCAACAAGGTTCTCCGGCGCAAAATCGGCGATGCCAGAACGATGCTCCTAAAAGATGCGCAGGCCGCAGCCACGGACCTAAAGCGCTTAACCGATGCAAAAAAAGACCCGCGTGAACTAGATCGTCAACATCAATCAAAAATCGAGGCAGAAGAGCAAAAGCGGCATGTTGAAAACAGCCCTGCCCTATTAGCCTGGAACATCTATATCGAAAGCAATGATCGAGACTGGAGTGAGCGTTACAAACTAGATCACGCAGTCATGTCAAGACCAGCAGGGGGTACGATTACGCGCGGCAAAAGACCGGGCATGTCTGACACAAAAGAGCCAGGCATTTTGAGGCCGATACTCGAGCTGCCGCTCGCCGCTATTACGAGAACTAGAATTGAAGCATGGGTCGACGGTGAACGTACCCGCCGCCCGACCCGGATTAGGTTGGCACTATCAATGCTCACCGCATTTCTTAACTGGTGTCGCGACTATAACCAAGAAGTCATTGACTTTACCGGTATGCGAACTGAGCTCTATCCGTACCGCCATCAAGTAAACGAGAATGTCTGTAGGCGGATCAAGAAAAGACTGGGTACGGCAGAGCCCAAAAAAGATGCGTTGCAAGTTGAGCAACTGCCATTATGGTTTCAGGCCGTGCAACGTATACCAAACCCGACCCAGTCCGCCTACCTTCAATGTTTGCTGCTAACGGGAGCTCGACGAAATGAAATGGCCAGCCTTCGGTGGGAGGACGTAGACCTAAACTGGAAAACGCTGAGTATCCGCGACAAGGTTGAAGGCAATCGCACAATCCCACTCACGCCATACGTTGAAGTGCTTTTGCTCGAGTTGCAGCGCTTGAACCAGCAACCGCCAAAAGTACACAATTTGCTGCACGGCAAAAGCACTGCCCCGAGCGAGACTTGGCAGCCATCACCCTGGGTTTTTAGCAGCGCGTCAGCGGCTTCTGGCCGGATACAAGAGCCAAGAATCGCTCACAACAAGGCACTAGTATCGGTCGGGTTACCGGCACTAAGCATCCATGGATTAAGGCGATCTTTCGGAACACTGGCCGAATGGGTTGAATGCCCTGCTGGTATCTCTGCCCAAATTATGGGGCACAAGCCGAGTGCCATTGCAGAAAAGCACTATCGAAAGCGCCCGGTTGATTTACTGCGTAAGTGGCATACAAAAATTGAAGGCTGGATACTTCAGGAGGCCGGGGTCGAATTCCCATACGAAGCAAGCCGGCAACTTAAGATTATTGCTTGACGCATCGACATTATTCACTCAAAACCACGAGAGCTAAGACATGGTGGCTGAAAAACTTTACCCTATCAAACAAGTCGAACTCGACCTATATGATCAAAATGCAAGATTGACTGAGCAAATCAACGCATTATCCAAGCTCGAAAAGATTCCTTCAATCCCCCAGAAAAACCCCGCTTGGCTAAGCGTAAGCGATCCAATAACCACACTGCTTTTCATCAAAGTTCTGACAGGGCGACTACCAGCTATCGACTCAACGGGCCACAAAGCCGCTGTGCCCACTTCGCCCAGTCAGTTCGATAACCTTCACGTGACTAAGTCCGAAGTGAACGAAGTGCTCCACGAGGCTGGATATCGCTTTACTTGGACACCGAAAACACGTAAAACGAAACCGAAATCGGTAGCAATGAACTGGAAACAGGCGTACCAGGCGGAGGCAACCGCCTACTACATACGGACTTGGGGGCACGGCGCCACTCCGAACCGCAGCAATTGTGCAGATACTTTGGCCAGATGGGGCGCCCTAAACAACAAAACAACTGATCTCGGTAAGATACCAGGAGCAGGATATATACGAGAGCACGTTATCGGATCGCGGCATTGGACCCCACCAAAAAAGCCCACACCATAGAAAACGACTTACACATTTGCACAAATTAAGAAAATAAATAAATGTGCAAAGCCAAAGTGCCCTGAAACCCTTTATTTATAAGGTTTCCGGCGCATTGAGTGAGAGTTGCATCAACTCAAATGTGCAGACAAAGATTCTTTTAAGCGTGATCAATAGTGATCGCGTAGATTTAAAGGAATTTAAATGTCTGATTTAAATGTACCCCCCGCACTCTCAGCACTCGCTCGCGGTCGTGATCACATTCAAACGTCTGAAATGGCTCGAGCCTTCAATAGGGCAGACCAAACCGTGCGTAAAAATTACTCGCAAACTGGCGCATGCTTTGGCATAGTCCCAGTCAAAGTGGGCAACAGGTTGTTGTGGCCGGTAATGGACATCGCCAACGTCTTGGCAGGGGGGGAAGCAAAATGATCAGCCCCCAAACTAATGCCAATAACCCAAATCTACCCTGGGGTCACCGACACTGCCCAAATTGCTCCTCCACTCTGCTTGTCCGACCAGAATCAGTTCGATTCTTCGCGCGCTATGAGGGCGATGTGATTTTGTTCATGCTCTGCGACTGTTGCGCCAATAAGTATGAGCAACTGAGTCAAAAGCACAAACAGATATTCCGGGACGACTGCCTTCAGACAATTCGGCATGGCAACCTACCGCCAGAAATGTGGGCTTGCACAACGTATCTAGCCGTACATATGAATCTGGGTGACTACGCAGGCGCTGTGGAGCACGGCATTCATGGCATGGACAGATCTGCCTACGAGGCGCTAATCCGCGCTCATGAAGCATGTCTCTTTGTCAACGGCTTACCAGTCCCTTGGCAACCGTTTCCACAACAGGCATCTGTGCAAAGCACTAACCATGCGCACCCTATCCAATTAAACGAAGGAAATTCAAAATGACCAATACTTTTAATACCAACAAGCCAGCCCTCGAAATCGGTACCGCGACCGATGAGTTACTTTCAACAACATCGCCAGCCAATATTGAAGAATTCGATATTGCAAGCCTGCGGATACCTAGTAATTTCGGTGCATCACTGGGAGTCAAAAAAATATTAAACCTTGTGCCTGTCGGTAAACCAACAGCGACTCAATTTTTTCGTACCCATCCCTCAGCAAATATGCGGTTCGATACAATGCTACTCGCATCTAAAGGGACACAGGAAACGTACCTAATGAGCCAGCAAGTGGCTGGCCAACTATCCGAACTGATAAAGCCAGTCACGCTTGTATTAGTGATAGATCGGCAAAGCAACCTACGGTTGGTTCCAGTCCCATTTCCAGGGCCAGATGGTCAACGAAATCCATGGCATCAGTCCCTGCTTGATGCACTGACGCTTGCAGAAACTAGTTGGATAAGAATCAGTGCCAACATGAGTGGCGGTGGTTATGACGTATTTCAAGCGTTAGGACAGCTACCGGACCCAGAGTGGCCTAACCACACCATGGATGAAATTATTAAAATTGCTTTCCGCGGCCGGATCATCAACGATTTGGAACACCCAGTTGTCCAGAGCTTGTTTGGGACAGTGTGATGCCGCTATCAAAATATTCCAACGGTATATGGCTGGTTGATTTCGAGTTCCACCCCGAAAGGGGTGTTGAAGGCAACCGCCCGCACCCAGTGTGTCTTGTCACCCATGAGCTTGTTTCTGGCGTCACAACAAGATTCTGGCGAGATGCACTCCTGCAAATGAAACACGCTCCATTTCCTACAGATACCGATTCATTATGTGTTGCCTACTTTGCTTCGGCTGAGATCGACTGCTTTCTTAGCCTTGGGTGGCCCATACCTGTCAACTTGCTTGATCTGTACGTTGAATTTAGAAACTTAACTAACGGCAAACCCCCTGCTTTTGGAGCAGGGCTGTTGGGGGCTATGCAATATTTTGGGCTGCCTTTCTTAGAGTCCGACCAGAAAACTGCAATGCGGGACCTCATTCTGTCACGTGGCCCATGGTCAGTTGCAAATCAGGAAAAGATTCTGGAGTATTGCGAATCCGACGTCATCGCTTTAAGCAAGTTGTTGCCGAAGATGCTGCCCTACATCGATACCCCGCGAGCATTGCTTCGGGGACGCTACATGAAAGCAGTCTCCGCAATGCAGAATACGGGCGTGCCCATTGACAAAGAAACTCTGTGTTTGTTCATAGAGTACTGGGAAAGGATACAGGACCACTTAATAGCAGATATAGACCAGGCGTATGGGGTGTTTGACGGCCGCACATTTAAGCGAGATCGGTGGGAAAACTACCTGATCCAGAACTCGATACCATGGCCAAGGCTAGAAAGTGGTGCTCTGGATCTGTCAGATAATGCTTTTCGCCAGCAATCTAAAATCTACCCCTGCATAGCCCCAATGCGGGAGCTGCGAGCCTCGTTATCCGAACTGCGTCTGAATGGATTGAAAGTCGGTGACGACGACAGGAACAGGTGTCTGCTTTCACCGTTTCGCGCCAGGACAGGTCGGAATCAGCCTTCTAATACTAGCTTTATTTTTGGTCCGTCCGTTTGGTTGCGGGGACTGATCAAGCCAGAGCCAGGTTATGGGCTGGCATATATTGACTGGAGCCAGCAAGAATTCGGTATAGCCGCTGCCTTATCAGGCGATGAAGTAATGAAGCAGGCCTACTTGAGTGGCGATCCGTATCTAGCATTTGCCAAACAAGCTGGTGCCGTGCCACAAAATGCCACCAAAATGACCCATAAGGCCGAACGCGAACAATTCAAGCAATGTGTTCTTGCTGTGCAATACGGCATGGGCGAGGAGAGTCTAGCTGCGAAAATCAACCAACCCGTCGCAAGAGCTCGTCAGCTACTTTGCCTGCACAAACAAACCTATAAAACGTTTTGGCGCTGGTCTGATAGTGCAGTTGATGAGGCTTTACTAAACGGTCGACTCTGGTCAGTTTTTGACTGGCAAATTTTGGTGGATCAAAACATCAACGCCAGAAGTTTGCGAAACTTTCCAATGCAGGCAAACGGTGCGGAGATGCTTCGGATTGCTTGCATCTTGTTGGTTGAAGCAGGTATTAGAGTATGTGCCCCTGTGCACGACGCGTTGCTTATTGAGGCGCCCCTGGATCAACTTGATGAAACGGTAGTAAGGGCACAGGCTCTAATGCGCAAAGCCAGCAGGATCGTACTTGACGGTTTCGAGCTCGGCAGTGACGCTAAGCTGATCGCCTACCCAGATCGCTACATGGATGAGCGCGGGACTAGGATGTGGGACGCGGTTACGGCAATCATTCAAAGTCAGATGCAACCCATGGCACCGAGCCAGTAACACCCACGGCAGCACCCTACTCCCGTACATTCTTATATATATATTTATTTAATAGCTATGAAGACTAAACACAGCTCGACAACTCAACGGATTCCTGAAAAACGCATCAGGCTAGACAGGAACACAGGAGAGTGGGAAGACATCCCCGTCAAGAAGAAATTTTTGAAAGGACCAATACCATTAGACTGGTTAACTGCCGCTGCTCGATTACCCGGTAAAGCAATCAACGTTGGTATCGCGCTGTGGTGGCTTGCTGGAATGTCAAAAACTGGAGCCTTAAAACTAACCCGTCAATCACAGCTTGCCCTGAACATATCCAAAGATGCGGAACGCGATGGGTTAAGGCGCCTGCGGCAGGCTGGGCTTATTGAGCTAACGGCAAGGCCTGGGCAACGTCATAGCGTTCGCATTATTAAGGAATTCGCTTTGCATGGGTCCAGCGAATAATGTCGAAATCCCAGTCCTTTCGACCAGTTTATCCCTATGTAAGGAACTGTCATGCCTTTACCTAGTTTGATAAAGTTTGGCGCAAAGCGCTGTCAGTGCCTTTGCAAACGTACCAGAGAGCCCTGTCAGAACCCCGCAGCGTTTGGTATGAGTTCTTGTAGGATGCATGGCGCGCACCGACGGCGGGCTAACTTAATCGGTGACAAACACCCCAACTATCGGCACGGCAACGCTACCAAACAAGCGCGACATGAACATAGTATTGCCATGGCTCGAATTTATGCCCTCGAAGCAATTGGCTTCCGAATCGGTATGTTTAAAGGATCACGGTTTGTTGGGCGCAAACCAAAACTAAAGTCTTTATAAAAGCCACCCTGAGCACCTGCAGCTATTCATCATTAGAATTTCAGTTAATGGTGAATGCGGCAACTTTTTAATGCCTATAAAGTCTTCACTAAGTATCGTTTCAAGTCTGCAACGCGAGAGATGCGTAAGCTGAGAAAAAGAGCTCATTAGATGTATTTCAACAATCTAAAAAGTCACTGATCTTTAATTACATTAATGTGCCCGCCACACGCGACAAAACAGCTGCGATAGTTCTCATCGCAACGATATGTGTTGGGCGACGCCCAGCAATTGCTTTGATAGCGTGAGCACGACCTTGCGTCGTCCTTATCGTTTGCCCGACGAATACAGTTTTGATAACTCCACCGATTCCGTTGCTCACAGGCCTGGCGTTCATTCGCAGCACGCTGATTCTCATTACCAAAACAAACCTCGCGAGCGATAGAGCATTGTGCAACGCACTGGCGCCCACCATCCGTCGTTGGTGGGTAGTAATCGTAGCGAACAGAGGTACATGCGGACAAGAACAGAACACAAGCAACTACACAGAAGCGGGCTGACAGTCGACTGGTTATCGCTGAGAAGCTAAAGGCGGTAAACATATCCAGTAAGCCCACCCGTTATCTCTTATGCGTAATTGAAACAACACAACCAGAATCAATGGGGTGCCACGCAGGCAAGTCAGCAAGTTCAGTCGCAACCATCCTGAAAGTCGGCAAAGTTCCTTGATATGTCGCAGAGCCATTTGACTCCACAGTCTTGCGACGCTCCAGTCCACTCACAACACAGACGCGATTGGGCGTTGCCGAATTAACGTTAAATGTCGGATAGTTATTCGCAGCTTGGCGACCAGGTTCTACTGTGATCATCTTCTCATTACGAATTGCTGTCTTCGCATCGGAGGTAATGACCAATGCTGGTTGCGCGCTCGTACTTGCAAGCACGGAGGATCCTGTTGCCTTGGTAGAGGACGAAGACGAGACCGGCTTAGGTCTGGGTGTCACGTAACCATCCGCACGAGGTGCACTTCCATTCGCAACGACTGGTAAGTTCGCAGAAGGTACCTGAACCGGCGTTGTTACCGCAGCTGTAACCTTGGGAGGCACATTCATTTTGATAGGCACAGGCACAAGAACAGGCGTCTGCT
The DNA here is from genome assembly GCA_030728985.1 of Burkholderiaceae bacterium. GTDB lineage: Bacteria > Pseudomonadota > Gammaproteobacteria > Burkholderiales > Burkholderiaceae_B > Zwartia. The sequence continues at coordinate 2,680 of JANQYI010000015.1, read as the reverse complement.
TCGGAGCCATTGGTGGAACTGCCATCGGAGCCTGTTGGGGTGTCCCAGCAGGAGGGATCAACATTGGCGCTTTCTGCGGCATGAGCGTTGGCACGGCCACCGGTGTTTGCTGTAGCACCATCGGTGGAACAGCCACAGGCACTGATTGTTGCACCAGCGGTGGAACAACCATCGGCGCTTGCTGCGGCACCATAGGTGGAGCGACCATGGGCACCGGATGAGGTGTTGGAGGCACAAACTGCGGTGTCAACGGCGGAGCAACGACATTGACGATTCCTGCAACAGGTACAGGCGTGCCTAGCGGCATGTCTGGACTGCGTGAGGGCGGAGTTGGCGGCTGGGCCAGGATCGGATCCGGCTTTGGCCCTTCAGTCGGCGCCTTGGGCAAAGCTGCTGGCAGCGTTGTTACAGGTGGCTTAGTAGCGGTATTCTGGTTAGATGTTCCTATCGAAGGTGCACCGACTTGGCTCGGCTTAGTCCCCGTGACCTGACCGGTAGCTTGGCTATTACTGGTCACTGGGGCTGGGCCACAGTTCAATCCACCACGGCCCTGTGCGCTGGCGGCGTTACAACTCTTTGCCACGGCTGACGTGCTGAGCAGCGGCTCAATCGCGACGAGCACAGCTACGATCAAGAATAGCGATTTAAATTTATTGTCAATTTTCATTGTCATCACCACGCTTGCGTCAATTGGATCCAGATCGCGGGCGAGTAGGCTGGAGTTGAATAACCCGAGATCAAGGGCAATCCTACCCACGCTCGTACTGAAAAGTTCTCTTGTGATCGTGTTTGAACACCAATACCAACAGATGCCAACGGAGTTTCATTCAACATTCCTGGTATCGGAGTATTTTGCTTTAACCAACCCACATCAAAAAATGCGAAAGGTGCAACAGAATCCAAATACTTTGCACCGACATGATAGAACTGACTAATTTCAGCCGTTGCTGCAATACCAGAGTCGCCAATCAACTCGGCGTATCCGTAACCCCGAAGCCGAGTACGATCACCTAGAAAATACTTCTCGGTTGTCGGCACACTCGAGGTCGTCATTTGCGCACTTGCCTCAAGCCGTAACCCCAACCCCGCAGACAAGTCGCTCAATGGTGTTGTGTAGCCCGCCCCAAGTCGTAAGTGATAAAAATTTGGATCGCTCACTGCTTGAGTTCCGTAGAACTGACGATCTGCGACACCACCGGTCAACGTCAAACCAGCACGAAATGTCGATCCATCGCGATAATTGTTGCTGTACACCAAGAACTGTCTAAACACACTTGCTTTTGTATCATTCATCCCAGTCAGAGAATTATCCAATGCTGAATATCCAACTTCTGACATCGTATACAGAAAGCTGTGTGCATCTCTATGGATTGGATAACCAACCAGTACATTAGCCATCAGAGTGTTTTGGAATAAATTTTGAGGTGTCTGATTTGCACCGGTGTAAAGGCTGCGCGTTAATCCTGTCCCAACTGTCGCCTCGGCATACCAGCCATCCGAACCAAAGGGTGCGCGATATGTGAGAGAGCCAAATACCCCTCTCCAGTTATTATTGAAATCAGCACTTGGCAACACGTTTAAACGAAACATGTCTCCTGGCGTTATGGTGGAGTAAACTTCCTCGGATAAAACGGCATAGAGACCTTTACCAAAATTTCGGGGTAAATTGTCTAGCGAAAGACTGCCTCTCTGCTTAACAGTCGTAGCTGCAATCTTAAGTACGTCATCGCCCACCCCCTGAGAAGATACAAACTCAGAAGTCAGCGATACACCAGACAAATCCCGTGCGAGCATCATGCCCCGCTCAAAGCGCTCCAGCGTTAGCGGCTGATCTCCGACTGCATTCATTACATACTTATATATCGTCTGAGCTAACTCTGGCGTTGCACCTGAAATTTCGATTTTTGATAGTAGGCCCTCGTGGACGGTTAGTTGAGCGCTGTTACCTGAATGCGAAACTTGAACGTCAACGAGAAAATAACCATCTTCGCGATAAATCAGCTGAATGGCTTGCGCAATATCTTCGACGTTAAATTGCGAGGACTGCTTGTGCGCATGTTCAACCGCAAAGAGCCACAGCTTTTGAGGATCATAGGCAGTCACCCCAGCTAATGCTATGTTGTTGTAACCCTGAGGATTAACGATAGGCGTCGTAGCTTGGGCCATCGCACCTAATGTGCAAGCACTCAACAGCGCGCATAGCCAGAGTCGAAGAGTATTTTTTTTCGAGTACAAACAACGGCGCATCAAAAGTTGTGTGATTGTTATTATTTTTTTATAAAAACTCACTGCGTGCTCCAATCGTTAATTGCACTTTACATATTTATTCTGATTTGCATCCAGCAGATAACTCTCAAACACTAGCAAAGGGTCAAACTTGTCTTTGCCTAATATCGCAAACTTAAAATCGGCTGGAACAACCTGATTCTTTCCAAACCAAGAAAATGCCGACATAAATCTTTCGGTCTTTCCATCAACTGTTAACGACACATCATTATTAGCACCAGGTCGATCGAGCCTAAACTCGACGACAGTCTGACCATGGCAAAAAACCACTCCCTCTGGCGCTTCGATTGCGAGAGTTAAGCTGGCGTATGCAGCGCCGGTCATTAGGGCTAGAGTGATAAGTTTTTTCAATTGAAGGTTAACTATTTTGTTAACATGCTTACATTCATTCAAT
>JANQYI010000014.1 GCA_030728985.1 Burkholderiaceae bacterium | reverse complement strand
TTCGCCGCGAGGGGACGGAGGTTGAGGTCGTCGGACTGAACGAGGCGAGCGCGACGATGGTGGATAAATTTGGCGTGCATGACAAAGATGGCGCAGACGTCATCATTGGTCACTAAAGGAGTCGTGACTAATGATGCGGTATGGGCAGCCAAACCGTCGACGTGTTGATCAAACAACTGTTCGACTTCTTTGATGACGATGGGATATTCAGTAAGCTGGGTTTGAATTTAGCTATTCGAAGGGCTCAGCGATCTTCGTCGCGAGGACTTTGTCGATCGTTTTCCTGTCCATATCCATAATCTCAAACTCCCAGTCTTCCCAGGTGACCTTGTCACCTTCGATGGGGAGTTTGCCACCCAACAGCATGAACATCCCGCTTAGGGTGTGATAGCGACCTCTTTCTTCTTCGGGCACGACGGACAACTCGAGACAGTCCTTGAGCTCGGGAATCGGGATGTGACCATCCAGTAGCCAAGTGCCGTCGTCCCGGCGGACTGCCCAGGATTTGGACGGATCGCGCGGGGTGAATTCTCCCGTGATCGCTTCAATCAGGTCTTGCAGGGTGACCAGGCCGAGAACCTCACCGTATTCGTCCACGACAAACGACATTTGTCGACCCGAGGCGCGGAAATTCGCCAGCAACTCCATCCCCGTAATCGTTTCCGGGACGTAAAGCGCTTCTTCGATACCTTGAGACAACTCGTATTGTTCACCCTTGGCGATTTTCGAGAGCAATTTTCTGGAGTTGACAATACCGAGCACTTGATTGAGTTCGCCGTTGACCAACGGAAATCTCGCATGATCAGTCACTTCGATTGTTTCAAGATTTTTTTCGATCGAGCTTTGAATATCGAGATAAATAATGTCGGCGCGAGGGACCATCAACGAGGCGATTTGGCGGTCATCGAGCCTGAACACATTTTTGACCATAGTATGTTCATGTGATTCGATGAGTCCGGCCTCGGTACCTTCTTCGAGCACAGCCTGAATTTCCTCTTGGGTGACTTCGGACTGCACTCTTTCTTTGACACGCAGGACGCGAAGAACAAATTTAGTCGAGCCGGATAACAGCTTGACGAAAGGGCGCGTTGCGATCGCTAAAAACGCAATCGGTCTAGCCATGAGTCTGGCGATGAGTTCGGGATTAGACTGACCGAGACGCTTTGGAACGAGTTCGCCTATAACAATAGAAAAGTAGGTGATCGTCAGTACGACAACACCAGTGCCAAGATAGCCCGCGTAGACCGCGCTCAAGCCAAGCTCTTGAAACCAGAGGGCGAGGGGCTTGGCCAAGGCAGATTCACCGACAATACCGCTCATCACACCGATCGAAGTAATGCCCACCTGAACGGTAGATAAAAACTGGTTGGGATCGGCTGCCAGCTTGAGGGCGGCTTTGGCGGAGGCATCGCCAGCATCTGCGGCTTTTTGGAGTTTTGAGCGTTTTGACGTGATCAGCGCGATTTCAGACATCGCAAACAGACCGTTCAGAAGAATAAGTGCGACAAGTATCAGTATGTCCATATTGGGGCACTGTTCGAGTGCCACGAAGATTAAAGATCTTAGATTCTAATTTAAATTGCGTTTTCTACCTAAAACAGCACGAGATGCACTAAGGGACTACCCTGAATGATTCACGTCGATATGTTTTTCTGATGAGGTAGGTGGGGCGGCATTTTGCTTCCATATAAGTACGCCCGATGTACTCACCGAGAACGCCAATCCCGATGAGCTGCACGCTTCCTAAAAATAATACTGCGACAAAAAGAGAGGGATAGCCGGGTAAATCCACGCCAAAAATCAAGGTACGAATCAAAATAAACAAACCGTAGAGCACGGTAATGAAGGCGCCGGTGACGCCCAAGTAAGTCCATACGCGCAACGGTAACGAGCTAAAGCTGGTAATCCCTTCTAGCGCGAAATTCCAGAGTTTCCAGCCTGAGAATTTCGTGTTGCCCGAACTGCGAGCTTGTCTGACGTATTCAATCGTGATGGTCTTGAAGCCAACCCAAGCAAAAAGACCTTTCATGAATCTTTGCTTTTCCGGCAATAGCTTTAGCGCATCGACCACGATACGCGTCATCAATCGACAATCTCCCACATTGGTCGGGATCTTGATGTGCGCAAGAAAATTATAGGTGTCATAAAAGGCTGCGGCGCTCAGGCGTTTGCTCAGGCTATCGCTCTGACGGTCGACTCTCTTGGCGAGCACGACGTCCACGTCGTTTGCTTCCCAAGTATGAATCAATTGGCCGATTAAAGCCGGTGGGTCTTGCAGATCCGAGTCGAGCGGGATGATCAAATCGCCGGATGCCTGGTCCAAGCCAGCCGTCAAGGCCGCTTCTTTACCAAAATTGCGGGACAGTTCGATGACTTTGATGCGCGCGTCATTCTCTGATAATTCCACAAGTTGTTTGAGCGTGCTATCTTTACTGCCATCGTCAACGCAAATGATTTCAAACTCAAAACCATCGAGCTGCGTGATTTCCTGAGTGACGGCTTCGTAAAACGCCTCGATACCCATTTCTTCGTTATAAAACGGACAAACGAGACTGACTAAAAGCTTGCTGTTCATATCCGGACTCTCAATAAAAAACTTGTTTACTCATGCCATGGGCACAGACCAGACGATCCGAACGATCAATTGATCAACAGAGAGCCTGATTTTATATAGGAAGAGTATAAAGTCTATTGATCCTGGCGATGGCGTGTAGTGTCCTGAGGGCGGTGTCACGCAACTTTGGGGCAATTGATCATTTCTATTTAGACCGAAACACCTCAACGCCCACCCCCCCGCAATCCGGATATACATCAGGCTTTTCAGTTGAAACACGCGTCGCAAAGACCAACGGATGCGCGAGCATGCGTTTGACGATTTCGTCGCAAAGGGTTTCTTGGAGCTGAATGTGGCCGGGCGCGACAATGTCCGCGATTGTCTGGCGCATGAAGTCGTAATCCACGACTTCGCTCAAATCGTCTTGATTGGGCGTGTTGCTTTGCAGAGGCACGTACAAATCGACGTGGATGATGACTCGCTGCTCCCCTTTCTTTTCGAATGCGTGCACACCAATATTCATATTGATTTCAAACGCTTTTAAGAATAAGCGGCGGCAGTGTGTCAGGTCAGTTTTTTGGTTATGCGTCGGAATCATTGTTCAGGTGTTGGGGTCAAGGAGTTAAAAACATGACATCGCGGTCGGAGGACTTGAGATGCTGGCCGCCATCCACATACAGCGTGGTGCCGGTTATCGCGTGCGCGCTGGCCAGATAAACGGCGGCGGCCGTAATATCCTCAGGAGTGGAAGACTTGCTAAGCGGCGTCATATGATGCGCTTGTTGAAAGCCAGATTCTGTTTGATCTCCGGAAACCAGGGTGATACCGGGGGCCAGACCGACGACTCGGACATAGGGAGCGAGTGCTTGGGCCAGCAAACGGGTCGCCTCGAGTAGTGCAGCCTTGGACAGCGTGTAAGACAAAAAATCGGGATTGGGATTGAGCAGTTTTTGATCTAACAAATTGATGACCACCGCCGGATGCTGAAAAGAGTGGGTGCTATGGCTCCGTGCGCGGTGCAGGTCACGCGCAAGCGCGACGGGCGCGGCGACGTTGATCCGCATATGGGTTTCAAGACGATCGAAGCTAAAGTTTTCCGCCTGATCGTAGTCAAATAGCGAGGCGTTATTGACGATGCAGCTTGGGAGGCCCAGCGCCTCGGTGCAGCGTGACACCAGGCTCGCCACCGAGGCTTCGACGGCAAGGTCGGCCTGCAAAGCCACCGCACGACGGCCGAGGGCTTGGATCGCAAGAATAGTTTGTTGAGCGTCTGTGACAGAGGTTCCATAATGAATCGCCACATCCCAGCCCGCCTCGGCGAGCCCGAGCGCCATGCAGCGGCCCAGACGCTTGCCAGCGCCCGTCACCAAGGCAATTTTTTCTGAAGGGATTGAGGTCACGTTTGGTTTACCCGAACAAATCAAGTTGCCATATTAACTTGCCCGGTCGATGCCAGACCTATACGCCTTTGAGTAAAGGGCTTAAGACTTGAGAGTATTGGCTCGCCATGTCATAGGCATGTCCGAGTTGCAGCACTTCGAAGTCGTATTGGAGGGGGCCGATGACCTGAATACCCGCCGGCATGCCTGTCGCGCTAAAGCCCGCCGGCATGCTGAGTGCGGGTAATCCGGCCATGGTGGCAGGAATGACCGATTGCATCCAGCGGTGGTAAGTGTCCATCGGTGTTCCGGCGACTTCTTTGGGCCAGTTCTGGTCCGCCGCAAAAGGAAAAATCTGCGTGGTTGGCATCACGAGAAAGTCATAGGTCTCGAACAGCCTGCGCAGTTCTTGATACCAAGCCGTGCGGATCTTGGCCGCCGCGAAGACCTGGGGTCCGGTCAGGTTGAGACCTTGTTCGATTTCCCAAACCGCTTCGGGCTTAAGCAGCGCTCGACGTTCGGGCGATTCGTAGTGCTGTGCATTACCACCCGCAAAGGTAAAGCTGCGCAAGGTGACCCAGGCATTCCACAGTTGCTCGAGATCAAAATTGGGTTGCGTGTCTTCGACAGTGCAACCAAGAGTCTTGAAATGTTCGAGCGCGCGCGTAGTGACAGCGAGCAACTCGGGGTCCATGGGTAAGTGTCCGTTTAGATTACCAAGCCAGCCGATGCGTTTGCCTCGCAAGTCTGTTTCAAGAGGTTGTGTGAACAAGCGAGGATCATCCTGGCGCCGGGTCAGCGCAAGGCGGGGATCAAAACCGGCCTGTACGGCAAGCAACATCGCCAGGTCCGGGATGTTGCGCGCCATCGGCCCTGTGACGCTGAACTGCTGGAAAAAGACTTCTTCACCGGGACCGTGCGGGACGCAACCGGGCGAGGGACGAAAACCAAAGACATTGTTGAAGGCTGCGGGTGTTCGTAAAGAGCCCATCATGTCCGAACCATCGGCCACGGGTAGCATGCGTAGAGCCAAGGCCACACCAGCACCACCACTACTGCCGCCTGCGGTGCGCGAGGAATCGAAGGCGTTGAGGGTTGTGCCGTAGACCTTGTTATAGGTATGGGCGCCCAAGCCAAACTCGGGTGAGTTGGTGCGCCCCACGAAAATCGCGCCACCGGCGCGTACGCGACCATTGGCGACCGAGTCGACCTGGGTGACTTGACCTTTAAAAATCAGTGAACCGTTGGTGGTGACCATGCCCGCGACCGGAGCGATGTCCTTGGGGGCTTGAGGAAAGCCGTGTAGGGGCCCCATGCTTTGATTGCGAGCGAGTTGCGCATCGCGCTCTTGGGCTTGCGCCAGCAAAGTAGCGCGCTCGGGCTTGGCAACGATCGCGTTGACGGCAGGATTGTACGCCTCGATTTGCGCGAGAAAGGCTTCCATCACCTCAACGCAGGAGAGCGCGCGACGGTGAATCGCACGCGACAAGCTTGTGGCATCCATGGAAACAATATCCCAATGGGTGCTGTTATGAGTAGCTTGATGCGCGTGGCGGGCGAAAGGTGCAGTGGAAGGCTTCGTCATGATGTTCGTAAGGGTCTGAGTCGACCGCGTGAAGAGAGTCAACCTCTATTGTGCAATAAAATCAAGCTTAATAAGCCCGTAGGCTGCGACAGGAACAATATGAGTTTATTTTCTTTGCACGGCAAAACGGCGCTTATTACGGCGAGTGTGCGTGGACTGGGTTTTGAGATTGCACAAGGTTTGGCGCTCCAGGGCGCCCGCGTTGTACTCAACGGCCGCGATGAGGTCTCGCTCATGCAAGTGCGAGACCAGATCCGCGTTCAGGGCGGCTTAGCCGAGTCCTTGGCGTTCGATGTATCCGATATGACCCAACTTAACGCTGCCCTGCTAGAGATCGACCAGGCGTTTGGTCCGCTTGATATCTTGGTTAACAATGCGGGCCTGCGCGACCGGCGCGAGGTGTTTGCGTTTGAGCTTGATGCCGTGCGCCAGATGTTCGAGGCCAATTTGGTCGCGCCCTTTGAGTTATCTCGCCAGGTGGCGCAACGCATGGTGACGCACCAACGGGCCGGGCGCATTATCAACATCACATCGATTGCGGGTCCGATCTCGCGCGCGTCTGATGCCATATACACCACCGCCAAGGGTGGCTTGGCCGCGATGACGCGTGCGCTCGCGGCAGATTTTGGTCGGTATGGCATCACGGTCAATGGCGTGGCGCCTGGTTTTTTTGCGACCGAGGCCAATGCCGCCATGGTTGCTGACCCCGCCCTAGGCTCGATGCTTGAAAAGCGGACTTCGTTGGCTCGCTGGGGACGACCTGCTGAGATCGCGGGCGCCGTGGCATTTTTAGCTTCTGACGCCGCGTCTTATGTCACCGGCGAAGT
>JANQYI010000013.1:39983-107871 GCA_030728985.1 Burkholderiaceae bacterium | reverse complement strand
GAACCCTCGTCGTAAGCTTGGAAGGCTTCTGCTCTACCATTGAGCTACACCCGCCCATCTCGAGCCTGCGCCCGTCTGAATAGACCCCTCTTGGTGGAGAAGGTTGGATTCGAACCAACGTAGGCGCAAGGCCAACAGATTTACAGTCTGCCCCCTTTAACCACTCGGGCACCTCTCCACAAGAGAACCAACGATTATGAAGGAAGATTTCCCTGTTGTCAAGGTGTTAGCCGCCTTTGTTGGTGCAACGTGAGAATGTTCGGTATCTGCTAAGTGGAAATGTCCGGCGCGATCGTGCTTTGCAGTTCAGGTGATTGGGCGTCGTTATTCTGAGCTTAAGGACAGGACTTTGCTAAACTATTTTTAGTTAACTAGTGGGGCAAACGAAATGCGGCTCTTTCTTGATCATCGATTTGCGCTAATAAATTAATTTCCCAGGCCAAGTACTGCCTAGCAGCCGCCTTGTTTCCGTCGTGTCGGTCATGGACAAAAAACAAATAATCGATGCATTTGTCGTCTCTGGGATTTTGTGGGGTTGTTTCGATCTCCAACGCAGCCATTGACCAATTTTTTTCTTCTTGTGTATTGATAAAAATTTTGTCGGCGCCTAGTTCTTTTATATCGATTGCTGCAATTTGTGCCAATTCGCGATCTTCTGCAATCAAAATCACCGTCTGCGTCTGAAATTTGCTTGAAAGCTCTACCAATTTTGGTCTGATCGACCAGATTGCTGATTTAATGTGCGACTTCCGATATTGCATGCTTGGTCGCAAATCAATCAGCACAGCACCTTCACGCAAAAGTGCTGGCATTTCTTGGACCGAGATTTGCAATGTTTGAACACCCGTTGCTTGTTTAATGTCTTCAGCATGTTGTTCTTGAGGTGTTGTCGGCTTTGCATCGGTTGTTTCAAAGGCTTTTTCCCATACAGCAACATCCCAACCTAGCATTGCCAGCCAAGAAGCCATTGCAGGTGCCCGAACTCCCTCACTGTCCACCAAAACGAGCCGTGCGCCTTTGATTCCTACATATTGATCTGTTGCTTGAACGAGCTGGCCTCCCGGACAAAGCTGAGCGCCCTGAACTGAGCCCTGAGCATATTCTTCGGGTGTGCGTACGTCGCAAATGAAAACTGAGCGCTGCTCATCATTTTGCCATTGCTGGACGGTCGAGCGATTTACAAATTTGACATTATGTTTTTCTGCTAACTCGCGCGCACGGCGTTGACGATGTTCTAAAGCGTCGTGCTTAATATTTAATGGGTGTCTTTGCGTTTGGCCATGTTCAAGTTTAAGGTCTTCTAGGTACCAGCCTTGTGTACCATTTTCAAGCGCTAAAACTTCATTGCGAATACCAAGATTGATTAGCGTTTGGGCGCCAATAATGCTTCGGGTTCGTCCAGCACAATTAATGACGATGGTTGTCTCTGGGTCCGTTACGATGTCATCAATGCGAAGCGGTAACTCGCCATTGGGGCAGCACATCGCCGTTGGGATACTCATTTTTTTGAATTCAGAAAATGGTCTGCCATCCAACACAATGAGGTTTTCTTTATTCTTTATTTTTTTGTTTAATTCTTGTGCTGAAATGCGTGGCGTATCGAAGGCATGTTCCGCAAGCTCACCAAAAGCTTTGCTAGGTAAATTAACACCGGCAAAGACCTCATAGCCCTCAGACTTCCAAGAGGGCATTCCACCCTTGAGAACATACATGTTTGTATATCCTAAGGCTGTAAGTCTTTTAATGGCTTTTAATGAAATGTGTCCATCATCATCGCCAATCAAAACCATTCGGACAGTTTTACGAGGAACGAGTCTTTTTACTTCTATTTCTAGGCGACTATATGGAACAGAAACAACATAAAACAAATGCTCTTCACCATATTGTCCGTGCTCGCGTACATCCAATAACGCTAATTCATTACCATCGTGCAACCATTGTTTTAAGATTTTTGGTTCTACATAAGAGGGGCTAATATTTTTCATTGAAGTTCTTCTTTTAGCTGCATTTTTTCTATCAGGGCGGAACAATGCTCCCACCCGTGAAAATCGATGACTATTTGTCCTCGTCCCTTGGTTCCAACCTTTAGGATCACCTTGGTTCCTAATTGGTCGGAGAGCGTTTCTTCAAGTCGCATCACATCCCGCGAGTAGCTTTTATCACTTGGCTTCTGCTTTGGGCTTGCATCAGATTGTGTTTTAGTAACAAGTTTTTCCGCCTCTCGAACTGAAAGTCTTTTGGCGATAATTTGATTTGCTAATTGAATTTGCGTTGCATTATCCACCGCAAGCAATGCACGCGCATGTCCCATGTCAATGTCTCCCGCTAACAACATTGTTTGGAGGGTCGGTGCCAGATTTAAGAGTCTCAATAAATTACTGGTGGCAGACCTGGAGCGTCCAATTGCTGAGGCCGCTTGCTCATGCGTTAAGCCAAACTCATCTAATAATCGCTTAACACCTTGCGCCTCTTCTAGTGGGTTTAGGTCTTCTCGCTGAATATTTTCTATAAGCGCCATTGCCGCAGCATGTTCATCCGCGACGTCTCGAACCAGCACTGGCACTTCCGTTAATCCTGCTATTTGCGCCGCTCTGAATCTTCTCTCACCCGCAATGATTTCATAACGGCCTTTTGTAGAATCAATCGATCTAACTAAAATCGGCTGCATGATGCCTTGAGCGCGGATAGACTCTGCCAACTCAGCCAAAGCACCTTCATCCATACGTGTGCGTGGTTGATATTTGCCTGCCTGCAATTTTGAGATGGGCAAGGTATTGGGCAGTGACAAATTATGTTCTGGTTGCCCTAATTGATTTAAACCGGACGCGTCAGCACCTAACAATGCTTCAAGTCCTCGTCCTAGACCTTTTGGTTTTTTAGTCACCATTTTTCTTATCTGCCTCTATTCTGTTGTCGATTTAACTCGGTCGATGACCTCTGCACCGAAAGCAATATATGCCTGAGCGCCTCTTGATCCCGGATCATAAATAACTCCGGGCATTCCATGGCTGGGTGCTTCTGCAAGTCTTACATTTCGAGGGACGACGGTTTTGAAAACTTTGTCACCAAAGTGCGCTTCTAGTTGAGCTGAAACTTGCTGTTGTAAGGTGACTCTTGGATCAAACATGACTCTTAGTAAACCAATTAAACTTAACTCTGGATTAATATTTCGATGCACTCTTTTAATGGTGTTGACTAAGTCCGACAATCCCTCAAGCGCAAAATATTCACATTGCATTGGAATGATGACGCCGTGCGAAGCCGCAAGTCCATTTAGTGTCAATAGTGATAATGTGGGTGGACAGTCAATCAGCACAAAGTCATACTTGTCGGCCACAATGTTGATCGCTTGTTTAAGTTGTCGCTCTCTTTGATCCATGCCCACGAGGTCAATTTCTGCTCCTGATAACTCTCGGTTGGCAGGCAAGACGTCGTACATACCCGTTTCGGAATGAACCGTCGACTCTTTGATGTCTGCCGTGCCAATAAGCACATCGTATATGTTGTGTGCAAGTTCATTTTTATTGATCCCACTACCCATCGTTGCATTGCCTTGAGGATCAAGATCGATCAGTAATACACGCTGTTTGTGTTTAGCTAATCCTGCGGCAAGATTAATTGCTGTTGTCGTTTTTCCGACGCCACCTTTTTGATTTGCAATACAAAAAATGCGCGCTGTCCGCTGTGTTAGGTTTGTCATTATTTTCCTTTTCGTTTCAACCACACCAGACATCTCTGGGCACTTAGTTGTGGCACGCTCAATGCTTCGATTGATTCTGCATACCATGTCGACTTTTCATCTAACGCCCGTATTTCGTCATGGGGCTCTTTGCCTTTCATTGCGAGCATCTTTGCATCAACATGGACTCGATTGCCTGCCAGTGTGACGAAGTCTTGCAGGCTTGCGAATGCTCTTGATATAACTACGTCATAGGGTCCGCCCTCGAATAACTCCACTCTTTGATGAACAGCATGCAGGTTTGTCAATGACAACACTCCCCTGACCTGTCTTACAAATGTCATTTTCTTTTCAACGGTGTCAATGCATGTTACTGATGCTTCAGGAATCATGATGGCAATAATGACGCCTGGTATTCCTGCCCCAGATCCTACGTCGAGCACTGTTTTTGGTGTTCGGCGTTGGCTTTGAAATAAGTATTGCGTCAGTGGTTGTATAACGGCCAGACTATCAAAAATATGCTGCACGAGCGCTTGCTCAGGCAATCTTATTGCGGTCAGGTTATATGTTTTATTCCATTTTATGAGTTGATTTATATACTCAAGTAATCGTTCTTTTTGTTGTTGCGTAGGTGTTAATGACAACGACGCGCAAGCTTGATTGAGTTGATCAAAAAAAGATTGCTCGATGGTACTGTGTTGCATCAATCAGCCTTTACAGCTTGACGGTGATGGTGTCGTTTTAAGTGAATAAGCAAAAGTGAAATAGCGGCAGGTGTCATTCCTGATATCCGTGATGCTTGTCCAACTGTTTCTGGTCGATGCGCTCTTAGCTTTTGTCTTACTTCAAATGACAAACTTGTGATTCCATCAAAATCTAATGTTTCAGGTATTACTTGGGTTTCATTTATTTGCTGGCGCTCGATCTCTTCCTGTTGCCGTGAGATGTAACCTTCATATTTAATCTGAATTTCCACTTGTTCCGCACACTCTCCAGCGATCAAGCCAACAGGCATTTCTACACCATCGTGAAATGACATGCCCATTAAGTCACGATAAGACACATTGGGGCGCTTGAGCAAGTCTGATAGTAAGTACTCACGCCCTATTTCTTTTCCAAGTACTTTTTCTGCTGCTGCTTGCGTCAACATTCTTGGATTGACCCAGGTGCTACGCAACCTTTCTATTTCTTTTTCTACGGCATCTCGTTTTTCATTAAATGCCTTCCATCGGGCATCATCAATTAGGTTGAACTGTCGCCCAAGTTCGGTAAGTCGCCAGTCTGCATTATCTTCTCTGAGGCTTAATCGATATTCGGCTCTCGACGTAAACATCCGATAAGGCTCTGTCACGCCCTTTGTCACCAAGTCGTCAACTAATACACCCATATAAGCTTGACTACGTTGCAAGATTAAGGGGTTTTCTTCTCTAGAATATTGGGCGGCATTGATGCCTGCGAGCAAACCTTGTGCAGCAGCTTCTTCGTATCCGGTGGTACCGTTTATTTGACCAGCAAAAAACAAGCCTTGGATTGTTTTTGTTTCAAAAGAGGCTTTTAATTCTCGAGGATCAAAGTAATCGTACTCAATAGCGTAACCGGGTCTAACAATGTGCGCTTGTTCAAGACCTTTAAGCGATCTAATTAGTTCTAATTGAACATCAAAGGGCAATGACGTAGAAACACCATTTGGATATACCTCGTGTGTATCTAAACCCTCAGGCTCTAAAAAAACCTGATGCGAATTTTTATCGGCAAACCTATTTACCTTATCTTCTATGGAGGGACAGTATCGGGGTCCAACCCCCTCAATAACGCCACTATACATTGGTGATCGATCAAGGCCTCCCCGAATAATGTCATGTGTTTGTGTATTGGTATGTGTAACCCAGCATGAAATTTGCCTTGGGTGCATTTCTATCTTTCCCATATACGAAAAAATAGGTACGGGGTCATGATCACCGGGCTGTTCTTCTAAAACTTGATAATTGATCGACTTACCATCAATTCTTGGTGGTGTTCCCGTTTTAAGACGACCCTGAGGGAGTTGCATTTCTTTCAGTCGTGCACCGAGTGAGGTTGACGATGGATCTCCCGCGCGTCCGGCGGCATAGTTTTTTAAACCGACATGAACTAAGCCGTTTAGAAATGTTCCCGCTGTCAATACAACGGCTTTACAACGAAAGCGAATGCCTGTCTGTGTAATTGCTCCAATGACCTTTTCACCCTCCAAGAGCAAATCATCGACTGCTTGTTGAAATAACCATAAGTTTTGTTGATTTTCCAATCGTGTTCGTATTGCTTGTCTATATAAAACGCGGTCTGCTTGGGCGCGAGTTGCTCGGACTGCAGGGCCTTTTGAGCTGTTTAGAATTTTGAATTGAATCCCTGCTTCATCAGTTGCAATTGCCATTGCACCACCTAATGCATCCACTTCTTTAACCAGGTGACCTTTGCCGATTCCCCCGATGGAAGGGTTACAAGACATTTGTCCTAATGTTTCGATATTGTGTGTGAGCAATAGTGTTGAAGCACCACTTCTTGCAGAGGAAAGTGCCGCCTCAGTGCCAGCATGGCCGCCACCAATAACAATAACATCGAAAATTTCTGGATAATTCATAGGCGCCACCTGTTCATCGCTTTATATTATAAGCCGACTGTTGTTTCACGTGAAACATACTGTTTTTATTAGCGGGCGTCCCAATAACATGTTTCACGTGAAACATGTGAACAACGCTGTGTATAACGGTGCTGAAAGCTTGGGAAAACCTGTTAATAACTTTTCGACTAGCGACGTAATAACAAGAAAACTAAAATCAGCGCTACAGGCTACTTTGTTTTTTCCAAACGACTTACAACAAATTGATAAAGCGGGCCAGTTAACAATACGACACCCACCATTCTCGAAACTTGGAACGCCGTCACAAGTGGTACACCGAGTTGAAGAACTTTAGCTGTAATAGCCATTTCTGCAACACCTCCGGGAGCAACACTAACGGCTAAAGATGCTAACGGCACACTGATTATTTGCGATAATAAAAAAGCATAGACAAAACCGAACATCAAGGCCGTCACACTATAAAGTACAACACACATTAAAAACTTCGGCGACTTTTTGAAAAATCCAGCCCTAAATCGATCGCCTAGCGACCAACCAATAAATAACTGAGCTAAAAGTGTCAGCTCAGCGGGAACTGTAGAAAAATGGATTTGGTTCATTGTAAAAAACATTACGATGAACATCGATCCTAACACCCAGGCATTAGGTATTTTCATTTTATGGGCAACGAAACCACCTAGAAAGGTCAACAAACCTATTTTAAGAAAGCCATTAAAATGGAAATCCTTTTGTACAAGAATCGCCGTATCAAGACCTGAAACACCAAAGAATTGACAAGCAAAAGGAACTGCTAAGACAACAATAATAATTCGTACAGTGTGAGCACTTGCTACCAAGTCCGGCCTCACGCCATAACGCTCTGCAAGAATAGACATTTCATTTGCACCTCCAATTGCTGAAGAAAACCATGCTGTTCTTAAATCAGCATGACCCAGCTTCAGTAATAAACAGGTTCCATACACGGCAAGCAAAAGAGCAAACAATAGCCCAGCAACCATCGCAAACCAATGGCTAGTCACAACGGCAACGACTTGAGGAGTGAAATAAAGCCCAAGCGTGATCCCAATGACCCATTGACCAGCATTACGCAAAGAGGTGGCGCTCGCAACAGGCAATGAGAGTAATCGACAACTTGCAACAGTAAGGAGTGGACCTAGCGTCCAGGGCAGAGGAATGCCAATCTTTTGAGCAATCAAAGCACCGCAAATAGATGCAAACAAACCAATTAACAACTTCCAAATCAGCTTCACAAACCAAACACCAGTAAAAATGCGTATTATCGAAAAAACGTCTTGAAACCATTACACCATGCAAATCACTACAAAACTTCCTGATGTCGGTACAACAATCTTTACCACCATGAGCAAAATGGCCGTAGATTACAACGCCATCAACTTGGGGCAAGGTTTTCCTGATTTCAACACAGATGAACGATTACTAAATCTCGTTACACAAGCAATGCATGAAGGTCAAAATCAATATCCTTTGATGACAGGTATTGGTCAATTGAGAGAAGTAATCAGTGAAAAAGTGAATGATTTGTATGGAAAAAAATATGATGTTGCACAAGAAATAACCATCACAAGCGGTGCGACAGAGGCGATTATGGCAGCCATCTTAGCAACCGTTCATCATGGGGATGAAGTCATTGTGATCGAGCCTTGCTACGACTGTTATGTCCCTGCAATTAGGCTTGCTGGTGGAATACCTATTTTTGTTCAAATGAGACCACCTAAAAAAGAAAAACTAGCTTTTTCTGTTGATTGGGACGAGGTAAGTGATCGCGTATCAGAAAAAACTAAGATGATTATTGTGAACTCACCACATAATCCGACAGGTTCAATCCTTGATAAAAAAGACTTAGATGCGCTAGAACAAATCGTCTCCAAAAAAAATATTTTTATCTTGTCTGATGAAGTGTATGAACATATCGTCTTTGATCACAAAAAACATTTGAGTCTTGCCTCAAGGCCATTGCTTGCTGAAAAAACATTTGTTATTTCTTCGTTCGGTAAAACCACTCATACGACGGGCTGGAAAATCGGATATTGCTGTGCGCCAAAAGAATTCACAACAGAATTACGTAAAGTTCACCAATTTGTTGTTTTTACTGTACCCGCGCCCTTTCAGCATGCACTTGCACAATACACACAAGATAAAAGTACGTATTTGGATTTGGCAGAATTTTATCAATTAAAACGAGATAAACTCCTTGCGGGACTTAATCAAACAAGATTTAGAGCCATACCAAGTCCTGGTACTTATTTTTTACTTGCTGACTACAGTCAAATATCAGAAAAAAATGAATCTGACTTTTCAATATGGTTAGCACAAAAACATGGTGTGGTCGTCATTCCGGTTTCCGCTTTTTATGCAAAACCAGAGGAAGAAAATTCAAACCATCAACTCGTTCGTTTTTGCTTTGCTAAAAAGGACACCACCCTTGATGAAGCAATAGAAAAACTGATGAGTGTTTAAGGACAAATGAATTTAAACATGAATTCATTGGGTGAGAAAAAAAATCTTTTTATATTTTTTAGTTCGTAAAATTTTTTTGACACTTTGTTTTTATCTTTTTCTTTATATATAAATACTGATGGATAAGACATGCTGTGTACAACAGGGATAAGTTGTAATAACAAATTAAAATCAATACGTTAGTGAGAAAATTTTGTGTGTGTAAGTCCTGTTTAAATTTGTGGAGCAACATGAACAAGTTCTAAACAAGATTCAAGAACATCAGTTGTTCCAGATTCATACACAAAGTATTCACAATCCATTTCCCTTTGTTATCCACAGACCGTTTGCAAAAAAAAATTTTGTAACTATACGTATTGCACTCAAAAAAACAACACGTTAGATTTACTTACCAATGCAAAAACGCGAGAAAATTTCTCCTAAAAGATCATCTGCTGACATTTGTCCGGTAATTGAGCCTAACTTTTCATGAGCAAGGCGCAATTCTTCAGCAAAAAGATCTAAGACACGATCATTTTGAGTCGCGTGAGAAGACGCAATTGAGAGGTGATGTGCAACAGCATTAAGCGCATCGATATGTCGTTGTCTAGCAAGCCAAGGCGTTTCTTGACTAGGTTGCCAGCCCGCTAAATAGAGTAATTCAGCCTTAAGATCATTTAAACCTAGGCCAGTCTTTGCTGATATGAAAAAAGTTCCATGGTTAGCCTCTGGAAGGAGAGGTAGTAAATCAACCTTATTGAAGACAGTCAGCAAAACACTTTTTGGTGAGCGGTTTGCTGCGATTTTTTTATCTAGATCAAAATCTTGGTTTTGAGCATCTTTTAAATTTAAAACAATGTCGGCTTTTGCAATTTCAGACCAGCTGCGCTCAATGCCGATCGTTTCAATGGTATCAGTGGTGTCTCTTAAACCCGCGGTATCAACGATTGTTATTGGTACACCATCTATGTAGATGATTTGAGACACTTTGTCACGCGTCGTACCGGCGATGTCTGTCACGATAGCAAGCTCTTCACCAGCAAGAGCATTGAGTAAACTAGACTTACCTACATTGGGCTCACCAGCTAAAACAACGTGTAGACCCTCTCTTAAAACCATTCCTTGTTTGGATTGTTCAAGAATGTGTTGAAGATGTTTTTGTATGTTGAGAAGTCTCGTATTCGCTTGGAACTTTTCAAGAAACTCAATTTCTTCTTCGGGAAAATCTAACGTTGCTTCCACCATCAAGCGTAATTCCACGATTGAACGACTAAGTACGTTTATTTGGTCAGAAAACTTACCACTAAAGGATGACATGGCCGCACGAGCAGCGACTTCAGAAGACGCGTCAATCAAATCAGCAATAGCTTCTGCTTGGGTTAAGTCAATCTTATCGTTAAGAAAAGCACGTAATGTAAATTCGCCAGGAGCAGCCATACGGACATTAAAACGAGAACCAATAGCAAGGCATTGCTTTAGCAATAATTGCATCACAGCGGGGCCACCATGGCCCTGCAATTCAAGAACGTCCTCACCGGTATAAGAATGTGGTGAAGAAAAATAAAGAGCAATCCCTTCGTCGATAGGCGTGCCTTGCTGATTACGAAAGACACAATAGTGTGCGTGTCTTGGTGTTAGCGCAAGTCCAAGTAGGGCAAAAATAAAGGGCCCCAGCTGGGGCCCAGAAACACGAACGATGCCAATTCCGCCCCGACCCGGGGCGGTTGCAATGGCAACAATAGCATCGTTATTTTGAGGCATGCTTGCTTAGGCGCGACATGCGTTCATTAAACAATAATATTAGCGCTGAGCCGTCGCAGCGGCTGCGGAAATTTGTCGCATGACATACCATTGTTGGGCAATTGAGAGGATATTGTTTACACACCAATATAAGACAAGTCCTGAAGGAAAAAAGAACATCATTGCACCAAAAATCAAAGGCATGAACATCATGATTTTGGCTTGCATAGGATCAGGTGGCGTTGGATTCAAACGCATCTGAAGAAACATGGTGGCCATCATGACGACGGGTAAGATAAAGTAAGGATCTTGCACTGCTAAGTCTTTAATCCACCAAATCCATGGGGCACCACGAAGTTCAACACTCGAGCCCAAGACATAATAGAGTGAAATAAAAACGGGAATTTGAATTACGATCGGCAAACAACCACCTAGTGGATTGATTTTTTCCGTGCGATACATCTCCATCATTGCCGTATTGAGCTTTTGGCGATCATCACCCAACTTTTCTTTAAGAGCCTGTAACCGAGGCGCAACTAACTTCATTTTTGCCATGGATCGGTAACTAGCGGCTGACAGTGGATAAAACACGGCTTTGATCAATATGGTTAGTACAACAATGGTCCAACCCCAGTTCCCTAAGAGGGTATATAGCCACGTCATTAAAGCAAATAGTGGTTTGGCAATAATCGTAAGCAAACCATAATCCACAACTAAGTCCAAACCAGGGGCAACTTTTTCAAGACCGTCTTGATCTTGAGGGCCGACCCAGAGCTTGGCAGGAACATTTAATAGATTGCCTGGAGCAATCGTTCCTACAGGTTCAATACTTCGTACCGCGAATAAGTTTTTTTGAAGCTCAGTCATTTCGTAACTACGGCTTTTACCTTGGGGGGGAACCCACGCCGTAACGAAATAATGCTGAACCATGGCAAACCAGCCATTATCAGCTTCTTTAACGTAAGTGGCCTTACGCTTTTCAATATCGGAGAATGAAACCTTTTGAAACTTTTCTTGTTCTGAAAAGATTGCTGGACCTGTAAAGCTGACGGGACCAGACATAAAACTGGGCGTTGAATTTTCACTAGCAGGGTCTTTACTGTCGCGAGTGATTTGCAAATATACGGCTGGAGTAATGGGCTGCGCGGAAAGATTTTCTATTTGATGGTCAACGAGTATCTCGTAACTACCTCGGTTGAGGGTAAATGTTTTGGTGAGTTTGACACCACTCGCTTCGGACACAAACTTAATAACAAGTTGATTGCCGCTGAGTTCACGTTGATCTGTGACTAATGAAAATGGCGCGAGGTGTGTTGGATATAAGCTACCTGCAGGGGCACCTGTTAATCCAGATTGAACAATGTATGTTTGTCCGCCACGATTGTTCAAGAGAACAAATGGTTTGTCCTTTTCCTCACGACTTGGGAAAGCGAGAAGGTCTGCTCTAACAAGTTGAGCGCCAACCAGATCAAAACTAATATTTAGAACGTCTGTTTTGAAATCAACCGTTTGTGCCTGAGTAGACGCCTGTGTTGCAACGCCAGGCACTATTGCCGAAGAATTGCTGACAACAGGAGCTACTGGCGCGCTCGGAACGCTGGCTGGAGGCGCAGTTGGGTCTGTCGTTGTTGTGCTCGTTGTTGGCGGCGCCGCTGGCGAAGTACTTTGCGTTGAAGCACCCAAAAGGGAGGGATTGCCTTGGTGTACTTGCCAGTTGTTCCACAGCATGAGCAGGGAAAACGAGAAAATCATCAATAGGATGGTGCGTCGGATATCCATTCTTGCCTAAATAAAAAAAGCTCACCTGCGGAGGGTGGCAGTTTAGCGTTAATCAGCGTGGTTGCGGTGTTGAGATGCCGAATCGACATGAGTGAGAGAGTTTGTAGCAGATCTTGATTGAGGAACGGGATCGTGACCGCCCTGACACCAAGGATGACAGCGAGAAACGCGTTTGAAAGCCAGAAACAAACCGATAATCGGGCCCCTGTGAGTAATGGCTTCAATGGCGTAATGAGAACAGCTAGGGGTAAACCTGCACCAATGGCCAAGCCAGGGGCTAAGTAAATATTGGTACGCTTTGATAGGCGCAATTAAGATAACTTTTAATACGTGCATCATTGTTGAGCCCGTAAAAAATGTGCATCGGCTTCTTTGCGAGCGGCTGTTTTAATTTCCGTCAGGGACATTTCCGAAATACGTTTATGCAGTCGAACAACGAAATCGAAAGGGGGTAGACTCAGTCGTTTGAGACGAAAAGCCTCTCGAACAACCCGTTTAAGCGTGTTTCGTGTGGATGCGTGGTGAGCAAAACGCTTTGCCATGATAAGTCCAAGACGAGCACATTGCGGGTCTAGGGTTGAGGTTGTATCATGGGCCGCGCGTGAGTGAGCAGTTACTACGAAAAGCGCCCCACGGGCGATGCGACGACCCGAAAGAGCCGCAGTAAATTCGGTGGGGCGGTGCAAGCGCGCCGCCGCGGGAAACGTGGCGCGAGACATCACAATGCGAAGAAGCAAGGGTAAAGTCGGTGTGACCAAGCCCTCACAACTAGCCGATTTAGACGGCTAAACGCTTGCGGCCTTTGGCGCGGCGAGCGTTGATGACAGCGCGGCCACCCCGAGTTTTCATACGAACACGAAAACCGTGCGTGCGCTTGCGGCGGGTGACGGAGGGTTGGTAGGTACGTTTCATGATTAAAGGCCCAACAAAGAGCGAAAAGTTTAAGAATATCTGGGAAAGCCCTCCATTTCATCAAAAAACTCGAAATAAGTCAAACGTTTACATCTGACAACCCGTACAAATACGAAAGGATCCTGTGGATAACCTAAGCGTTGACAGGGTAGAATCGAGGTTTGATTAGTGAGTCACATGAACGAGTTTTGGCAATCCTGCGTCGCTCATTTAGAGCAGGACTTTCCCCCTCAGCAAATCAGTGCATGGATACGTCCACTGGTTCCCCTCGCCTTTGATGAAACAAAGGCGTTGCTGCGCGTGTCTGCGCCAAACAGATTTAAACTGGAATGGGTAAGGAAAAACTTCTCACAACAAATAGAAGCGTTCGCCTCGAAGTGGTTTGAAAAACCAGTACAGGTGATGTTTGAATTATCAATACAAGCGAACGAGCAAACTCGTGGATTGAGGGCAGTCCAGAACACGCACACTTCCGATCAAGTTGCCCCCATGCTGAGTGAGAAGTTACAAGACACTCAGATCACGGATGCGACGCGCGAACCAATACGCGCGGCAGTGGTCAACACGGCTGTTGACGATAAATCCAGACTAAATGTGGATTTGACCTTTGATAATTTTGTAACGGGTAAGGCGAATCAACTTGCCCGTGCCGCCGCGATTCAAGTCGCTGAAAATCCCGGAACTTCTTACAACCCACTGTTTTTATATGGTGGTGTAGGACTTGGGAAAACGCACCTCATTCACGCAATTGGAAATGCAATGGTCACGGCAGGCCAGGGTGTGAGAGTGCGGTATGTTCACGCGGACCAATACGTATCGGACGTTGTAAAAGCCTATCAACGCAAGGCGTTTGATGACTTCAAACGTTATTACCATTCTTTAGATCTTCTGCTGATCGATGATATTCAGTTTTTTTCAGGAAAAAATCGAACACAAGAAGAATTCTTTTATGCATTTGAGGCGATGGTCGCCCAACGAAAACAGATCATTATTACAAGTGATACTTACCCAAAAGAACTGGCGGGTATCGATAGTCGGTTGATATCGAGGTTTGATTCAGGCTTAACGGTAGCGATTGAGCCACCTGAGCTTGAAATGCGGGTCGCTATATTGTTGCGAAAAGCCGAGCAAGAAGGGCTTACCATGCCTGAAGAAGTCGCCTTTTTCATTGCAAAACACCTGAGAAGCAACGTCAGAGAGCTAGAAGGCGCACTAAAAAAAGTCGTGGCATACGCAAGGTTTCATGGCCGCGATGTCGCAAATGTCGATATTTGTAAAGATGCCTTGAAAGACTTGCTGTCCGTCTCCAGCGGACAGGTCACGGTGGAAAACATTCAGAAAACAGTCGCTGATTTCTACAAAATTAAGGTGGCCGACATGTATTCGAAACGTCGACCTGCCAACATTGCAATGCCGCGGCAGGTTGCGATGTACCTTGCAAAAGAACTGACGCAAAAAAGCTTGCCAGATATTGGAGATATGTTTGGTGGGCGGGATCACACAACAGTTTTACACGCGGTTAGAAAAATTACCGACTTGCGTGCAAAACAAGCAGACCTTAATCATACGCTGCATGTGCTCGAACAAACTCTAAAGGGATAATTCATGCAACTTGTTCAAACCCAACGTGATGCGCTACTTAAGCCGTTATCGACCGTCGCTGGAATCGTAGAGCGTAGACACACGCTACCGATTTTGGCCAATATCTTATTGCGCAAAGAGGCTGATCGGGTTTCATTTATTGCGACAGATCTCGAAGTACAAATTACAACGCATGCGGATTTTGGCGTAGGGCCAGAGGCGGAGGCGCTGACGGTTGCTGCGCGAAAGTTCGTAGATATTCTGCGCGCACTACCAGATACGGGTGATGTAAAGCTGTCTACGGCGAGCGGCAAGCTCGCCATTCAGTCAGGTAAGAGTCGCTTTTCCTTGCAGACGCTCGCCGCAACCGAATTCCCGACAATGACGCAGCCGGAGCGCTGGGACGTGTCCATTACCATGACACGCAAAACACTGAAGCACCTATTTAATATGGTGCATTTTGCAATGGCGCAACAAGACATTCGTTATTACCTCAATGGCATGTTGATGGTGTTTGAGCCTGGTCTGTTGCGTGCGGTGGCCACAGATGGCCATCGCTTGGCCCATAGTTCTACGCCCGTCGAGGGTGTGTCGGTCAAGCACGAAGTCATTATTCCACGCAAAACTGTGTTGGAAATGCAGCGCTTGCTCGATGATAGCGAAGAATCCGTCACAATCGATGTTGCGTCAGGTCAAATTCGCTTTTCTTTCGGCCATGTTGAGCTTGTTTCAAAATTGGTTGAGGGTAAGTTCCCTGACTTTAATCGCGTCATCCCAACAAACTACACCCGACACTTTGACGTGTCACGGGAGGTCCTGCAGGGCAGCCTTCAGCGCGCAGCGATTTTGACTACGGATAAATTCAGAAGCGTGAGGCTCCAGTTGAGTCAGCATTTGCTAAAAATTTCCTCCACCAATGCAGAGCAGGAAGAGGCACAAGAAGAAATTGATATTGATTATGGTCACGAAGCTCTGGACGTTGGTTTCAACGTGAGCTATTTGCTGGATTTTCTGGCCAACGTCAAAGCAGAAACGATTCGCTGGTCAATCATGCCCGATGCGAACGCCTCAGCCCTTATTACTTTGCTCGATGACGAATCATTTAAGTACGTCGTCATGCCAATGCGGATCTAAACATGTCAGATAAAAATCAAGTAGCAGATGAAACTCCAGAGGATCTCGATGCTTATGGAGCAGACTCCATCAAGATGCTCAAGGGTCTTGAGGCGGTTCGAAAGCGCCCAGGGATGTACATCGGAGATACCTCCGACGGAACGGGCTTGCACCATATGGTGTTCGAGGTCGTCGACAACGCGATTGATGAATCGTTGGCTGGGCACTGTGACGACATTGTGGTCACGATTCATGGCGATAACTCCATTTCGGTAACGGATAACGGTCGCGGTATTCCGACAGACATCCATAAGGATGACGAGTTTGGTCGAAGCGCCGCAGAAATCGTATTGACAGAGTTACATGCAGGCGGAAAATTTGATCAAAACTCCTACAAGGTTTCCGGCGGTCTTCATGGCGTTGGCGTTTCTTGCGTAAACGCCCTATCTTCTTGGCTGCGCTTGACGATTCGTCGCAATGGCCAAGTTCATGAGATGGAGTTTCGCCAGGGCGAGCGCGTTCAGCCCTTGACGGTAACGGGCAAAACAGAAAAGCGCGGAACAGAGGTTCATTTTCTGGCCGATACGACGATTTTTAATAACGTCGAATACCACTACGAGATTTTGTCCAAACGGTTGCGTGAACTTTCGTTTTTGAACAATGGCGTCAAAATCAGGTTAGTTGATCAGCGTCAGGGTAAAGAAGAAAATTTCGCGTTTTTGGGTGGTGTAAAGGGCTTTGTTGAGTACATCAATCGAGCCAAGACCGTGTTGCATCCAAATGTATTTTCTGTCAGTACAGAATCCAATGCCGGTGGGACACTTGTCGGTGTTGAGGTCGCGATGCAGTGGAACGACGGCTACAACGAGCAGGTGCTGTGCTTTACTAATAACATTCCTCAACGGGATGGTGGTACGCACTTGACCGGTTTGCGCGCAGCAATGACGCGAATCTTGAACAAATACATTGCGGATAACGAACTCGCCAAGCGCGCCAAAGTTGAAACAACGGGCGATGACATGCGTGAAGGTTTAACGTGTGTGCTGTCCGTCAAGGTGCCTGAGCCTAAATTCAGTAGCCAGACGAAAGACAAACTGGTTTCGAGTGAAGTGCGACCTGCAGTAGAAGAAGCCGTTGCACGCACGCTCGAGTCATGGCTGCTTGAAAACCCAATCGATGCAAAAGCGTTGTGTTCAAAAGTCGTTGAGGCTGCGCGCGCTCGTGAGGCGGCACGTAAAGCACGCGAAATGACGCGTCGAAAGAGTGTCCTCGAAGGCGCAGGCTTGCCAGGCAAGTTGGCCGACTGCCAAGAAAAAGATCCAGCCTTGTGCGAACTGTATATCGTCGAGGGAGACTCTGCGGGAGGCTCCGCCAAGCAAGGCCGAGATCGAAAGTTTCAAGCAATTTTGCCTTTGCGTGGCAAGGTGTTGAACGTTGAAAAAGCACGCTTTGACAAACTCATCGCAAGCGAACAAATCACGACGCTCATTACCGCTTTAGGCACGAGTATTGGTCCTGACTTTAATGTGGACAAGTTGCGCTATCACCGCATCATTATCATGACCGATGCGGACGTGGATGGTGCGCACATTCGCACTTTGCTCTTGACGCTGTTGTATCGCCAAATGCCCGAGCTTGTGGAGCGCGGCTATATCTACATTGCTCAGCCACCTCTTTACAAGGTGAAGTCCGGCAAAGACGAGCGCTATCTGAAAGACGAGGTCGAAGAAGCGAGCTATATGTTGCAAGTGTCACTTAAAGATGCATCGCTTGTTCCTCAAACAGGTGCAGAAGTCATCAAGGGCGATGCGCTTGCTGAGCTTGCCAAGCAGTATGTGATGGCGGATGGCGTGATTGCGAGACTGAGCCGATTTATGGATGAGTCGACGTTGTCCGCGATCGTTGGTGGCGCGACGGTTGAACTTAACTCTACCGAAAACGCGGCGGCTTCTGCTACGCGTTTGCAAGCGGCACTCGAAGATCCTTTGCTGCCGAATCAGGTGGATGTTGTTTCCGAATATCACCAAGGGTCAGAACGGTTCCGATTGATTGTTCGTCGCAAGCATCACGGTAATGTGCGCGTTACCGTGTTGGACTCAGACTTTGTCAATGGCGCGGATTACGGAATTTTGGCGCGCGCGGCGGCGACGTTCCAGGGCTTGGTTGGCAAGGGTGCGGTCGTTGCGCGCGGTGAAGGCGAGAAACGCAAAGAATCGATGGTGGCGGATTTCCGCGAAGCGATGCAGTGGTTGCGCAGTGAAGCGGATCGCAGTGTGAGCAAGCAGCGCTACAAGGGACTGGGAGAGATGAATCCAGAGCAATTGTGGGAAACCACGATGGATCCAAAGGTTCGTCGTTTGCTTCGTGTGCAAATCGAAGACGCACTCGCCGCAGACGAGATTTTCACCACGCTCATGGGCGACAACGTCGAGCCTCGCAGAGCCTTTATCGAGACGCATGCGTTGCAAGCGGCCAATTTGGACGTGTAACAAATAAATAAGGTTAGGCGATGACGATTTCAAGTTTTTTGTGTCCCACGACGATCTATATGGGCGAGGGATCTTATCAAAAAATCTCTGAAATCGTCCGCAAACTTCAATGCAAGCGTTTGTTTATTGCATTGGATGGTGCGTTAGTTGAGAGTCATTTCTTTGCTCAAATCAAACAGTTGCTTTCGACTGAGGGAGTCGAGATTGCCACCTATACGGAAATTGAGCCTGATCCGAGTGCGTACACCGTAGAAAAAGCGTATGCGGTCTGCCAAGGGCACAAGGCCACCGTACTGTTGGCGATCGGTGGGGGTAGCACAATCGATGTCGCGAAGGCAGTTGGAATTTTGGCAACGAATGGCGGTCGGATCCACGACTATGAAGGCATTGAAAAATTTGCTCGCGCGCCTCTTCCTTTAATCGCTATTCCCACGACTGCGGGAACAGGTTCTGAGGTTTCGGGCTCTTGTGTGATTTCTGACACCGAAAAAAATCTCAAGATGTCGATACGGCACGCTTCACTGAATCCCGCCGCATTCGCTATTTTGGATCCGTTAGCGCTGCGGACTGTTCCAGGACATGTGGCTGCGCACTCAGGCATTGATGCGTTTGTCCATGCCTTCGAATCCTATGTTTCGCGACAATCCAATCTGATGACGGATGCGATTAACTTGCAGGCGATCGAGTTGCTTTCGGGCAATATTCGGCAGTTTGTCGCCAATCGCGAAAACCTCGGAGCGGGACTGAATATGTTGGTGGGCTCAGCCCTTGCAGGCATTACGTTTGGACAAACGGGCCTGGGTAACGTGCATTGCATGGCCCGATTTGTGGGTGCACGGTTTCATTTATCTCATGGCTTATCTAATGCAGTGTGCTTGCCCCACGTGGCTCAGTTTAATCTGTCGGCATGTCCTGAAAAATTTGCACGCGTGGCGATTGCTATGGGTCGTCCAGTTGAGCGCGAACCCGTGCTGGACGGGGCTCAGGCCGCTGTTGAGGCGATTCGCCAACTGTGTGCGGATCTAGGCATACCTGCTCGCTTGCGAGATGTAGGTGCGACGCCAGACACGTTTGCTGAAATGTCTGAGCAATGTCTGGCAGCAAATTACAATCGCTGGAACCCACGGCATACGACGGCTGCAGACTTTAATGCGTTGTTTGAGCGCGCCTATTAGGCTATGGGTATTTACCAGCCTGAGCCTGCTTCCCATATGACGGGTACTTGCTGAGCTTGTGCGCGTTTGAGCAAGTCTAAGAGAGGAAAAGAGCGCTGTCTCAGGCCAACGGGCATGGTCAGAGCGTCTTTGGGCAAATCGCTGTCCTGTTCGTCCTCGTGGTTCTGTCTGGGCTCTGCCGCGATAGCCTGTTCGAGTCGCAGGATGGACGCGTCAAGTTGCTCGGGCATAAAAACACCGCGTTTGAGCAAGTCTTTGTCATCGGTTTTGCCAATGATCACCAGAAGAGGTTTGGCGTGTTGGGCCAGCATTAAAATATCCGCACCGGCTTTGCTACTAAAGGTTACGAGCATAAGGGCCTCCCTAGTTGATCGCTCAGTGGAGTGTTCGTGCCCATAGTACCCCTTAAGCGACCCGTGCTGCGCGAACTCCGGAGGGTTGGATCGCGGGTCCGCGCCTAATTCAGGCTATGATTTAAGTCTTCTTATTGTTATTGTTCACGCCCATGCTCCTTGAGCAACAAAACACACTTATTTCCTGTATCCAGGCTGCTGTAGCCGCAGTCTTGCCCGATGCAACCCCGATAATTTTGCTCGAACGCCCCAAGGTTGCAGCGCATGGTGACTTGGCGACAAACGTCGCTATGCAATTGGCTAAACCCGCGAAACGAAATCCGCGCGAACTCGCTCAAATGATCCTTGATGCGTTGATGGATGACCCGTTAGCGCGTAGCCTGATTGACCAGGCTGAGCTGGCGGGCCCTGGATTTATAAACTTTCGTCTGACGCACGCCGCACGCACCGCAGTCATGGCATCGATTACTCAGCAAGGCCAAGCATTTGGTCGGGCTCCACGCAAGGCACAAAAAGTATTAGTGGAGTTTGTGTCGGCAAATCCGACGGGACCTTTGCATGTCGGTCATGCGCGGCAGGCAGCCTTGGGTGATGCGCTGTGTCGCCTGTTTGATGCCAGTGGTTTTGAGGTCAGCCGAGAGTTTTATTACAACGACGCAGGCAATCAGATCCAAAATCTTGCGATTAGCGTGCAGGCGCGGGGTCGGGGTATCGAACCAGATACGGCGCAATATCCCGCGGACGGTTATCGCGGTGATTACATTGCGGATGTCGCGCGAGATTTTGTCGCCAAGGCCACGGTGAGTGCCAGTGATGGCGAACCTGTTTTGGCGAATGGCGATTTGAGAGATCTCGACAATATTCGCCGTTTTGCCGTGACCTATTTGCGACGCGAGCAGGATCTGGACTTGCAGGCCTTTGGCCTGGCGTTCGATCATTACTATCTTGAGAGTTCTCTCTACACCTCGGGCCGTGTCGAGGATACGGTGAATCAGTTGATTGCAAGTGGTCATACGTATGAAAGTGAAGGTGCGTTATGGTTGCGCACGACTGAGCTCGGAACGGGTGATGACAAAGACCGTGTCATGCGCAAATCAGAAGGGGGCTATACCTATTTTGTCCCGGATGTGGCGTATCACGTCACAAAATGGCAGCGCGGCTTTACGCGTGCGATCAATATCCAGGGTAGCGACCATCACGGAACGGTTGCACGCGTTCGCGCAGGCTTACAAGCCTTGTCGATGGGAGTTCCCGCTGACTATCCTTCTTACATTTTGCACAAAATGGTCAAGGTGGTGCGGGGCGGAGAAGAGGTAAAAATTTCCAAGCGCGCGGGAAGCTATGTGACCTTGCGGGACTTGATTGAGTGGGTTGGACGTGATGCGGTACGCTTCTTTTTGATTCAGCGTCGCGCGGATACTGAATTTGTTTTTGATGTGGATTTAGCGCGTTCACAGAGTGAAGAAAATCCGGTGTATTACATTCAGTATGCGCATGCGCGAATTTGCTCGATGCTGGCGACGGCAGGCTTAAGTTCGCTTGAGCTGCATGCTGCTTTACCTGAGTTGTTAATCGCACCCTCAGAACAGGCGCTTATGCAGCGTTTGGCGGAGTTTCCTGCCTTGGTGACCCAGGCGGCGACCGAGCTATCACCTCACTTGGTGGCCTTTTGGCTACGTGATTGCGCCTCTGACTTTCATGCTTGGTACAACGCAGAGCGAGTCTTAGTGGATGACAACGCCCTCAAGCATGCTCGCTTACGCTTGGCTGATGCGACGCGTCAGGTGATTGCCAATGGTCTCGAGCTTTTAGGTGTTTCGGCGCCGGAACGGATGTAAGATCTTGATATGGTGAAACGTAAATCCTCCGGCGGTAGCACGATGTATGGCGTGCTTGCAGGTCTGTTAATTGGCCTGGGGCTCGCTGCAGGCGTGGCTTTTTATGTTCTTAAAGCACCGATGCCTTTTATGGATAAAGCCAGCCGATCACCCGATGCACCGGGCGCGCCTGACCCTAGAAATGCTCCTGATCCGAATGCGGCCTTGAGTGGACGAGATGTTGGAGCGGTGACGGCGCCAAGCGCACCTGATCAACCAACCGGGCAGGCCGGACTTTCTGGCAAGGGTCAAGGCGCAACAGAGGCCTCGCGGCAAGGTGGGGATACTTTGGGTTCATTGATCGCCACCCTGACTCCCGCACCGAATGCCCCACCGCGAGCTTCACAAACCACGCCATCAACAACCTCACCTCCTGCAAATACGTCCGCGGCGGGCAATGCCACAACGCAGCCCAAAGCGAGTGGACCTTATTATTTGCAGGTGGGCTCTTTCAGAGTGCTAGAGGATGCAGAAGCCTTACGTGCCAAAATCATCTTGATGGGTATGCCCGCCGAAATACAGCGCGCTGAAGTCAATGGCTTGCAGGTGAATCGTGTCCGCGTTGGACCATTCACAAAAATTGACGACATGAATCAGACGCGGACCCGCCTAGGTCAAGAAAAAATCCCGACCGCAGTCGTGCGGCAGTAAATTATTTGGTTACTTAGGACAAATTGCTATGACACAAACTACGTATTCTCGTTTAGCGGTAATGTTATTGGCAGTATCCTTCATGTTGTTTTCAGCGGGTAGTCTTGCGCAAGGCGCAGCTCCAGCGAAGGGCAGATTTATTGAATTGACGCCCGCACAGGTGACCGAGCCTGGTAAAACCGAGGTCCTTGATTTCTTCTCTTATGGATGCGGTCATTGTGCTGCGATCGAACCCTTGCTGGTGAAGTGGACCAAGACGTTACCTGCGGATGTGGTTGTGCGTGGCGTTCCGGTTGCGTTTAATGCCGGGATGAAGCCTTTGCAGCGCTTGTATTACGCGCTTGAAGCATTAAATCGTCTGGACTTGCATCCTAAAGTGTTTAAGGCGATTCATCAGGAAAAGAAGCGCTTGTTCTCCAAGGCTGAAATCAAGAGTTGGATTGCGACGCAAGGTGTAGATGCCGAGAAGTTTGATGCCGTGTATGAGTCGTTTGGCGTTTCGTCAAAGGCGACCCGGGCGGATCAGCTCGTCACCGCATATCGAATTCAGGGTACGCCTAGCGTTGCCGTAGGTGGACGCTTTGTGACTTCGCCCGCCGAAGCGGGGGGTTATCAGCAGACTCTGGATGTGGCAGGCGACTTGATTCGCCAGGTTCGGGGCAAATAAGGAGTAAGGTCGCTGCATCCACAGCTTCTTTTTACGTTCCTCGCATGATGTAGAACGTGTGCACGTGTGAGTACTTGTCCCGATGAAGCTTGGCCTCTTGGTAGAGCGCTGAGTCGTAGAATGCGAGGGCGTCTTCGTAGCGGTCAAATTCCAGCAAGACGCGCCGACGGGAGTCCTCGGGGCCGTTTTTGACAGTAACTTCACCGCCTCGCATGACAAAGCGACCATTAAATGCAGCCACCGCTGCGGTGGAGCGAGGTTGATAATGCGCCTTGAAGTTGTCCATGTCATGGACGTCAAGCTCTACAAAGATATAGCCTTTGTCTTTAGACATATAAATTCTCCTGTTACTTTTTGATTTTCGTCAAGGCTTGTTTCAAATCGGCGGTTAAATCATCGACAGATTCGAGACCGATATGCAAACGAATGAGTGCGTGTTCGTGGTGTTTCCAGTACTGATGCGAGGATAGGCTGCCTGGTTCGACCCATTGCACGAGACTTTCATAGCCGCCCCAGGAAAAACCGATACCAAACAGCTCGAGTGCGTCGACGAAAGGTTTGGCGGCCTCTGGTGTGCAATTGAGTTCGATGGAAAGCATGCCGTTTGAGCCCGTGCAGTCTCGTTGCCACAGGGCATGACCTCCGTCTTTGTGCCACGCGGGGTGGTAGATGTTTAAAACCTCTGGCTGTGCATCAAGAAACGCGCAGACTTCGAGCGCATTGCGTGCGTGTTGAGGCATACGCACGGCCATGGTTTTTACGCCACGTAAGGCAAGCCATGCGTCATCTGCACTGACAGAATTACCCATTGCGTATTGAGCTGAGTGGATACGTGCGGCAAGCTTTTGATCCTTGACTACGACGGCGCCAAGCATGACGTCAGAGTGTCCCGCAATGTATTTGGTACCGGCCACGATGGAGACATCCGCGCCGAGCATGAGTGGTCGATAGATGTAGCCAGAGCCCCAGGTGTTGTCGGTAGCGAGGATGAGGCCGTGCGTTTTTGCTTGTGAGGCCAGCGCGGGCATATCGAGCATTTCGTAAAGCAATGAGCCGGGGGACTCGACATAAATCATTTTTGTATTGGGTTGAACGAGTTGAGCAATATCGTCTCGTTCGGCGGAAAAGTAGGTGACTGAAATCCCAAAACCTTTGAGCAGGGCACGATCAAGGTTTCGTACGGGACCGTATACACAATCGGCCACCAAGACATGGTCGCCTGTTTGAAGTAAGCCGAGAAAAGCGATATTGATGGCGGCCATACCGGAGGGTGCGAGCACGCAATAGCTCCCGCCTTCGAGCTGCATAAACACATCTTCTAGTGCTCGATGCGTGTCCATCCCTGAGCGACCGTAGGTAATGGCGCGCTCACCGGCCAGTCGGCGCGTCATCGCTCGATTAAGTGCGGCCAGGTTTTCAAAGCGGACGGTACTGGTGCGCATGGAGGGCAGGCTGACCGGAGCGGTGCCTGTCTCGGGATCGAAGGGGGCGCTGCCGAGATGGAGCAGTCGGGTATCTAGGTGATGAGTGGTCAAGGCGCGTCCTTTAGGTTCTGACGAAACGAATAATGCCATCCGGGCAAAGTTCACGCGAGAGCTTGCCCTCGAAATATAGAGCATGCAAGTGCGCGATGGCTTCACCCATTGCAAAGGTAGTTTGGTGTAAGTCTAACTTACGCTTAAAAAGGACGGGCAGGATATCGGAGGTTGACTGCGGTGTGACACAGGCTTCGAGCACCTCAGCGAGTCGGTCGGCGTGGTGTTCGTGCTGTTGAGCGATACGTTCGTGTAGGCCTTTGAAAGGCTTGCCATGGGAGGGCAAGATCAGCGTGTCTGCAGGCAGATGTTGGAAGTGATCCAGAGAGTCTAAATAGAGTGGCAATGGATTGCCAAGGGGCTCATAGTCAAACACGCTGATATTGGTTGAAATCCGCGGGAGCACCATGTCGCCAGATATCAGGACATTTTTATCTGGACAGAACAGGGAGATATGCTCGGGTGCGTGACCGTATCCCACAATTGCTTGCCAGTCGGATCCGCCAATGTTGAGCGACTGCCCGTCAAGGATGCGCGCATAGAAGGCTGGCATATTCGGCACGAGGCTGGGGTAGTAGGAGGCGCGGGCGCGGATCTGGGCAAGCGACTCAGGGTCGGTCATACCATGGCGACCCAGATGAAGCGCTGCGCTTTCACCGCCTGTGGCACCTGTGCCCTGCCCGATCGACCAAAGCTTGGCGGTCATGTAGTCCGTCATGCTCATATGAAGAGGCGCATGCCATTTCTCGCATAACCAGCTCGCCAGCCCTACATGGTCTGGATGCATATGTGTGACGATGATTCGCAGAACGGGAAGCCCCTCAAGCTGCGTGGCGAAAATTTCCTCCCATAGGACTTTGACCTCGTCGCGACTGATGCCGCAGTCGACAATTGTCCAGCCATCTGTGCCATCGATTTTGTCACGCAAGAGCCAGAGGTTGATGTGATCAAGCGCGAAAGGCAGAGGCATGCGGATCCAGCGCACGCCTGGCGCGAGCTCCATGGTTTTGCCTGGTTCGGGCAAGGTGTCTGCAAAGGGATATTGCAGTTGATGCTCGAGCGGGTTCATGTTTTGTTGTCTCCAAGCTTGACGGTTTGTTCGGTCCATCATAATTTACGTTAAGGTTAGCGTAAATGTGAACGTATATTTTTTGAGAGCTTCGTCATGCCGATTATCGAGTCGAAAATAAATGGTCGTTCGACCGAGTTTGCAACCAATGCGAGCGCGATGGGGGACAAAATCGCCGAGCTTAAGGCCGCGCTAGACAAAATTGCTCAGGGCGGACCAGAGGCTGCGCGCCAAAAACACCTTGCTCGCGGTAAGTTGTTGCCACGCGAGCGCGTGGAACAACTGCTCGATCCTGGTACTCCTTTTCTAGAGCTATCGCCGCTCGCGGCGTATGGCATGTATCAAGATGAGGCGCCTGGCGCAGGCATTATCACGGGCATAGGAAGAGTTTCTGGCATTGAGTGTGTCATCGTCTGTAATGATGCCACTGTCAAGGGCGGTACTTATTATCCGATGACCGTGAAAAAACATTTGCGTGCGCAAGAAATTGCGGCACAGAATCATCTGCCATGTATTTATTTGGTGGACTCGGGAGGCGCGAATCTGCCACAGCAAGAAGAAGTATTTGCAGATCGAGAGCACTTTGGACGGATATTTTTTAACCAAGCCAACATGTCGGCACAGGGAATTGCGCAGATCGCGGTTGTCATGGGATCGTGCACGGCAGGTGGCGCGTATGTGCCTGCGATGAGTGATGAGTCCATCATTGTTCGAGAACAAGGAACGATTTTTCTAGGCGGACCTCCACTGGTCAAGGCGGCGACGGGTGAACAGGTCTCGGCAGAAGATCTGGGCGGTGGAGATGTGCATACCCGATTATCTGGCGTAGCGGATCATTTAGCGGTGAATGATCATCATGCTTTACAACTCGCTCGCAAAGCCGTCAGTCATCTCAATCGTCAAAAACCTCAACAACTCGTGCAGCGTGACACGCGTGAACCTTTGTATGATGTAGAGGAGTTAAACGGAATCATTCCGATGGACACGCGTAAATCTTATGATGTGCGAGAGATTATTGCGAGGATTGTGGACGGCTCGGAGTTTGACGAATTTAAAGCCCGCTATGGCACGACCTTGGTGACGGGGTTTGCGCACCTGTATGGCTTGCCTGTCGGCATCATTGCAAATAATGGCATTTTGTTTTCTGAGTCTGCGCAAAAGGGCGCGCATTTCATTGAGCTTTGCGCGCAAAGAAAAATCCCTCTCATATTTCTTCAAAATATCACTGGATTCATGGTGGGTCGTAAATATGAAAATGAAGGCATCGCGCGCCATGGGGCGAAACTGGTGACGGCCGTTGCGACAGCCGCTGTTCCGAAACTGACGGTCGTGATCGGAGGCTCTTTTGGCGCAGGCAATTATGGAATGTGCGGCCGAGCGTATTCGCCAAGATTTCTTTTCATGTGGCCAAACGCGCGTATCTCCGTGATGGGGGGTGAGCAAGCCGCGAGCGTGTTGGCGACCATTCGGCGAGAGGGCGTGGAGTCAAAGGGTGGCTCATGGTCCGCCGAGCAGGAGCAGGCGTTTAAAGCCCCGATCTTGGAGCAGTTCGAACGCGAAGGTCATCCTTTTCATGCGAGCGCCAGGCTCTGGGACGATGGGGTGATCCAACCTGCGGATACGCGCAGAGTATTGGGTTTAAGTCTGTCTGCGGCATTGAATGCGGAAATACCGGAAACACGGTTTGGCGTGTTTCGGATGTAACGGCTCAAACAGGAATAAAAAGTGTTTAAAACAATACTGATCGCTAACCGCGGGGAAATCGCTTGTCGTATCGCCGCGACCGCTCGTAAGCTTGGGATTAAAACGATTGCCGTGTTTTCGGATGCTGACGCTCAGGCAAAGCATGTGACGTATTGTGATGTCGCTGTACGGATCGGTGAGTCGCCTGCTCTTCAGAGCTATCTGAAGGGCGATGCGATCTTGGCCGTTGCGCAACAATATGGTGCGCAGGCGATT
Source organism: Burkholderiaceae bacterium (assembly GCA_030728985.1). Classification (GTDB taxonomy): domain Bacteria; phylum Pseudomonadota; class Gammaproteobacteria; order Burkholderiales; family Burkholderiaceae_B; genus Zwartia. The sequence goes on along the minus strand of JANQYI010000013.1, from coordinate 80,218 downwards.
CATCCAGGGTATGGGTTTTTATCGGAAAACGAGGGGTTCGCGCTGGCATGCACGCAAGCGGGCCTGACATTTGTGGGACCACCGGCAGCCGCGATTGCAGCGATGGGGAGCAAGTCTGCGGCGAAGACGCTGATGGCTCAAGCGGGTGTGCCACTTGTGCCCGGATACCATGGCGAAAACCAAGAGATTGCTTTTCTAAGGCAACAGGCCGATGCCCTCGGATATCCCGTATTGATTAAGGCCAGTGCCGGAGGTGGTGGTAAGGGTATGCGCGTGGTGGAGTCCAGTCAGGACTTTGAAGCTGCGCTGGCGTCGTGTCAGAGAGAGGCGCGCGCAAGCTTTGGCGATGGTCGAGTCTTGATTGAGCGTTATTTACAAAAGCCTAGACATATCGAGATCCAAGTATTTGCCGACACTCACGGCAATTGCGTGTATGTATTTGAAAGAGATTGTTCAGTCCAGCGTAGGCATCAAAAAGTGATTGAAGAGGCGCCTGCGCCGAATATGGATCCAAAGATGCGACGCGCCATGGGTGAGGCGGCTGTGGCCGCGGCGAAAGCGGTCGCGTATGTGGGAGCAGGGACGGTGGAATTCATCGTTGAGCCTGATGGCCGGTTTTATTTTATGGAGATGAATACGCGCTTGCAGGTGGAGCATCCGGTGACAGAAATGATCACCGGTTTGGATCTGGTGGAGTGGCAATTGCGGGTGGCGGCGGGTGAGCCATTGCCGTTGAGTCAAGAGCAACTCCAGTTTTCTGGGCATGCGATCGAAGCGCGGATTTACGCTGAAAACACAGAGAATGGGTTTTTGCCGTCTGTTGGGAGGCTGAGGCATTTGCAATTGCCCGAACATGTCGCTTTTATGAATGGTGACGTACGCGTCGATTCTGGGGTGCGCTGTGGCGACGACATTTCGCCTTTTTACGATCCAATGATCGCCAAGCTGGTTGCTTGGGGCGCGACACGCGAGCAGGCACTCGCCCGTATGCAGCAGGCGCTTGCCGAGACGCAAATTGTGGGGGTGCATACGAACGTCAACTTTCTCTCTAGACTGATCGCAGATGCGTCGTTTGCGCTTGCGGATCTCGATACAGGTCTGATTGAGCGTAGACGTGAAAAGTTATTGCCGCCGCCTACTCCAAGCGCAGATCATGTCCTGGGCTGTGCAGTCGCGGCGGTACTGTTTGAGGAGTCCCTTGAGAGAGCATGCCAGACGCAGTACCAGCAGACCACGGTCGATCCTTGGTCGATTCAGGATGGGTGGAGGCTCAATGGCACATACCGTCGACGATTTGTGTGGTTGGACGGGCAGACGCCCAGACAAGTCGATCTCTTGGGCCGCGTGGGTGATCAGCGTCTTGAAATCGACGCGCGATCACATGATTTTTGTTGGTCAGGTCAGCGTTTAACTAGCGGTGCTTATTTGTTGGAGCTGAGGTTAGGTGGCGTGCGTCGAACGGCGACAGTTCAAAGACAGGGCGAGCGCTTCGATGTGTTTGTCGAGGGCATGCATATGATGTTATGTCTGCAAGATCCGCTTAAGCAGGCTCTGCACAAAGAGGCGGGTCAGACGGGTGGTTTGACGGCACCGATGCCGGGGAAAATTATTGCTGTCCATGTCATCGTGGGTCAGACGGTCAGACAAGGCGATGCGCTGTTAGTCATGGAGGCGATGAAAATGGAACATGCTGTCATCGCGCCCGTCGATGGCGTCGTAAAGGAAATATTTTATGGTGTAGGTGAGCAGGTCAGCGAAGGTGTTGCACTCATCGGACTTACATAAGTGTTGCATTTATTGCAGATGATTACATTTAATACGCAAAAGTACTAGTAATATGTCACTGTTGTCGTCCGATTATTTAATTAGGGAGTAACTTTATGTTTTTAAAATCTTTAGCTAAAGTTTTAGGCGCTGCCGCGCTCGCTGCTGCTGTCGCAGCCCCCGCGCAGGCTCAGCAGTTTTTCCGTATTGGTACGGGCGGCACAGCAGGGACGTACTACCCGGTGGGTGGCATGATCGCTAACCTCGTCACACAGCCAGGAAAGCTCATCGCGTCTGCGGTCGCCAGCAATGGTTCGGTCGCAAACGTCAACGGCATCGTGGGCGGCTCGCTTGAATCTGGTTTTAGCCAGTCGGATGTCGCCTACTGGGCATATTCTGGCACGGGTACGTTTGCGGGCAAGACCAAGGCGACTGATCTGAGACTAATCGCAACGCTTTATCCTGAAAGCATCCATTTAGTCGTACGCAAAGGCTCGGGGATTAAATCAGTCGCCGATTTGCGCGGCAAGCGTGTTTCCATGGACGAGCCTGGTTCAGGCACCTTAGTCGATGTGCGTTTGATCATGGGTGCTTATGGCATGACGGACAAGGACGTTAAGGCCGAGTACATGAAGCCCAATCAGGCCGGTGACAAAATGAAGGATGGTGGCTTGGATGCCTTCTTTATCGTGGCGGGTGCACCCGTAGCGGCGGTTGCTGAGCTTGTTTCAAGCGGTGCAGGCGTTGAGTTGGTTTCAATCGCAGGTCCTGAAATTGATAAGTTGCGTTCGACACAGCGCTTTTTTACGCCCGATGTGATTCCTGCGGGCACTTATCAAGGCGTTGGTGAAGTCAAAACGATCGCTGTGAATGCGCAGTGGGTGACATCCGCAAAGCAGCCTGAGGCGGTTGTATACGAAATCGTGAAGGCGGTTTACTCTGATGCGGCTCAAAAGGCGTTAGCCGCCGGTCATTCCAAAGGCAAGATGATTACGCTGTCCAACGCCGTTACGGGTGCAGGCATTCCTTTTCATCCTGGCGCAGCGAAGTTTTACAAAGAAAAAGGTCTTTTGAAATAAGAGGCTAAGGGGTCATGGGTTTGATACACGTGACCCTTGATGAATGTTTAAGTGCCTAAGGCGGTGAGCGCGCATGCGAAACACCGCCTTTTATTTTGATCTTTACGATCAGCTGTTTTTCTCGAGTCCGTTATGCAATTAGATGAAAAGAAAGCCCAAGCACTAACAGAAAAATTTGATCCTGAAATACGCTTTCGTCCGCTCGCCGCGAGCGCGACCTGGATTGTTTCCATCCTGTTGGTCTCGCTGTCCATCTTTCACTATTACACGGCTGGCTTTGGTTTGTTGCGTGAGTCGACACATCGCGGAGTACACCTTGCTTTTGTGTTGAGCCTGATTTTTTTGGTGTTTGGCTTTAACAAGCGGGCGTATAAGCGTGAGCCCAAATCGACGTGGCTGTCACCGGGGGGTATCCCCTTGTTTGATTGGTTGATCGCGCTGGCCTTGGCGCTTACGGTCTTGTATATCCCCTATATTTTCGAGGAGCTGGCCTTCAAGGTCGGTAACCCAGACAAGGTTGATGTCTTTATGGGCACGATCTTGATCGTGGGCTTGCTCGAAGGCACGCGTCGCGCGATGGGTTGGCCGCTCCCCATCATTGCAATTGTTTTCATGATCTACGCGATGTTTGGTCGTGAGTTTCCGGGCTTGCTCAAGCATGCGGGAAACAATTGGTCACAGATTGTGAACCATCTGTATCTCACCAGCCAAGGGGTTTATGGTGTCGCAATCGGCGTCGTGGCGACGTATGTTTTTCATTTTGTGTTGTTTGGAGTGTTAGCTACGCGTATCGGTTTGGGTCAATTATTTCTTGATGTGGCTTCCGCGATCGCAGGACGTTATGCGGGTGGTCCTGCAAAGGTCTCTGTGTTCGGTTCGGCCATGTTTGGTATGTTGTCAGGTTCGTCGATCGCCAACACGGTGACCGTGGGCTCACTGACGATTCCCGCGATGATTCGTGTGGGTTATCCACGGCATTTTGCTGCGGGCGTTGAGGCGGCGTCGAGTACGGGAGGACAGATCACGCCACCGATCATGGGCGCCGCGGCATTCTTGATGATCGAGTTTTTAAATATCCCTTATCGCGATATCGTATTGGCGGCGACTTTCCCGGCTTTTTTGTATTTCTTTGGCATGTTCATGCAGGTGCATTTCGAGGCCAAGCGTCAAAATTTGCGTGGTTTGACCGAAGAGGAAATGCCGAAGTTAAAAGAGTCCTTTCGCAAGCGCTGGCCAACACTCATTCCGTTGGTGATTTTGATTGGCGTTCTCGTGAGTGGCCGAACGCCTTATCTTGCAGCGTTCGCCGGCATTACGGGTTGTATCGTGGTGGGTCTACTCAATCCTGTACAGCGCCTGCGTTGGCGTGATCTTTACGATGCCTTTGAAACCGGGGCCAAGTACGCATTGGCCGTCGGTGCTGCGGCAGGAACGGTAGGAATCGTGATTGGTGTGGTGACGTTGACGGGTGTAGGTTTTAAAGTGTCTTTCATTGTGATCGCTGCTTCGCAGGCGATCGCAGGAGCAGCGGCAGCGATCTTGCCAGATTTTCTGGTGAACATGCAGACCTTGACATTGATTGCGGCACTGGCGATTACTGGTCTTGTATGTATTTTGATGGGATGCGGGATTCCGACGACAGCGAACTACATCATCATGGTCGCGGTCGCGGCGCCTACGCTTGTGCAGCTGGGTGTTCAGCCCTTGGCAGCGCATATGTTTGTGTTTTATTTTGGCATTTTGGCGGACCTTACGCCTCCGGTTGCCTTGGCCGCCTATGCCGCGGCGGGCATGGCGGGCAGTGATCCGTTTAAAACGGGAAATACGGCTTTTAAGTTGGGCATTAGCAAGCTGTTAGTGCCATTTGTGTTTATTTTTTCACCCTCTTTGTTGCTCGTCCTCAAAGGGTTCACGTGGGAGGAGTTTTTCATCACGCTAAGCGGAGCCATTGTTGGGCTGGTGTTTTTGTCCGCCGCCTTTTCCGGCTATTTTTTGACGCACATGAAGGCGTGGGAGCGCTGGACCTTTGCTTTGGCCGCCTTGTTATTTATTGCGCCCGGATGGCAAAGCGGCTTGGCGGGCCTCGCGTTGGCCTTACCCGTAGTATTGACGCAGTTTTTCAGGCGTTCGACTCCTACGGCGGCGGCATGATTTTTTAAGGTCATCAAAGATAGCGTTTGTCGTTTTCTACTTTTAAGGGTAAAGTTATTTCACATGAGGGGTCTGACAGACCCCGGTTAAAACAGGAGCCGTAGCTGCCATGTTCGATATCCTGGTTTACCTGTTTGAGAATTACTACACCCCCGAGGCCTGTCCCTCGGCCGATGTGCTAGCCAAACGGCTAGCTGCCGCAGGCTTTGAGCATACTGATATTGACGAGGCGTTGGGTTGGCTGGTGGGCTTGGCCGAAACGACTGAGCAGTGTGTGGATCTCGCCCAGACGCCTGGCGATGGCTTCCGTGCCTACGCGGATTACGAGCTGCAACACCTTGGCGCTCAAGCAATAGGTTTCATTACCTTTCTTGAGACGACAGAGGCGCTCTCTCCGGCTTTGCGTGAAATCGTGATTGACCGCGCCATGGCGACGACAGACGGTCCAGTGTCGCTCCAAAAGATCAAAATCATCGCGTTAATGGTGTTGTGGAGTCAGGAATCCGAGGTCGACCATTTGATTCTTGAAGAGCTCCTGCGCGACGATGGTGACCGTCTGTTGCACTGACTTGCTTCAGGTTCAGTCGTCCTACATTGGTCGCTTCGCACCGAGTCCGAGTGGACCGTTGCATGCAGGCTCTGCGGTGGCAGCGCTAGCGAGCTATCTCGATGCCAAGGCACATCATGGTGGTTGGCGCGTCAGAATGGAAGATTTGGATATTCCCCGCAATGTACCTGGGGCAGATCGTGTCATTTTGCAACAGCTTAAGGCCCTCGGGATGCAGTGGGACGGCGAGGTTTTGTATCAATCTCGTCGATTACATCGCTATCAGCAAGCATTTGACACTCTTTTGTCGTTAAATCTAGTTTATCCTTGCGGGTGTACTCGGCGTGAAATCGCGGATTCGGTGTTGCGGACGCAGGGACATTTTCCAGATGGGGAGCGTCCCTATCCTGGAACATGTCGCTCAGGGCTGCCAAAAGGACGTCAGGCGCTCTCTTGGAGGCTGCGTGTAGCGCAGGGGCAGGTTGTCTTTAACGACCGCTGGCTGGGCCCCATGACGCAGAATGTGAGCCAAATGGTGGGAGATTTTGTCTTACGCCGTGCAGACGGGATCTGGGCTTATCAGTTAGCGGTTGTGGTCGACGATGCGGAACAAGGCGTCACGCACGTGGTCCGTGGCGAAGATTTATTCAGTAGTACAGCGAGACAAGTGATGTTGGGCGAGATGTTGGGGCTGGCTCGGCCAGAGTACCTGCACGTTCCTCTTGTGACGGATAATGCAGGGCAGAAGTTGTCTAAACAAAATGGCGCCGCAGCCCTCGACTTGAGCGATCCACTCGGTGTTTTGACGCGTGCGTGGGTTGCCTTGGGCTTTGACCCTTTGCCTGTTGAGGATGTTAGGAGCTTTTGGGCCGCGGCGATCCCCGTTTGGGTGCAAGGCCTGAGTCGTGCTAACTTGCACGGCATTAATCACCGCTTTTATGATCCGCAATAAACTGAATCCCTCTGTTGGTTCGGATTTTGCGTGTTGCGGATAAGAGCCGTTTTTGGAAAAGAATGACTAAGACACTAATTATTGCTGAGAAACCTTCCGTTGCCCTTGATATATCACGGGCACTAGGAGGCTTTACGCGTGAAGGCGACTATTTTGAAAGTGACGGATTTGTCTTGTCTTCGAGCGTCGGTCACTTGCTGAGTCTGATCGCACCCAACGATCCGGTCAAAGGGAAATGGAGCTTCACGCATCTGCCTGTTATTCCGCCACAGTTTGAGTTGAACCCGAGCGACAAAAAGTCAGCAGAACGCCTAAAAATGTTGGTGCGACTGATTAAACGCAAGGATGTCAGCGCACTCATCAATGCGTGTGACGCGGGGCGAGAGGGCGAACTGATTTTCCGCTACATCGAACAATATGCAGGCCAGAAAAAACCGGTGCAACGCCTTTGGTTGCAGTCGATGACACAGGACGCGATTCGAGACGCCTTTGAAAATCTGCGTCCGGATGCCACGATGAAGCCCCTCGAGGCGGCTGCGCGCTCGCGTGCCGAAGCGGATTGGCTAGTGGGCATCAATGGCACCCGTGCCATGACCGCCTTTAATAGCAAGGATGGTGGCTTTTTTAAAACGCCAGTAGGCCGTGTGCAAACACCGACCTTGGCGATTGTGTTTGAACGCGAAGAAAAAATTCGACGTTTTGAGCCACGCAACTATTGGGAAGTGAGAGCGACCTTCGTCGCCGCGGCAGGCTTATACGAAGGTCGTTGGTTTGACCCCCAGTTTAAGAAAGATGCAGAAGACCCTTCCAAGCACGAGTCGAGACTTTGGGTTGAGGCGGCGGCCAAGAGCGTGGTGGCAGCATGCCGCGCTCAGCCTGGCGTGGTGACAGAGGTTGCCAAACCCAAAACCGAGGCTGCGCCTGCGCTGTTTGACTTAACGTCTTTGCAAAGAGAGGCGAACGGACGGTTCGGATTTTCCGCCAAGGCAACGCTTTCATTGGCCCAGAGCCTGTATGAGCGGCACAAGGCGCTGACCTACCCAAGAACGGACTCCAAGCATTTGCCCGAAGACTATATCAATACGGTGCGCGCCACGATTGAAGGCATTGCCGAGGGCGCGGGTGTCGCGCGTCATTTGGCGCCACACGCTAAAACGATTAGCAAGAATGGTTGGGTCAAACCCAATAAAAGGATCTTTGATAACAAGAAAGTGTCGGATCACTTTGCGATCATTCCGACACTGCAAATTCCTAAAGAATTGAGTGAAGCCGAGGCGAAGTTATACGATTTGGTGGTCAAGCGCTTCTTGGCGATTTTCTTTCCGTCCGCAGAATACCGTATGACGACTCGGACCACGACGGTGCAGGCGCATCAGTTTAAAACTGAAGGTAAAGTGCTTGTTTCACCAGGTTGGCTGGCCGTCTACGGCCGCGAGGTACAGGAAGAAGACGCCACGCTGGTTGCGGTCGTTGAAGGCGAGGCCGTGCGCACCGAAGATGTCGACGCAATCGCCTTGGTCACGAAACCACCTGCGCGCTACAACGAAGGTACGTTGCTGTCCGCGATGGAGGGTGCCGGCAAGCTTGTCGATGATGACGAATTTGCGCAAGCAATGGCAGCGCGAGGTCTCGGTACGCCCGCGACGCGCGCTTCAATCATCGAAGGTTTGTTAAACGAGACCTATTTGCGGCGTGAAGGCCGGGATTTGGTTCCCACTGCGAAAGCGCGTCAGTTGATGACGTTGCTCAATGGACTGGATGTCAAGGAGTTGACCTCGCCGGAGCTGACGGGAGAGTGGGAGCACAAACTCCAGCAGATCGAACAAGGCGAGCTTGAGCGTGAAGCGTTTATGCGTGAAATCGCGCAGATGACACAAGTCATCGTCAAGCGTGCGAAAGAGTACGACCGCGATACGGTTCCAGGTGACTATGTCACTCTATCCACCCCTTGCCCGAAATGTGGCGCGGTCGTCAAAGAAAACTATCGTCGTTACGCATGCACGAGCTGTGATTTTTCAATTGGCAAACATCCGGGTGGTCGAACGTTTGAGCCAGCCGAAGTTGAAACGCTGATTACGGATAAGCGTATTGGTCCCATGCAGGGATTTATCAGCAAAATGGGTCGGCCGTTTGCCGCGATTTTGAAGCTCGACCCTGATTCAAAATTAGAATTTGATTTTGGTCAGCGCGATGAGGAGTCAAACGAACCGGTTGATTTTTCCGGACATGCACCGCTGGGCGCATGTCCAAAATGTTCAGCGCGCGTGTTTGAGCATGGGATGAGTTATATCTGCGAAAAATCCGTGGGTCCTGAACGCAACTGCGACTTCCGTTCCGGCAAGGTGATTTTGCAACAAGAGATTGGTGCGGACCAAATGTCCAAGTTGCTGACCACAGGCAAAACAGACCTGCTAGAGGGCTTTGTTTCCAGTCGGACAAATCGCAAGTTCAAGGCGTATCTCGCGCGAGGCGAAAGCGGAAAGGTCAGCTTTGAGTTTGAAGCCCGCCCTGAAAAACCGGGCCGCAAAACACCATCAAAAACACCTGCGAAAACCGCTAAAACCGCAACTAAAACAGCCGCTAAAACGGCTGTGAAAAAAGCGGCTAAGAAAGCAACAAAAACGACCGCGACAAAAACTGCTGCCAAAAAAGCGGTTAAAAAGGCGGTCAAAAAAGTCGCAAAAAAGGCGACTAAGAAGGCAACGACGGCCGTTGCCCTCGATGAATGAATAGGGAATCAAGATGAGCGCGCAGGCAGAAGTAAAACGAATGACAGTCCCGCAATTGTTGGCTTGCAAAGGACAGCGCAAGATTGTCGCATTGACCGCATATAGCGTACCAACGGCAAGAGTGATCGATGATTATGTGGATTTTATTTTGATTGGTGATTCGACGGCGATGGTGGCGTATGGCTTGCCCAACACCCTGTCAATTTCGCTCGAACAGATCGGTCATCACACGGCGGCGGTTGTGCGAGGCACTAAACGTGCTTGTATCGTGGCCGACCTGCCTTTTGGAAGCTATCAAGAGTCGTTAGGTCAGGCGTTTCGCAGTGCGGGCTATTTGTTGAGCCAAGGTGCAGATGCAGTCAAGCTTGAAGGCGGCGAGGTGATGGCCGAGACGGCAGAGTACCTTGTGAGCCGAGGGATTCCTGTGTTGGCGCATGTCGGTTTGATGCCTCAGTATGTCAATACGATGGGCGGTTATTTAGCCCAGGGGAAAACACCTGATTCTGCAGCGCGGATTTTGGCGGATGCCCAAGCGCTCGAAAAGGCAGGCGCTTTTGGCGTTGTACTTGAAGGCGTGGCGGAAACACTTGGCGCCGAGATCACCGCCAAGGTATCTATTCCCACCATTGGTATTGGCGCCTCGCCCTCTTGCGATGGTCAGATTTTGGTAACCGACGACATGCTGGGACTGAGTGGTAATCGTGTGCCGAAGTTTGTCAAGCGGTATGCGGACTTGGATACGATCATGCGAAACGCGGTTCAGCAATATGCGGATGAGGTGCGGGGCGGCAAGTTTCCTGAGGCACAGCATTGTTTTGGTGTAAAACGCACTTGATTATTTAACGCTTGGTTTATGACAACAATTGAAAAGCCCTGGCACATCGTCAGGCGATCTGCGGTGCATGGTAACGGTGTTTTTGCTGCGCGAAATATTCCCAAGGGTACGCGCATCATAGAGTACGGGGGTAAAACGATCAGCGCCAAAGAGGCAGATCGTCGTCATCCCACGAATCCCGATGATCCCTTTCATACGTTTTTCTTTTCACTGAGTACGGGTAAAGTCATTGACGGGGATGACCAAGGCAATGAAGCCCGCTGGATCAATCACTCTTGTGAGCCAAACTGCGAAAGTAGCGAGGGCAAGGGAGGCAAGCGCGTCCATATCGTTGCCAAGCGCGATATCAAAAGGGGTGAGGAGCTCAACTATGATTATGGTCTGGTCATCGATGATGAAAAGCTCACTAAAAAGCTGAAGGCTCAGTACGAGTGCCGGTGTGGTGCATCCACTTGCCGCTTTACGATGCTGGCCGTCCCAGAGAAAAAAAACCGCAAAAAGAAAGTCGCTGCCTAAGCGGTCGAGGACGTTGGTTTTCGCCGCAAAGCGATGCCTCTGATTAGCTGAGCTGCCACCAGGTAAAGCCTAGAGCGCTAGTGGCGCCTAGGGTGAGTAGGGTTCGCAGTTTGAACACCCACGGCGGGATGAGGTTGGAGACCTTGCGCCTAAGCAAGCCATCAAGTACCCATTGGAGTGCCAGGCCGCCAATCAGCATCCGCAAGCCCACCGCGGGTTCTGTCATGATCGAGGCCCAGCCAATTAACGCAGGCACGACGCTCCAGACAAACATCGCTGATCGAAGCGTTGAGGCTGGGGCATGTACGGCTATTCCCCACCAGAGTGCGCCGACAAAGCTAAGGATAATCGCGCCATACATGATGAGCGCCATGAGGGCCAGAATCGGATCGACTCCAGTCGAGAGCTCCGTCGAGAGTGCCAGCCCCCAGAAGGGCAGCAATCCTAGTAGTCCAGGAATTAGGGCTGCGGAAGGAATGCGAGCATAAGGAGTGCTGTGCGCGGTGTTGAGAAGATCAGACATAATTGCAATATTACCAATTGAGTCTAAAACGGGTGAATAAAACGTCATGGAGCTACGAGAACTTGCGCGACGGGCGCTGAGTAAAACAACGTGGGCCGACAAAGCCGCCCTGTTGGATCAGGTCGGGATGGATACCCCGGTGGATGTTGTGCGCGCGTTTGAGGCGGTCGGGTTCATCCCTGGTCGTCCTCCGGTGGCACTCGTGCCGCCCGCGGGCCTGGGATTGCGCAGTGTCCACACGCTCGAGGGACGAGCGATTTTGTTGCATGCCCTCGCGCACATTGAATTCAATGCGATTAATTTAGCACTGGATGTGGTGTGGCGATTTTCCGACATGCCTGAGGAGTTTTATCGCCAATGGATGGGGGTTGCGATCGAGGAGGCTTCGCACTTTCAGATGCTGGAGACGCATTTGAATACGCTGGGTTATCGCTATGGTGACTTTCCCGCACATGATGGACTCTGGGAGATGGCCGAGCGCACGCAAGACGATGTGCTGGCTCGTCTGGCGCTTGTGCCTCGGACGTTGGAGGCACGAGGCTTGGATGCATCGCCAGCGGTACGTCACAAACTCGCGAGCGGGGGCGACCCCAAAGGTGCGGGCATCATCGACATTATTTTGCGCGATGAGATTGGCCATGTGGCGATCGGTAATTATTGGTATCGCTGGTTGTGTACCTCGCGCGACCTTGAGCCCGTTCAAACGTATGCCGAACTGGCGGCTCAATATCGGGCCCCTGTGCTGAAAGGTCCATTTAATATTGAAGCTCGCTTGGCAGCAGGGTTTGAGCCAGAAGAAATTGTCGCACTACAAAAAGAAAACGAGCGCCCGAAAGAAGGCGCTCGTGGGCATATAGAACAGCGCAATTAGGCGGCTTTAATGTGCCGATTTAATGCGCTTAGAACCGCTTTGAAGGAGGCTGTGACGATATCGCGGTCAATGCCAACTCCGAAGCCAGTCGCACCCTCTTCAATTCGCGCTTCGACGTAACAGGCCGCTCGGGTGTCTGTGCCCATGCCGATGGCATGTTCGTGATAATCCATAATGCGCACGGGAATACCGAGACAGTCGACAAACGCCGAGATCGCGCCATCGCCTGAGCCGGTCAAGGTGCGTCGCTCACCACCGACATCAAACTCCGCCTCAATCGTAAAGTGTTTTCCTTCGGCCGCGCTTGGGTCGCCCGTGATGCGATGCTTAATCAACCTCCATGGCTCGGTTTGAGCCAAATATTCGCTGTTGAAAATGCTGTAAACATCGGTGGCAGTGACTTCGCGACCCGTCTCATCCGTGACGCGTTGAATCGCGCGGCTGAATTCGATTTGTAAGCGACGTGGCAAGGCCAAGCCATGTTCTTGTTCGAGCAAGTAGGACACGCCACCTTTGCCGGACTGGCTGTTCACGCGGATCACCGCATCGTAGTTGCGGCCGAGGTCGGCTGGGTCGATGGGTAAATAAGGCACTTCCCAAATCGCATCTGCTTTTTGAACGGCAAACCCTTTTTTGATTGCATCCTGATGCGAGCCCGAGAAGGCCGTAAAGACGAGGTCGCCCGCATAAGGATGGCGAGGATGAACGGGCAATTGATTACAAAACTCCACGCAGCGACGCACTTCGTCGATGTCAGAAAAATCTAAGCCAGGATGGATGCCTTGTGTGTAGAGGTTCAAGGCCAGGGTCACGAGATCAACGTTACCGGTGCGCTCGCCGTTACCAAACAAGCAGCCCTCGACCCGATCCGCACCAGCCATTAAGCCGAGCTCGGCGGCAGCCACGGCAGTGCCGCGATCGTTATGTGGGTGCAAACTGATGATGATGCTGTCGCGTTTGTTCAGGTTGTGATGCATGTACTCGATCTGATCGGCATACATGTTCGGGGTGGTGGCCTCGATGGTCGCCGGCAAGTTATAAATGATTTTGCGCTGAGGCGTTGGTTTCCAAGTATCGGTCACGGCATTGCAAACCTCGAGCGCAAAGTCGGGTTCGGTGGTGCTAAAGACCTCGGGAGAATACTCGTATAACCATTCTGTTTCAGGGTGTTTGGCCATACAAGCCATCACGCACTTGGTGCCTTCGATCGCGACTTGTTTGACCTCTTCGCGATTCATGTTGAAGACGATGCGGCGAAAACCAGGCGCGCAAGCGTTGTACAAATGAATCATGGCGCGCTTGGCACCGGCAGCCGACTCGACGGTGCGTTCGATGAGTTCGGGACGTGCCTGAGTCAGGGCAATGATGGTGACGTCATCGGGAATACGCTTTTCATCGACGAGCGTACGGACAAAATCAAAGTCTGTTTGTGATGCAGAGGGGAATCCCACTTCGATTTCTTTGAAACCGATTTTGATGAGCATGTCGAAAAAGCGCAGTTTGCGCTCGACGCTCATGGGTTCAATCAAGGACTGGTTGCCATCTCGCAGGTCCGTACTCATCCAGATAGGCGGATGGGTAATCCGCTTGGTAGGCCAGGTGCGTTCTGAGAAATCACGTTCGAAGGGTTTGAACGGGATGTATTTCGTGGCGGGATTCGAAAGCATGTTTAACCTCAATTCTGTTTGACAGATGCCTTGTGTCCTAGGCATCGTAATAATCGATTGTTGGTTTTTGACCAACATCCGGTTGCACGGGGCTTAAATTTGGGAATGTGTTGGGGGTAATGCGAGTGGCCAAAAAAGGCTGCCGGACTGCCACGGGACGCTAGGTCCGGCAACCGATCGCTAGTAGCAGCGGTAGAAGGCTGAGTGCGGACGCGCGCAAGGTGCCACCGCCTAAAGAAGCGATGTTTGTCTGAAGAGGACAGGCTGAACAGGAAATGAAAGCACGCATACTCATAAGATAAACATAAATAGCTGTTAAAAGCAAGTCTCTTGTGTTTTGAAAGCTTTGCGAGCAGACTTTTAGGCAAGCAGGGTAGGTTCGCGGTGACCGCTACGATCAAGAGGCGCAGTTTCGGGCGGCTTTTCTTGTGGGTGTTCAGAAGAGTCGTCGGGAGAAAGAGCGTCTTTTGGACTGAGCGCTAAGGCCAACTCCTGCTTTTGGGCACGGGCGAGGTCGAGTTTGCGCTGGCGTCCTGTACGGAGTTGGGAGAGGGTCGTTTGCAGATTTCCTACGGTAATGGGCGAAGACTTGTCACGCCAGACCCAGTCTAGAACATCGAGGCCCTCTACGCTGAGGCCCGCACAGAGTTTGCGAACTTCACCCAAGGGGACCAGAGCGCTGCGACCGCGCTTGATGCTGCTGCGTAACCAGCCCATCATCAAACTAAGAACAAATAGTGCAAGCAACGCTGCGATTAACCACCAAAAGAACTTTTGGTATTGCATGACGAATTCAATGACCGTTTTGCCAAGGATGTCGTTCAGGCCAGAAACATGTAAACCAAATTCGAGCCAACCTCGTCCTCGTGCAAGAATGCCTTGTATGCAATAAAGGAGTAGTGCCAGCACACTGAGCGTCACAACCAGGCGAATAATGAGCCGTGGAAGTCCCAGGCGTAACAACGTATTGCCCAGAAGATAGACATCTTTTCGGATATTTGCGGTGTTTGGTGTGTTCATCATGCAAAATATTGTACCTATGACTCGCAATTTTCTCGAACTTCGTCTTGGTCAGAGTTTGACACTGACCCCGGCACTGCAACAGTCCCTTCGACTTTTGCAGTTGTCGACCCTCGACCTGGAGGCCGAAGTGGCGAAGGCGCTGGCGGAAAACCCGATGCTTGAGGTAGAGGGAGAAGGCCTACAGGACCCCGGTCCCTTAGGCGCCACCACAGCAAAGGGCGATGTTTTTGAAGGCTCGCAGCCCCCTTTAAATGAAGTCCAGGGGGATATTGAGGCGCAAGACAGCCTTCCCCCAGAGTACGACGCTCCCGCAGAGCGGGAACGCCTGGAGTTTTCAACGGAAACGCGTCAATCTCGGGATGATGAGCTCACCGATCGACCTGAAGCGGCTCGCGAGAGTAATTTGAGGGAGTATTTGCTCAGTCAGCTGGGTACAACGCGATTGAGTCCACGGGACGCGGCGATTGTAAGTTTGCTCATCGATGAACTGAACGATGATGGCTTATTAGCGTCTCCTCTCGAAGAGATCGTCGATTGGATGCAGCCAGAGTCGGGCGTAGTGCTAGAGGATTTTCAAATGGCGCTCAAGTTTTTGCAGTCGCTTGATCCCCCCGGAGTGGGAGCGCGAGACTTGGCCGAGTGTTTGGACTTGCAGTTGCAATATGCAGATCCTGAGCGCCTGCCGGAGGTCCGAGATGCTGAACTTTTGGTGTTGGCTCGCCGCCTTTGTCAGCAGCACCTCAATATTTTGGCGACGGGAAATATGACAAAGCTTCGAGAGGCTCTGCAATGCGAGACGGATCAATTGCGTCGAGCCCACGCGTTGATTGTGCGGCTGAATCCGCGACCTGGCAGTTTTTGGAATAAGCCTGCCGCCGACTTTGCGGTCCCGGATGTGATTGTCCGTAAAACGCGTAAGGGCTGGGAGGCTCAGCTCAATGATGCCGTGATGCCAAAATTACGCGTCAACGCCTTGTATGCCGAGGCACTGGGGAGTCCGCGTGGCGGAGCAAATAGTGCGTTGCATGGGCAGTTACAAGAAGCGCGCTGGATGATACGTAATGTTGCGCAACGTTTTGAGACGATTTTGCGAGTCTCTCAAGTCATCGTGGCGCACCAACAAGTGTTTTTTACTAAAGGCTGGGAGGCGGTTCGGCCACTCACACTCAAGGATGTGGCGCTAGAACTAGGGATGCATGAATCAACCATCTCTCGCGCGACTACGCAAAAATATATGGTGACGCCATTCGGGACGCTGGAGTTAAAGAGATTTTTCAGTACGGGGTTGTCCACCGAGGGCGGGGAGGCGACGTCTTCGACGGCGGTTCAGACTCGCATTCAGGCGCTGATCCGTCAAGAAGACCGGGCGCGTCCTTTTTCGGATAGTCAGTTGGCGAGTCTGCTGGACAAGGATGGCATTACGATTGCCCGTCGAACAGTGGCAAAATATCGTGAACAAATGAGAATCCCGACTGCGCCATTGCGCAAATCCCAGGCGGGAGCAGGTTAGGTTAGCCGCCCGAAATGTTGGTCGTGCTGCGATCTGGGCACTCCGCGACCTTGCCCCAGGCATTGTTAGGTTCACAGTATTTTGTTTGTGCCGCATCGATGCAGCCAGGACGTCTGAAAAATCCCACACTGCTGCATTTTGTCAGTTCTTTTTTAAGCTCGTCTCGCCAAGTGAAAAGTGGTGCAGGTGTTATCACAGGGCGAGTTGTAGAAGAACCTGAAGCGGGCGCACGGACATCGACAGTGCGAACACCGTCGGGATCTCTGGCGCGATCGCGGCGCTCATCATTGTCTTCTTGTGATTCGTCACCCTCGTCTTCGTCTTCATCACCCTCTTTTTTGTAAGAGTTTGCATCTGCACGCGAGGCAACCACGGCTTCGATCGTCCATTCGACCGGTGCCATTTCTCGAGGCACACCGAGCGTACCGTCTATACGAGGCTGAGGAGGTTGGGGCGCCAAGGGCTTGCCATCCGCATCGAGCACTTGACCCCGGGTCTCCCTTGCGTTGGAAGACGAGGCGATCGACTCGGGTGCCTGCTCCACGAGCCACAGACCAAGTTGTCGACCGCCTTGCCAAGAGGCGACCAGTGCAAGCAACAGGAAGAAGATGAGAGCGCGCCAGGACATAAGGATCTATGGGTTGCGTGAAGTCAGACTTTGTCAGAGAACACTTGGCCACCGTGCTCACGCATTGCATGAAAACGAATCGCCGGATGGCGCTCTTCGGCGACCCGAAGTTGCGCCGTCGACGAGACTAGGAACGCCGGTGCTTCGACCACATCATAGGCGATATGGGAGGCGTTCGCATCGATGAATTTGCGGAGTTCTTTTGGGTCTTCGGCAGTAATCCAGCGAGCCATGTTGTAGCGAGAAGGCATGAGCCTAGCCTCGGCCCCATATTCGGCTTGGAGCCGGTGAGCCACGACCTCGAATTGGAGTTGACCCACTGCGCCGAGCAGCATCGCTCCACCCGCGGCGATAGGTTTAAAGACCTGAATCGCGCCCTCTTCGCCAAGCTGCAGTAGACCAGTCCGGAGTTGTTTGATGCGCAGAGGGTCTTTGGTTTCAACGGCCTGGAAAAGCTCAGGAGCAAAAAACGGCAGACCTGTGAAATGTAGGGCCTCGCCTTCGGTCAAGACGTCACCTAAGTGGAGAATGCCGTGGTTGGGGATCCCAATGACATCCCCTGCATAGGCTTCATCGACAAGTTCGCGGCGTTGTGACAAAAAAGAAACAACGTTATTGGGACGAATTTCTTTGCTGTTGCGAGAGACCTTGAGGCGCATACCGCGTTCAAATTTACCCGAACTCACGCGCACAAAGGCAACACGGTCGCGGTGCGCGGGGTCCATGTTTGCCTGGACTTTGAACACGACGCCTGTAAATTTGGGCTCTTCGGGGTGCACGACACGCTCAAGCGCTTGACGTGAGCCGGGAGGTGGAGCCTGATCAACCAAGGCATCCAAGACTTCTTGAACGCCAAAATTATTGATAGCGGAGCCGAAAAAGACAGGGGTTTGTTTCCCCGCTAAAAAAGCGGCATGATCAAAAGCGGGTGCGGCGGCTTGGATGAGCTCGATTTCGCTTTTGGCCTGCTCAAAGGCGGAGCCAAAGCGCTGGGCGATTTCAGGATTGTCTAGACCGTCAATAAAGTCATCGGCGCTGTCATTGCGACGCTCTTGACCGGGTCGAAAAAGTCGCATCCGGTTGCGCTGAATATCGAACACCCCGCCGAAGGCTTTGCCCATACCAACAGGCCAAGAAAAGGGCACGGCATCCATACCGATGTGCTGCTCGATTTCGGACAGCAACTCAAGCGGATCGCGAACCTCTCGGTCCATCTTGTTGATGAAGGTGATGATGGGGGTATTGCGTGCTCGACAGACTTGAAGCAGGCGGATCGTTTGTGGTTCGACACCGTTTGCGGCATCGATCACCATGAGTGCGGCATCGACGGCGGTGAGCACCCGGTAGGTGTCTTCGGAGAAGTCCTGGTGTCCGGGCGTGTCGAGCAAATTGATGACGCAATCGCGGTATTCCATTTGCATCACGGAAGAGGCAACTGAAATACCACGTTGTTTTTCGATTTCCATCCAGTCTGAAGATGCATGGCGCGAAGCCTTGCGTGCCTTGACGCTGCCGGCGATTTGAATCGCACCCGCGAAAAGCAATAGCTTTTCGGTGAGTGTCGTTTTACCGGCGTCAGGGTGGGAAATAATGGCGAACGTTCTGCGTCGCGCAACTTCAGCTTGAATACTCATGATGGCGAATTTTACAGGCTGAACGAGTCAGCCTGTATTCGGGCAAATTACTTGTTAAAGAGAGCGGGACGGCGGGAGCGGTTGGCCGGACTTGGGCTGTTTGGACCAGAGCCGCTTCGAACAGGACCACCCGCGCCAGTGCGAGCGGGGGCGTGACCTGTGGGCGCGCTTCGACCGCTGCTCTGTCCTTCTCGACGTGGAGCCTGTCCGGCACCTTGACCCGAACGCGCTGGGCGTGGCGCGCCAGAGCCTGTCGAACTCGCCGGACGTGAGGAACGCTGTGGGGGGCGGCGCGGACCGTCGCGACGACCCTCGGCGCGTGCATCATCGTCGGCACTATGGGGGGAGGCAGGCGACGCGGTCCAGCCTGTCGGGGCGGGTAGCTGTGGAATCTGCTTTTTAATGATGCGTTCGATGGCTTTGAGGTACTTGATTTCGCTCGAATCCACCAAGGAGACGGCAGAGCCGGCGGCACCTGCACGACCCGTACGACCAATGCGATGCACGTAGTCTTCGGGTACGTTGGGCAATTCGAAGTTGACCACTTGAGGCAACTGGTCGATATCCAGACCGCGTGCCGCGATGTCTGTCGCAACCAGAACGGCAACTTTGCCCTTTTTGAAGTCATCTAAAGCCCGGGTACGTGCGGCCTGGCTTTTGTTGCCATGAATGGCCGAGGCGGACAAGCCGTCTTTGACAAGCTTTTCAGCGAGGCGGTTCGCACCGTGCTTGGTACGCGTAAAAACTAGAACCTGATGCCAACCACTCTCACGGATGATGTGGCTCAGGATGTCGCGCTTGTGGGCTTGTTCCACCATGTGCACGGTTTGCTCCACGCGCTCGGCGGTGGTGTTGCGCGCAGCAACGGACACCTCGGAGGCGTTGTTCAGGACGCCTTTTGAGAGTTCGCGGATTTCGTCCGAGAAGGTGGCTGAGAATAGAAGGTTTTGTCGTTGACGAGGTAACAAGGCAAGGATTTTGCGAATGTCGCGGATAAAACCCATATCGAGCATACGATCGGCTTCGTCGAGAACCAGGATTTCAACCCCGGACAAATCAACGTTGCGCTGCTGGCAATGATCCAGAAGGCGACCAGGCGTCGCGACTAGGATATCGATAGGCTTGCGCAGTGCGGAGGTCTGGGGGTTGATGTTGACACCACCAAAAATCACCATGGAGGAGATTTTGGTATGGACACCGTAAGTTTTGACGGACTCTTCGACCTGTGCGGTTAATTCGCGGGTCGGTGTGAGAATTAGGACACGTGGTCGGCCGGGCTTGCGCAGCTCAAGGGGCTTGCCAAGCAGCATGTGCAGAATGGGCAAGGTAAAGCCAGCGGTTTTACCCGTACCGGTTTGTGCGGCAGCCAGCAAATCGCCGCCCGCGAGAACGCGGGGAATGGCTTGTGCCTGAATAGGGGTGGGTACGGTATAGCCGGCATCGGCAATCGCACGCATAAGAGGATCGGCCAACCCGAGGTCAGCGAAGGTAATCGTAGTAGACAAGAGAACAGCTCCATCGTCATGCCGGTCCACAAACAAATGTGGACTCCAATCGGGGCAGACGAACAGGGAGTAAAAACGCCTTGGAGGCGAGCGCCCACAGAGTTGGGGCTTAGCGAGGCACGAGGACTGGAACGTTGTGCCGTAGACGTATTGTACGCTAAGCCTGATTAAAAATAGACGTCAAACGAATGATTAGCTCAAACGCGCGACATTGATAAATGGCTCGCCCCGGGCATAGTGCCCAAGATTTTCAAGGAATTTTTCAGCCATCCGCTGAAGAATCGCGTCTGAAAACCCCGCCGTATGTGGGGTCGCGATGACGTTAGGCAGATCCCACAGCGGTGAGTCGGTGGGTAAGGGTTCTTGGGCAAATACGTCCAAGTAAGCACCGGCCAAGCGGTCATTTTTAAGCGCATCAATCATCGCGGGTTCGTCGATGACGGCGCCACGTGAGATGTTGACGATGTGCGCAGAGTGTTTCATCAGACTAAGCGCGTTGGCGCTCACGAGATTGGTCGTTTGAGCCGTCAGTGGGCAGGCCAACACTAACCAGTCAGTTTCCGGAAGAATGCTGTTGAACTGATCAAACGACACCACGCGTGTGCCTGGGATTGTCGAAGAAGCGAACTGACGTACAACGATCATGTTCAGGCCAATCGCTTTGAGCCACCCTGCTAGTTTTTGACCAATCGGCCCCCAGCCCACGATGGTGGCGGTTTGACCTTCTAGCTCTGGTGGCAGCCCAACTTTAAAAAAAGGCTCCCAAGCGTGCGCGCGTTGTGCGGCGGCAAGCTGAGGAAAGCGGCGTGCGAGTGACATCAGACCAGTAAGCGCGGTTTGAGCGACGATCCCCGCACTCGCTCCGGAGGAGCTCGTCACGGTGATGCCTTTAGCCATCAGGTCTAGAAAAATTTGTCGATCCACGCCCGCCGAGTGAATGTGCACCCACTTGAGTGCCTTAGAGCCCATGAGCGCATCGTAGACATATTGTGTCGAGGGAATAATGTGATGTTTAGTTGAGGCGGAAGTGATGTCGCGCGAAACAAAACAAAAATCGGCGTCCGCAGTGCCATCGTGCATTTGCTGGGCGGTCACGCGAACGTATCCACCGGTGCCTAAAATCGCGGTGAGCTTAGGGGCAAGCTCCTCGGCGATTTTGTCTGAGAGCAGGATGCGCGGAGGATGATTGAGCTTTTTAATGGACACGGAGATGACCTTGCTTAGTTGCGATAGGAGGTGTCGGTACGATCAAGCTTGCGCAGCAACGCGGGCCATTCCATCACGCCATAGGGACGACGCGTGCCGGGCTGATAGTTGTTCCACGTTTCATCCAGTACTTTTTGGGAGACCTTGGACATTGGGGAGTTGCAGGACATCGCACCGATTTGGGCTCGACAAGAAAGCTCAAGGCGGTGCATCCAGTTGAATGCTTCGCCAATCGTACGTCCGACGGTCAAGGCGCCGTGGTTACGCAAAATCATGGCTTCGCTATTGCCCAGGTCTTTGCATAAAGACTCTTGTTCGGCTTCATCGAGTACGACACCTTGATAGTCGTGATAACTGATTTTCAGAAAACGCATCGCGGTCTGCGTCAAGGGCAACAGTCCGCACTCAAGAGAGGAGACGGCCATCGAGGCCCAACTGTGCGTGTGGATGACGCATCCAACCTCCGGGCGTGCATGGTGCACGGCGCTATGAATCACAGCACCTGCTTTATTGATACCGTAATTCAGTCCACCAAAATCGGGTTGGGTGAGGATATTGCCTTGATGATCAACCTTCAGAAGGCTGGAAGCGGTGATTTCCTCATACATCAAGCCGTAGGCATTAATGAGGTAAGTGCCCTCTTCGCCAGGCACGCGCGCGGAGATGTGGTTGGCGATCATATCCGCCATACCGTACATTTCAACTAATCGGTAACAGGCGGCTAGATCAACGCGGGTTTGCCACTCTGCCTCTGAGACCTTGCCTTGGAGAGAGGGAATCTGAAGTACGCCTTCTTTTGACATGGACTGTGCCTCTAAAGTTTTCGATTAAAAATAGCGTTATGCTTGGAAACGTCATGTTTGTTTGCGCGAATACTAGAGAATATAGATGAAAATGTTGCCTTTTGTCGCCCTCGTCGTTGTTGTCGGGACGCTCGCTGGCTGTCAGGGAAGTGCGGTGTACTACCATCGTGATCCTGCCCGTCAGATTGTCGTACTCGACGAGCGAGAGATCAGCATCATTCCTCTGGGACAAGACAAGTGGGAGGCTTTTGGTGGCACGCAAGGCGGACTCTTTGGCACGGACTATGACAAGCAAAAAGCCCGACAAATCGAAGCGATTGAAAAGGTGACCGGTTGTCGCGTGGTCTCGACAGAGTTTCCAGAGAAAAATAACGACAATAAACGGTTGATCCATGCGACGGTAGATTGCACAAAACAGCCTGGTCGCTAAATTTCCCTCATCAAGCGGTGCTTGTTAGTCCAAGCCAATGCCTTTGCCGCTCAGGACGACTCCACGCATCCGGTGGTCTCTTTCTGGTGAACCTGGTCCGCTCAAGCCACGCGCCACGCCCTCGCGATCCGCAGCATCGCGATTTTGACTCACTTTCCATTTGGCCTGAATGCGCGTGATCGTGAGCTCGATCCCCACGATCGCACTCAGCATTTTTTCAATGTATTCCGCGGGTGCATCAGAGACCTGCCAAGTGCTGTCGCGCATTTTTTCCATCGAGGCAGTGAGGTCCCCAACGATTCTTCGCTTGACCGCCTCGTCGTGTGTGACAGAGAGTTGGCCATACACATGGACAACAGCGTAGTTGTAGGTGGGCACGACTTGATGGTGGACTTGCTTTGAGGGATACCAGTTCGGTGTGATGTACGACTCAGGCCCTTGAAAAATCACAAGAGTCTCCTGCGTGGCGACGTCGTGCTTCCACACAGGGTTTCCTTTGGCGACATGACCGATCAGTTTGCCACCTGCGGCAAGTGAGCCCTCGAGCAAAAATGGGATGTGGTTGGCTTCGAGTACGCCCTCGTGTTGTGTCACAAGCGCACC
Source organism: Burkholderiaceae bacterium (assembly GCA_030728985.1). GTDB lineage: Bacteria > Pseudomonadota > Gammaproteobacteria > Burkholderiales > Burkholderiaceae_B > Zwartia. The sequence continues at coordinate 57,242 of JANQYI010000013.1, read as the reverse complement.
GAGCGGATAGACCTTGAGTAAAGACGTTAAAGATTCAAGATCTTGTTGTTCAAAGTGTTTGGGTAAATACACGTTTTAGCCTCCTGCGATCGCATCACCATAGGGTGACATGATTTCCGTGCAACCCATATTCATGTCGCCATCGCGCATCACTCCAGCCGGGCAAGCAAAGGAATAGGGATACGTATTGCGACGCGTTTGTATGACAGGCATTTCTTTTTCGAGTGCGGCGATCACGTCGGCAGGGAGCGTTTGATCGGCGGTGATTTTACCGCTGCCACTGACATCGATACGCGGAGTGTGAAAAGCCTCCTCGAGATCGAGTCCGTGATCCATCATGAAGGAGCTCAGCTGCATGACGGCGCCAAGAATTTTTCGGCCCCCTGACGCACCTATAGCAAAACGGCGACCTTGGGCATCCTCGCCAATGACAGGTGAGTAATTTGCCAAGCATCGTTTGTTGGGGCCGAGGGAGTTAGGTTTGCCGGGTTCGGGGTCAAACCACATGATGCCGTTATTGAGCAACATCCCTGTGGAGGGGGACACAACCCTCGAGCCGAAAATAGAGAGCAAGGTTTGTGTCACGGCACACATGTTGCCCTCACGATCGACCACGCTAAAGTGGGTCGTCGAGCCGGGCGCTTTCGGTGACTCGTGGTCACCCATATTTTCAAAACGCAGTTTAAACGCGGCATCGAGCGCGCGAGCAAAGCCGGCGTAGGTCGCGGCATCGGGTTTGCCTTTTGTCGGCGATAACTCACGAGAAAGTATTTCCAAGGCTTTAGCAAACGTTGGACCGCCTGTCAGCCCCGGCGTTGCATAGACCCGACCGCCGCGGTAGTTGATCGTGAGTGGTTCGACGATCGATGCTTGATAGTCGTGCAAGTCCTGCACACTGAGACATCCGCCTTTAGCCCGCACATCTTTTGCAAGTTGTGTTGCGATGTCGCCTTTATAAAAAGCGTTGGCACCGCCTTCGGCGATCTGCATCAGTGTTTGTGCGAAGACTTTTTGATTAAGGCGTTTTTCGGTCAGCGAGGTCCATTCGCCAGCGATGGGCCAGTGACCCTCATCAAGAAACATCTTGGCCGTGTCAGGGTCTTTGCTGAGTACGCGCGCATTGGCGGCAGTCACGAGTGTCGTATACCAGTCAACCAATAAGCCTTCATCGGCAAGTTTGGCGGCAGGCGTGACGAGCTCTTTCCAGGGCATGCGCCCAAAGTGGGTGTGTGCGAGATCCATGCCGGCGACCGCCCCTGGCACCGCAACAGCGGTCGCGCCCATGACATTACGATCTTCGACGACTGCGGGCCAAGGAAACAAGTCTGAAGATTTTCCTGCCCCGCTCAGTGGGTAATCAGCGGGATTGAGCTCGCGGGGTGATCGACAACCAAAATCAATGACGTAAGCTTTGCCTTCCTTGGCGCGCCATAAAACCATGGTGCCCCCCGCTGCAGGGCCACTCATCCATGGCTCGACAACGCCGATCGCAAACGAGGTCGCAATCGCAGCATCGACCGCATCACCGCCTGCATCGAGGACCGCGGCGCCGACTTCAGCTGCTCGCCGGTGCTGCGCAGCGACAACACCTGCCTGGGTGGCCACAACCGTTTTACGAACAATTTGCGAGCTGGAAAAATTTTCAAGCATGATTTATCCGACTTGTTTAACGTAACGGACGATTTCGGCATGTGTGGCAAACCAGACATCTGGCATGCTTCGCATGTATCGCGTGAGTTCTTCAAGAATCCAAATACGTGAGCGATAACCAATTACATGTGGATGCATTGTGAGTTGAAACAAGCCCCCTTCTTGGTAGGCGACGTCAAATTCACGCTTGAAAATATCGAATACATCCGATGGTGGCGTGTAAGGACGTAAGCCAGAAAACCTGTTCATGCCAAAGTACACCGCGTCATCCCGAATCCATTCTACGGGAAGCTCAATGACACCAGTATCGGCCCCATCGAGCAAGAGTTCATAGCAATCAACATCAGCCATCAGCGAAGAGTCGTAAATTAGACCCATATCACGCGTCAATGCAAGAGTGTTGGGACTAAAGTCCCAAGAAGGTGTCCGCATGCCGACAGGTCGAAAACCACTGACTTTTTCAAGCACATCTGAACTGCGTAGCATCAGGTCTTTTTCAGCTTCAAATGGAAGAACAGAATTACGTTCGTGTATCCAGCCATGAATGCCGATTTCGTGACCTTGCTCAGCCAAGTCACGTTGTTCGTCAGGATAGAGTAATGCAGTTACGGCAGGAACATAAAAACTTGCTTTGACATCGTATCGTTGAAGTATTTTTACAATACGAGGAACGCCTTGACGATTGCCATATTGGCCTTGTGAAAGCTTGCCGATTGATTCTCCCCCCTCCCTTAATTCGTTGGTTTCGTGGTCGGAGTCAAAAGAAAGCGCTACAGCACAGCGCGCACCATTAGGCCAGACCGTAGGTCGTAATGTGCGACCTGCTCTGACACGATTAACGATACCCCTCCAATGGGGCTCTTCCCATTGCCAAGGCTCAAGTTGCGGCGTAATCATTTTTCTACTCCAACAATATTATGTGCATCGATTTACCCTCAAACAGCATGCTCATACACATGTGACAAATTGACTGGTAAAGTAGTAGCTTAGAAAAACTAACAGATAACAACTCTAATGACAACAGAGAATAAATGTGTTTTGATCAAACACATCAAAAAATTGGACTAATCGTCATTAAATAATCTTGGAGCGATGACATGAGCTATCGAATTTTTTTCAGTAAAGCTTTGCTTTTAATCGGAATGGTCTTTTTTGGGTTTTCAGCCTTTGCGCAAAGCTGGCCGACGAAGCCGATACGTGTAGTCGTGCCATTTGCACCGGGGGGCGGAACAGATATTTTGGCGCGAGTGCTTGCACCGAGGCTCTCAGAACTATTGGGCCAACCAATCGTTATTGATAACAAGCCTGGAGCTTCAAGCATTATTGGCTCCCAGATCGTGGCGCAGGCGCCTGCCGATGGCTACACTTTATTAATGGTTGACTCTTCTATTTTAGTTAATCCAGGGCTGCGCTCGAACCTTCCATACGACACACTCAAGGCTTTCACCCCGATCAGTCATTTGGCGGTCGGTCCTGTTATTTTGGTTGTTAACCCATCCGTACCCGCGCAAAACCTGTCAGAGCTTGTGAAGCTTGCCAAAGCTAAGCCAGGTGAGCTTTTTTATGGGTCGGGTGGAAATGGCGCATCGACACATCTTGCTGGAGAGTTATTTAAGATGGCTGCCAATATTAATATTGGTCATGCACCATTTAAAGGAACAGGAGAGGCGATGGCCGCAGTGATGGGGGGACAGGTCCCAATGACATTTACAGGGATCAGCTCTGCCAAGCAACCTGTAGCAGCGGGTCGACTGCGTGCGCTGGCTCTGACAGGTGAGCGCCGTCATCCCGCGATGCCCAATGTACCTACGTTTGCTGAAGCGGGACTCAAGGGGGTCGATGCAAGCAGCCATTGGGGACTGTTGGGACCTGCTAACTTGCCGGCTGCTATCGTGAATCAGTTAAGTGCTGCTGTGAACAAAGCATTGGCCGAATCAGCGATACAAGTGCGTGTAGCTGGCCTAGGGTTTGATGTTAAGGGTGGTCTGCCCAGTGATCACCTAAAGCTGATGGAGGTCGAAATTGAAAAATGGCGCAAGGTGATTCAAACCGCTGGTATCAAAGTGAATTAATCAGAGAGTATTTATGCAAAATTCTATGACCCGCGACGGTTTGAAATTAGCTTACTACATTGACGACTTTACTAAACCGTGGGTTGAGCCAGAAACCGTTTTTTTGCTTCATGCCGCGATGGGCAATTCACAAAGATGGTTTAGCTGGATACCTAAACTTGCTAGAAATTATCGTGTGGTTCGAATGGATTTGCGAGGACATGGAAAATCCACTATTCCATTAAGTGAGCAAGCATTTACCCTTCAGCATTTGGTTGATGATGCTATTGCGTTGTTGGATCATATTGGCGTAAAAAAAATAAATCTTGTTGGTAACTCAGCAGGTGGATATGTCGCGCAACAGATGACGCTGCAGTATCCGGAGCGAGTAAAAGCCCTGGCTTTATTTGGTGCAACGCCAGGGCTTAAGCAAAGCCATGCGCCAACATGGATACCAAAAATCAAAGAAATTGGGCTGAAGAAATTTTTGGCAGATACGATTTATGAAAGATTTGACAAGACGGCTGATCCAGGATTGGTTGCTTGGTTTATCGATCAAGCGGGCTCAAATGATCCAGCGTTTATAGCAAGATTTGTATTGCACATGTGCACGCATGACTTCATGGAAGAACTAGTCAATATCAAGTGTCCGACACTGATTGTAGCGGCAGGTAAAGAGTCGATTGGTCACGCCGACGCGTATGAGGAAATGCATCAGCGAATTAAAGGCTCAGAGCTCGTTTATGTTGATACTGCTGGTCACAATATCTGTGATGGGTATGCAGAACAATGCTCGGATACATTGATGAAATTTCTAGCTCACCAATCTAACTGCTGAATTAAGCCAAGTTAATACATACGAACAAAACAAGGTCGTTCTGGTCACAGGGTAAAAGTGACCGCCTTGTTCAAACAAATGAAAATTAGCATCTTTAAGAGTGGTGACAAGCTCTTCCTGTAAAAATGAGGGCACAATCAAATCGTCGCGTGCACCCATGACCAGCGTTGGGGCCTTAATGTTCTGAATCTCGGCACTTCGATCAAAAGCGATCAGGGCATCGAGTCGTTCGGCCACGATGCGTTGTGCCTCGGGAGTGACTGGGGCATTGGCGCGTGCATTCTCAAGAACACTCCAGTTGTTGTTGAGCCAGTGCGCATCGTGTCCCATAAAAACAGAAGAGCAGGCATAGCCCACTGGATCGCGAAATAGCATGTCGCGGCGCGTGGAAAAGAGTTCTTTTCTATGGCGACTTGGTTTGCCCCATGTGGCACTGAAGACGCAGGCCTGAATCCGGTCCGGCGCGAGAAGCGCCATGGTTTGCGCGATGCATCCACCGGTGGAGTGCCCCACGACCATGGCGGTTTTAATATCGCAAGCATCTAGAACGGCCAGACAGTCCTGTGCGAGCTGATCAATGGTGCAGGGTGCGGACCCCCGAGAGCTCTTGGCGATGCCGCGCTGATCCAGCCTAAGGGTACGGTAATGGGTCGCAAAAGCAGGGACGCAGGGGTTCCAAAAGTTTGCCGTGCCGCCCAACCCGCTGATAAGCAGGAGCGCAGGCCCTGCCCCATCGTCTAAAACCCGCAATACGGCGCCATCGGGCAGAGTCACCGAGTGTTCACGCGAAGAACTTTTTGTCGAAGACATGGGTGTAGGCTTAAAAGTCACATAAGCTACGTAGTATCGTGTAAAGACTCGCAGTTGCCAACCCAGGATTTAAAATGACATGTATGAACGCACTGTTGCAGCGCAGCGATGAGTGACGACAATCAAAGCACCATCCCGCCTTCTTTTATCGCGTTATTTGTCGAGCCAGGCCGCACGAAGCCGAGCGCGACGCGAGAGCATATCTACGCACGTTACGATTTGTGTGAGGACTTGGCCAATCTGTTGACGGAACAGGCGACCAACAAGCTGTGGGAGCTTGGCATCACCGAAACCGATGTACTGGAAAGGATCCACCAGGGACTGGGTGATGACGAGATTGGACTGGCAGCGGCAGAGGCGCAGTGGGTGATCCTGCGACTAGCGGAGATCCTTGGCTGGCAGGAAATGGTTCCGCCAAGCCAAGGTCAACCGGGTGCGTAAAAACAATCTTAAACTTTGTTTTCTTCTTGGTAACGCTTGATGCCTGTCAATATTTCCTGATGGGCCTCGTCGATGCCACCCCAGCCCTTGACCTTGACCCATTTGCCCTTTTCAAGATCTTTGTAATGCTCAAAGAAGTGCTGAATAGCGTTCAGGCGCATCGGATGAATGTCTGAGGCCTGTTTCCAGTGGCTGTAAATAGGGAGAATTTTGTCTTCGGGAACAGCCAAGAGCTTGGCGTCTTCGCCGCCTTCGTCTTCCATATTGAGGACGCCAAGAGCGCGGCAGCGGACGATGACCCCAGGGATAACGGGAAAGGGAGTGATGACCAAAACGTCTACCGGATCACCGTCACCTGCGATCGTTTTGGGGATGTAGCCATAGTTGCAGGGGTAGTGCATCGATGTGCCCATAAAGCGATCGACAAATAACTCACCAGAATCCTTGTCTACTTCGTATTTAATCGGGTCAGCATTCATTGAAATTTCAATGATGACGTTAAATGACTCGGGAATGTTCTTGCCCGCGCTGACTTTGTCAAGACTCATTATGGCTCCGTAGAAACAAGGTGAATTAGTAAATACCCTAATCTTAACAAAAATGGATAAAATCCCTCTTGTTCATCGTATCCTGTTGAACGTTAGAAATACTTGCTTTATGACGACTTGGTGCGCAAGCCTCCCATGGAGGGGCGCTCTGTATCAATAAAAAGAGACAAACCCTTAATGGAGTTCATCGAATGAGTAACGTCACACTGGGCCTTTACTTTGCCCTCGGCTGTGGAGTGATAGCGGTTTTATATGGTTTTTTTGTTCGCTCCTGGATCCTTCAGCAAGCCACGGGAAATGCACGCATGGTCGAAATCGCGGAGGCGATTCAGCAGGGGGCAAGTGCGTATCTTTCAAGGCAATATAAAACGATCGCGTTCGTTGGCGTGGTACTTACAATCCTCATTGCAATCTTTATCGATAACCTGACCGCTGCGGGATTCGTGATCGGTGCCGTGTTATCAGGGGCCTGCGGTTTTATAGGGATGAATGTTTCCGTTCGGGCGAATGTACGAACAGCCGAGGCGGCCACGAAGGGCATGAACGAGGCGCTCAATGTTGCTTTTAAGGGCGGTGCGATTACCGGCATGCTCGTTGTGGGACTTGGAATGCTGGGTGTCGGTTTGTTTTATCTCTATTTGCATACAACCGGCAAAGAGCAAAGTATGTCTGTGATTCTCCACCCTCTGATCGGGCTTGCGTTCGGATCTTCACTGATTTCGATTTTCGCTCGGCTAGGTGGGGGTATTTTCACCAAAGGCGCAGACGTGGGTGCTGACTTGGTCGGAAAGGTCGAGGCAGGTATTCCTGAGGATGATCCTCGCAACCCTGCTGTGATTGCAGATAACGTTGGTGATAATGTTGGCGATTGCGCGGGTATGGCTGCCGATCTATTTGAAACTTATGCAGTGACCTTAATTGCGACGATGGTGCTAGGCGCATTGATGATCAAGGTTGCCACGGCAGAGGCCGTTGTCTACCCCCTTGTGTTGGGTGGCATATCCATCATCGCATCGATCATCGGCTGCTCTTTTGTTAAAGCTACGCCGGGCATGAAAAATGTGATGCCAGCGCTTTACAAAGGGCTAGTGATTGCAGGTGTCATTTCACTCGTTGCGTTTTACTTCGCAACTAACTGGATGATGCCCGACAATATTCTTGCTGATGTTGGTTTTGCCACAGGTGGGAAATTACGACTTTTTGGTGCGACTGTTGTGGGCCTCGTGCTGACAGCGTTGTTAGTGTGGATCACTGAGTACTACACCGGCACAGACTATGCACCAGTCAAGCATATCGCCAAAGCATCGAGTCAGGGTCACGGCACCAACATGATCGCTGGTCTCGGCGTTTCGATGCGTTCGACTGCTTGGCCTGTTTTGTTTGTCTGCGCAGCCATCTACTCCGCCTATTGGTTGGGAGGAATTTATGGCATCGCGATCGCCGCGACATCCATGCTCTCGATGGCTGGGATTGTGGTGGCACTTGATGCCTATGGTCCGATTACGGATAACGCGGGTGGTATCGCAGAGATGGCGGGACTGCCACAGTCTGTGCGCGACATCACAGATCCATTGGATGCTGTCGGTAATACGACAAAAGCGGTGACAAAAGGCTATGCCATCGGTTCTGCCGGTTTGGCAGCGCTCGTGTTGTTCGCTGACTATACACACGCGCTTGAGGCCAATGGTCTAAAGGTGACGTTTGATTTGTCAGACCATCGCGTGATCATCGGTTTGTTCATCGGCGGATTGATTCCGTATTTGTTCGGAGCGATGGCGATGGAGGCGGTCGGACGTTGCGCAGGTTCAGTGGTTGAAGAGGTGCGCCGTCAGTTCCGCGATATCAAAGGCATTATGGAGGGCACTGCCAAGCCAGAGTACGACAAGGCCGTTGATATGCTGACCACGGCAGCGATTAAAGAAATGATCATCCCATCGTTATTGCCGGTTGTCGCGCCGATTGCGGTCGGTTTGATCCTTGGGCCAGAAGCCTTAGGCGGATTGCTGATGGGCACGATCGTCACAGGTCTGTTTGTCGCAATCTCGATGTGTACAGGCGGAGGCGCTTGGGATAACGCCAAAAAGTATATCGAAGAAGGTCACTACGGAGGCAAAGGATCGGAGACGCACAAGGCTGCGATTACTGGTGATACTGTTGGCGATCCTTATAAAGACACCGCAGGACCAGCAATTAATCCTCTCATCAAAATCATCAATATCGTTGCTTTGTTGATTGTTCCTTTGATGATTTAAACCTGTTGATATTGGAGCCAAATCTTCGGCGTAGCTTTGTAGGTTTAATTGCAGCTAGCTTGTCGAAGATGAGGCCTCGATAAAGAAAGTGTCCTCGTTTAAACAGACGCGCTGATGGTGCGTCTGTTTTGATTTGTGGCCGGAGTGATAAAAATCAAAACAAAACAAAACAAAACATAAGGGACATGATTGCCCATGATGTTTTTTAAGTATTTTTGTAGAGCAAGCATGTGGATGGCCTTATGCCTTTCACCTTTAACGGCTGTTCACGCTCTTGGTGTTGGCGACTATATAAAATTTGATAAGTTTGTGACAGTCGAGGGACGGCAGTTCACTTCGTCCGATCTCAAAGGTAAATATTTAGTCGTGCAAGTGTGGGCCACCTGGTGTCCGTATTGCCATCGTCAAAATGCCAATCTTAAAGAACTCGTGCGACGCACGCAGGGGGGCAATTTACTAGTGATGACGCTGTCGGTCGACAAAAAGCAAAAGACTGTTCAAAACTACATTAAAAATAACGAGATTAATTTTCCAGTCGCGATGATGACGCCCGAGCTTGATCGGGCGATTGGCAAGCGCCGTGGCATCCCCGAGCTGTATGTGATCGACCCCTCTGGCCGTGTCTTACAAAAAGACGTCGGTCAGATGGTGGATCTCGATATTTTTGAACTCGCGCGCTTTAATCGTCGCTGAACGTCTTACTCGTTTTGGATAGATAGGTAAACGTTGTAGGCATTCATGCGGTTTGCCACTCTGAAAAGTGGGATTTTTTCATAGCGCGACCAGTCTGTCGCAGCATAGGCTTCGTCAAAGGGATCAAGGTCACGAGCGGCTTGTTCCATGGCCTTGCGGACAAAAATTAAATAGTCCCGCGTGAATTGCAAGTCTTCTTTCGTCGACGTAGAAGTGGGCCCATGCCCTGGCACAATCACTTGAGCTTCACGGGCCAATAACTTGTCCAAAGATTTGATCCAACCTAAGCTATCCGCATTGCCAACATAAGGAATGCGGCCTCGAAAAACTAGATCGCCGGCAAAGAGGACCCCCTCGGACGGGAAATAGATCGCCAGATCATCGGGTGTATGCGCAGGACCCATTTTGATTAACTCTACGTCAAGTCCGGAGAGCGACAGGCGGGTGTCCTGGCTAATCCACATTGAGGCTGATACGAGACGCGTGTCAGCATTGACCCAAGGTGCGAGCTCGGTACGTGAGGCTTGAAGGCGGAGTTGAGCCGTATCCGAACTCAAGTATTCTTTCGCGGTTTCTTGTGCGATGATGGTCGCGCCAATATCGATGAAGCTTTGCAGGCCGTAAATATGGTCTGCATGATAGTGTGTCACGATGACAAACTGAATTGGTTTGTCGGTGAGTGTTCGAATCTCGGCGATGAGTTGTTTACCAAGCGCAGGCGAGCCAAGTGCGTCAATGACGATAACGCCAGTCGGGCCAATGACGACGCCTGCATTTGAGATAAAGTTTTTGTTAAGAGGCGAACCAAGCGCTGAAACGCCTTCGGCGTAATAAGCATTTTTGCTCACGGGTGCGAGCGTTAAGACGTGCTCGGATGCTTGACTAAGCGTCGCATGCAGCATGAATATCACACCAAGCATGCACAAAAGCGAACGGCTAACGTGCATCGGCGTATTCATTGAAAAGAACGTTAAGGCTTGATGTAGGCAAATTTATGTTGCACTTGTAAGTCTGCAATTCGAGCGACGCCAGAGGGAGTGAAATTTGCCTCGAGAAGGAATTGTTCCTTTTTAAGCTTTCTATTTTTCAGTGTAATTTCACACACTTCGAAAGTCACCCCGCGAGAAACGAGGGCGGAGACGAGCGGCGCATATTCAGCTTTTGACTTTTTATCAGTCGCGCCATCCATCACAATATCCACGCCGTTGGCATGCATGACAACGGTGATCTTTGTTTTGGGGGCAACATCGAGATGATTGCGAATATTTCTTAGACCTTTCAGTCCTTGAGTTTGTGCGTCATCAATGTGATACAGCACTTTATTGCCCTCTTGAGCTGGCGCTTGTTGAGCGCCCACAGCCCAAGGCGCGATGCTCAAGGCAAGGCAGAGTGTTAATGTAGAAACAAAATTTTTCATGATTTATCCAGCCATTCCAGGATTGTTAACAGCATTTTTTATAACAGGTAAGCTAGGTGTTTTAGCCGCAACCGTTTTAATTTGACGCAGATAGGTGGCCATGACATCCCAGATGGGCTCGCCGCCTGCATCACGTGCGGCCTCGGACACTGGTGCCCAGCCTGCGACCTTGTATGATTTCGAAGCCTCGATGGGTTTATCACCGATGCGCATGTCTGAAATCCGGTTGCCGGCAGTTGCGGTGGGATCGATGGTGTACTGCATACCACCGACGCGCACCATGTCTCCACCCTGTTGGTAGTAGGGGTCTGGATTGAAGAGGTTGTCTGCGACGTCTTCGAGCACGGTCTTGATCATCTCGCCGCTCATGGGCGTCATGGTTGTATAGGGATAGGTGATGGCGGTCTGATCAAGCAAGTGCTCCATCGTGATCGTTTGACCGGGCAAAATCGAGGTCCCCCATCTAAAACCGGGCGAGAAAGCGATTTCTGCGCCTTTCATCTGGATCAAGCCATCCACGATCAATTGATCGAAGGTGCCATTGAAATTACCGCGTCGATACAGGGTGCCTTCAGCGGTCGCAAGTTTTTCGTTGAGCTTGGCTTCGTAGGGCGCACGGATTTTAGTGATCAGCGCGTCCATTGGTTTGTCCGCGGGGATCAGGTCCGCGAAAACAGGCAAGAGACGGTATCTGAAGTCAGAGACTTTGCCGTTTTTGACATCGAAATCGAGCACGCCAAGAAACTTGCTGTTCGAGCCTGCGTTGGTGACGAGCGTGACGCCACCTGGATTGGTGACCTTGACGGGGGCGGGCACGCCATCATGCGTGTGACCGCCCATAATGGCGTCAATCCCGCGCACGCGACTCGCCATCTTGAGGTCGACGTCCATACCATTGTGAGACAACACCACCACAACTTGAGCACCCTTGGAGCGCGCCAGATTGACGGTCTTTTGCATGTTCTCTTCGTCGATGCCGAAGGACCAATTTTCCACGAGATAACGAGGGTTGGCGATTGGTGTGTAGGGGAAAGCTTGTCCGATGATCGCGACAGGGATTCCATTCATTTCTTTCATGACAAAGGCATCAAAGACGGGATCTTCAAAATCCGTCGTCTTGATGTTTTGCGCGACAAAATTAACTTTGCCTGCAAAGTCTTTTTCGACGATTTCTTTGACACGCTGTTCACCGAGGGTCATTTCCCAGTGAGCGGTCATGATGTCCACACCTAGAGCCAGACAGGCGTCCACCATGTCTTGACCTTTGGTCCAGAGGGCGGTGCCAGAGCCTTGCCACGTATCGCCGCCATCTAACAGCAGTGCGCCAGGACGACTCGCACGTACTTGTTTAACAAGCGTGGCCATATGCGCAAAGCCACCTACCTTGCCGTATTGCAAGGCGGCTTTATCAAAGTCGAGATAGGTCAATGCATGTGCTTCACGCGTACCTGGCTTGATGCCATAGAACTTCAGGAACGCATCGCCCACCAAGTGAGGCGGCTTACCAAATTGTGAACCAAAACCTAAGTTGACGTTGGGTTCGCGAAAGTAAATGGGTTTGAGTTGAGCGTGACAGTCAGTAAAGTGCATCAAATGCACATTGCCGAATTTTGGCAAGTCATACAAAGACGATGCCGCCTGTGCACGACTTGCGCCTGATCCGAGCGAGAGGCCCGCAGCGGATGCGATGGCCATTAGCTGGACAAATTCACGACGACTCATACCCATGTTGTGCTTCCTTACAGCGCGATGCTTTGATTCTAAGATTATTTATTAACAGGCGAGGCTGGATCCAACAGCAGCGCCATGACGTCTTTCATTTGCTGTTCGGTCAGCAAGTTGAAATGCGCCATACGGGGCATGTTGCTGCAAGCGTTATAGGCCTTGGAGTTGCTGATACGGTTCCAGGTATAAACCAGGATGGGTTCGCTGTTACCGCGCATTTTTCCGTAATTCAGTAATGAAGGACCGATCGTGCCGTAGGAAATTTCTTCCTTGGTAACCTGATGGCAGTTGTAGCAACCTCCACCATTGACGGTTTTGAGCGTGTCGCTCCAAGTTGCACCTCTGCCGCTTTGAGCCACTTTTTCACCGGCTTTCCAGTCGCCTAGATACTTGCCATCTGAAGGAGGCTTAATCGCTGCAAGAGCTGCTTTTTGAAGTGCTTCGGCTTTCTTTTGGCCTTCGGCGCTCGCGCGGAATTTTTCATCCGAACATAGGGCTTGGAACGCATCTGGTTTGATGCGGTCCATTTTCGCGATACCTTGCTCGCGGAAACTGCGCTCCATCATTGCTTGCACGGCGGGATCAACTTGCTGTGCGAAGCTTGTTGGTGCTGCAGTCAGCATCAGGACTGCGGTAGAAAAGCCGAGGCCAAGTTTTGTCAATGTTGTTTTCATTTGTGTGTTCCCTCGAATTAGCGCTTCAAACCAGGTGTCTGGACGGTGCCGCCATTGGCTTTGTTTGCCATGAAGACAGACAGTGCGACGGTGACGTCGGAGCCATAGATCGGAAACGGCATACGCTGCTGACGGTAGCAGTCATTTAAGCGTCGCTGCATGGTCCAAAAGGTTCCGCTAGAAACGCGATAGGCCGGCCAAGTACCCCAGCCATCCGCTGCCCCTTTAGACTTAGTTAAGTTTGGCAAGTCCTGCATGCGGATACGCTTGTCATCGACGGCATGACACGATGCACAGGAGAAGTCCATGGGGCCGCCTTGGAGATAGAAAATCTTCTCGCCAAGCGCCAACATTTCTTTTTCCTTGGGGTGCGCAACAGGGGCATTGACCTTCATTCCCTTTGATTGCGTGACGATGTAGGCCACAATGGCTTCTAGATCTTTACGCACACCTTTACCAAAAGAACCTTTCACGATCTCTGCTTCGGGGATGCCTTGAATCGTGCTCATGCAGGTCATGAGGCGGGACTCGAGATCTTGGACGCGATCGGTGTCTTTAAAGTAGCGCGGCAACTGCGCTGAAGCGCCTTTCACAACACCTGGGCCAAGACCAAGATCACATTTCTCTAGATTGGCTTTTTTTGGGCCTGCGGGCTTGCTCCAAAGCTCTTCGCCCTCAGCTTCATAAAGCTCGGCAGGGTTACCATCGGCCAGCATGCGGCGATATTCGGCCAGCTGATCTGAAGCTGACTGCGCAAAAGCAATGGATGTCGTGCCGATCAGACTTGCGAGAAGTCCTGCAAAAATATACCGTTTCATGGAGTGTCTCCTATTGGCCTGTTCGGGATGATTGCGACATGCATATCTCTCGAAGCAGGCCTATTTGTTATTTGATATCGGTTTTGTCGGTGCGGGTTTCACCTTTGTTGTCGACCCAAGTGACGGCCAAGGAGTCGCCTTTTTTGGCCGAGCCCTTGAGTTTGAAGTGCAGAAAAGGATCTTTCGAAACCGCGGGCCCAAACTGAGCACCAAATACAACCTTGCCGCCAACCTTGGCTTCGATGGTTGAGATAAACCAAGCTGGGATGATTTTCCCTTCAGGATTTTTGCGCTGACCTGTTTCCATGTCGTGTTTCATCAAAACGCGAACGTCAACAACGCCATCTTTGTCTGTCGCGCGAATGCGCATTGGGCTTGCCATGATTGATTCTCCTAGACTCTTTGTGCCCGCGTACGGGGCTAAATCGTTTCAATAAAAAGGGGGGTAATTCAGGTGTTTGAGCGTTGGATTAACCGCCGCAACCACCGAGCGTGACTTTGACTTCTTTCGAAGACATCAACCATTTACCATCCACCTTAGCCAAGGCGTAGACATTCGATGTTTGACCCATTTTTACGCGTGTTGATGCAAAGGCTTCAGCACCTGCGGGTACGATAAACATCGCAGCCAAGGCGCTTGGGTTCTTTTCAACCAAGATCGCCATTTCAGTTGCTTTCAAGTTTGTTTCCACGCCAACTGGAACGACTGCGCCGTTCTCGGCGATATCAGGTGCGCGGAGTGTCACAGCGTCTGATTTTTGTGGTGCTCCGCCACCCAATACTTTCGCTACGTCATCAATGGTTTTGGCTTCGAAAGCAGCCTTGTTCCATGTGGCGGCTTCGGCTTCGGTCATCAGTCCGGCGCTGGCCATCAAACTGACTAAGGCGGTCATTTGCAGAAGTCTGCGTCGTTGTACGTTCATGATTTTTCCTTTGCGGAGAGAATTTGTAATTAAATTTTTATTAAGTAATGAAAAAGAAGGGAATCGCTGAGGCGCTTAAGAGCCGCTCAACATCCATTTGACGAGGCGATTAATTTCGTCATCCGGGACTTGAGGATGGGGAGGCATGGGAATCATGCCCCACGCACCAGAACCACCATTTTTAACTTTTGCACTCAGCTTTGCAAGAACATCTTGTCCTTTGTACTTTTTAGCGACATCAGCATTGGAAGGACCAACACCTTTTGCCGCTGGGGCATGACACGCCGCGCAGTTGTTCTTTGTAAAAGACTGCTTGAGCGCTGCAGTGTCAGCGTCAGTCGCGGCAGGCTTGGCAGCTGCCGCCGTTTTCACGGTTGTGACACTGGCAACATAGTTGGCGCCTGGAAGTGCTTTGAGAGGCGGCTTTGTTGAGTCAGAGCCACGATAAGGTCCGAATGTGCGATCTTGCTCTGCCAGGTTGTTGTGTGCATTACGCGCAAAGTCTGGGAGTGAAGAAGTAATTTTTACTTCGGCCACGCAATTTGTCATGCACGCAGTCGCTTTGACATCGGGTGTTCCGGAGACTGTCCACATGCCGTGTTTATCCGTCATGCCGTTGCGGTTAGGCATACGTTTTTGCACTTCGGCGATATTTTTGTCACTGAGGGTAAAGTCTTCTGGCACGACTTCCCCAAGCGCCAACATGTATGCCACCAACGCATAAGTGTCATCTGCAGACAAGGACCGCGGCGCATTCCATGGCATCGCACGATAGATATAGTCATACAGCGTGGAGACTGTTGGGACTTTCATCAGCGTGGTGCGCTGAGGTTGATTTGGTGACGTCAACGAAGCGACACGACCCGTTTCGATGTCTTTTGCTGTTGTTCCACCAATGAGAGGGGTGAATACTTCATTGGACTCACCAAAAGTGCCATGGCAGCTTGCGCACTGCGCATCCCAAATCTGCTGACCTTGGTCTGCCGTACCTGAACCTTTTGGTAAACCTTTAAAGTCTGGTCTGACATCAATATCCCAAGCTTTGATTTCAGCAGGTGTCGCCACACGGCCAATGCTCGCGAATTCAGAGACATTTTGCGCTTGAACCAAGCTGCTTGCCAGTGTCAGGGCAGCAAGGCTGGTAATCGTTTTAACCAACTTGAACATTGCTGACCTCTCCATTTGTGTCGACTTTCCAAGATTGAATGGCATTGTTGTGATAAATGGAGCGCGTGCCACGCACCTCTCTGAGCATACGAATCGGGGGCTGGACATAACCGGTTTCATCGATAGCGCGCGATTGCAGGATCGCGGGCTTGCCATCCCAAACCCAGTTGATGTTGAAACGCGTCAGGGCCTTGCTTAGGATAGGGGACTCCATGCGTGCTTCACGCCAGTTACGTCCACCATCCACAGACACATCGACACGTTTAATCTTTCCGCGTCCCGACCAAGCGATACCGCTGATGTTGTAAAAACCTGTTGTGAGGAGCTGTTGTCCTCCCGATGGCGTCGTGATGACAGATTTACATTCTTGAATGGACGTGTACTGGCGATGCATACCGTCAGGCATCAGGTCGACATAGTGGATCGCTTCATCCTTTGCGCCGTAGGGCATGTCGCCGACTTCTAAGCGGCGTAGCCATTTGACCGAGCTCACGCCCTGAACACCCGGAACAACCAAGCGCAAGGGGTAGCCGTTTTCGGGACGCAACATCTCGCCATTCATCGCCCAGGCGACGATGACGTCGTCGCGTGCGAGCTCCATCGGAATCGTGCGTGTCATGCCTGAGCCGTCACCGCCTTCAGCCAGCACATATTTACCCTTGGTGAAGTCTGCGCCAACCATGTCGAGCAGCAGCGACAAAGGGATGCCTGTGAATTCGCAGCAGGAAATCATGCCATGCGTGTATTGAACTGTTGGGACGGCGACGTTACCCCACTCCATCCCTGTATTGGCGCCACATTCGATAAAATGGATACGCGAAACAGACGGCAGGCGCATCAGATCTTCCATGGTAAAGACCATGTCTTTTTTAACAAGACCATTGATCATCAACCGGTGTTGAGCTGGATCGATGTCGTACCAGCCCTGATGGTGCCGCTCGAAGTGCAAGCCGCTTGGCGTGATCATGCCAAACAGGCCTTGAAGTGGGGTAAAAGCGACAGAGGCCGCAGAAACACGGGTCAAACCAGGCGACTCTCTTCGCTGCAGATTAGCTTCATATTTTGACGGCATGCCATAGGGTTTGGCGGCAACAGGCTGACCGAGGGTCGTTTGCCATGGCTGTTTTTTAAGGATCGCAGGGTCGCCTTCAGAGGCGTGCGCAGCACTCGTCATACCGCTTGCAGCGGCTCCAGCCGCTAGGGCACCAAAAAAGCTGTTTCGTAAAAAACCGCGGCGCGTATCGTCCATGCC
>JANQYI010000013.1:0-39883 GCA_030728985.1 Burkholderiaceae bacterium | reverse complement strand
AAACTTTCCCGCACATCCTGTCGACTTGGCCGCACAACTTAAGGCCCCAGTTCTTGGACTGTATGGCGGTAAAGATACAGGGATTAGTTTAGAAACCGTGGATCAAATGAAAAAAGCGCTCGCGGCCGCGGCAAATAACAAAGCAGCGGCGGCGAGTCGTTTCGAGATTTATCCTGATGCGCCACATGCTTTTCATGCGGATTACCG
The DNA here is from genome assembly GCA_030728985.1 of Burkholderiaceae bacterium. Lineage (GTDB taxonomy): Bacteria > Pseudomonadota > Gammaproteobacteria > Burkholderiales > Burkholderiaceae_B > Zwartia. The sequence continues at coordinate 39,676 of JANQYI010000013.1, read as the reverse complement.
CGCGACCTATCAAGCAGGACCGGCAAAAGACGGCTGGGACAAATGTTTGAAATGGTTTGCGCAGCACGGAGTTTAATCACCTGACCCTTTAACTATAAACAAAACGTGGCGAGGCGTCCTCAAGGCAACAAGGGTAAACCTTTATTGCCAATCAAGCACCATAACAGGGACGATAGCGACAGAGCGTAATTTTCAACCGAGGAGAAATTCGATGCGTAAAACCCTCTCGATGACAGCACTATTGCTGTCCGGGCTAACGGGCCTGACCATGAGCGGAGCCGCGCAGGCGCAAGATATACAAGCGCAGCGTCTATATAACCAAAGTCTTGCCGCCACCTGCGCGAATTGCCATGGCACAAATGGCGTCAGCGTACCCGGCGTGACTGTACCGATGATTAATCAGCTGCCAGAGTCTGTGATGTATGAGTTGTTGATGGCCTATAAAACGGGCAAACGAACTGGCACCATCATGCATCAACTTGCAAAAGGTTATACCGACGAACAACTCAAAACGATTGCTAGCGTTCTCGGCAAGAAAAACTAAAGGGGCAATAATATGAATCGTCGTCATTTTCTTGGACAGAGCGCCGCGGTTGCCGGCTTGGCATTTGGTTTAAATGGTCAAGCAAGTGCCAGCTCACTGAAGTCTGCGCAGATCGTCGTGGTGGGCGCAGGTTATGGTGGAGCGACCACCGCGAAATATTTGCGCATGCTGTCAAACAATACGGCTCAAGTCACACTGATCGAGCCTAATCCCGAATTTATTTCTTGCCCGCTTTCCAATCTGGTGGTGGGTGGTTCGCAACAGCTCAGCGCACTTTCCGTTCCATACACAGGTCTTGCAAAAAATCATGGCGTGAAGATGGTCAAGGACATGGTTGCGAGCATTGATCGACAAAAGAAAACGGTTCAATTGGCATCTGGCCAAACCGTGAAATACGACAAACTCGTCTTGTCGCCTGGTATTGGCCTGATGATGGACAAAATTGAGGGTCTCGAGGCGGCAAACAAAGCGGGTGTGACACTCCAGGCATGGAAAGCGGGTGCCGAGACGACCGCGCTGCACAAGCAGATCGCAGAAATGCGTGATGGTGGTGTGTATGCATTGAGCATCCCACTGGCTCCCTATCGTTGCCCTCCAGGGCCTTACGAGCGCGTGTGCCAGGTCGCCAACTATCTTCAGAAACACAAGCCAAAATCAAAAGTCTTGGTGTTTGACGCAAACCAAGATGTCACATCAAAGGGCAAGTTGTTCAAAGCCGCATGGGCAAAGCTCTATCCTGGCATTATTCAATACTCGCCTGAGCACAATGTGACGGCCGTTGATGCTAAGACGCGCACAATCAAGTTCGAAGTGCAAGAAGATGTGAAGGCAGATGTGTTGAACATCTTGCCGCCGATGCGCGCTGGTGATTTGATTGTGAAAGCGGGACTAGCTGATGCCAATGGCAGATGGTCAAATGTCAATTTCTTGAATTTCGAAGCGGTTGGTGCCAAGGACATTCATATTATTGGCGACTCGATACAGGTTGCGCCTGCAATGCCTAAGTCAGGCCATATGGCTAATCAGCATGCGAAGGTAACTGCTGCTGCGATCATCGCTGAACTCAGTGGTTTTGCAGTGAATCCACAGCCAGTGCTGACAAACACGTGTTACAGCTTTGTCAATCCAACGGAAGTCGTTCACGTCGCCAGCGTGCACCAATACGTGCCTGCAGAAAAGACCTTTAAGACGGTGCCTGGATCGGGTGGTTTATCACCAGCACCGACAGCGCTTGAAGGTACATACGCATGGGGCTGGGCAAAAAATATTTGGGCAGATAGTTTGGTTTAACAGGACAAGTGCAAAACTTAGATTTTAGGTTGGCACTTATTTTCAAAGAAGCCGTCAGGATATCCTGACGGCTTCTTTATTTATAAAGGCGGTACAACAGATTATTTAAATAAATCCGCGAACTGATTGGCTAAATTAAGTTTTTTTTCAAAACCAAACCCTGGTAAATCTGGAATCGTTGCAAAACCATTATCAATGATTGCGCCATCTTGAAAGCCACCCATAGGCTGAAATACTTTTGGATAAACCTCGCAGCCACCTAATCCTAAACCCGCAACAATGTGAAAACCCATGAGTTGCCCGCCATGAGGATAGGCAAATTTTCTGTCATAGCCTTGACTTTCAATCTCCTTAATCATCTTTGCATACTCGGTGATGCCATAACTTAATCCGGGATCCATTTGAAAAATATCAGAATCAGGCCGCATACCGCCGTACATCACAAGATTTTTTACATCCTGACGAGAGAACAAGTTTTCACCTGTCGCAAGGGGGCCGTTATAAACACGGGCTAATTGACTATTTAGGTCATAATCAAGAGGGTCTCCCGCCTCTTCGTACCAACGCAACTTGTATGGCGCCATTGCTTGACCATACGCAGTCGCCTGACTTAAATCAAAACGACCATTCGCATCAACGGCAAGATTGTGTCCTTCACCAGCAATTTCCAATGCGGCTTCTATTCTTTGAATATCCTCGGACATCGAGGCGCCACCAATTTTCATTTTGAATAAAGTGAAACCGCTATCTTTGTAGCCACTGATCTCATCCTGAAGAGCTTGTTTGTGCTGGCCATCGTAGTAATAACCACCCGCGGCATAGACAGAAATTTTAGGGATGACCGAATCACGATTAAAGTGTTTTGCGATCGTGACAGCAGCCGGCTCGTCCTCGAGCTTTGCATTTAAATCCCAAATTGCTATTTCCAACGCACTAGCGGCATGCGCCCGATCTCCGTGTCCGCCGGGTTTTTCATTTTGCATGGCACATTTCAATATTTTTTCCGGGCATAGCTTTTCAGACGCTGGGTTCAACAAGGTCTCAGGCTTTGCATTTAACAAACGTGGAATCATTCTGTTGCGCAAAATCCCACTCTGATCAAATCGACCAATCGAGTTAAATGACAGGCCAACTGCGGGCTTTCCATCGATGATCTTATCTGTCACCACGGCGATAATCGAGACAGTATGCGTTGAAAAATCAACAAGCGCATTTGAAATACTACTTTTTAACCGAACGGGCTGTTCGAATATCTTGACGATCTTCATGTATTTCCTACAGATGAGAATGATCGAAATGATCAATACAATCATTCGATGGCAACACTTTGTTGTGACAGTCCTAACCACATCACGCCTATATTATTATCGATTGTATTAGGCTGGATAGACTGAAGCTGCGTATTGATTGGTGCCGGAGAAAGGAATCGAACCCTCGACCTTCTCATTACAAGTGAGCTGCTCTACCAACTGAGCTACTCCGGCAAACGGGTCAGGAACCCAAAACAACAATTGCGGACGGAATTATAAATGATTTGTAAGAAACGTTCTTGAGTAAGTATTTATTTGACGATGCTCAGTTTTGGACGCTTGCTATCCGTGGGTTTAGGGTTCTCTGACTCGGGTGAGTCGCTTGACTCTTTCGCGTCATGAGGCGAAGTTTCAAGTTCATTTTTTGTGGCAGTTGCAGACGACTCTACTTCAAAACCCATACCAGCACCTGTTTCACGCGCATAAATGGCACTCACGGTGTTGATGGGTACATATAAATGCTCTGTTACACCATTGAAGCGCGCTTGAAATTCAATGGCATCGTTACCAATGACAAGACGATTGGTAGCCAGCGCGCCAATATTGAGCGTGATTTGACCATCCCGAACATGTGCAACTGGTACCAGAGTGTTGGCATCAACCTGCACAACAATCTGGGGAGTGTAGCCATTGTCCGTACACCATTCGTGCAAAGCACGAAGCATGTACGGCTTGGTCGAGGTTTCAGCCATGACGATGGCGCTTAACGGCGCATGACCTTTTCAGAGGGCGTGAGTGCTTCGATATAAGCAGGGCGTGAAAAAATGCGCTCACCGTACTTTTGAATCGGCGCTGCTGTTTTGGGGAGTTCGATACCATAGTGATCTAGGCGCCAAAGGAGTGGCGCCATCGCGACGTCGAGCATTGTGAACTCTTCGCCTAGCATATATTTATTTTTCAGAAGTAAGGGCGCGAGCTGAGATAAACGGTCACGCACAGCCGCGCGGGCGATATTGAGTCGCTTTTCGTCGCCACGGATCGTACGGTCTTCGAGTGCGGCTACATGAATGAACAACTCTTTTTCGAAGTTGTACAAAAATAATCGAGTCCGAGCACGCATGACGGGATCTGCGGGCATCAATTGCGGATGAGGAAAGCGCTCATCAATGTATTCGTTGATGATGTTTGATTCATAAAGGATCAGATCCCGTTCAACGAGAATGGGCACTTGCCCATAGGGATTCATGACAGAGATATCCTCCGGTTTGTTGAACAAGTCGATGTCACGAATTTCAAAATCCATGCCCTTCTCGAACAACACAAAGCGGCAGCGATGTGAGAATGGGCAGGTGGTTCCGGAGTAAAGGACCATCATGATGGATTTCCGTCCTAAAAATAAAAACAGATAAAAAAGCAAAAAGCCAGCGTCTACGTCAAGCAGACGCTGGCCCCAATTAAATCAACTATCTGACGTGTTTCCAGTACGATGCATTTAGGCGCCAAGCGATCACAAAGAAGATACCGAGGAAAAGCAACACCCAAACACCAATTTGTTTACGCTTAAGCTGATTAGGCTCAGCCATCCAAGTCATAAAGCCAGTCAGATCAGCCATATCGCGATCGTAGGCAGCTGCGCGTTGTGGGTCAAGGGGCTTAAATTTATGTTCAACCGTGGGTTTACCAGTGTAGTTTGCAAGCGTCTCGACTTTGTTAGACACATAACCCGCAGAGTCATAAGTCGTTGAAATGCGCTCCCAGCCTGCAGGCTTGCCCGCATTCGCAGCAGTTTTTTGTGTCGTGATCACTGTCATTTCGCGAGGACCTTGACGCTCCCACAATACATGGGGCATACCAGCACTCGGGAAGGCGAGATTGTCCCAGCCTGTGATCTTGCTCGTATCCCGATAGAACGTGCGCATGTATGTGTAGATGTAGTCGGAGCCGGTGGGGCCTGCATTGATGGATTTGGCGCGCGCCATCAACGACAGGTCAGGAGGTGCTGCACCGAACCAGGCCTTACCATCTTTGACGGAAGTTGTTCCCATCATTAAATCACCCACCTTGTCACCTGTGAACAACAAGCTTTCGCGGATTTGCTGGTCGGTCAGACCAATATCTTTGAGTTTGTTGTAACGCATGGCAACGGCGCTGTGACAGTTCAGACAGTAGTTCACAAACAACTTCGCACCGTTTTGGAGAGATGCGACGTCGCTGATGCGGTCGGGCGCGCGCTCAAGAGGGATGTTGCCGCCAGCAGCGTTTACGCTGGAGCATGTGATCACTAGGGCAAGAGCACAAAGCAGCTTCTTGATCATGGTCATTCCGTAAATAAAGTTTAAGCTCAATGTGCGTGGAAGGTGACACGGTCTGGGACCGGTTTGAACGTTCCAAGGCGACTCCAGATAGGCATCAGCAAAAAGAACGCCAAATAAATGAGTGTTCCGATTTGCGACATCAAGTTAAAGATGTCGGTCGGAGCCTGCGTACCCAGATAACCTAGCACGATAAAGTTGACAAAGAAGATGCCGTACAAGACTTTGTGCCAGCTAGGACGGTAACGGATCGACTTGACAGGGCTGTAATCGAGCCAGGGCAGGAAAAACAACAACACGACCGAGCCACCCATTGCGACCACACCCCAAAACTTTGCGTCAATGGCGCGCAGAAGAACGGCCACAACAATCAACGTGATTGGAACGATCAGCTTGGCAAGACCTTTGGTTTTGAAGAACATCACAATTGCCGCCAACACCGAGGCGCCAGCCAACACCCAGGTAAAGTCATCGGTGGTTGCGCGCAGCATGGAATAAAACGGCGTGAAATACCAGACGGGAGCAATATGCAGGGGGGTCTTGAGTGGATCAGCAGGTAGGAAATTGTTGAATTCTAGGAAGTAACCCCCCATCTCCGGAGCAAAGAAAATAATTGCCATGAAAACGATGAAGAAACCCGTGACACCCAAGATGTCATGCACGGTGTAGAAAGGATGGAAAGGGATACCATCCAATGGGCGACCGTGCTTGTCTTTCTTGGCTTTGATATCGACACCGTCAGGATTGTTTGAGCCGACTTCGTGCAAAGCGATCACGTGGGCAGCCACTAATCCTAAAAGTACCAAGGGAATGGCCACAACATGGAAAGCAAAAAAGCGATTGAGTGTTGCATCGGATACAACGTAGTCGCCGCGAATCCAGATGGATAACTCAGGTCCAATAAAGGGAATGGCGGAGAACAAGTTCACGATGACTTGTGCACCCCAGAAGGACATTTGGCCCCAGGGCAGGAGGTAGCCAAAAAAGGCTTCAGCCATCAGACACAAGAAAATGCCAACACCAAAAATCCAGACGAGTTCGCGTGGTTTGCGGTAGGAGCCATAAATCAGCGCGCGAGTCATATGAAGGTAGACGACGATAAAAAACATCGATGCGCCTGTTGAGTGCATGTAACGGATAAACCATCCGCCCGGGACTTCGCGCATGATGTATTCGATCGATTGAAATGCGTATTGAGCATCTGGCTTATAGTGCATGACAAGGAAAATTCCAGTCACGATTTGTAACACTAGAACCAACAAAGATAATGCACCAAAAAAATACCAAAAATTGAAATTTTTTGGTGCGTAGTACTCGGACAAATGTGCTTTATAGGTCGATGTCAGCGGAAAGCGCTGATCTATCCAACCTAGCAGTCCGGTCGTTTCGACGGATTTTTCGCCAGCCATGAAACGGCTCCTTTACTTGAATCAGTGTCGCAGTGTGCGTTGTTAATCAAAGGCTTGTTAGGCCTTGTTATCCTCGTCGACACCGATCAGGATTCGTGTGTCGCTCAGGTACTGGTAAGGCGGGACTTCGAGGTTGTCAGGTGCGGGCTTGTTTTTATAAACACGACCGGCTATATCGAACGTCGAGCCATGGCAAGGACATAAAAAGCCGCCATCCCAGTTGTCGGGAAGGCTGGGCTGTGGGCCTGTTTGAAACTTAGGCGTCGGCGCGCATCCAAGATGTGAGCAGATCCCGACGGCCACAAACATGTCGGGCTTACGCGAGCGCCATTCATTTCTGGCGTAAGGAGGCGTATAGCCGGGTCGATTCGAGTTGGGATCCGCAAGAAATGGATCGTTTTGTTTAAGTGTGGCGAGTTGTTCTTTGGTGCGATGAAGCACCCAAACCGGCTTGCCGCGCCACTCAACCGTGCGCATTTCGCCTAGAGGGATGGTGCTGATGTCGACTTCGACAGGAGCACCCGCTGCGCGGGCCTTTTCAGACGGCGCAAACGTACTAACGAAGGGAACAGCTAATGCAGCTCCAGCGACGCCGCCAACGGCACAGGTTGTGCCGATCCAGAAGCGGCGCGAAGGGTCGGAGGGCAAGGTTTGGGGAACCGCGCCTTCGTCGTCATGCACAATCGAATCCTGACTCATCTTCCTATCCTTATTACAGCCAACGCGGCTGAGCGCACGCGTTGCAGACTGGTTCACACTAAACTTGAATCAAATTTTCTAACCTCTTATTATAGCCTCACCATGAACACACTTCCATCAGGGGAATCAAGAAATGAATCAAGCACGTGGATTTTTAAAGGAATTTCGAGCATTTGCTGTTCGTGGCAATGTTGTGGACCTCGCGATAGGTGTGATTGTGGGGACTGCGTTTAGCAAAATCGTCGATTCTCTTGTCAAAGATATTTTCATGCCGCTGGTCAATTTTCTGGTGGGCGGCGCTATGGATTTCAGTAATAAGTTCTTTGTTTTGTCCCGCCCTGCTAATTATGCCGGTCCCGAGACGTATGCCGATTTGACCAAGGCGGGGGCGACCGTTTTCGCATGGGGAAATTTCGTCACGATCGTCATCAACTTTATTTTGTTGGCGTTCGTGATTTTCTGGATGGTCAAGGCCATCAATACGGCACGCAATAAAATGGAGCTTGAGGCTGAGAAAGTCACGCCCCCCGTGCCAGAAGATGTATTGCTGTTGCGCGAAATCCGGGACGCACTGAAAAATAAATAGGGTTTAAAGTCGTAAAATTAGTGGGCATCACACCGGGTTGTCGATGTCGACAAACTCCACGTTGATGCCAAACTCTTTTTCAATGGCTGCACCGAGCGCCTGAACGCCATAGCGCTCGGTGGCGTGGTGTCCCGCACTGATAAATCCTGTGCCCGTTTCGCGGGCCAAATGGACCGTTTGTTCGGAGATTTCACCCGTAATGAACACTTGGGCGCCTGCGTCAATCGCCTCTCCCAGCATGCTTTGCGCGGCACCCGTGCACCATGCCAGGCTCTGTGCGGGCATGCCGCCATCACCGATGACTTGAGGCACGCGCCCGAGCGCTCGCTCGACCTGTGCGGCGACCTCTCCTAGGGTAGCCGCCCCGGGCATGTTCCCCAACCAGACTAAGCCGCGGGCCCCCGCCGTGTCAGCCCTGGGCGTCAATCCAAGAATCCGGGCTAGCTGCGCATTGTTACCTAGCTGTGGATGCGCATCCAAGGGAAGGTGGTAGGCAATCAGGTTGAGATCGTTCGCAAGCAGGCTGGCAAGCCTTTTTTTGCGTGTACCTAAAATCCTGGGGTCCTCACCCTTCCAAAACCAGCCATGATGCACAAGGATCGCGTCGGCGCCACGCTCGCTTGCCACATTGATCAGCGTCTGGCTGGCTGTCACGCCCGCGATAATATGCGAGACTGTTGACTTGCCTTCAACTTGCAAGCCGTTTGGACAGTAGTCGGCAAATGAAGCAGCGTTGAGTGTGGCATCAAGCCATGCACACAGTTCACGGGTTGCAATGGTTTTCATCATTTTCCTGGTAAAAAGATGCGTGGTATTTGGCTGATATTTGCTCAGACAGTCATGGTTTGTATCGCGATTTTATTCGTGCTGGTGACTTTGCGTCCGGATTGGCTGAAGTCACTTGGGTCAAGTCCGATATCCCCGCCTGCCGAGCCTCAGGCGCACGGTTCTTAAGCGGGTGCGGTTGCTGGCGCCGCGCTGAAAATTGTCAACAGTGCAAATTATCACGTTATCGAGGGAGTGGAAGACGTAGAATGTCTCCACCGATCTGGCGAAAGCTTTTAAGCTTAAGCATTCCGAAGGAGTGATTGTCGCAAGCCTGTTACGAGGGAAGCCTGTCTCTCAGCGGCCTGTCAGACCATGTTGACTCATTCGGCGGCGGAAGGCGTGACGGAGGAAGCTTCAGTTTGCGCGTTGTTCGAGCTCGGCGGATTGGCAACAAACAGATTTTCTGCTTGCGTCAATAGAGGGCGTCGGACGATTGGGCTAAGGTGGTAGAAAATTTCTTGAAGTCGCGCGAGCTCTTCGTCTTCGGTATAAAACCAACTGACAGGCATTTGAAGAATGTCAGCGACGCGACACATCAGCGCGTAGTCTGGGGAGTGTTTACCCCGCTCATATTGGTTCATCCTAGCACTGGCGGACATAGGATCAATCCCGGCAAGTTTGCCAAGTTTTTCTTGAGACAAGCCTGCGCGAAGGCGGGCCTGTTTGAGGCGATGAGCTAGCACGGTGATCCCTTTATGGTTCTTGCAGATTGGTTGTAAGTGAGTCTACCTTTTAGAGTACAGATAACGCGAAGTCCAAGATTAAAAGGACAAGATATATACGCTTTTCGTACTATAAAGCACTTTTTAGCAAAAACTGAGAAAAAACAAGTTTTTTTCAACTTGTGGAATCGTTGGCATCTGTTTTTGGGTCTTCGGCGCGTGCTTTGATGCCGCGTGCCAACAAAATCCCAACCTCATAAAGGACCCACAAGGGTACCGCAAGTAAAAATTGGCTGACAACATCGGGTGGTGTCACAACGGCGGCAATGACGAAGGCGCCGACCACGACATAGCCACGCGCTTGCTGGAGCTGGGTAATCGTCACAATACCCATTCGGACAAGAAGGATTACGGCGACAGGCACTTCAAAAGTGATACCAAACGCCAAAAACATGGTCATGACAAAGCCCAGATAGGCTTCGATGTCAGGCGCGGGCGTAATTGACTCTGGGGCAAAGGTTGCGATGAAACTAAAAACAGTTTTGAACACCACAAAGTAACAAAATGCCATGCCTGCTAAAAACAGGAGCGAACTTGAAACAATTAACGGCAAAGCCAGACGTTGCTCATGGCGGTAAAGTCCGGGAGCCACAAAAGCCCAGACCTGATAAAGCACCACAGGCAGTGACACTACAAACGCAGCCATCATCGTGACTTTGACCGGGACCATAAAGGGAGTAATCACGCCGGTTGCGATCATGCGTGTGCCTTCGGGCAGAGAGGCCAGCATGGGAGCGGCAAGTAAATCGTAAATAACAGAGGCCCCGGGGTAAATGAAGAGTGCGATAAAAACAACAAGCATCGTACCGACTGCACGTAAAAGTCGTGTGCGCAGTTCGACAAGGTGAGACATAAAACTGTCACCGGTTTGCTCGGTTTCGTGGGATTTTTCTTCAGTGGTCAAGATTTTGATCCGGGCGAAGTCTCTGGGGTGGCTGCGACCTGGACAGGGGCGCCCTGATTGATTTCGTCTAATCGCATGGTGTCTAACTCAAGTTGGGAAGGCGCCTGAGCAATTTGCGTGACCGGGACGGAATCTTGGGTCGCCGATTCAGTATGCGCCGTATCAGGCGCGGCTACGCTTGCATCGGGCGTGCCCAAAGGCGATTTCAGCTCATTTAAAGTCGACATCGTCGACTGCTCAAAGGACTCAAGAGGCGCCCTAAGGGAGGACTCAGTGCTTTGCAGGCTTGATTTTACGCTTTGAGCGGCATCCTGCATCTGATCTTTAAGTTTGCGCAAGTCATCGAGCTCGACTTCTCGCTGAATGTCTGTTTTGACATCGCTGACGTAGCGTTGAGCACGACCAACAAGATGACCAATGGTGCGGGCAACCTTGGGCAGGCGCTCGGGACCAATGACCACCAACGCAATCACACCGATCACGAGTAGTTCAGTAAAGCTGATGTCAAACATAGTGATCGCGGGGTAGAAAAAGCTCAGCTACGTAGTGAACAAGCAAAGGAGCAAACAAAGGGACAAACAAAGCGCTCAATGTGTGCTGGTCTTTTCTTTGGCTTGGACATCAATCGTTTCGTTTGACGCGACACGCTGCGCGGGAGCGGCTTCGGCTGCTGTCGTTGTCGCGTCCTCTTCCTTCGCGTTGGGGTCCTTCATGCCGTCTTTAAAACCTTTGACCGCTCCACCAAGATCCGCACCAATGTTACGAATTTTTTTGGTGCCAAACACCAGTGCCACGATAACCAGGACAATTAACCAATGCCAGATACTAAATGCGCCCATGACGGTTCTCCGAATCAGGCTACGGTGGGTGCTGGCCCCTTCCAGGGACGGCTTCCACCATAAATATGAAAATGTAGGTGCAACACCTCTTGACCACCCTCGACACCAGAGTTAGCCATCAGACGAAATCCGCCGGATGGTCCGGGATTGCAACCGTTATCGAGTGCGATTTGAGGCACCTTGGATAGCATTCTACCTAACCAAACGGCATCTTCGGGATTAATCTCTTGCATTGAGACAATATGTCGCTTGGGAATCATTAATAAATGCACCGGCGCGGCGGGATTAATATCATGGAAAACCATGCAATCGTCGTCTTCATAGACAATTTTTGCAGGTAATTCGCCACGTACGATTTTGCAAAATATGCAGGGTTCACTCATGGAATCTTAAGATCCTAAGGGGTTTTCAAGCGCGAAGCTTTTTCCTCTAAGCCAGAAACACCTTCGCGACGTGCTAATTCTGCAACGACTTGCTCAGGACGAAGCCCATTTTCTGTCAGTACTACCAAGCAATGGAACCAGAGGTCCGCCATTTCGGACACGATACGCTCAGGTTGCTTGTCTTTGGCCGCCATGACAAGCTCGGTGGCTTCTTCGCCCACCTTCTTGAGTGCCGCATCAGGTCCTTTGGAAAACAGTTTGGCCACATAGGAAGCGGCCGGATCTCCGCCACGGCTGGGTAAACGTGTTTCCAGCAGATCTGCAAGCCGCGCCAGCACCCTCTCGGAGGCGTCTGGAGTGAGGTGTTCTTTGTTCATTTGTAGATGAGCTCCGGGTCTTTGAGGACGGGATCAACAATCACCCATTGTGAGCCTGGGTTTGTTTCCTGGTTGGAGTTCTTGTCTAGTCGTCGGTAAAAGCAACTCGCGCGTCCGGTATGACAGGCGATGGCACCGAGTTGTTCAACCTTGAGGAGCAAAACATCGCCATCGCAATCCAGGCGCAACTCTAGCAAGCGCTGCGTGTGTCCTGACTCTTCGCCTTTGCGCCACAGACGATTTCGAGAGCGCGACCAAAATACGGCGCGCCCTGTTGCAACTGTTTCGGCAAGCGACTCGGCGTTCATCCAGGCGACCATTAAAATTTGGCTAGTCTGCGCGTCTTGTGAAATCGCGGGGATAAGACCTTGGGCATCAAAACGTACTTCTTCAAGCCAAGCGGGTCGCTGTGGTGTCGTCATGTCAGCAAGTCCTCACCGGAATGCCTTGACGCGCCATGAATGCTTTGGCTTGTCCGACGGTGTATTCACCGTAATGGAAAATACTAGCGGCGAGAACCGCACTGGCACCCCCGAGCGTGACACCGTCCGCAAGATGTTGCAGATGACCTACGCCCCCCGATGCAATCACTGGGACAGAAACGGCATCTGAAACTTGGCGCGTCAATTCGAGATCAAAACCTGACTTGGTGCCATCGCGATCCATACTGGTTAATAAAATTTCGCCGGCGCCGTACTCGGCCATTTGGCGAGCCCAGGCCACCGCGTCGATACCGGTGCCGCGACGACCTCCATGCGTGAACACTTCCCAGCGAGGCGTTTCGCTGTCAGTCACGCGGCGCGCATCGATGGCAACCACAATACATTGTGAGCCGTGATAATCAGACGCGGCACGCACCAAATCAGGATTGGCAACAGCGGCGCTGTTAATGGAAACTTTGTCAGCACCCGCATTTAATAGCCGTTGAATATCACTGACTTGGCGCACCCCGCCACCAACCGTCAGGGGAATAAAAACCTGCGAAGCGACTTGTTCGATGATGGGTAGGATTAAATCGCGGCCATCACTTGTCGCGGTGATATCCAGAAAAGTGAGCTCATCTGCACCTTGTTCGTTGTAACGATGCGCGATCTCGACAGGATCGCCCGCATCCATCAGCTGAACAAAATTGACGCCCTTTACTACGCGACCCGCAGTGACATCGAGACAAGGAATGATTCGACGTGTCAGCTCACTCAGCGTGTTGGGCGCGAGAAGGGTTGTCATGGTGCAAGTTCGTCGGCGCGTTTTTGCGCAGCTTCGAAATCGAGCGTGCCTTCGTAGATACTACGGCCAAGAATGGCCCCTTCGACGCCCTCTTCTTCGACGGCGCAGAGCGCGTCGATATCGCGCATGTCCGTCACGCCACCCGATGCGATGACGGGGATGCGCACATGTTGGGCCAGGCGAACGGTGGCTTCGATATTGACACCCGAGAGCATGCCGTCACGACCAATATCGGTATAGATGATGGCTTCGCAGCCATAGTCTTCGAATTTTTTAGCGAGATCGCTGACGTCATGCTTGGTGAGTTTGCTCCAGCCGTCTGTTGCGACTTTGCCGTCGCGCGCATCGAGGCCAACAATGATATTGCCTGGAAAAGCCCCACAAGCATCGTGGAGGAAGCCAGGATTTTTGACGGCGGCCGTACCGATGATCACATAGGAAATACCGAAGTCCAAATAGCGTTCAATGGTGTCGAGATCGCGAATACCACCACCGATTTGCACCGGGATATCGTCACCCACAGCACGTACGATTGCTTTGATGAGCGCTTCGTTTTTTGGCTTGCCAGCAACGGCTCCATTGAGGTCGACTAGGTGCAGGCGACGTGCGCCGCGTTCTAGCCAATGCGTGGCCATGGCAGTGGGGTCTTCGGAAAAGATCGTTGCATCCTCGAGGTCGCCTTGGCGAAGTCTGACGCATTGTCCGTCTTTGAGATCAATTGCAGGGATCAGCAGCATATCGTTCGTGATCAGTCACTTTTAAGTTGTTAAGGTTGCCAGTCTACAAAATTACGGTAGAGACGCAAACCATAATCGGCACTTTTCTCTGGATGAAACTGTACGGCAAAGATATTGTCTTGGGCGATTGCGCAAGCAAAAGAACCGCCATAATTGCTTTCGCCGACTGTCAGGGCGTGGTCAGCAGGAACAGCATAATAGCTGTGGACAAAATAAAAGGGCGTGGCCTCGGGAATACCCGACCAAAGCGTGTGTGCACGCACCTGATAAACAGGATTCCAGCCCATATGCGGGACTTTGAGTCGATCAGCGTGATCGTTCGCCTCAGGTGTGGGCGCATCAAATGCGGGTCCCTTGAAACGACGCACCTCGCCTTTAAAAAGACCAAGACTCGTCGTGTTGCCTTCTTCGCTGCGCTCGAACAGCATTTGCTCGCCAACACACACGCCCAGAAGCGGCTTGGTGGCTGCGGCGTGTAATACCGCCTCTCGTAGACCCGCTTCGTCGAGCGTGCGAATGCAGTCCGCCATCGCACCTTGTCCGGGAAACACGACACGATCCGCGGCATCAATCTCGGCCGCGAGCTTGCACAAACGAATATCCGCCTCAGGTGCGGCGTGACGCAGCGCGCGCTCGACAGAGTGATAGTTTCCCATGCCGTAATCGACAATGGCAATCGACGTCATGGCTTAAAGCACGCCTTTGGTGGAGGGCACGACACCCGCGCTACGTGGATCGAGTTCGAGTGCCATGCGCAATGCACGCCCCGTTGCTTTGAAGATGGTTTCGCATTGGTGGTGCGCATTGACGCCACGCAAGTTGTCGATGTGCATTGTCAGGAGTGCGTGATTCACCAGGCCCTGAAAAAACTCAATGGTCAAATCGACATCAAAATCACCGACTCGCGCACGCGTGAACGGGACGTGGAATTGCAGACCCGGACGTCCTGAAAAGTCCACCACGACACGGGAAAGTGCTTCATCAAGCGGGACATAGGCATGTCCATAGCGACGAATGCCTGCCTTGTCACCCACGGCTTTGGCGATGGCCATGCCGAGCGTGATGCCGACATCCTCAACAGTGTGATGTGCATCGATATGAAGATCACCTTCGGCGTGGATCTCAAGGTCGATCAGACCATGGCGCGCGATCTGGTCCAGCATGTGGTCTAAAAAGGGCACCCCGGTGTTGAGGGCCTGTTTGCCGGTCCCGTCTAGATTGACCGCGACGCGGATACGCGTTTCATTGGTATTGCGGATAATTTCTGCGGTACGCATGATATGTACTCTGATGTACTGAGATCTTAGGAACGTCTATTGTATGTTGGTCAGGCGATAACGTGCGCTCGCGGCATGGGCTTGGAGACCTTCGCCAAGCGCCAGTTCGTTTGCCACTTTGCCTAGAGTTTGCGCGCCAGCGGCTGAGACATGAATCAAACTAGAGCGTTTTTGAAAATCATACACGCCTAAGGGCGAGGAAAAACGCGCAGTACGGGAAGTAGGTAGAACGTGATTGGGCCCTGCGCAATAGTCTCCAAGCGCTTCGGAGCTATGGCGTCCCATGAAAATAGCACCCGCGTGGCGCAGCAAAGGCAACCATGCATCTGGGTTCTCGCAAGACACTTCGAGGTGCTCGGGTGCGATGTTGTTACTGATTTCGCAAGCCTCATGGAGGTCGCGCACTAAAATCAAGGCACCGCGATCTCGTAAGCTCGTGCGAATAATGTCCGCGCGTGGCATGGTTGGGAGTAGTTTTTCAATCGAGGCTTGAACCTCGTCGAGGTATTGTGCGTCTGGGCATAGCAGGATCGCTTGGGCCAGCTCGTCGTGCTCGGCTTGCGAAAACAAATCCATCGCAATCCAATCCGCCGGTGTTTGACCGTCACAAATGACCAAAATCTCGCTCGGTCCGGCAATCATGTCGATGCCGACTGTGCCAAAAACGCGACGTTTGGCGGCGGCGACGTAGGCATTGCCAGGGCCAACGATTTTGTCGACAGCGGGGACGGTCTCGGTACCGTAGGCGAGTGCGCCCACTGCCTGTGCGCCGCCGATCGCGAAACAGCGATCGACACCCGCGATGGCGGCGGCAGCCAACACCATGGCATTGCGTTGTCCGCCTGGAGTAGGTGTCACCATGATGACTTCGCTGACGCCCGCGACTTTCGCAGGGATTGCGTTCATCAAGACCGAAGAGGGATAGGAGGCTTTGCCGCCTGGAACGTAAAGACCAACGCGATCCAGAGGGGTAATTTGCTGGCCAAGGCGCGTGCCATCGGCCTCTGTGTAGGACCAGCTTTCTTGCAATTGGTGCGCATGATAGGCGCGAACCCGCTGTGCGGCAATTTCAAGCGCTTGACGTTGCGCTGACGGCAACTTAGTAAGGGCGGCGTCCCAGTCGCGACGCGGAATTTCAAGTTCGGCGACGGTGTTGACGTTGAGCTTGTCAAATTGGCGGGTGTAATGCAGTAGCGCCGCATCGCCTTCGCGGCGCACCTTTTGCAGGATGCCCGCTGCGGCCGCATCGATCGCGTCATCTTGCTCGGCATCAAAAGCGAGCAATTTGGAGAGGGTGGCTTGAAACTCAGGGTCGCGTGAGTCCAGGCGTGTGATTGTGCGCATTATCAAAGAGCCCCTCTTTTGAAGGGGTCAATAAAATAAGTAGACCCCTATCATGCCACAGAGCTTGCGCTAGCACGCTCAAAGGCATCGAGTAAGGGCTGTAATTCGGTATGCCGAGTTTTAAGAGCGGCTCGATTAACGACGAGTCTCGAGGAAATGGGCATGATGTCCTCAACGGCGACCAGATCGTTGGCTCGAAGCGTATTGCCCGTCGATACCAAGTCCACAATCGCGTCGGCCAGGCCAACCAAGGGCGCGAGCTCCATCGAGCCATACAGTTTGATCAGATCGACGTAAACACCTTTGGAGGCAAAGTGATCACGGGCAGCTGCCGTGTATTTCGTTGCGACGCGCAGGCGCGCGCCTTGCTTGACCGCAGCGGCATAGTCAAAACCATTTCGAACGGCGACGGCTAGGCGACATTTGGCGATATTGAGGTCAATCGGCTGGTAGAGACCGCCGGGATGCTGCGCAGCGTGCTCGATTAACACGTCTTTGCCTGCGATCCCAAGATCAGCTGCGCCATATTCGACATAGGTGGGCACATCTGACGCACGAACAATGATAAGACGTAGTCCGGGATGGCTGGTGCCGATGATGAGTTTGCGAGAATTTTCGGGATCTTCGTTGACTGTGATGCCGGCCGCTTCTAAAAGAGGCAAAGTTTCTTCGAAAATACGTCCCTTGGACAAGGCCATGGTCAAAGGGCGCGCGCGTGCGTCGATGCTCATGATGTTTCCTTTAGCTGGATATTCTTTCGATATGAGCGCCGAGAGCGCTGAGTTTGTGTTCCATGCGTTCATAGCCACGGTCGAGGTGATAGATCCGCTCGACCAACGTTTCGCCTTCGGCGGCAAGTCCGGCAATGACCAAGCTCGCCGAAGCCCTCAGGTCGGTCGCCATAACGGTGGCGCCGGACAGGCGTGTGACGCCGCGAACGACAGCCGTGTGACCATCGATATCAATATTGGCGCCTAAGCGCAATAGTTCTTGTACGTGCATAAAACGATTTTCGAAAATCGTTTCCGCAATCACCGAGGTTCCCTCGGCAAGGGTGTTGAGAGCCATGAGCTGCGCCTGCATGTCAGTCGCAAAACCAGGGTATTCGTGCGTGCGAAAGTCGACCGCTTTGGGACGTTTGTGCATGCTGGCTTGGATCCAGTCTTTGCCAGACTTAATCGTGAGACCCGCCTCTTGAAGTTTTGATATCGTGGCACCCATTGTTTCGGGTGCGGCGTGGCGCAGCACAATCTCACCGCCTGCCGCACCTACAGCACATAAAAAGCTGCCAGCCTCGATACGATCAGGGATCACCTCATGGGTCGCGCCGTGCAAACTCGACACACCGTCGATCACGATCCTGTCCGTACCATGCCCCTTGATGCGCGCGCCCATTTTGATCAATAACTCAGCGAGATCGACCACTTCGGGTTCACGCGCGGCATTTTCCAAAATGGTTTGACCGTCGGCCAGCACCGCCGCCATCATCAGGTTTTCTGTGCCTGTGACGGTGACCATGTCTGTGCGTACGACAGCACCTTTAAGCTTTTTAGCCTTGGCGACGACAAAACCATGTTCGATTTTAATGTCCGCGCCCAGCGCCGCAAGACCCTGAATATGTTGGTCTACAGGTCGCTGACCAATCGCACAGCCGCCAGGCAGACTGACTCGTGCTTCGCCGAAACGCGCCAAAAGGGGACCGAGTACCAGTATCGAGGCGCGCATGGTTTTAACGAGTTCATAGGGCGCTTCGAGCGCTGTCAGTTGATTGGCGGTGATGCTGACCAGATCGTCACTCGCTCTCTCGCAACGTACGCCTAATTGCCGCAGGAGCTTGAGCGTCGTCGCAATATCATTGAGCTTTGGAACGTTTGAAAGCGTGACGGTATCCGCGGTCAATAGCCCGGCGCATAAAATCGGCAGGGCAGCGTTCTTGGCGCCAGAAATATTGATTTCGCCCTTGAGCGCATACCCGCCTTTAATGCGAAGCTTGTCCATTTAGCGCTTTCCGTTGAACTCTTCGGGCGTCAAAGTACGCATTGACAGAGCATGAATTTCTTGTTTCATCCGATCGCCCAGGACGCTGTAGACCAGTTGATGCCTCGCGATCGGGCGCTTGCCGGCAAAGGCGGCGCTCACAATCAAGGCCTCGAAGTGTGAGCCGTCGCCTGATACCTCAAGGTGTTCGCAAGGCAACCCGGCAGCAATGTAGGTGCGGATGTCTTCTGGAGTGGGCAACATATTCAGGTTTGTCCTTGATCTAAGTATGAGTACATTTCAATGCGTGTAAATCTTGGCTGGAGCCATTATGTTCTGAGTTTGTAACCGGTGCCGAGTAGACGCAGTGCAAACAAGGTCAACACGACGAAGACACCGCCCACGACGGCCAAGCTTTGCCAAGGAGACACATCTGCCACACCAAAAAATCCATGCCGAAACCCATCGATTGTATAAAAAAGAGGGTTCCAGTGAGAAACTTGCTGCCAAAAGGTAGGCAGCGTATGAATGGAGTAGAAAACGCCGGACAGAAAAGTTGCAGGCATGATGAGAAAGTTTTGAAAGGCCGCGAGTTGGTCAAATTTTTCAGAGGTCAGACCCGCGATCAAGCCGAGAATAGCCATGATGCCGCAGGATAATCCTGCAAAAACAATTGCCCAGAGTGGTTCTTTGATGCTGAGAGGGGCAAAATATAAAGAAACCAGCCATATAACGACACCTACGGCGATCCCGCGCAAAATGCCCGCGATGACATAAGCACTAAAAAATTCGCGATGTGAAATTGGGGGGAGCAGGACAAACACGAGGTTGCCAGTGACGCGGCTTTGGATTAGAGAAGAAGAAGGGTTCGCGAAAGCATTTTGCAACATGCTCATCATCATCAAGCCGGGGATGAGAAAAGTTGTGTAGGGTACGCTTCCGTAGACTTGGACGCGATCTTGAAGAACTTGCGCAAAGATCACCAAGTATAAGAGCGCTGTAATGACCGGCGCGGCGATCGTTTGAAAACCGACCTTCCAAAAACGCAGAAGTTCTTTGCCAAGCAGTGTGGGGAAGCCGGAGCCTGCACCAGTGCGCGCGGTGAGTAATGCGCGAGTCATGCTTGCGCCTCTAGGGAATAGTGGTCTGGTGTATTCATGATGTGCACGAAGGCTTCTTCTAGGCTTCCACCTGTCCTTGCGAGCAAGGCTTTTGTAGAGTCAAGCGCGACGATGCATCCGCGTTTGAGCATGGCGATTCGACCACAGAGGGCTTCGGCTTCTTCGAGGTAATGGGTCGTCAGCAAAATCGTATGACCCTCTCGATTGAGCCGCGAAATGAATTCCCATAGGCTGCGACGCAGGTCGACATCCACCCCTGCAGTGGGTTCGTCAAGCACAATGACAGGCGGGCGATGCACCAGCGCTTGGGCGACCAACACGCGCCGCTTCATGCCACCCGAGAGGGCACGCATATTTTCATCGGCCTTGTCGGAGAGACCTAAGTGGGCGAGGATTTCGTCAATCCAATCATCGTTGTTGCGGAAACCAAAATAGCCGGACTGAATGCGCAACGTTTCACGGACTGTGAAAAATGGATCGTAGACGAGCTCTTGTGGTACGACGCCGAGAGAGCGCCGCGCTGCCTGATAATCGGAAACGACATCGTGTCTACAGACGCTTGCGTGACCAGAGGTGGCGCGGCAGAGTCCGGCCAGAACGGAAATCAGCGTTGTTTTGCCTGCACCGTTTGGCCCAAGCAAACCGAAAAATTCGCCATGCTCAATGGTCAGGGAGACATCGTCTAGCGCCTGAAAGCCAGGGCCTGTTGGTTTTTTAAACAGGCCACGCCAGCCTGTGGAACGAGGAGGGAATATTTTTGAAACGTGTTGAAGCGAAACGGCGGACATGGTGATTATTGAGCTCGCTGGTTAAGCGCAGCAATCAGTCCGTCGATGCCGTTTTGATTAATTTGCTGGGTGAATTGGTGGCGATAATTTTCAATCAACCAGATATTTTCTACGTTGATATCGTAAATTTTCCAGCCTTGAGGCGTGTTTTCAAGTCGGTAGTCAAGTGCAAAGGGTTGAGCGTTGGCGCGCTGAATCACTTGGGACTTGACGACAACATCTTTAGCGTTCGCATCGCCGCGAAACGGTAGTGTTCTGATGTTGGTCGAGTCACCGACGCGCGTGAATGCGCCGCTGTAGGTACGCGAGAGGGTGCCGCGAAAGGCGGCGCTCAATGCTATTTTTTGTTCCGGCGTGGCTTCGCGCCAGTTGCGACCCGCAGCGAGACGGGTTGTTTTTTCAAAATTAACGTAAGGCAAAATCATTTCATCCACGATCTGATTAATGCGCTTGGTGTCGCCGGCGCGAGCCGCCTTATCCGCTTTAAGCGCCAAGAGCACTTGATCCGCGATCTGTTGAACGAATTCGTTCGGCGCACCCATCGGGTTGGGTTTTTGTTGCGCGTGCGCCCCTGAGAGCAAGCCAATACTGAGTAGAAAAAATAGATTTAGACGTAAGACGAGTGAAAACATATTAGAAAGTCCCGTTAGTTTTTGGGTGGAATGCCGAGGGCCTTACGATCTGCCGGCGCGGCTTCTTCATCTTCGTAGTCGGGCAGGCTTTCTGCCTCGGTAATAGGGCCGTTAACTTGGACTGAACGCCGTTTCAAGTAAGCATCCCGAATAAAGCTGTAACGATCCAAGGCTGTACGATCAATGGTATCAGTGACGTCAAGTAGAGCCTCGCGACGTTGAACAACTTCAAGGCCATACAGGGAGTTGCGCACTGAAATATCACTGATCATGTGGCCCCAACCCAATTGGTTGACGTAGGCATCCGCGATCAGGCCTGTGCCGTCCCTGACGGTGCTTGAGCCAATCAAAGGCAGCACGATGTAAGGACCTGAACGCAAGCCCCAAACGCCCAATGTGACACCAAAATCGTTGGGAATACGATTAGCGCCTGTTGTACTAGCGAGATCAAGGCAGCCTCCCAAACCTAGGGTGGTGTTGAGCATAACGCGTCCGAAGGTGTTGATGGCGTCGAGATGTCGACCCTGGAGTGAGCTATTTACACCTGCCCAGACGTCGCCAATATTGAGGAAAATATTACGGATACAGCTTCTGACAGGTTGAGGTGTGATGAAGGCGTACGCTTGTGCGACAGGTTTGAAAATAGCTTTGTCGACGGTGTCGTTGAATTGAAAAACCGCTCGATTAGAGCTCTCCCAAGGGTCGGCCGCGATAGGAGTTTTGACTGGTTGGGTCGCACAGCCACCTAGGACAGCGAATAGTCCAATCAGTAGTAATTTAGAAATAGAAAGAGGGGTGGGATTCATTAATCAAGCCATGATCATTGTTTGGGCGCGCCGGAGGCACTTGAAGTCGTCGCTTCGCTGCCCTGCTTTTCGGCAGTGTTAAAGAGAAATTGACTAATTAAGCTCTCAAGAACAATAGCACTTTGGGTATATAAAATGACGCCGTTGTTAGCAAGGTCGGTTTCATCGCCACCCGCTTCGAGACCAATATATTGTTCCCCCAGCAAGCCAGAGGTCAAAATCTTGGCCGATGAGTCAAGAGGAAATAAGAAACCCTTTTCCATATCGAGTCGCACAACAGCCTGATACGTTTTGGTGTCCAGGGAGATGGAGGATACGCGCCCAACAACGACGCCCGCACTCTTGACCGGGGCTCTGACTTTGAGTCCGCCGATGTTATCGAACTGAGCCGAGAGCGTGTAGGTTGGCGCAAAGGAAAAACTGCTGAGGTTCGCCGCGCGTAGCGCTAAAAAGGCCAACGCAACTGCACCGAGCAGCACGAATAACCCCACCCACCAGTCTGTTTTTTCAGTAGACATTTCTATTCCAATATCAGTTGCTGAACATCAAGGCCGTCAGAAGAAAATCAAGTCCCAATACCGCCAGCGAGCCAGCGACTACGGTGCGGGTTGTTGCGCGTGCGACCCCTTCGGGCGTTGGGCGGCACTGCCAACCTTCATAAAGAGCGATCAACGTCACTGCTACACCAAACACCACACTTTTAATCACACCATTCATAATGTCTTTCCAAACATCGACACCGCTTTGCATTTGGGACCAGAAAGCGCCGGTATCAATGCCGATCATCAGCACGCCAACGACCCAGCCCCCTAAAATGCCTACCATCGAAAAAACAGCCGCCAAAATCGGCATGGCGATCACGCCACCCCAAAAACGCGGAGCCAATACGCGGCGAACAGGGTCGACAGCCATCACCTCCATTGCCGCCAGTTGCTCGCCCGCCTTCATTAAGCCTATTTCGGCGGTCAATGAGGTGCCCGCACGCCCCGCAAACAAAAGAGCTGTGACAACGGGTCCTAGTTCGCGGGTCAGGGAAAGCGCCACAAGTAGGCCGAGTGCTTCTTCAGAGCCGTAGCGATTGAGCGTGTAGTAGCCCTGCAGGCCGAGGACAAAGCCGACAAACAGCCCGGATACGGCGATGATCAGCAGGGAGTAGTTGCCGATAAAGTGTATTTGTTGCGATACCAAGCGAGGACGAGAAAAAACGATGCTGCTGCGCCGAAGGAGTAGCCAGAAAAAACGTGCAAACGTCCCGAGACCACTGACACGCGTTCGTACGCCGCGACCAAGGGAGACGAGAGTGGTATTCACGCTCATTTCTTGCCCTCTTGGTTTAAAAGCCACGCCTCGAACTTGGGTGTGCCGGGGTAGTCAAACGGGACGGGTCCGTCGGGCTGACCTTTGAGGAACTGTTGGACGTAAGGGTCAGTCGAGGTGACAAGGGTTTTGGGCGTGCCATGTGCCTTGATGACACCCTGACCCACCAGATAGACATGGTCTGCGATCGCAAATGACTCTGTAATGTCGTGAGTAATCACCACAGAAGCGCAGCCTAGTCTGTCTGAGAGGTTGCGGATCAGGCGAGCCGTAATGCCCAAGGAGATCGGGTCAAGTCCGGCAAAAGGTTCGTCATATAAAACAAGTTCGGGCTCAAGAACAACTGCGCGCGCGAGTGCGACGCGGCGCGCCATCCCGCCAGAGATTTCAGAGACGCGCAAATGCGCCGCGGCACGCAAACCAACGGCTTCGAGCGTGTCGAGAACACGGGCGAGAAGCTCAGTAGGAGAGAGCTTCGCATGCTCCCGTAAAGGGAAGGCTACGTTTTCAAAGACATTGAGGTCGGTAAAAAGAGCGCCTTGCTGAAACAGCACGCCCATTTTTTGTCTCAGTGCCTGAAGCGCAGGACCGCTGACTTTGCTTAGATCCTGGTCAAATAAGGTGACGCACCCTGCTTGTGCCTTTATTTGACCTGTCGCGGCGCGGAGCAGCGTGGTTTTGCCCGACCCTGAACCGCCCATCAAGGCGACAACTTGACCGCGCCGAACGTCCAGGGAGATGTCGCGCAGGATACTGACATCTCCATAGCCCAATGCCACGCCTGACAGGCGCAGCACTAAGTCATCTGGAGCGGTTGAAAGCGAGGGCATCGAGAACCGTTTAGGTCATGGCCAACAAAGCCAAGGCAGGCAAAGGTTTGCCGGGACTTAACATTGTAACGCCCTGAGCCCTAAATCGTGCCTGAATGACGAGGACTTTATCTAACCGAATAAAGTCCTTTGACAAACTTAGCGTGGCAGTTCGCTCGAGCCCATCAGAAACTCGTCAACAGAGCGCGCGCATTGTCGCCCTTCGCGAATTGCCCACACGACGAGTGACTGACCGCGTCGCATATCTCCAGCGGCAAAGACCTTGTCGACATTGCTCCTGTAGTCATCGGTATTGGCCCGTGCGTTTCCGCGAGGATCTTGGTCAATGCCAAAGGCGGTCAACACATTGCTGACTGGGGCAACGAAACCCATTGCCAACAACACGAGGTCGGCTTGAATATCGAATTCAGAGCCTTTAATTTCTTGCATGCGCATTTGACCGGTCGTTTCGT
This sequence comes from Burkholderiaceae bacterium, assembly GCA_030728985.1. GTDB lineage: Bacteria > Pseudomonadota > Gammaproteobacteria > Burkholderiales > Burkholderiaceae_B > Zwartia. The sequence goes on along the minus strand of JANQYI010000013.1, from coordinate 15,025 downwards.
CTTTGACCCATTCGACGCGCGCGGCGACGAGTTTTTCAAGCTTACCGTTTTTACCTGCGAGAGACTTGCTGGTGATGGCCCAGTCACGCTCAGCGCCCTCTTCGTGTGAAGAGGAAGTACGCAGCTTGGCGGGCCAATAGGGCCAGGTCATGGCTTTGTTTTCATTTTCAGGGGGACGGGGCATCAGTTCAATTTGGGTGACGGATTTGGCGCCATGGCGGTTGCTCGTTCCCACGCAGTCCGAACCTGTATCACCACCACCGATGACCACGACATGCTTGCCTTTTGCCAGGACTTGACTGCTTAGTTTGTCGCCAGCAACCACTTTGTTTTGGGGGCGTAAAAAGTCCATGGCATACATCACACCATCAAGTTCACGGCCAGGGATAGGCAAATCGCGCGGTGTTTCACATCCGCCTGTCAGGACGATCGCATCAAACTCTTTTTTAAGTGCTTCGGGTGTTTTGACTGTGAGGCCTTTTTCAGGCGCATCGCCGGCTTGACCAACGTAATGCGAGGCCTTGAAGGTCACGCCTTCAGCTTCCATTTGTGCAATACGCTGATCGATGAGATGCTTTTCTAGTTTGAAGTCAGGAATGCCATAGCGCAACAAGCCGCCGATGCGGTCGTTCTTTTCGAAAACGGTCACATCGTGTCCGACGCGCGCCAATTGCTGAGCGCAGGCCAAGCCTGCAGGGCCCGAACCAATCACGGCGACTTTTTTGCCTGTTTTTTGTGCGGGAATTTGGGGAGTGACCCAACCTTCTTCCCAACCCTTATCGATGATGGCGTGCTCGATAGACTTGATACCGACGGCATCGTCATTGATATTGAGCGTGCAAGCAGCCTCGCAAGGTGCAGGACAAATTCGACCTGTGAACTCAGGAAAGTTGTTGGTCGAATGCAAAACATCCAAGGCGCCACGCCAGTTTTGGCGAAACACCAGATCATTCCAATCAGGAATGATGTTGTTGACAGGGCAGCCGTTATTGCAAAAAGGAATACCGCAGTCCATGCAACGCGCAGCTTGTTTTCCGGCTTGCTCGTCGCTCAGATGCAGCACGAACTCTTTCCAATGCTTGAGTCGATTTGCGGGTGGCTCGGAAGCCTCTTGTAAGCGTTTGACTTCGAGAAATCCAGTAATTTTTCCCATGATGATTCCTTAAGCGGCTTTGGGCTGAGGGTTGGCAGCGCGCCACATTTCGCCCAGGGCGCGCTTGTAGTCGACAGGCATGATTTTGATGAATTTGCCGCGTGCACCGTCCCAGTTGCTGACGAGATCGCGCGCACGGAAACTACCGGTATAGCGGAAATGATTTTCTACGAGACGTTTCAAAATCACCTCGTCGGTCTCGCGCTCACCGCCGCGCGCCATGCTGTGCCAAACATCAATGCCCTGTTCTTTTGATTGCGCGGCTGTTGAAAGTACGGGTTCAATCGCAACCATTGACATGTTGCAACGCTCGGCGAACGTGCCCTCTGGATCCCAGACGTACGCGACGCCACCAGACATGCCCGCGGCAAAGTTACGGCCGGTCTCGCCCAGCACGACAACGGTGCCTCCCGTCATGTATTCGCAGCCGTGGTCGCCCGTGCCCTCAACGACTGCAGCGGCACCAGAGTTGCGCACGGCAAAGCGTTCTCCGCCCACGCCGTTGAAGTAGGCCTCCCCCGAAGTGGCGCCGTACAAGACGGTATTTCCAACAATAATGTGATCTGGACCGAAGCCGCGGAAGTCGTTTGGTGAGCGAACGATAATCCGGCCGCCCGAGAGACCTTTGCCGACGTAGTCGTTGGCTTCACCCACGAGGTCCAGTGTGATCCCGCGTGCCAAAAAGGCACCAAAGCTCTGGCCGGCTGTGCCGTTGCACTGAATGTGAATCGTATCGTCAGGCAAGCCCTCATCGCCATAACGCGAAGCGATGCGACCCGATAGCATGGCGCCTATGGTGCGGTTGCGGTTACGAACCGGCACAATAAAGGAGACTTTTTCACCACGCTCAAGCGCCGGCAGGCTGCGCTCGATGAGTTGATGATCGAGCGCGACATCGAGACCGTGATCCTGACCCTCGGTGTGTCTGCGAGGGCTGTCTGTAGTGGGTTGATAAAACACGCGTGAGAAATCCAAACCGTGGGCTTTCCAGTGTTCGATTCCAGAGCGGGTATCGAGCAGGTCGACACGGCCAACGAGCTCATCGAAGCTGCTGATGCCAAGTTGTGCCATGATTTCACGGACTTCTTCGGCGACAAAGAAGAAATAGTTGACGACATGTTCAGGCTTGCCCTGGAATTTTTGACGCAGGACGGGATCTTGCGTAGCCACCCCAACAGGACAAGTGTTGAGGTGACACTTGCGCATCATGATGCAACCCTCAACAACCAGAGGTGCCGTTGCAAAGCCGAATTCGTCCGCACCAAGCAGTGCGCCAATGACAACGTCGCGCCCTGTTTTCATCTGACCGTCGGCTTGTACGCGAATGCGACTGCGCAATTGGTTAAGCATCAAGGTCTGTTGGGTTTCGGCCAGGCCGAGTTCCCAGGGTGTGCCGGCATGCTTGATGGAGGAAACAGGCGATGCGCCTGTGCCACCATCATGTCCGGAGATCGTGACATGATCAGCCTTGGCTTTTGCTACGCCAGCGGCAACGGTGCCGACACCGACTTCAGAAACAAGCTTGACGGAGATCGAAGCGCGATCGTTGACGTTTTTGAGATCGTGAATGAGTTGTGCCAAATCCTCGATCGAGTAGATGTCATGGTGGGGGGGAGGGGAAATCAGTCCCACGCCCGGTACCGAACAACGAAGTTTAGCGATGTATTCCGAGACCTTATGGCCGGGCAGCTGACCGCCTTCGCCAGGCTTAGCGCCTTGCGCCATTTTGATCTGGATCTGGTCTGCGCTCGAGAGGTATTCGGCGCTCACACCGAAGCGACCTGAGGCGACCTGCTTGATCTTGGAGCGCATGGAGTCGCCCGCTTGCAGCGGAACGTCGGCGGCGATACGATCCGCACCGAGCTCGCTTGCCAAGGTCGCGCCTGCTTTGATCCCGCTTTTGCCGGTACGCAGCTCGCTGCGATAGCGCAACTCGTCTTCGCCGCCTTCGCCGGTATTGGACTTTCCGCCAATACGGTTCATGGCAACAGCCAATACGGAATGTGCTTCTGTCGAGATCGAGCCAAGAGACATCGCACCCGTCGCAAAGCGCTTGACGATTTCTTTTGCGGGCTCGACTTGCTCAAGAGAAATCGCGCGCGCGGGATCAACCTTGAACTCGAATAGACCACGCAAGGTCATATGACGCCGACTTTGGTCATTGATGAGTTGCGCATACTCTTTGTAAGTACGATAGTTGTTATCGCGGGTCGCGTGTTGTAGTTTGGCGATGGAGTCAGGCGTCCACATATGGTCTTCGCCGCGCACGCGGAAGGCATACTCTCCCCCTGTTTCAAGCGCATTCGCCAAGACGGGGTCGTTACTGAACGCAGCGCGATGCGTGCGGAGTGCTTCTTCGGCGACTTCGAAAATACCAATGCCTTCGATCGTACTGGCCGTCCCTGAAAAATATTTGTTGACCAGATCTGTGCGCAAGCCCACAGCTTCGAAAATCTGTGCGCCGCAGTAAGACATGTAAGTAGAAATGCCCATTTTAGACATCACTTTGTTCAAGCCCTTACCGATGGCCTTGACGTAATTTTTAATGGCTTTCTCATTGTCCTTGCTGATAGAGGCAATACTCTCGATCGCGAGAAATGGATGTATGGCTTCGGCGCCATAGCCGCCAAGCAGAGCGAAGTGGTGAACTTCGCGAGCAGAGCCTGTTTCAACGACCAGACCCGTATTGGTGCGAAGGCCTTCCCGGATCAAGTGCTGATGGATCGCCGACGTTGCGAGCAAGGCCGGAATAGCGACATGATCGCGATCGACATTTCTGTCAGTCAAAATCAGTACGGTATAGCCGCTTTTAACGGCATCAACCGCCCGTGCGCAAAGTGCGGCGAGGCGTGCTTCGATGCCGTCCGGACCCCAGGCAGCGGGATAGCTTATGTTGAGTTCGAAGCTGCGGAATTTGTTGCCCGTCAATTCGGAGATGCCGCGAATCCTGGCCATCTCTTTGTCGTCGAGCACAGGCTGGTTGACTTCGAGGCGGAGTGGCGGGTTGACGTTGTTGATATCCAAAAGATTTGGCTTGGGGCCAATGAAGGAAACCAAGGACATCACCATTTGCTCGCGGATGGGGTCAATGGGTGGATTCGTGACCTGCGCAAAGAGTTGGCGAAAATAGTTGTAAAAAGATTTGGCGCGGTTTGACAAGACGGCGAGTGGCGCATCATTGCCCATCGAGCCAATCGCCTCTTCGCCTGTTTCAGCCATCACATCAAGAATAAATTTGAAGTCTTCCTGCGTCCACCCAAATGCTTGCTGGCGATCAAGCAAACTAGTTGTCACGGACGGTAGATGTTGAGTTGCAGGCGAGGGCAAGGACTCGAGCTTGACACGCAGACGATCGATCCACTGGCGGTAGGGCCGGGAGTTGGCGAGTTGAGACTTGATTTCAGCGTCGTCGATGATGCGACCTTGCTCAAGATCGATCAAGAACATTTTGCCGGGCTGTAGGCGCCATTTTTTGACAATTTTATTTTCAGGAATGGGCAGGGTGCCGGCTTCGGACGCCATAATGACCATGTCATCATCTGTGATCAAATAGCGTGCGGGGCGAAGGCCATTGCGATCCAGGGTCGCACCGATCTGGCGACCGTCGGTAAAGGCTACTGCGGCAGGGCCGTCCCAGGGTTCCATCATGGCTGCGTGGTACTCGTAGAAGGCACGGCGGCTTGGATCCATGTGGGTATGTTGTTCCCACGCTTCCGGGATCATCATCATCATGGCGTGGGCCAGGGAATAGCCCGAGTTCACCAGCAACTCCAGACAGTTATCAAAGGTCGCCGTGTCAGATTGACCTTCGTAGACGATTGGATAGAGCTTTTTGAGATCGTCACCCAGCACGGCAGATTGCATCATGCCTTCGCGGGCGCGCAGCCAGTTGAAGTTGCCTTTTACGGTGTTGATTTCGCCATTGTGGGCGATCATGCGGTAGGGGTGGGCGAGCGGCCACGCGGGAAAGGTATTCGTGGAAAACCGCTGGTGTACCAGAGCAACGGCCGATACCGCTCTCGGATCTGCTAAATCGCGGTAATAAACCCCAACTTGGTCTGCGAGAAGGAGGCCTTTGTAGACGATGGTGCGCACCGAGGCCGAGGGGACGAAGTACTCTTTGCCGTGGGCGAGGCCCATCGCCTGAATGGCATGGCTGGCGGTCTTGCGAATGACATAAAGCTTACGCTCTAATGCGTCAGGAACCATCACGTCGGCACCGCGGCCAATAAAGAGTTGGCGGATAACGGGTTCGCAGGCGCGCACGGTGGGTGACATCGGCATTTCTGCGTCGACTGGAACATCGCGCCAGCCAAGAACTACTTGCCCTTCGGCGCGCACGGAGCGCTCGAGTTCTTGTTCACAAGCAAGACGCGAGGCGATCTCTTTAGGTAAGAACACCATCGCCACACCGTATTCACCAGGCGCGGGAAGCGTAATCCCATGTTTGGCGAGATCCTCTCGATAATACGCATCGGGTATCTGTATCAGGATACCTGCGCCATCTCCCATGAGTTTATCGGCGCCGACGGCGCCACGGTGATCGAGGTTCTCAAGTATTTTGAGGCCTTGCTCAATGATGGCGTGACTTTTTTGTCCCTTGATGTGCGCGACAAAACCAACACCACAGGCATCATGCTCTTGCGCTGGGTTGTAAAGTCCCTGGGCCTTTGGAATACCTGCAACAGGCAATGGTGAAGCCTTTGCGGATGCTGCAGGTTGAAAATGAAGAGGGAATGTTGACATATCGTGCTCCAGGAACTGTACTGCCATGTTGCAGCGCAAGAGCGTAACAATACCCTTGAAATTTACACGACGCAACAAAATAAATAAGGGTGCGTCCCTAATTAAAGAGAAGCATAAGAAACGCTTGAAATAAATGGGGACAGATCAGGTCTTTTTAGGACGACCTCGTATCCCTGGGCTCACCCGGCGCGAAGTAAGTGTTTGTAGTTCTTGAATGAATGACGCATTCCCAAGCGCCCATTGGCCGTTCAGGCAAAAAGCAATACGTTGGTCCGACGTCGCGGGTAAGCCGTCGGCGAGTTTCTGACGATAATTGGCCTGACGGTCGAAAGGAGTGTTGCCGCAGAGCCAATAGTCAGAATGTGGTTGCAACCATGCAGGCGCTTGGCCAAGAGTGCCCGCATGAGTTTGGGCCGATGACCATGGCCATGATTCAGCCTGCTCGACCAAGCGCTCGCGGACGGGTTGCTGTTCAAGCCAGACCAGCGCAGGGAGAACCCAAGCACCTGGCTGAGGGATCATCGCGTGATAGCGACCAGAAAAAACGTGACCAAGTTTGAGCTGTGCGGCTAGCTTGCGACCCAGCGCCTGAACCAAAGAGGGTAGACCCGTATTGTCTGTAGGTGTCGCCAAGATGTTGATGACGTGCGCAGTGATGGCCCAACCATGAATCACTGTGTTGCAAGCCAGCGAAGAGTCGCCTAACCAAGCTGTGAGGTTCTTGTAACGTTGGTCGGGAGAGGCTGCAGGGGCGCGCTGGACGGCTTCAGAAAAGTGAATGGAAACAAGCTGCGCATATCCCTTGGCATAGAGACGGGGTTGTCGGGCCATAAATTAAAAGCCCTCGATCAGGGCTTATTAAGCTTGTAAAAAAGATTAGGCTCGCTGACGATGTACAAATTGCCGGCATTGTCCGTGGCGATACCTTCTGGGCGAGGCATTGGCTTGGCACCCTTCGGTGAAAGAGACAACATACCGCGCCCTTCTCCCGAGTCACCGTCAAGCTGAACGATCATCTGTGACTCCTCGCTCAACAAAAAAACACGTCCGTTCACAGGGTCGGCCTCAACAGAAGAGAGGTCAGTCGCAAAAGGGACGTCATCCAACCAGAAACTGATGTTCTCAATACGCAAGCCACGAGAGTCGGGCGCTTGAAGATAATTCAGTCCGCTCAAGCGATAAAGAGATCGGGGACTGTGTTCTTTTGCAATGTAAAGGCGGTCGCGCTTGAGGTCATAACCCAAACCGTTGAAACCTTGGTTGGCGTCCTCACCCTCTCCAAAACGCAAAAGAAGAGAAAAAGCGCGAGTGACATCTAGGGCTTGGGGTGTAGAAGGGATCTCTGTCAAAACAACGCGATTACGCTTGCCATTGACAAGCGCTAAGCGATTGCCGCCCATCCAGGCGATAGCATTGATATCCGACATCCCCTTGACGGGATACGTACCCAATAGTTGTCCGTCGGTGGACAGCGCAACGATGGCGGTTGGCTTATTAATGACCCCCCAAAGTCGCTTTTGTAGCGGATCGTAGGTCAATCCAGCGAATTTACCTTCTAAGCCCTGAACCGGGCGGGGCTGATCAGGCGTGGAAAAACCGGTCAGGGTATTTCCACCTTGCGCCGAGATTTTCTTTTCCCATTCGGCTTGTTTAGCCGCAAGACCTGAAATCCATCGATAAGCAACCTGTTCGGCGTGGTAATAGCGTACGCCGATGTAAGTCGACCAGCCCACAGCAATAATGAGCAGGCAGGCAAGCAATATTTTGGACAAAAACTTGACTAAGTCGGACATACCCGAATCCAGGGAAAACAAAACCGCCTCAGGCTAAAAAACTGCCTGAAAAGCGACTCTCAGATTAACACTCTGAAGAGTAATGCGGAACTTTCGTCGATGAAAACCGTCATATTGGCACTCGCAGCGCACGAGTGCTAAAATAAGTGCTTGGATGGCGCCTCGGAAAAAGGAGTCTTTTTTTATGACAAATTCGGCAGCTTTGACCTTGCAACCTAGTCAAATCGCAATGGCAATTTCGAATCCAGGCTCGCTTGGAACGATTGAGGCCTATATTTCGACGGTAAACCGCTTGCCCGTGCTGACACCGGAGCAGGAAATGGGTCTTGCCCGTCGCTTGCGTGACGATGAGGATATCGCGGCAGCGCGAGAGCTTGTGCTTTCGCACTTGCGCTTGGTTGTCTCGGTGGCGCGCCAATATCTTGGCTATGGCTTACCTCATGCGGATCTGATTCAGGAAGGCAATGTCGGCTTGATGAAGGCTGTCAAGCGCTTCGATCCGGAGCGGGGCGTGAGGCTCGTCTCATTCGCCGTGCATTGGATCAAAGCTGAAATTCATGAATACATCGTGCGCAATTGGCGCATGGTCAAGGTTGCGACCACAAAAGCGCAGCGCAAATTGTTTTTTAACTTGCGCAGCATGCGCCCTGACGGTCAGACGCTTGACTCCAAGCAGGTGGACGAGATCGCGGCGCATTTAAATGTTCGAACGGAAGATGTCCGTGAGATGGAGGTTCGCCTCTCTGGCCGTGAAATGTCGCTTGAAAACCAAGACGACGACGAAGATGCGTACTCCCCAATTGCATATTTGTCCGATGAGGGACATGAAGACCCAACACAGGTGCTTGAGCGCAGGGCAGAAGATCTGATGCGCGGCGCAGGACTGGACCGTGCCTTGGACACGCTTGATCCGCGATCAAGACGCATTGTTCAAGCCCGATGGCTGCAGGATGACAGTGGCGCGACGCTGCATGAGTTGGCAGAGGAGTTTGGCGTTTCAGCCGAGCGGATTCGTCAGATCGAAGTCGCTGCGATGAAAAAAATGCGCTTGGCATTGACGAACTAAAGTCAATATCCGTCAACTTCACGTACCATAAGGTTCTATCGGTAGGTCTTGCCTGCCGCCTCTTCGGAACCGAGTGGTATGGATATCAATTCCTTTGTGTTTGGACTCACGGGCCTCTTGGCGCTTGTGTGTTTCATGCCGCCTCTTGCCGGACGCGTCAAGCTCCCGTACTCGGTATTTCTAGCGATCGCAGGCTGTGTGTTGGGCTATGTCTCCCACGTTCATCAGTGGGCACCGCCCGTGCTTGGCGAATTTCTGACTATTCTGAGTACGTTTGAAATATCTTCAGAAACTTTTTTGGTGGTGTTTCTGCCAATCTTGTTGTTTGAAGCGGCCTTGGCAATGAATGTTCGCAGGTTGCTCGACGATTTGGGTCCTATTTTAATGATGGCCGTAGTCGCTGTGTTGGTCAGTACCGTCTTTGTTGGGGTGATCTTGGCGCAGGTTTCGGGCTTTAGTCTAGTGGTGTGTTTGCTACTGGGCTCGATTGTGGCGACGACTGACCCCGCGGCTGTGATCGGAATTTTCAAAGAGGTTGGCGCGCCCGCAAGACTCAACACCCTCGTTGAGGGCGAAAGCTTGTTAAACGACGCGGCGGCGATCGCGTTGTATGCGGCCCTCATGGGTGTTTTGTCCCATACGGCAGAGTTGAGTTTAGGCGCGCTTTCGCAAAACTTTCTTTATCTTTTTTTAGGCGGCGGACTGACGGGATTCGTTTTGGCTCGTTTGGCGTGCTTGTCTTTTCCATTGTTGCGCGGTTGGCCCACGGCTGAGATTTCTTTGACAATTTCGGTTGCATATCTGTCTTATTTTATTTCAGAACATTATCTTCATGTTTCTGGCGTGGTGGCCACAGTCGTGGCGGGCTTGGTTGTCGGCTCAACAGGCCGCACGCGGATGGCACCGACCACCTTTACCACCCTCTCTCAATCTTGGCACCAGTTTGGCTTTTGGGCGAATTCGCTGGTTTTTTTGTTTGCCGCGATGCTGATTCCCAAGGTCATGGAAAACGCAACATGGATACATCTTTTTTATGTTTTCCTCGTGTTTGCCGCGACGCTTTTAGCGCGCGCGATCGTTGTGTTTGGTTTGGTTCCGGTACTTTCTTTCTCAGGCATCGGCGCCCGCATCGGTACGCGATTCGGGGTGGTGTTATGGTGGGGCGGGCTTCGAGGCGCATTGTCCCTGGCACTTGCCCTCGCCGTCACAGAGCGAACAAATTTGCCTGCGGAGGCACGAGAATTCATCGCAATTACCGTCACGGGTTTTGTGCTGGCAACCCTTTTCATCAATGGACTCTCTTTGCAGCCCATGATCAAGATGCTCGGGCTGAATTTATTGACGAAAAAAGAGCGTGCCTTGAGAAATCAGGCGGTAATTGTCGCCACGGCGATGATTCAACAAGAGACCGATGAAATCGCACGCTCTGAACAAGTCTCTGGTGTCGCACGTGATCGCGTGTATACAGCTTTTAATAAAAGTATCGATGAAGGTAGTGAGCTTCATATCGAGCATTTTTCAATCAAAGAGCGCATTGATCTTGGCCTCACGATTCTCGCAAGACAGGAATACGAGCGGTATTTTGATGTCTTGAAACACCAGATCATCGATCGCAATATGGCGGAGCGTTTGCTGGGTCGGGCTGAGCGCCTGGAAGAGTCCGTTCGCGTGCGGGGTGTGAGGGGGTTTGAGTCGAGCACGGCCCGCTCCATGCGTTACCCTCGGCGTTTTAGGCAGGCGATGCGGGTGTATGAAATATTTGGGGTGCAACGGTGGCTTGCGTATGAATTGAGTCAACGCTTTGTTGCACTGATGTGTATGCGTTCCATTTCTCAACAACTCTTGGATTTCATTGCCCAAAAATTACCCGAAATTTTAGGTGCCGAGGCGAGCGAAAAGATCAGTGCGTTGCACGCTCAACGACTGTCGATGATTCGAGAGGCACTTCATGCTCTTGAGCTTCAGTATCCAAGCTACTCCTTGTGGATGCAAGAACATTATCTCGGACGAATTGCGAGGCGGCTTGAGCGCGAGCGCTATGGAGAGATGTTTGATCAATCACTAATAAGCGGGGAAGTATTTGAAAGCCTATCGGATCAAGTGACAAAGCGCTGGGCCTTTTTAGATAAAGATGCGCCGCTGGACATAGAGATGGGTTCTGCTGAGCTTGTCTCGCGTGTTCCCCTGCTGACTGGCTTGCCTGCTGAGGCGCAGCGGTCAGTCACTCGGATGCTAAAGCCACGCCTGTTTTTGCCTGATCAATTGATTTGGGGTAAAAAAGTGCCTCCTTTTGGTCTCTATATTGTGGCATCAGGGGCGGTGACCATATTGTTGCCGGACGGGACCCACGTCGAACTCGGGTCGGGTGAGTTTTTTGGTGAAATGTACTTACTCGATCACGATGTACCCGAGGACTTTGAGGTGCGGTCACTTGGCTACAGCAAGGTCTTGTGCTTGCCCGCGAAAGATTTTGATGTGCTACTCAAGCAGGATGCCACCATCAAGGTCGCGATTGAACTGGTTGCAAGTCAACGGATGCGTGCGCTTGAAGTTTGGCGTGCCCAGCAGACTAATGCTGAGTCCGTTGCCAAAGATCCTCAGTAATTACAATCGATGCCTCAAGCGTAAATGCGTCCTCTTTAAGCATTTGATATAGGGTTGTCGTATCGAGAAGCTGAATGTCCATCACTTCCCCGTCGCGATTGTGTGGAACAACATGACCTGGGAGCACGCATTCGGAGGTCAGTACGGCCTCAGTTTGAAAACCTTCGGGTAGCTGACGTCGCATGTGCGCGATCGTTCTTAGGGGTGTACGTGTCACGATGTCGGGGGCATCTAAGCCGGCTTCTTCGTCGGATTCGCGCACGAGCGCGAGGTCGGGGTCTTCGAGGTTGCCCACCAGCCCACCCACAAGGGTATCCCACATCCCTGGGTCGGTGGCTTTGGTAAGGGAGCGCCGCGCCACCCAGAGCCGGCCGTCTTTGGACCAACCGCTTAGGTGGACCGCTCGCGTGGTAAGCCCCAGAGGACGCATCACGCCACGCTCGATGGCACCCACTCTCGCAGGGGGGGCGTCAGTCTGATGTGCGGGAGCCGTCCAGACATCCAGCAGTTCATTGCGCCAGCCGGGCGTGCAACCTGCGGCTTTAAGGGTAGAGGCAATGTCGGCGAGACAGGCGTCCAGTGGTTCACCATGGGGCAGGTTGTCTCCGAAATGGGCCGCAGCGGCGTCAAGACGCACGCCACTCAAACTCGAAAGTGCCTCGGCCGCACCTGGAAAGAGCCAGCCGCAGCGCTGACCCCCAATAAAAAGGGGTAAAGAGCCTGCGCTAGGTTCTTGGTTGGCACGCTTAAGAAACCCCGTGAGAAGGGTTTGAAGGTTGAGACGATTGAAAAAAAACGCTGATTTTTGCATGTAGAGCATACGCCTGATAAGGTGAAGATATTGTAGTGCAGCACGCAAGGCAAGCCTGCGATACAATTACCGTTTCTTTGCGATACTTGCTAGTTCATTTCGGGTTTCCGTTTTGAATAGCCATACAATAATTCTGCTCAAAGTGATCGGCAGAAAGCTAAACTCCAATTTGGCATTGTTTGATTCACTTACGTGCGTTGTGTTTTAGAGGTCAGCATGAAGAAGTTGAGAGGGTTACTGGGCGCCTGTGCCATGCTTTTCGCAGGCATTTCGAGTGCACAAGTTCAAGATATGCCCGGTGGGCCGCGCGTCAATCAGCTCAATCTCCCTGAGGGAGTGAACCAGATCGCCCGCGATGTGGTCTGGCTGCATTGGTTTATGTTGATCATTTGTTTGGTGATCTTCGTAGCGGTGTTTGGTGTCATGTTTTACTCAATCTGGGCGCACCGCAAATCACGGGGCGCCAAGCCCGCCACGTTCCACGAGCACATGGGCGTCGAAGTTGCTTGGACGGTTATTCCTTTCTTGATCGTGATCGCGATGGCGTTGCCTGCAACTCGGACCGTTGTGGCCATGAAAGACACAAGCGGAGCGGATCTAACTGTCAAGGTCACAGGCTATCAGTGGAAATGGGGCTATGAATACATAGACGGTCCTGCAACGGGCGTCAAAATACTTTCTAATTTGTCTACGCCCCGTGCGCAGATCGAGAACAAAGAACCTAAAGGCCCGTTCTACCTGATGGAAGTGGATAATCCACTGGTTGTGCCCGTCGGTAAAAAAATCCGTGTCGCCGTAACGGCTGCTGACGTGATCCATTCTTGGATGGTGCCTGATCTGGCTGTGAAACAAGATGCAATTCCAGGTTTTATTCGTAATACATGGTTCCGTGCCGACAAGATCGGTGAGTTCCGCGGTCAGTGCACCGAGTTGTGTGGTAAAGATCACGCCTACATGCCAATCGTCGTCAAGGTGGTTTCCGAGGCTGATTACGTTAAATGGGCCTCAGAGCAAAAGAAGTTATTGCTGGCTGCCGCTGACGATCCTGCTAAAGAATGGACAGCGCCAGAGTTGATTTCGCGCGGTGAGAAAGTTTACGCCGCCAATTGTGTGGCATGTCACTCAGGTAGCGGCAAAGGTATTGTGGGCGCTTTTCCCGCGCTAGATGCAAGCCCGCTGGTAATGGGCCCCAAAGCCGCCAATATTGAAATTTTGTTAAAAGGCAGGCCTGGTACAGCGATGGCTTCCTTTGCAAAGCTCAATGACGTTGAGATTGCATCGGTTATTACGTATACGCGAGCCTCTTGGACGAATGCAGGCAAGGGGAAAGACCCTGTGATTAAGCCTGCTGAGATCAAGGCGGCTCGTTAAGCGGTAGTGCGTTAAGCGATAGTGTTTAGTGGGCGGTATTGGTTATTTTAATCAGATCAATTCGTATAGATCGCTGCTCTCACTTAGAAAGAGAGAGTGGCCCAAGCAGGATAGGAGTTCGCCATGAGTAGCATTCCAGCAGATCACATCGGTGGCCACGGCCATGACCACGATCAAGCACACGACCACGACCATGATCACGGTCCGTCCATGCATGGTTGGCGTCGTTGGTTGTATGCAACTAACCACAAAGACATCGGAACGATGTATTTGATTTTCTCGTTCGTCATGCTGCTTCAGGGCGGGGCGTTAGCGTTGCTACTGCGCACCGAATTGTTCGAGCCTGGCATTCAGTTTTTCCGCCCGGAGCTCTTTAACCAGTTCACGACCATGCATGGTCTGATTATGGTGTTCGGCGCGATCATGCCGGCTTTTGTTGGCTTTGCCAATTGGATGGTGCCGTTGCAAATTGGCGCTTCGGACATGGCCTTTGCTAGGATGAACAATTTTAGCTTCTGGTTGTTACCGGTTGCCGCAATTTTATTGACAGCTTCGTTTTTTGTGCCCGGTGGCGCTACGGCAGCTGGCTGGACGTTGTATGCGCCTCTAACCTCTCAGATGGGTCCCGGCATGGATTTCGCAATTTTTGCGATTCATCTTATGGGTGCCTCTTCAATCATGGGCGCAATCAATATCGTCGTCACGATTTTGAATATGCGTGCGCCTGGTATGACGCTGATGAAGATGCCTTTGTTTTGCTGGACATGGTTAATTACAGCCTATTTGCTGATTGCAGTGATGCCTGTGTTGGCAGCTGCTGTCACCATGATCCTAACAGACCGTCACTTTGGCACGGGCTTTTTTAACGCCGCAGTCGGTGGTGATCCCGTTTTGTACCAGCACATCTTCTGGTTCTTTGGGCACCCTGAGGTGTACATCATGATTTTGCCGGCCTTTGGTATTGTTTCTGCCATCGTACCGGCCTTTGCCCGCAAGCAACTTTTTGGCTATGCCTCAATGGTGTACGCGACGGCATCTATTGCGATTCTGTCCTTTATTGTGTGGGCCCACCACATGTTTGCCACGGGGATGCCTGTCACGGCACAGTTGTACTTCATGTACGCGACTATGCTGATTTCGATCCCCACAGGCGTCAAGATTTTTAACTGGGTTGCCACAATGTGGCGCGGCTCCATGACGTTTGAAACGCCCATGCTGTTCGCGATTGGTTTTATCTTTGTGTTTACGATCGGTGGCTTTACAGGTTTGATTTTGTCCATGGCACCGATCGATATTCAGGTGCATGATACGTATTACGTGGTGGCGCACTTCCACTATGTGCTAGTGGCAGGCTCCCTATTCGCGCTATTTGCGGGTACATACTATTGGCTGCCCAAGTGGTCGGGTTACATGTACGACGAGCGCCTTGGAAAGTGGCACTTTTGGATGAGCATGATCTCCTTCAACATCACCTTCTTCCC
>JANQYI010000012.1 GCA_030728985.1 Burkholderiaceae bacterium | reverse complement strand
TCAACTTACGGCGGGACTTGCACCCGCAAGAGTGCGCCCATGCTGGGCGCACAAGACAAAAAAGCCGGCATTAGCCGGCTTTTTGTGAAGTGCGACAGGTCTAAATCAGACCAAATCACCCACTACAACAACCGTAATATTGCTCACGACGTCTGGATGCAACGAAATCTGAATAGCTGTCTCACCGACAGCCTTCAGAGGACCTTCAGGCAGACGAATTTGTGACTTTTCGATACCGACGAAACCAGCAGCGACTAGACCCTGTGCAATATCCATATTGGTCACAGAACCAAACAAACGACCATCAACCCCAGCTTTTTGCTTGATACTCAAGGCGAAACTTTCGAGACGCTCGCCTAAAGCCTGGCAAGCCGCCAATTTTTCAGCTTGCGCTTTTTCAAGCTCAGCACGACGGGCTTCGAACTCTTTGAGGGCGGCTTCGGTCGCGCGACGCGCTTTTTTCTGGGGAATCAGAAAGTTACGAGCATAGCCATCGCGCACGCGAACAACTTCACCGAGGTTTCCAACGTTAACGACTTTTTCGAGCAGAATGATTTGCATAGTGTGCCCCGGGATCAGTTATGGTTATCAGTGAAGGGCAGCAAAGCCAAGAAGCGCGCACGCTTGATCGCTGAGTCGAGCTGACGCTGATAGATTGCTTTGGTGCCAGTCAAACGCGCGGGAATGATCTTGCCGTTTTCCTGGATGAAGTCACGCAGCGTGTCGAGATCTTTGTAATCGATTTGATCAACATTAGCAGCGCTGAAGCGGCAGAATTTACGACGCTTAAAAAGCGGGTTCTGTTGCGTGAACTTCTTTTTTTCTTTACGTTTACCGAAGAAAGCCATGATATGCCTTGTTCAAATTAGTTGAATATGCTGCGCATGCAGCCGATATTTTTGAGAATCTTTACGAACCGGAGCCAGAAAACCCTGAAGCCGGACCTTGCAACCTAAACGCATCGTGCCAGCCATCTGAGCCAAATCTCCCATCGCCACAACAACCAAACTCAGAGCGATGCGACGGGGTTGACCTGCTTCAGTCGCCTCGGACTCATGTGAAAGTAAAAACTCCAAAACTGGAACCCCTGCGGGCGTATATCTCAAAGGAGACAGTTCAGAAATTAAGCCTTGCAGTTCGAACCGATTGACTGCTAACTCGTTGACCTCTGGCCGATCCACGACAACTCCGATTTACTCGAGGTCGTCAGGTATTAATTCAGCGGATGCTTTACGGGCCTCTTCGCGCTCGACTTGTTTCATCATGATGGAAGGCTCTGTCTCAGCAGCCTTCGTCTTGATGACAAGGTGACGCAATACGGCGTCGTTATAACGGAAAGAGTGCTCAAGCTCGTCAAGTGTCGTTTGGCCACACTCGATGTTGAAGCACAGGTAGTGTGCTTTGACGAGTTTTTGGATAGGATAGGCCAGCTGGCGTCGGCCCCAGTCTTCGGTGCGGTGGACTTTTCCACCCTGTGTCGTCACAAGCGCTTGATAGCGCTCAACCATCGCGGGCACTTGCTCGCTTTGGTCTGGGTGAACGATAAAAACAACTTCGTAATGGCGCATGAAATGCACTCCTAAGGATATCCGGTGAGAGTCAAACCCTCTTGCCGGGAGCAGCCCGCCGAAACCTAGAACGAATCTAAAATGAGTCGGTCGAGCAAGAAAGTCTATTATTTTCGCGCATTTAGCGCATTTAAGCAAATCAACCCGCGAAATAGCGCGCACGAATCGCACTTTCTATGCCCGTGGCATCGAGACCCTCGCCGGCCAGCAACGTGCCTTGGTCGCCGTGATCAATAAACCTATCCGGCAAACCAAGATGCAAAATGGGCATCACGATCGCGTTCGCAGCAAGCGTTTCAGTAACGGCACTTCCAGCGCCTCCCATCAAGCACCCTTCCTCGAGGGTCACAAGACCAAGAGGATGTTCGGCAGCCATTTTCAGCACAAGCTCAACATCCATGGGTTTAACAAAACGCATATCCACAACGGTCAAGTTTAAGATATCAGCAGCCTTAAGAGCTGCGGCTAAAAGGGGTCCGAAAACGAGCATAGCGACGCCCGCCCCGCGCCTACGGACAACTCCGCGTCCAAGGGGGACGCTATCGAGTCGGGCATCGACCGCAACGCCCGGTCCGGAACCTCGGGGGTAACGGACTGAAGCCGGACCTGGGTATTGATAACAGGTTGTGAGCAGCAAACGCGTTTCATTTTCATCTGAAGGCGTCGCCACCACCATGTTAGGAATGCAGCGCAAGAACGCGATGTCGTAGTTGCCCGCATGGGTCGCGCCATCCGCCCCCACCAAGCCAGCCCGATCAAGCGCGAAGGTCACATCCAGATTTTGCAATGCCACATCGTGGATCAGCTGATCATAGCCACGCTGGAGAAAAGTCGAATAAATGGCGAGAACAGGTTTTTGGCCCTCGCAGGCGATACCCGCAGCGAACGTGACTGCGTGTTGCTCTGCGATCCCCACATCGAAATAACGCGTTGGAAAACGTCGCTCAAACTCAACCATGCCACTGCCCTCGCGCATGGCGGGAGTAATGCCATTGAGCCTAGGATCGCTCTCGGCCATGTCACAGAGCCATTGACCAAAGACTTGTGTATAGGTGACCTTTGGGGGGGTAGTTGATTTTTGGATACCGACCGCAGGATCGAACTTACCCGGGCCGTGATAAAGCACAGGGTCAGCCTCGGCAAGTTTGTAGCCCTGCCCTTTTTTAGTCACGACATGCAAAAACTGTGGACCTTTGAGGGCGCGCATGTTTTGCAACGTAGGCACGAGCGCATCAAGATCATGACCATCGATCGGCCCTACGTAGTTAAAGCCCATTTCCTCGAACAGCGTCGCGGGCGTGACCATACCCTTGGCGTGCTCCTCGAGACGTCTAGCCAGCTCAAGCACCGGCGGCACATACTGAAGAACGGCACGACCCACGTTTTTAGCGGCGGCATAGAACTGCCCTGACAACAGTCTCGCAAAGTAATGATTTAACGCGCCGACTGGCGGAGAAATCGACATGTCGTTGTCGTTCAGAATCACAAGCAAATTGATATCGGGTGTCACACCGGCGTTATTCATCGCCTCGAAGGCCATGCCCGCACTCATCGCGCCATCACCGATCACGGCGATGTGCTGACGTGGGATGCCCGCATTGCGCGACGCAACGGCCATGCCAAGCGCAGCTGAAATCGAGGTAGAGGAGTGAGCAGTACCAAACGCATCATATTCGGACTCAGAGCGCTTGGGAAAACCCGAGATTCCGCCAAAATGGCGCAGTGAACCCATGGCGTCCTTGCGTCCGGTCAGAATCTTGTGTGGGTAAGACTGATGACCGACATCCCAAATAATGCGGTCGTGGGGCGTATCGTAGACGTGATGGAGCGCAATCGTCAGCTCGACCGTGCCAAGGTTGGACGACAAGTGCCCGCCCGTGCGCGAGACGCTTTGCAGGACAAAAGAACGGAGTTCGTCGGCCAGCAGTTTAAGCGCGCGGCGATCCAGGGCCTTGAGGTCCGCGGGTCGTTGAATTCGATCAAGCAAATCTGTATGCATTTTTTCGTCAGTGATCACGCAACACAATAAAGTCCGCTAATCCGGCCAAATACTGCCCGGACTCGCCCAAAGGAGCGATCGCCTGAATCGCATCCTGATGCAGTTTTTTGGCAAAACCCTGTGCTTGTTCAAGCCCCATCAACGCGACATAAGTGGGCTTATTCGCTGCGGCATCCTTGCCGGGTGTTTTACCCAAGGTGGAGGAGTCGGCGGTCACATCCAAGACATCATCCACCACCTGAAAAGCCAAGCCCATGGCAAGCCCGAAGTGCTTGAGGGCCTGCTGTTGCGCCTCAGAAGCGCCGGCCGCAAGACCACCCAGCATCACGCTCGCCGACAATAACGCCCCTGTTTTAAGTTGGTGCATTTGCTGCAAAGCATCCATTGAGAGACTCTGACCAACACTTTCCAGATCAATCGCCTGCCCGCCCGCCATGCCAAGACTGCCCGACGCGAGCGCGAGAGCCTGAGTAGCCTTGACCACCCGCTCAGCTTCGATGGGCATCTGCGCCAAGAAATCAAATGCCAAGGGTTGCAAGGCATCGCCGGCCAAAAGTGCGGTGGCCTCATCGAACTGAACATGCACCGTCGGTTGACCTCGCCGAAGCGTGTCATTGTCCATGCAAGGTAAATCATCATGCACGAGCGAATACGCATGCACCAGTTCGACAGCTGCCGCGCAGCAATCTAAGGCTCGCGCGATGGCGGGCTCGACTTGGTGACCTGGGGCGCAACCATAACCGGCTGCGTAGACTAAGGCAGCGCGCACCCGCTTGCCGCCACCAAGCACAGCGTAACGCATGGCATCATGCAAGCGCGCAGGGATAAGAGCCGCACGAGGCATATCACGGTCCAGAACACCCTCGATATGGGCTGCACGGGCACTCAACCAAGTAGAGAATGAAGGTAAGGCAACACTCATTCTGCTTGACGGTCCGTTGCATCAAAAGGACGCAGCAATCCGGCCTCTAGGACACTAATTTGTTGCTCCGCTTGGGCTAACCGTTCTTGACAGATACGGGTCAACGCGACGCCACGCTGATAGGCGACCAGAGACTCCTCGAGCGGCAAGACGCCAGACTCCATTTTTGCAACAATCTCCTCTAACTGCGCGAGAGCCGTTTCAAAATCCTGAGGTAAGTCTGTTGGGGGCAGCATCTCTCCAGACAAAGATGACTGTGCACTGATCTGGGAGGGTGCTTTGATGGGCTTACTCAAACGAAACTCCAATGGAGACTAATTTACGCGCCGCAAATCTGAATGCGAGTCCAAATACAAATAATGCCCATTGTACGAGATCAAAGCCAACTAGGTGGGGGATTGCTTGGGTTACAATCGGGTCTTTATTATGGTGATCGGCCAATCCGATTTTTCTTCGCGCCAGAGCGATATTGAACGCACTGGCATGCTTCCGTGCGGAGGGAATCATGACCGACATAGGTCGGATGGGGCATTTAGCCCCAGCTCGCACCCAGCTTGACGTCAACGCGTATTTTGACGAAGCCCTTTTTGCCCGCGAGCAAGCTAGCATTTTTAAACAGTCCTCCCTATACGTTGGGCATCATAAAGGGGTGCCCAACCTTGGAGACTGGCGCAGTTTATCCCATGAAAATAATGGGCGCGTACTCGTGCGCGCAGAAAATGGCATCGAGTTACTTTCCAACGTCTGCCGTCACCGCCAGGCACTTATGCTCGGCGGAAAAACGGGTCATGTCGCGGGCCATGTCAATACCCATGGCAATCTTGTGGGTACTGGCGGAAATATCGTCTGCCCTCTCCATCGATGGACCTATGACAAAACAGGCCAGCTGTTGGGCGCCCCTCAATTTGATGACAAACCTTGTCTGAATTTGGAGCGTTTTCCACTCAAAGAATGTCACGGTTTGTTGTTCGAAGGTCCGAGAGATCCTTTGGCGGATATTGGCAATTTATTCAAACGGCCTGAGTTCGACTTTTCCGACTACGTACTCGATCATGTCGAGGTACACCAGTGTCATTACAACTGGAAAACCTTTATCGAAGTCTACCTCGAGGACTATCACGTCGCGCCCTTCCACCCTGGCTTGGGACATTTTGTAACGTGCGATGACTTGTCATGGGAATTTGCGCAGCAATACAGTATGCAGCGTGTCGGCGTTCATCAAGCGCTGTCACAACCTGGTTCGCCTGCTTACAAAACATGGCATGAAAAACTGATGCAATTCCGTCAAGGACGTGCGCCTGATTTCGGCGCGGTTTGGGTGACGTATTTCCCAACCCATATGATCGAGCTTTACCCCCACGTCTTGGTGTTGTCGACGCTGTATCCAACATCCCCTCAGGAAACGGTCAATATTGTCGAGTTTTATTACCCCGAGGAAATCGCCTTGTTCGAACGCGAGTTTGTCGAGGCGCAACGCGAAGCCTATATGGAAACCGCGATCGAGGATGACGAAATCGCTGAACGTATGGATGCGGGTCGTCGGGCGCTGATGCAGCGAGGCGTTTCCGAAACAGGTCCTTACCAGTCCCCGATGGAAGACGGCATGCAGCACTTTCACGAATGGTATCGACAAGCTGTGGATTTCGGACTCAAAGATCATTCCTCCTAGGCTATTTTCTAAGGGAACTCTTTAAATCCTTGACGGTCACAGCTACACTCTCGACTGGTTATTGCTTTTCTCCTTAACGTTGACATAGAGTCCATCAAAAAACATGAAAAGAATTGTCTTATTTCTGCTGACTAACCTTGCAGTCATGTTGGTATTGAGCGTCACGCTCAGCATTCTGGGTGTCAATCGCTTCATCACCGATCAGGGCCTGAATGTTCAGATGCTTCTGATCTTTTCCTTGATTGTCGGTTTTACGGGCTCGATCATTTCCTTGCTGATTAGTAAGAAAATGGCCAAATGGAGCACGCGCGCCCAAGTCATTGACCCGCAAGCGCCAGGCGGCCCTCGCGAGGCATGGCTCGTCGATACCGTCCATCAACTGGCCGACCGCGCCGGCATCGGTCATCCCGAAGTGGCCATTTACGAAGGCGAGCCCAATGCTTTTGCCACGGGCGCTTTTCGTAATGACTCGCTCGTTGCGGTCTCGACAGGCCTGCTTGACAGCATGACCGAAGAGGAGATTTCTGCGGTTCTTGCTCACGAGGTCGCCCACATCGCCAATGGTGACATGATTACCTTGACCCTGATCCAAGGCGTTGTGAACACCTTTGTGGTGTTTTTTGCCCGCATCGTTGGTTATTTTGTTGATCGTGTGCTTCTCAAAAATGACAAAGGCCTTGGCGCCGGTTACTACATCACCGTCATTGTTTGTGAAATCGCCTTTGGCATTCTCGCCAGTGTGATCGTGGCCTGGTTTTCACGTCAAAGAGAATACCGTGCGGACGCAGGGGCTGCGCAACTGATGAGCTCACGTGAGCCCATGATCCGTGCGCTGGCTCGCTTGGGTGGCATAGAGCCTGGTGATCTGCCCAAAAGCTTCGAAGCCTCGGGCATTTCGGGACGCAAAGGTATCGGTGCGTTATTTTCTACGCACCCCCCTATTCCTGCGCGCATTCAAGCGCTGCTACAAATGCCTGTAGGCTAAGGCGTCAGTGGGCTTGTTCCCAGTTGGGACCAACGCCCACTTCCGCGACCAAGGGAACTTTCAAACTTGCAACCTCGCACATCAAGCGAGGCAAATTTTGCTTGATTGAGTCGATTTCATTATCAGGCACATCCAAAACGAGTTCGTCATGAACTTGCATCACGATCTTGCTCTTTAGTTGTTGCGCATGCAGCCATTGTTGTACGGCGACCATGGCGAGTTTGATCAAATCGGCGGCTGTTCCTTGCATCGGCGCATTGATCGCCGCACGTTCCGCACCTGCTCTCCGCGCGCCAGCGGCATTGATATCTGTCAGCCATAAACGACGGCCAAATACCGTTTCAACAAAACCCTGCGCATGCGCAAGCGTTTTGGTCTCGGCCATGTACTGCGCCACGCCGGGATAGCGCGTGAAATAACGATCGATATAGGACTGCGCGGCATCTCTGGTAATGCCGAGGTTGCTGGCCAATCCGAAAGCACCCATGCCGTAAATCAAACCAAAATTAATTGCCTTGGCGGCCCGTCGCTGCTCACTGGTCACCTCTGGGAGTGGCACGCCAAACACCTCTGAGGCTGTCGCACGGTGAATATCCTCACCCGCAGCAAAGGCTTTTTGCAAATTCGCATCATTGGATACGTGCGCCATGACGCGAAGTTCGATTTGCGAATAGTCTGCAGAGATTATTTTTCCCTTGGTCGCGATAAAGGCCTCGCGCACCCGTCGACCCGCCTCAGAGCGCACCGGAATGTTTTGCAAATTGGGCTCTGACGATGCCAGACGTCCAGTAATCACCGAAGCTTGGGAGTAATGGGTATGCACTCTCCCCGTTGAGGGATTCACCATCTTGGGCAGCTTGTCGGTATACGTGGATTTGAGCTTGGCAAGGCCTCGGTACTCGAGCAACACTTGAGGCAAGGGATAGTCCTCGGCGAGTTTCGACAGTACTTCCTCGTCGGTCGAAGGGGCACCGCCTGCGGTTTTTCGTACGACAGGCAACTGCATCTTGCCAAACAGAATTTCCCCTAATTGTTTGGGGGAGTTGAGATTAAAGGGTTGTCCCGCAAGTTCGTACGCTTTGCGCTCGAGCTCCAGGAGTTCTTGTCCCAACACGTGGCTTTGTCGCCCTAGCTCGACAGAGTCGATCCCCACACCGGTACGCTCAATCTCAAACAAGACGCGTGAGGTTTGCATCTCCAGCGCGTAGACATATTCAAGCTTGGGTTCCTGAAGGATATTGGGGCGTAACACCGCATGTAAACGAAAGGTAAAGTCGGCATCTTCGCAAGCGTACTGGGTCGCGCGCTCGAGGTCGACTTGATCAAAACCGATTTGGTGCGCCCCTTTACCGCAAATTTCCTCGTAGGAAACACCCTTGATGCCCAGATATCGCTGGCACAGCTCCTCTAGGCCCACGCCTCGATGCGACTCCAACACATAGGCCTGCAACATGGTGTCGTCCGACACACCCCGCAAGTCTATGCCTTCGTTGGCAAAGATATGGGTGTCGTACTTGGCGTGATGAAGCAGCTTGGTCGGCCGAGCATCCTCAAGCCAGGGCTTCAAACGCTCAAGAACGTCTTGTTTAGGGAGTTGCACGTGGGAGTCTGTGCTGCGGTGGCCGACAGGGATGTAGCATGCGCTTCCCGCCTCAACGGACAAGGAAATCCCCACCAGTCGCGCCTGCATCGCCTCAAGCGACGTCGTTTCCGTATCGAGCGCCACACAGTCTGACGCACGGACGCGAGCGAGCCAGGCGTCCAAGGCCGCCCAATCCGTCACCAATTCATACTGTTTGTGCTCAGGCGCGACGGGCTTAGCGGCCTCGGTTGGCACACGGGTATCGCCCGTCGGGACACGCTCTTGCTCCCCTGTTAGTTCGCGTAACCAAGAGCGAAAACCATACCGCTCATAGAGCTTGACCAGCGCCTGCGCATCCGGACTTTTGGGCAACAGCGCCTCGATATTCGGGACCTCGCGACTCAAGTCACAATTAATTTTGACCGTTAACAGCTCGCGTGTCAAAGCGAACTGGGGAATCGCTGTGCGTAAATTTTCACCTGCGACGCCTTTGATCTCGGCAGCGCGTTCGATCAGCGCGTCGACAGAACCGTACTCGTCAATCCACTTAGCGGCCGTTTTAGGTCCGACTTTTTGCACTCCCGGTACGTTATCGACCGTATCGCCCACCAGCATCAGGTAATCCACAATACGCTCAGGACCTACGCCAAATTTACGCACCACCCCGCTTGGATCGAGCTTTTCATTGGACATCGTGTTGACCAGCGTCACATAGGGCGTCACCAGTTGAGCCAAGTCTTTGTCACCCGTGGAAATAATCGTGTGCACGTCATGCTCGCTCGCCCACTGCGCCAACGTGCCAATCACGTCATCGGCTTCGACGCCTTGGACCCCTAGGACAGGCCAGCCCATTGCGCGAATCGCCTCGTGGATCGGCTCGATCTGTGCGGCAAGGTCCTCGGGCATTGGCGGGCGATGTGATTTATATTCTGGGTATAAGTCTTCGCGAAAGGTTTTGCCGCGCACATCGAACACACATGCGGCATACTGAGCTTGATAATCATGTAGCATTTTGCGCATCATGTTGACCACGCCATAAATGGCGCCTGTCGGCTCACCCTGCGCATTACGCAAATCAGGCATCGCGTGGTACGCACGATACAGATAGCTCGATCCATCTACTAGCAACAAGGTTTTTTTCATGGGCCACAAAGAAGAAAAAGTTTCGCCGGCACTTCAGCAAACAACCCAAATTATGTCAGAGATGCTGCATGCAGCCGAGACTCTGGCAAAGATCGGGCCCGCCATCAGCATCTTTGGCAGCGCCAGGCTTAAAAAAGACTCCCCCTATTATGCGCTGAGCGAGGAAATCGCACGCGGACTGGCCAACACGGGGTTTACGATCATCGCTGGAGGTGGGCCCGGCATCATGGAGGCGGCGAACAAAGGCGCCTTTGAAGCGGGAGGTACGAGCGTAGGTTTACATATCAAGCTGCCCAAAGAGTCAAAACACAACGATTTTCAAACCATCAGCCTGCCTTTTCAGCATTTTGTGTCTCGTAAAGCGACTTTTTTCATGAACAGCCTGGCTTATGTCGTGCTGCCAGGCGGCTTTGGGACGCTCGACGAACTGTTCGAGGCCGTCACGCTCATGCAAACGGGAAAGATACCGCCAGGTCCCGTGATTTTGGTCGGTACGGAGTTTTGGGGGGGGTTGATGACTTGGCTCCGGTCACAACTAGAACAAACCGCCCTCATCAACCCCCTGGATCGTCATACCTTGGTCATCGAAGACGATCCATTACGGGTTGTGCAACACCTGGTCGACTTTTATCAGGATCATCCCGGAATTTTGAGCAGACAGCCTAATGCTCCGGTTTAAGTCAAATGATTTACCGCAGCTGACTTAAACCTCAGTCTTGGCTGCACGAGATGGTGTCACTGCACTAGAATAAAGTGACTGTGTTTAATCCTTAAAAGCTGGAGACATAATGGATCGCGCTGTATTTCCCATGAAATTAAATAACGCTGACTTGCTGCGCTCGCAATCCTTCCTCAATGGGAAATGGGTGGATGGCCAAGACGGCGCCACCTTCGCGGTCGACAACCCTGCGACAGGCGCCCACATCGCGCATGTCGCCAACCTCGGGGCTGCTCAAGCGCAGGTAGCCATTGAGGCAGCCAGCGCAGCGTTTCCTGCATGGCGAGCTCGGACAGCCAAAGAACGCTCCATTATTTTGCGCAAGTGGTTCGACCTGATCAATGCCAATACAGACGATTTGGCGCGCATCATGACCATTGAACAAGGCAAGCCCTTCGCGGAAGCAAAAGGCGAAATCGCCTATGGTGCCTCCTTTGTCGAGTGGTTTGCCGAGCAGGCAAAGCGCGTCATGGGCGATACGATCTCAGCGCCCATTGCCACCAACCGCATGCTGGTCTTACGCGAACCGATTGGCGTGTGCGCAGCGATCACGCCCTGGAATTTCCCGATCGCCATGATCACGCGCAAGGTTGCGCCGGCGCTTGCCGCGGGTTGCACGATCGTGCTCAAGCCTGCTGAGCAAACGCCTCTTTCAGCGTTAGCCTTGGCCGTTTTAGCTGAGCAAGCGGGCATCCCTGCTGGCGTACTCAATATCCTAACTGCCGATAGCGAACAATCGATCGCCATCGGTAAAGTTTTGTGCAACAGTCCGATTGTTCGCAAGCTGACCTTCACAGGCTCAACCCCTGTAGGTCGCATTTTGATGCAGCAGTCTGCGCAGACCCTCAAGAAAATGTCACTCGAACTTGGGGGACATGCGCCTTTTATCGTTTTTGAAGATGCCGACATCGACGCAGCCATCGAGGGCGCGATGGTATCCAAATACCGTAACGCCGGCCAAACCTGCGTGTGCACCAACCGCTTTTACGTGCACGCCAAGGTCTATGACAGTTTTGCGGAAAAACTGGCAGCGCGCGTTTCCGGTTCCTTGTTCGTGGGAGAAGGTTTCGAAGATAAAGTCACGACGGGTCCCTTGATCGACGAGGCGGCAGTTGCTAAGGTCGAAGAGCACGTTCAGGATGCGGTCGCCAAGGGTGCAAAGATCTTATGCGGTGGCGCCAAGCACGCGCGTGGCGGTCGCTTTTACCAGCCAACCGTCATCACGCAAGTCAAAGAAGACATGCTGTGCATGCGGGAGGAGACGTTCGGACCTCTGGCGCCCATCGTCAAGTTCACCGATGAGGCAGAGGTGA
Organism: Burkholderiaceae bacterium; assembly: GCA_030728985.1. GTDB lineage: Bacteria > Pseudomonadota > Gammaproteobacteria > Burkholderiales > Burkholderiaceae_B > Zwartia. The sequence continues at coordinate 242,448 of JANQYI010000012.1, read as the reverse complement.
TCCGGTTGGCCAACAATACGGACTACGGCCTGGCATCTTATTTTTATAGCCGGGACATCGGTCGTATTTTCCGTGTCGCCGAAGCGCTTGAGTACGGTATGGTGGGGGTCAATACGGGACTCATTTCTAACGAGATGGCACCTTTTGGTGGTGTCAAACAATCAGGTCTAGGACGCGAAGGCTCAGTCTATGGCATGGACGATTTCATGGAGATGAAATACGTTTGTTTGGGCGGCATCTAAGCCTGATAAAAAAACGCAGCCTAGTCCGCTAGGCTGCGTTTTTTATTGCAAGATGTAATGATTAGGCGCCCTCACGCGACATTTTGCGGCGCTCGTGTTCTTTGAGGTAGCGCTTACGCAAGCGAATGCTCTTGGGTGTGACCTCGACCAATTCATCATCGCTGATGAATTCGACAGCGTACTCAAGGCTCATATCGACTGGGGGAACCAAGCGAACAGCTTCGTCAGTGCCTGAGGAACGCACGTTGGTCAGCTGCTTACCCTTGATGGGATTCACGACTAGGTCATTATCACGACTGTGAATGCCGATGATCATGCCCTCGTAGACAGGATCGTTGTGTACAACAAACATGCGACCACGGTCCTGCAGCTTCCATATTGCATAAGCGACCGCAGCACCATCATCCTGACTAATTAGCACGCCGTTATTACGCTCGCCAAGCATGCCGTCCTTGACAGGGCCATAGGCATCAAAGGTGTGGCTCATCAACCCGTTGCCGCGCGTCATCGTCATAAAATCGCCCTGAAAGCCGATCAGACCACGTGCGGGCACACGATACTCGAGACGCGTGCGTCCGCGACCATCACTGACCATGTCGAGCAACTCAGCTTTGCGTTTGCCGAGCTCTTCCATCACGCCACCTTGAGTATTGTCCTCAAGGTCAATGCTCAGGTTTTCGTATGGCTCAAGTTTGACGCCATTTTCTTCTTTGAACACCACACGTGGGCGCGATACAGCCAACTCGTAGCCCTCGCGACGCATCGTTTCGATCAAGATCGTCAGATGCAATTCGCCCCGTCCTGAAACCTCGAAAATAGTGTCGTCATCAGTGTCCTTTACACGCAGGGCCATGTTGGACTTGACCTCGCGATCCAGACGCTCACGCAACTGACGGCTCGTCACAAACTTACCTTCGCGGCCCGCCAGAGGGCTGGTATTGACCATAAAGTTCATGGTCAGCGTTGGCTCGTCAATCTTGAGCATCGGCAAACCTTCGACTTTTTCAGGCGCACACAAGGTGGTGCCGATCGAGATTTCTTCGATGCCATTGACCAATACGATGTCACCTGCAATCGCACTGTCAACGATCTCACGCTCAAGGCCTTTGAATTTCAGGACCTGATTGACGCGGCCTTTAAAGGTCGCGCCATCTGGACCATTCAAACACACCACGTCCATACCTGTTTTCACACGGCCACGACGAATCCGGCCAATACCGATTTTGCCAACATAGGAGTTGTAATCGATCGAGGTGATCTGGAACTGCAAAGGAGCATCAGGATCATCCTCACGCATCGGCACGTGTTCAAGAATGGCATTGAACAGTGGACGCATGTCGCCTTCTCGGACGTCTTCGGTTGGGCCAGCGTAGCCATTCAAACCCGAAGCGTAAATGACGGGAAAATCCAATTGCTCTTCTGTTGCGTTAAGTTTGTCGAACAATTCGAAGGTCGCATTAATCACAAAGTCACAACGCGCACCTGGGCGGTCGACTTTGTTGATCACCACAATGGGTTTGAGTCCGAGGGCCAACGCTTTTTTGGTCACAAAACGTGTCTGTGGCATCGGGCCTTCGACAGCATCGACGAGCAACAATACGCCATCCACCATGGACAGTACGCGCTCGACTTCGCCACCAAAGTCCGCGTGTCCAGGGGTATCAACGATGTTGATGTGCGTACCCTCGTACTCGACGGCACAGTTCTTGGAAAGAATCGTAATGCCGCGCTCTTTTTCAAGATCGTTGGAGTCCATGACGCGTTCGGTCATGCGCTCGTTAGAGCGGAAAGTACCTGACTGACGCAAAAGCTGGTCGACCAGTGTCGTTTTGCCGTGGTCAACGTGGGCAATAATGGCAACGTTACGCAATGCGCGTGACATACAAATCCTTTAATAAGACTGAGCAGACACATCGTCCGCAGGTGATACATGAATGGAACCAGGCAAAACAAAACCTGGCGACGCTGTGCTTTTTTGCGCTGGCACCAGCTCAGCGGGTAAATCTTCCATCGCGATCAAGACACTCTCAGGTGACTCCATCGTCTGTAATGTTTCTAATTCAATCGCACCCTCTAACGAAAAAGGACCGACTTGCGTGCGCCGCAACGCGGATAAGTGCGCAAAACAACCCAGCGCGCGACCAATGTCTTGTGCCAGCGTCCGGATATATGTACCCTTTGTACATAAAACCTGTATGACAGCCGTCGTTGGCGTCATGCTCAGCAATTCAAGTTGACGGATCGTGATCTCTCTGGGCTCACGCTCAAGCACAATCCCTTGGCGTGCGTACTCATAGAGCGGCTTACCATCTCGTTTTAACGCAGACACCATTGGAGGAATCTGCATTTGGGTTCCCATAAAGCGCTCTAGTACCGGACGCAATGCCGCTTCGGTGATCCCTGTAAAGTCGGCCGAGGCTTCGCTCACAACAATTCCAGTCAAATCTCCAGAATCTGTCTCTCGACCAAAGGCAATCGTCGCGCGATAGCCTTTGTCGGCGCCAAGCATCGCACCGGATATTTTTGTAGCTCGCCCCATGCAACAGACCAACAATCCGGTCGCAAACGGATCCAGCGTCCCTGTGTGACCCGCCTTTTGCGCATCCATGGCATGTTTGGCGCGTTGAAGAGCGTGGTTACTCGACAAACCCACAGGTTTGTCCAGCAACAACACTCCATCGAGCACGCGCCCGCGTTTTTTAGCCATCGTCAGTTTTCCAAAACGACAGCCCTAAGGCTTGTCATCAGGCTCGTCAGGAACGCCCGCGTACTGACCAGGCAAATTAGCTTGATCGATCAACGCGGACATCGCGATACCGTGCTTGAGGCGCGGATCATGAAAAAAGTGCAGCGTGGGCACGGTATGAATATGCAGCAACTTGTACAACTGAGAATGAAACCAGCCGGCCTTTTCATTGAGGAGCGCCTGCGCCTGCTCTGCCTCACCACCGAGGACCGTAAAGTAGACTTTGGCATGCGCATAATCCGTCGTCAACTCGATACCGGAGAGCGTGATTAAACCCACACGACTCATATCGATTTCGCGCTGAATGATGATGGCCAAATCTTTCTGGATCTGGTCAGCGAGCCTTAAATTACGGCCAGGCGAGGATTTTTGTTTATGACGACTCATTGAGGGGCATTAAAGCGTACGCGCCACTTCCTTGATTTCAAAAATTTCGAGTTGATCACCGACTTGCAAGTCGTTGTTACCACGCAAGGTAATACCGCAATCAAAGCCAGATTTGACTTCCTTGGCATCGTCTTTAAAGCGACGCAGCGAATCGAGCCAACCAGTCCAGTGCACGACGTTATTACGCAGCAAACGAACCTGCGAGTCACGGCGCACCACACCATCGATCACCATACAACCTGCGACAGTGCCGATACGCGAGATCGTGTAGACCTCGCGAATATCAACCATACCGATGACTTCTTCACGCTTTTCGGGGGCCAGCATGCCGGACATGGCAAGCTTGATCTCATCAACAGCGTCATAAATAATGTTGTAGTAGCGAATATCCACGCCGTTATTTTCGGCCAGCTTTTTAGAGCTCGCATCCGCACGGACATTAAACCCGATCATCACTGCGCCCGAAGCAATCGCCAAATTAACGTCGCTTTCAGAAATGCCACCAACTGCCGCGTGCACCACTTGTACGCGGACCTCTTCAGTCGACAGCTTGAGCAAAGAATTCACCAATGCTTCTTGGGAACCCTGCACGTCCGTTTTGACAATCAAAGAAAGCGTCTGCGAACCTTCGACAATATTTTCGAACATTGACTCAAGCTTGGCGGCCTGCTGGCGAGCCAGTTTGACGTCGCGGAACTTGCCCTGGCGGAAAAGTGCAATCTCTCGGGCCCGACGCTCGTCAGCCAAGGACATCAACTCGTCTCCCGCTGAAGGAACCTCGGTCAAACCTTGAATTTCCACGGGAATAGAAGGACCTGCTGACTGGATAGCTTTGCCGTTTTCGTCAAGCATGGCGCGGACACGACCATAACTAGCACCTGCCAGCACCACGTCTCCGCGATGCAGCGTACCGCTTTGAATCAAAATGGTTGCTACGGGTCCGCGACCCTTGTCGAGTCGAGCTTCGATCACGATGCCTTTAGCAGGGGCGTCAATAGCTGCTTTTAGCTCCAGCACTTCGGCTTGCAGCAATACGTTTTCGAGCAAATCATCGATGCCCTGACCTGTCTTGGCCGATACTGAAATAAAGGGTACGTCACCACCATATTCTTCGGGGACAACTTCCTCGACGACTAACTCCTGTTTGACGCGCTCGGGATTGGCATCCGGCTTATCAATCTTGTTCACTGCTACCACCAGAGGAACACCAGCAGCCTTGGCGTGGTGAATCGCTTCTTTGGTCTGAGGCATCACACCGTCATCGGCGGCCACCACCAAAATCACAATGTCAGTTGCCTTGGCGCCACGCGCGCGCATCGCCGTAAAGGCTTCATGTCCAGGCGTATCGAGAAAGGTCACCATGCCACGCTCGGTCTGAACGTGGTAAGCACCAATGTGCTGGGTAATACCGCCAGCTTCGCCAGAAGCAACTTTTGCACGACGAATGTAATCAAGCAACGATGTTTTACCGTGATCAACGTGCCCCATCACCGTCACAACAGGGGCGCGCGCAAACAATTGAGCATCCTCATGGGGAACGGATTCGTCAAGGAAAGCCTCGGGATCATCGAGCTTGGCTGCGATGGCTTTATGGCCTAACTCTTCGACCACAATCATCGCGGTTTCTTGATCGAGCACTTGATTGATCGTGACCATCTGACCAAGTTTCATCAAATGCTTGATGACCTCGCCAGCTTTGACTGACATTTTGTGCGCCAAATCTGCGACGCTGACCGTCTCGGGAACGTGAATTTCGCGGGCAATAAATTCAACTGGTGCGGGCTCACGGCGATCTTGTACGATATTGTTCGCACCACGAGCGCCCTTTTTACCGCCAGATTTGTTTTTCCCACCCGCACGCCAACCTTCGCGACCTGGCGCAGCAGGCGCATCACGCTTTTCAGCAGGCTTTTTACGCGAGGCATCGTCAGTCCAAGTGGAAGCGATTTCACCAGACTTTAGAACCTTTTTTCCTGTGGCATCAAGCGCGCCATCTTTCTTGGCGCCCTTACCCCCAGCAGGCGCAGCGGCAGGCTTGTGCAAGGTGCCCGTCAGCGGTGAAGCCTCAGGTTCGGGACGGACAACTTTGCGGGGACGATTCAACATCTCCCGTAAAGCAGCCGCCTCGGCTTCGGAGACACGACGCGCTTCGTCGCGGGTTTCGTCCTCTGGTGGCTGCGCATGGGCAGGGGGCACTGCACGGCCACGCGTGGCTTTGGCAGGCTTAGAAGGGGCTTCGGGAGGGGTGACCTTGGATACATCTGTACCAGTAACAGCCTCTTTTGTCTCAGCGACCTTAGTGTCAGTAACAGTCGCACTCGCGTCACCAACAGGCGATGCAACATCTTTGGTGGATACTGGGGTGCTGGAATCGACTACCTCTGAGGCTGGGGCAGATGAAGAGCCCTGGACATCATCTACCGAGGACATTACTTCCGTATCGGGAGTGACTTGCTCTTGTGCAGACTGAAGCTCCGAGACGACTTGAGGCGAACGTTCAGCAGGAACCGCTCCGGACGACGTATCAGCACGTTCATCGAGACTTTTCTCATTGGGCACGGACTGGGCAAGAGTCAGCGCAGCAGCACCGGGGTCGGCTTTCAATGTCTGTGGAACCGGAACCGCTAAAGGCGTGTCAATTACTGCTGTAGACGCAGCAACCTCTTGCCCCGCTGGAGCAGTCGCAGCTTGCAAATCGCTCGACTCAGGAGCATCACGTTTGACAAAGACCCGTTTTTTACGAACCTCGACCTGAATGGTACGTGAGCGACCAGAGCCATCTGCCTGTCGGATTTCAGAGGTTTGTCGACGCGTCAGAGTAATCTTTTTGCCCTCTGTCGCCCCATGAGAACGACGCAGTGATTCTAGCAAGCGAGCTTTATCGCCATCAGTGACGTTATCTTCCACTGAGTTGAGTTCGACACCCGCAGCACGCAACTGATCCAGCAGCACGTTGGCAGGCATTTTCAGTTCGATAGCGAACTGGGCGACAGTATTACTCGACATTAGACTCTCTCTTACCTATTTACAGCGTGACAACTTCAAGTGCGGGGCGCCTGATGACGCCCGACCGACTTTTAATCTTTTTACTGATCTTCAAACCAATGCGCGCGCGCAGCCATAATGAAATCGCTCGCGGCGCTTTCCTCTATGCCCGACAGCTCACTCAATTCATCTGTGGCAAGCTCCGCCAACTCGTCACGGGTTGTGACGCCGCCAGCGGCTAACTTGGCCACGAGCTCTGGGGTCATTCCCTCGAGCGAGAGCAAATCCTGAGCCGTTTCAACACGCTCTTCCTGGGCGATCGCCTCGGTCAACAGCGCATTGCGTGCACGGGTGCGAAGCTCGTTGATCGTGTCTTCATCGAAAGACTCGATCTCCAACAGCTCTTGCATTGGAACGTAGGCGATTTCTTCGAGGCCAGTGAAACCCTCGTCGATCAAAATATCAGCAACTTCCTCGTCGACATCCAACCGGGACATAAAGGTGCTTCGCAATTGGGCACGCTCGATCTCTTGTCTGTTTTGGCTTTCTTCGGGGGTCATGATGTTGATCTGCCAACCGGTCAACTCTGAGGCGAGTCGTACGTTTTGACCTTTTGAACCAATGGCCTTGGGGAGATTCTCCTCATCGACCACAACGTCCATGGCATGACGGTCCTCATCGACCACGATCGACTCGACATTTGCAGGAGCAAGGGCACCAATCACGAACTCGGCTGGGTCATCTGACCACAATACGATATCCACCTGCTCCCCACCTAATTCATTACGAACGGCGGTGACCCGCGAGCCGCGCATGCCTACGCATGTTCCAATCGGATCAATGCGTTTGTCATAGGCCACCACGGCAATCTTGGCGCGCACACCCGGATCACGAGCGGCTCCTTTGATTTCAAGCAGACCTTGCTCGATTTCGGGAACTTCGTTTTCAAAAAGCTGACGAATGAAATCTGGTGCACTGCGAGATAGAATGACTTGCTGTCCGCGTGCGGTGCGATCAATTTTGAGCACCCAGGCGCGAACGCGGTCACCAACGCGTAAATTTTCTTTGGGGATCATTTCACTGCGTGGCAAGCGTGCTTCGATTTTTCCTGTCTCGACGATGACATCGCCTTTGTCCATCCGCTTGATGGAACCCGAGACAATCATTTCGCCGCGATCCAGGAAGTCATTGAGGATCTGCTCTCGCTCGGCATCGCGAATTCGCTGAAGAATGGCTTGCTTGGCCGCCTGTGCGCCAATGCGCCCAAACTCGATCGGCTCAAGCGCTTCTTCGATGTACTCACCAACTTCAATGTCAGAAACGATCTCACTGGCATCGGAGAGCATTTCCTGCTGATCGGGCTCTTGGAGGCCTAGCTCATCGGGCACCACCAGCCACCGGCGAAATCCTTCGTGCTCCCCGGTGGTCCGATTCACGGACACTCGAATATCAGCGTCCTCTTTAAAGCGCTTTTTCATGGCCGAGGCCAAAGCACCTTCGAGTGCGTCGAATACGACATCTCTCGTCACGTTTTTTTCACGCGCCAACGCGTCTACTAACAGAAGAATTTCGCGACTCATCGCTTTTTGCCCTTGAAATCCAGAACGGGGTTGAGCTTGGCGCGCTCTACGTCCGAAAACGCAAACGCCACCTGCCGAATCTCGCCCTTTTTAGCCTCAAACTCAATACCGAAAGGCAAACTCGCCCCGATACCCGTAGCGCCGACAGATCCACTCAGATCCACCAACTCACCAGAAAAAACCTTTTGATTGTCAATCGCCTCGCGCAACTTGACCTCAACACGCTCACCTGTAAATCGCTTGAAATCCGCCTCAGTTTTGAGAGGTCTGTCAACGCCAGGAGAACCGACCTCAAGCCTTCGGTAATCAATATTCTCGACCTCGAACACGCGCGACAAGTGTTTGGAGACTTGCTCACAATCTTCGATACGAACGCCTTCTGGGCGATCAATCGTGACACGCAAAAGACCCAGCGCCGCGCGCTCAATGTCGACAAACTCGACATCCATAGAGGCCAATGCCTGCTGCGAAATTGTAAAAAGATCTGCCATACGTCCAAAAAAAAAGGGCTGAAAACAGCCCGTTTACAACAAAATGGTTCACCTGTGCCCGAGGGCGCACCAGCTAGGGCCAGGCTCGGTAACATTATCAGAGGCCAAGCCCCCTCTCAAGGACTTTGCATCACACGCACTTGCCAAACACCTAGCATCGCAAAGCGTACGAGTAGACAATGCTCGATAGCCCTAAATTCTAGCATGACCAGGGAAAAAAGTCTTGCTCACCAATGATTTACTCAAACTATCGGTTGCCGCGAGGTGTCTTGGCAAAGCCTAAACGCGACTCATGCGCAGCGGCGCCTCGAGGTTGCCAATCATCCCCTTTGGGCGCTGAACGACCAGCCGCCGCCCCCGATCCTGTTTTAGCGCGCGCCCCAGACTTACCGGGACCGCGGCCCCCTTGCTTTTGAGGCCGGCCCTGTGCGCCTGGGCCCGCTGGACCACTCGGGCCTCCGGGTCCACGTGGGCGATGCTGGCCAGGCTCGCGATTGCCCTCACGGCCATATTCGCTCCCCATTCCTGGAACAAATTCGCGTTGTGCTGGGCTACCCTGCCCTGTCTGCCCACCGGCGCCTTGAGGGCCGCGTCCGCCAGGACGGCTAGGACGACCAGGTCGAGCAGCACCTTTAGAACCTTGCTTATTACCGCCTGGGCCGCGTGGTCCGCCTCCCGGAAGACCAGAGGATTTGGCCGGTCCACCCCGACCGGCACCCCGTCCGCCTTGGGGGTGTCCATTGGCATAACCACCACCAACCGTCAGCGCGGCAGGTGCACGCTCGGTCGGATGGACAAAAGGATCCGGCTTGCCAGAGCGCCCGCCTTGAACGTTTCCGCGACGACCCATTTTGGCACCGTGAGTACCGTTTCTCTCCAATGTGCCAAAACCGGGCGGTAAAGCGCTGTCATGAGATACGGGCTGCTTGGGTTGACGTGAGCGCCCATCCGTCGCGTCATCATCGCGCAAAAGCCCCACCTGAACCATCAGCGCGGAAACAAGCTTGGAGTCCAATTCTTCCCAACGACCGCGGCGCAAGGTTGTCGGCAGCACAATGTCGCCAAAACGCGTCCGAATCAAACGGCTCACAGTTAGGCCGACGGACTCAAACATCCTGCGAACCTCACGATTTCGCCCTTCGTTCAAGGTCACGCGATACCAACGATTGCTACCTTCGCCGCCAATGAATTCAACCATGCCAAAACTGGCAGGACCGTCGTCCAAGACCACACCATCGAGCAAAGACTGACGCTGCTCAGGGCCAAGCTCTCCGAGCACGCGCACGGCGTATTCGCGTTCATTACCGTATCTTGGATGCAACAAGCGGTTCGAGAGGTCCCCAGACGTCGTGAAAATCAATAAACCCTCAGTATTGAGATCAAGACGCCCAATGGACAGCCACTTGCCCACTTTCATTTTTGGCAGACGTGAAAAAACATTGGCCCGACCATTCGGATCATCATGACTCACAATTTCACCGGCAGGCTTGTGATAAAGAATCATGCGAGGCGGTTTTTTAGTGTTGGTTCGGGTGATGGGCTTGCCATTCACACGCACAGCGTCATTGGCGCCCACACGTTGTCCGATGTGCGCAGGCTCGCCATTGACCGAAACGCGACCGGCGATGATGAGCTCCTCCATCTCGCGACGCGAACCAATGCCGGCATCTGCCAACACCTTGTGCAGCTTGGGCATTAGAACGTCACTGTTCAGATACTTGTTGAGGCGCTGCTCGATTCGTTCAGCCTGACTCAAATAAGAAAGCGCCTGCTCAGCTTCTTTTTCTGCCTCGACAGGATCTCCAACATCAACAATATCTTGCGTATCTTCATCAAAGGAGACGAAATCCGCACGGGCCGCCTCACTGTTGCTTTCAGTAGGCCGACCTGTGTCGGGCGCATCGCTTCGGCGACGACGGAAGGGTGTGCGCAGTTTGCGACCACGCGACTTAGATGACGTTGCCGACGTATCCATCGTCGCAGCCTCTCCGCTCTCGATGTGAAGACCGGATTCGCTCGGGACAACGGACTCATTTGGGACGAATGCCACTGCGGGCTGAGCCATGACAACGACGTCTTGAACCACGCGCTCGAGAGCCATATCGTCGCCAAGCGGCATTCCGACACTCACGGATTCAGTCTTTGACGCGTCTCCTTTTTTGGCGACGCGCGGCGCCTTGCGGGCAGGCGTCTTTCTAGCCGCCGTTTTACGAGCTTGCGCCGGCTCGACTGCAGGAGAATCAGGGCTCGAAACAGCAGGGGCGTCGACACCCTGCGTCGGCAAACTTTGGAGATCGGGCTCTGAAGTCGCCGCAGTTTTTGCCGTGCTTTTGCGAGCAGGCGTTTTGCGTGGGGCTTTTTTAACAGCCACAGTTCCCTCTTCTAGGGAACGCACAACGGCTTCTTCGATATTCGGTTTAGTCACTTGGACTCCAGGTTTGAATGAGGTGTATCTTGTTCTTGTTGAATGTGTTCTTGATTGGTTTGCTCTTGCTCGCCTTGCCCCGCGAGATCGAGTGGCATGGAATCAGCGTCCAAGGCTTCTGATTGTTCGTCGTTTAACGGAACCTCAGGCACGGACATTGTCGCGGCAGCCGATAGTGCGGCAGCCTCCAACGTGAGCGATTGCAAAGCTTCTGTCATCTCGGCGGCGCCGAGAGCGGGCAACTCATCGAGCGCGCGCAAACCAAGGTCATCCAAAAACTGTTTGGTCGTACCTAGCAAACCGGGACGGCCCGGTCCATCACGATGACCAATGACTTCCACCCATCCTCGATCTTCGAGTGTTTTAATAATTTGAGAAGAGACCGTCACTCCGCGGATGTCCTCGATGTCACCTCGCGTGACAGGCTGGCGCCAAGCAATGATCGCCAGAGTTTCCATCACAGCGCGGGAATACTTCGGAACACGTTCGGGACTCAACCTTTCAAGGTAACGCTGCATGGAGGCACGACTTTGGAAGCGCCATCCTGATGCAAGCTCGACTAATTCCATGCCGCGATCGAGCCAATCTTGCTGAATACTCTCTAAAACGTCATTCAAACGTTTAGAGGACTGCGACTCCTCTTCGAAGAGTCTACGCAATTCAGAGACAGACATTGGACCAGACGCACATAAGAGCGCCGTTTCGATCACGCGTTTAGCCATATCGATGTCGACGGCATCATCTGTATCAGTTGGGCTGGCAACGACCTCTGCGCCAGCTTGATGCTGAGCATCTAGGTGCTTACCATCGTGGTGTTCATGTTGCGGATTTTGCGAGTCTTGCTCATCGCTTTGCATATCTTGCCGATCGTTCATCAATGCACTTTTTCCTATACTCGCCCGAAGGCAACTTGTCCCGAACTGGGAACTACGCTATACTTCATTCTTCAGACGCGGGGTGGAGCAGTCTGGCAGCTCGTCGGGCTCATAACCCGAAGGTCGTAGGTTCAAATCCTGCCCCCGCAACCAAATACAACTGGTCGATCGCTTTAAGCTTTCGACCAGTTTTATTTTGTGCTTCCGATGCCACAAAACTCAACTGACTACGACCCATTAAAGGCGTCAACACAATACGCACCAAAAAAAACTAAACAAAACAGCCCCAAACACCAAAGCAACAGTGCCTAAACGCACACCAAATGTCAGGCGCGGTTAGAAAGAACCGTTGCTATTGGAGCGTTACAGTTTTAAAGCTGATGTTTAAGAACTACTGCGTAAAAACCACCGCATACTGCGCAGCGCTTGGACGAGTGGTCGTTGAGCACAAGGACATTAAAGGGCAACAAATGATTTGTGCAGTCTGACCAGCTCCGTGCCGGACAATCAAAGCCCTAGAAATCAGGGTCTTATATGTTAACCAACATGTTAACCATGTTTTCGCAACAGTTAACTATGCTCTCGCGAGGTTTTAATTTGGGTAAGTCCCAAGTTGTTAACTCATTCTAACGCATTGCCTCGACAATCTTCAAGCTTTTAAGGCATCTATTTGTGGTTTTTACCGAATCCGAGCGCAATTTGCAACGAATCGATGCTGTGATCCTCCTCGCCATTCAAATAAAAGACCTCCTGGTAAGGTAGATTCTGCTTGACTTCGTCAGCCCAAGCATTGAACTGCGTAGGAGCGCAGCACGCTTTTGAAGAAAAGAGGATCAACATCTGCCGCGCCTTATTGCTGAGGGGATCCAAGCCCCGCAGCGAATCCAAAGAAGGAAAAACATGACTAGGCATTGAAGGAGATGCGTTTGAAGCAAACGCCGCGCCCACCACCCTAACACTCATTTGATGAACGTAACGCTGCCCTAAAAAAGGAGTGTGCCTCAAGGTATGCGCCAACTGACTCGTCTCAATAGAATCAGACTCGATCAAGACGCGGTCTAAGCGCTTGGAGCGATCATTGAGCGCTTCAAAAAAAATCGAACGTAAACTGTCTCCAAGCGCACTGCGCAAACCACAACATAGGCAACTGTCCTGGGAACTCACCTCGAGACGGGGCAATTCAACGACCCGATCGTGCCTAAGGGGTTCAAGCGCCTCCTGCTTGACCCCGATCACGATTGAGTCGGCAAAAGTCTGAGACGCCATCCACATATTGATAAACTGCCGAGTATGCGCCGCGCACTTGCCTAGAACCAAAATAAGAGGGATGCGCCCGACCTGACGAGATGTTTCAAACAACATCAATCCAAACCAGCCGGCCACTGAAAAGCAGAGGGCTTTTTATTTAAAAATCGCTGGACTGCGTCGACATGCCATTGACTGGTCCTTGCGACTGCTTGCGCATCTGCCTCGATATCCATCATCGCGTCCAGTGAGCTATTCATGGAAATATTCATCGCGCGCTTCGTCATGGCAAGCGCAGCAGGTGCGGCGAGCGCGAAACAGCGCGCCATTTGTTGGGCTCGCTCAAGCACGCGCCCTTGCGGCACAACCTCAAGCACAATACCCAACGCATGCGCCTGCTCAGCATTAAGTTCGCGCGCAGAAAAGGCAAGCTCTTTTGCCCGCTGCGTGCCAACGATTCGGGGAAGAGTAAAAAATGCAGCGCAATCAGGCACAAGGCCTAATCGCATAAAAGACATACAGAACCGGCTGGTTGAGTCCGCAAGCACAATATCGGCTGTCAGCGCAAGACTAAAACCCGCACCGTATGCCGCCCCCTCAACCGCCGAGATCACTGGAATCTCCAAACGAAGCAAAGTCTCAATCCAGGAGAGATAGTCGTGACGCATGCGATGGCGTCCTTCCTCAGGCGACAAGGTGCCCGCCCCCATCACGCTGATATCTCCACCCGCACAAAAAGTTCCGCCGGCACCCGTAATGATGAGAGCGCGCAAATCACGCTGCTGCGGAAGTGAAAACACTACCTCTTTGAGCTCTTCGCGCATAACCGGATCAATCGCATTTTTGCGCGTGGGTCGGTTCAGCGTCAACGTACCAACGCCTTCTTGAACTTCAAACTGAATCGTTTCCAAAGCCATGTCTCCTATGAGAATTGTTCGCACATCATGATGAATTAATCGGGCAGCTTCAATACATGTTTAGCGATGATTTCTTTTTGTACTTCAGAACTCCCCCCGTAAATGGTCGACGGGATAGAATTAAACATAATAGCGGGAACATTGAAGCCCGGCTCGCCAAAGTCCGTTGTATGTCCGGTCGCGCCATGCTCTTGAGCATATTCGACCATCGTCATGCAGATCCGCTGATACGTGTCTGTCCCCCAGATTTTGAGCAAAGAAACACTCGGCGGGAGAGCCTCGCCTCGCTTGACCATGTCGGCATAATGCGTATAGGCGCTCACCTGATCGGCGAGATCAAGACTGAGTTCGGCGTAGCGCGCCACAAACACGGGGTCGTCCATTAGTCCTAGCTGCTGCGCCAACGTGGTCAGCTGACTCAGAGCATAACGAGACTGTTTAGGACTTCCTAAAAAAATCCGCTCGAAGCCAAGTAGCGCTTTGGCGATAGTCCACCCTTGATTGATTTCACCGACAAGATTTTCGGCGGGTACACGGACATGATCGAAAAAAACCTCACAAAATTCTTCATACCCGACAATGTCTTTGATGGGACGGATTGTGATACCAGGCGTGCTGAGATCAATCAATAAAAAGCTGATGCCCGCTTGTTTTTTCGAGGTTTTATCGGTGCGGACCAAGGCGAACATATGGGTCGCATCCTGCGCCAATGTCGTCCATATTTTTTGACCGTTTACAACGAAGTCTTCGCCATCACGCACGGCCTCGGTTCGAAGTGCTGCGAGATCGGAGCCCGCGCCAGGCTCTGAGTAGCCTTGACACCAAATATGCTCGCCGGAAAGAATTTTAGGAAGGAATTTTTGCTGCTGCTCAGAGTTGCCTCGCTGAATCAACAGCGGGCCGATCATCACGACACCCATGTCTGGTGCGCGCGCGACACCGTATTGCTCTTGCTCTTCGACATAGGCGATCATTTTCTCAGGCGAAAGGCCCATCCCGCCAAATTTTTTAGGCCATGCGGGCGCGACCCAACCCTGTGCGGACAATGTCGACGTCCAATGCTTAATCTCATGCCAATGCAAGCGGCGCGGGACGTTTCGAATCGTCTCCGGATAGTTTTTAGCGTAGAAACTGCGAAGCATCTGCCTGAATTCAGCTTCAGGCATCGCGTCCCAATCCGCGTCTTGCGGAAAAGCTGTCGCTGTCGGCGCATGCTCTTCGAAACCCTCGGTCTTGGAGGCATTGAGAAAGCGCTGCCTATGCCGCACGGGATTGCCCAGCCAAGACGTCAGAAACAACGCGCGCTTAAAGTACAGACCAATATCACATTCATCTGTAAAACCCATCGCGCCATGAAACTGAATAGACATACGCGTCACTAGCAAAGCCGCGTGCGCGCAGCGCGACTTCGCTCGACTAGCCAGCATGCTCAGAGACCTTTGGTCGGACTGACTCTCCTCTACTTGCCGCAAGACGTCCTGTAAACAAGCGGAGGCGAGTTCGACTTGTACATACGCATCCACAGCACGATGTTTCAATGCTTGAAAACGACCTATCGGTTGATCGAACTGCTTTCGCGTGCAGAGATAATCAATGGTTAATGTCAGGGTTTTACGCATCAAGCCGACGAGTTCTGCGCACTGCGCGATGCGGGCAAGATCATTGGCCTCGTCGATGATCTTACGCACACTGTCGCCCGAGGAAAGAACATGCGAAGCCGCGACGCGGACATCGTTCAAACAAAGCGTTGTCATCATGCTGCCATCGACGCAACGCAAGTCTTCGAGTGTGACTCCCGGAGCCTGCGCGGGAAGCCAGACAAGCGACAAATCAGCGTTGAGGTCCGCAACAACGAGCCATCCGTCCGCGCCAGTCGCGGGCGTCACAAATTGCTTGCGACCATTCAGCGTCAGGGTTTTATGTTGAAGCACTGCGTGAACCAGACTTGCGGATCCGCACTCTAACTGGCCCAATGAATCTTGCCATGCCAGGCCGGCAATACACTCTCCCGCAACCAATTGTTCAAGAAGGGCTGAACGCAACTCACCTGGAGGAGATTTGCTCAACGCAATGGCGACTTGAACCGCGCAGGGAATCACAGGTTCGGGCAATAAGTGTCGTCCAATTTCATCGGCGATCGCAGCGAATTCGCGCAGCCCCAACCCCAGCCCACCATCGTCCTCTGAAATCAGAACCCCGAGCCAGCCCGCATTGGCCAACTCTAGCCAGCAAGAACGATCAAAACCCGACACCGAAGTGCGTAAATGACGCAACCTTTGTGCGTTGTTTTGACGCTCTAGAAAATCCCTGGCACTGTCACGAAAGACTTCGATTGCATCATGGCTCATGAATGTGTCCTCTTTAGTCTTTTTATCAGTCTTATAGTGAATCGCTATTCTCAAAATGTACTACAGTATCGGGAGTTTATTTTCCCTTAAGAGAACCATCATAATGATTAATAACAACGAACAAAAAATTGTCGATCATGCGATCACCTCCCGTCACTCAATACGGTCGTTTTTACCGACTCCTGTGGCGCGGGAAGACATCGAACTCATGCTCGAAGTTGCGGCGCGCGCGCCCTCCGGCTCAAACACACAACCTTGGAAGGTGTATGTCCTGAGCGGAGAGATCAAACAACGCGTGTCGAAGGCGATCCTAGAGGTTTATCACGACAAGGCTCAGTTTGAAGCCCTCACAGAGGATTACAAATACTATCCGACGCAGTGGGATTCCCCTTATATTGAACGTCGTCGCAAAGTCGGTCTCGATCTTTACAAATTACTCGGACTCGGCAGAGAGGACAAAGCGGGCATGCATGCGCAGCATGGTCGCAATTACACCTTTTTCGATGCACCCGTTGGTATGTTTTTCACGATCGACAGAACGATGAATACGGGCTCTTGGCTCGATTTTGGCTGTTTTTTGCAAAGCCTGATGGTCGCCGCGCGAGGGCGCGGACTCGATACGTGCGCGCAAGCCGCCTTCAATCGCTTCCACAATACGATTCGCTCAGTCACCGGCATTCCTGAAAGTGAAGTGCTGATGTGCGGCTTGGCGCTTGGTTATGCAGACATGTCGAAAATAGAGAATTCTCTGATCAGTGAACGAGAGCCCGTTTCGGGATTCGCCAAGTTTCTTTGACCCTGGCGCTCGCTCGGAAAATCAGCGCTCGACATTTAATCAAAGCGCTTTTCCCAGGCCTCGACTTCGCTCAGGCCCAGCGCCTCGTTGTACTGCGCGGAAGTAAACATATTTTCCTCATACCCGGCCATATTGCCCGCGCTGCGCAAATGCGCAAGCGCGGCGCTCATGGCATAACCAAAAACCCCACGCGCCATGGCTGGATAAATGGCCAGGTCTACACCGGCTTGCTTCAGGGCAGCGGCTTGAAGCTGGCGTAAATCTTTCGCGCTGTCGACATTGACGACGATAGGCACTGAAATTCCCGCCTTGATTTCCAAAATATTCTGCAAAATGTGCGGGTTGGATTTGAGCTCGACAAAAACTGCGTCCGCACCCGCGCGAGCGAACGCCTGCCCGCGACGAATAGCCTCCGCCAAACCAAGGGATCCGGCCGAGTCGGTTCTGGCGATCAAGACGAATTCCGGGTCGGTGCGCGCCGCGCTAGCCGCGGCGACTTTCGCAACAGCCTCGTCGAAATCAAGCACGGTACGATCGCCTGGCATCTGGGCGCACCGCTTGGGAGAGACTTGATCCTCCATATGAATGGCTGCGACACCCGCGGCCTCGAACTCCGTGATGGCGCGGCGCACATTGACAACATTTCCATAGCCCGTGTCCGCGTCGCAGATCAAGGGAATATTGATGCTTGCGGCAACGCGTCGCGCGTGATCTGACATCATCGTTAAATCGACCAAGCCCACATCTGGGCGACCCAACAAGGTCGCGGAAACTCCATTACCCGTCATGTAAGCGGCGGTAAAACCCGCTTGTTCGACCAGCCGGGCTCCATAACCATCATAAATACCGGGTGCGCGCACAGCTTGTGTGCCTTTCAATTGCTCGCGCAAAGAACGCCGTTTTTGCGTGGCGGAAATCATACTCATGCGAAATTCCAGTCCGGATATTTTTTTAAAAATGGAATTAATCCCCCCATCGAAATGATGGCGAGAATCTCGGGTGGCAAGGGGTGAGTGACCTGCAGGACTCGATCATCGCAGCGCAGCGCTCCATTGGCGAGATCCAACTCAAGAGCTTGACCCTCTGAGATTGCTGAAGTGTCGCACTCTAAAACCGGCAAACCGTTGTTGATGGCATTACGAAAGAACTGGCGACCAAAGGATTTGGCAACAATGGCTCGCACCTTCATCTGGCGCAACACATGAGTGGCTTGTTCGCGCGATGAGTTGATACCGAAGTGTTCGCCCGCCACAAGGATGCCACCATCGTTGCTCGCAATACGAGAGGCAATACCTGGTGACAATTGCTCAAAAGCATGTTGTGCTACATAAGCGACATCTTTACCAGGTAAATATTTGTTGGAACAGTTGATGTCCGTGTTGACATCATCGCCAAGCAAAAACGCCGAACCTGAAATCAATAAACTTTCGCTCATGCCGCGGACCTCCAAGTGCCACCCTCAACCAGTCGAGGATCCGTGATGAAACCGGTTAACGCAGAAGCCGCGACGGTCGCAGCCGAGCCGAGCCAAATATCGGCATTCTTGTTTGTCAGCCTGCCCTTGAAGTTGCGATTGGCCGTAGAAATAACAGTATCGCCATCGCCGGGCACTAAGCGATTGGTAATCCCCACACAGGTTCCGCAACCGGCTGACTCGAAGGAAGCGCCTGCTGTGGTCAGAATCTCAATCAACCCCTCTCGGAGCGCCGCCAGATAAATTTCCCTTGACGCGGGGGTCACAATCATCCGCACACCCGGCGCAAGCTTGCGTCCTTTGAGGATCGAAGCAGCCTGTCGGATATCGTCCAGACGCCCGTTGGTGCAAGTGCCTATCAGCGCGAACTGGATCTTCTGTTTTTCAATCTGGTCGACGCCGACGATATCATCGACCTCATGTTTGCGCGCTAATTGTGGCGCCAGATTCGCGACATCGATCGAAAAACGCTCGGAGTAATGGGCATCGGCATCCGCGAAAGTCGGACGAGGCGTCCTTGCGCCATGGGCCGCAAGCCAGGCGAACGTTTTTTCATCGGCTTCAAGAATAGCCGCTTTAGCACCCAGCTCGGCGGCGTGATTGCAAAGCGTCATACGATCATCGATCGCCATCGCGTGGACGGCGTCGCCCACATATTCGATGGCATGGTAATTCAACCCCTCGGCACCAAACTTGCCCAGCATCGCCAAAGTAATGTCCTTGGCCCATACCCCGGGAGCGAGAACGCCTTGGAGATCGATTCGAACGGTCTGAGGCACCCTGAACCAAAGCTTGCTGCTCATCATCACCGCGGACACATCGGTGCCTTCGATGCCCGTTCCAAAGGCGTTGAACGCCCCGTAGGTGACGGAGTGCGTGTCGGTGCCAACCACCAAATCACCACAAGTCAGGTGTCCGCCTTCGGGTAATACTTGATGACAAATGCCATCGCCAATGTCATACAGGCCTGTGCCCCGTTTCGCGGCGAAGGCTCTCATCTCGGAATGAATATCCGCAGCCTCTTGATTGGGAGGCGGAGAATAATGATCCAGGACCAGTGAGGTTTTTTTGGCGAATTGGATGGGTTGATCGCCGAAACGATCAATCATTTTGATGGTATTGACTGCGCGGGTATCCGTCACCATGGCGTAATCAACCTCCGCCACAACGACCTCTCCCGCTTGAACACGCTCTCGACCTGAATGTTTGGCGAGAATTTTTTCAACGATGGTTGAGCCCAAGATGCTTCCTGAAAAAATTAAAATTGGAGAGTTTTAGCGACTTTACCTCAAGTGACCAATTCTTTGGCCGCAAAAGCAAAAAATCCCTTACTGTACAAGCCCAGGCGCAGCGCATTCATCAAGCAAGCACGGGGCGAAGGCGACGAGCCGCCTCGCGCAGCATCGTTTCGGTGGCCTCCCAATCCACGCACCCATCGGTCACAGAACAGCCATAGGTCATTTTGCTTTGATCAGACTGAATCGACTGATTGCCGGCGACGAGATTCGATTCGATCATGACACCCACAATGGAGCGGTTTCCGGCGACGATTTGACTCACTACATCAGACATGACCAAGGGTTGAAGCTCGGGTTTTTTATAACTATTGGCGTGCGAGCAATCCACCACGATATTGGGACGGATCTTGGCTTTGTTCATGGCTTGTTCAGCCAAGGAAACCGAGACCGTATCGTAGTTGGGACGTCCGTCGCCACCACGCAGCACGAGATGACCATAGGGGTTACCAGTTGTATGAACAATTGAGACCTGCCCTTGACCGCTGATGCCCAGGAAACGATGGGGTCTCGCAGCCGACAAAATGGCGTTGACTGCGACGGTGATGTCGCCATTGGTCGCATTTTTAAAACCAACCGGCGTCGATAAACCCGAGGACATTTCCCGATGCGTTTGTGACTCTGTTGTACGCGCACCAATCGCGTTCCAAGCAATCAAATCGCCCAAATACTGCGGCGAGATTGGATCAAGCGCTTCTGAAGCCGCGGGCAATCCCAGTTCGTTGACCTCAAGCAAAAACTTGCGACCGAGAAGCATCCCCTCGTCGATCCGAAAAGAGTCATCCATATGGGGGTCATTGATGTAGCCCTTCCAGCCAACCGTGGTACGAGGTTTTTCAAAATAAACACGCATGACGATGAGCAATACATCAGAAACCTCATCGGCCAAGGCTTTGAGACGTCGCGCATAGTCCAGACCTGCAACGGGATCGTGGATGGAGCACGGCCCCACCACCACAAATCGTCGCGGATCCTCTCCTCGCAAGATGCGATTAAGCGAGTCACGCCCCGCCGTAGTCGTAGCCGCCGCCTTTTTTGTCATTGGAATCTGTTGATGCAGTTCTTCGGGCGTGGGCATGGCAAGAAAATCGGCAATATGCAGATTTTCGGTCGAAGCGTCTGAGGATAAGGAATTCATGATGATTAAAGCCGTTGATGCGCACATCAAATACGCGAGTTTCGATAGCCTTAGTTTAGAGCATTACACCCCAGTGCTGCTCTCAAAAACGCATGCGTTTCACATACACTCAACCTATGACACCCAGCCGCCGAATCGCTCACCTTGACATGGATGCATTTTTTGCATCCGTAGAACTATTGAGCTATCCCGAACTTAAAGGTCAGCCCGTCGTCGTCGGAGGTCGCAATACAGAACCACCCAAGTCCGATGAAACAGGTGCGAGGCGCTTCGCTCGCCTCCGCGACTATGTGGGACGAGGCGTCATCACGACATCGACATACGAGGCACGCGCCTTAGGGGTCTTTTCTGGCATGGGCTTGATGAAATCCGCCTTGCTGGCACCCGAGGCGATTCTTTTGCCCGCAAATTTCGAAGCCTATAAGCATTATTCAAGACTTTTTAAATCTGCTGTCACCCGCATTGCTCCCCTTGTAGAAGATCGCGGTATCGATGAAATTTATATCGATCTGACCGAACTCGAAGAAGATACAGAAAGACTCGCCTTACGTATTAAAAAAGCCGTACATGAAGCAACAGGGCTCAGTTGCTCGATCGGCATCAGTCCGAACAAACTTTTGTCGAAAATATGCTCCGATTTGGATAAGCCTGATGGGATAACGCTTTTGCATGCTGCCGAATTATCGACGCGCATCTGGCCCTTGCCAGCAAAAAAAATAAATGGCATTGGGCCCAAAGCAAATGAAAAGCTTGCCGCATTGGGTATTCACACGATCGGAGAACTCGCTGGTACAGCCCCTGAAGTTCTGGTCGCGCATTTTGGTCGGTCCACCGGCCAATGGCTCCATCAAGCTGCGCATGGTCTGGATGACCGACCCGTCGTCATAACCTCAGAGCCTAAATCACTGAGCAGGGAAACAACCTTTGAACGCGATTTGCATGCAAAACAAGATCGCACTCGTTTGTCGGCGATTTTTACTGAACTTTGTAATCGCTTAGCCGACGATCTCATGCGCAAAGGCTATGCAACGAAAACGATTGGCATCAAAATAAAATATGCGGATTTTCAAGTCGTCACGCGCGATCTGACTGTTCCCGTCGCTCTTCATGAAGGCAGCGCCATCCGGCTGGCAGCAACTGAATGCCTAAGACGCATCCCTCTAGACCAAAAGATTCGACTGCTTGGCGTTCGGGCAGGAAGCTTAATGCCAATCGACATGGCGACACAAGAGCGGCATAATCCTCAGCCAGATCTACCATTTTAGAAATTTTTTTCAAAGAGGAAATAGGCTGCGAAAAGGTCAAAAACAGCGTTATGCTAAGTGATGACGAATAGATTTTTAAAGTCTGGTTTTGATACTTCACAGGAAAGAAATTATGAGTCAGTTTGAACAGCTCGATCTGGTCAGCGCGGCAGACGGCATTGCAAAGAAAGCGTTTTCGTCCACTGAGCTGACGACCTGGGCGCTCAACCGTTTAGAAACGATTGGCCGTCGATTCAATGCCGTCTTTCGCATTGATCATGAGCAAGCCTTAGCGCGTGCCCGTGCGCTGGATGACTTGCAGGCAAGCGGTATGGTGCTGGGTCCTTTGCATGGCGTACCTTTGGCTCACAAAGATTTGATTGAAGTCGAAGGCAAAGAAATGCATGTGGGCTCAAAAATTATGAAAGGCAACATCGCCAATAAAAATGCCTGGGTCATCAATACGCTGGATGCTGCCGGTCAAGTCAATCTAGGCGCGCTGCACATGGCCGAATTCGCCATGAGCCCCACGGGCTTCAATGGACATTACGGCCATGGACTCAATCCCTGGAACCCTGAATACCCCTGCGGTGGCTCATCAAGTGGCTCAGGTATCGCTGTGGCCGCACGTCTCGTTTTCGGTTCGCTAGGAAGCGACACAGGCGGTTCGATTCGTCAACCTGCGTTCATGTGCGGCGTCACTGGCATTAAACCGACTACTAAACGCGTCAGCATCGATGGCGTCTTTCCCCTGTCTCACACCTTAGACTGCGTGGGTCCGCTTGCGCAGTCGGCGCGTGACTGCGCCCGTCTGTTGACGCACATTAGTCTTCCCAACCCCGATGATCCTTGGTGTACAGCGCATCCCAACGAGGACTATGAGAAAAAACTGACTGGCGATCTTAGAGGCATTCGGATCGGCGTGCCTCAGGATTTTTATCGTGAAAATCTCGACCCTGAAATGGCGGCGGCCCTTGAGGACAGCTTACAAGTCTTGCGTGGGCGCGGCGCGGAGCTCGTCGAGGTCAAGGTGCCTGACATGCTGCGTATTCACGAAATGACGGCAATTGTCCTAACCGCAGAAGCTGGACAAGTCCATCAAAAATGGTTTAAAGAGCGTCCGCAAGACTACAGTGATCAAGTTCGCGCACGGATCGAACCTGGTTTTATTCAGACCGGGATTGGCTATGTCGACGCGCTTCGCGCCAGAGATAACTTCATTAAGGAATATCTCGCGACGAGCCTCGGAAGCTGTGACGCGCTGCATATCCCCGTCGCTCGCTTGCACATGCCCACCATCGCTGCGACGACCTCTGGCGACCTCAACAATGTTCTTCAGTCCATTAGTCAACTGACCTATACCAACCGCGCCATTAATTATCTTGGATTACCCGCCATGAGCGTGCCCGCTGGCTTCTCAAGCCGTCAGATGCCGCTGGCGTTTCAACTCGTCGGCAAACCCTTTGACGAGGGTATGATCCTCAATATCGCCGATGCCTATCAGCGCGACACGGCATGGCACAAGGCGCGACCTAGTGTTTAAGACCGATGATAGAAAGGGATGGAGACAAAAGTGAACATACACCCGATGCCCGAAACGCTCGGCGCTTGCGTTGTAGAACTTGATTTATCACAACCCTTGAGTGTGACGCAAACCGATATGCTGTTGCTCGCACTAGGCCGCTATGGTGTTCTCGAATTTCCAAAGCAATCTTTGACGACGGCCCAACTCAAAGCCTTCAGTCAGAACTTTGGTGAACTTTATATTAGTCCCGGAGGACGGGCACAAGCCCCCGGTTTCCCTGAGGTGATGATTCTTTCAAATATGGTTGAGAACGGTCAACCACTTGGACTTAAAGATGCAGGGCAATCATGGCACACGGATATGTCTTATGCCCCAGTCATCGCTTTAGCTAATATTTTATACGGCACGAAGATTCCGCAGCGCGAAGGAAAACCACTGGGTGCGACCCAATTCAGAAATATGCACGCAGTCTATGAAGATCTGTCCGAAGACATCAAGTCCACACTCGCCGACAAGACCATCACCCATGACTTCAACAAATTTTGGGACATGATGCGGGCCCGGCCTGGCAGCACGCGTCCGCCCTTGAGTGAAAAAGAAAGAAATGCCCGGCCACCTGCGCGCCACCCTGCCTTTCTCACGCATCCGCTGACAGGAAAAAAAGTGTTGTATGCGAACCCTGGCTATGCTGTCGAGATTAATGGTTTGCCTAAAGCGCAAAGCGACGAAATCCTCGAAGAACTTTTCGCACGTCAGCTAGAGGAAAAATATCTCTACACCCACGCCTGGAATAAAGACTCGGTCCTGATGTGGGACAACATCGGCACTACGCACAATGCAGTTGCCGATTATGGGCCTGATGAGCATCGCTATATGAAACGCTGCCAAGTCATGGCAGGCCACTTATTTGGACCCGGCGGCACCCAAGAACCTCTTCTTTTCAATCCAAGGACATAAAAATGAATATGCGATATTTCATCACCAGCCTGTTGTCTTCCTTGATCCTTCTTAGCCCAGTCGCGAGTGCTCAAAGCAGCGCTCAATTTCCAGACAAACCCATTAGACTGATCGTCGCCTATGCTCCTGGTGGGGCAACGGACATCGTGGCGCGCATGCTTGCTCAAGAACTAACACCGATCATGGGGCAGTCCGTCATTGTTGAAAACAGGGCGGGTGGCGGTACGCTCGTCGGCACAGACTCGATCAAACGCGCGAGTCCAAATGGCTACAGTTTGCTCTTTGGCACAAACGCATTTGTCATCACACCTCTTTTGCACAACACACCAACCTATGATCCTGTCAAAGACTTTTCTCCCGTCTCCCAAACAACAATACAGCCGCTTGGACTCCTCGTTACGCCAGGCTTGAACATTAAAACAGTTGAACAATTAATCGACTATGCCAAGAAAAATCCAGGCAAATTAAACTTCGCCTCCTCAGGAAACGGCTCGGCGCAACACCTTGCAGGCGAGTCGTTTCGTATCGCCGCCGGCATCAATCTTGTTCACGTCCCTTACAAAGGTGCGGGCCCAGCTCTTGTCGACCTCATAGCAGGTCGCGTCGACATGATGTTCACCTCTCTGGTGGGTAATGCCGAAAACATCAAGGAAGGTCGTCTCGTTCTGGTTGCGACCTCGGGTGTTAAGCGTGGCTCTGCAACGCCTAACGTGCCTACTGTGGCGCAAACATTACCTGGTTTTGAAGCTTACACATGGCAAGGTGTGATCGCACCCGCTGGAACGCCTGTCGCTGTCGTTGAAAAACTTAATGCTGCCATAAAAAAGGTCGCCGGAAATCCAAAGTTTTACGAAAAACTGGCGGCGCAGGGAATGGAAGTGCAAACATCCTCCCCTAGTGAATTTAAAGCGCGTCTAGCCAGTGATGCCGCTAAATATAAAGAATTACTACAACGCACTCAAACTTCAATTCGTTAAATCTAAGCTATAAAAAACTTTTCGCCATTTAGGCTGTCAAATCCGCATCATTCAATTCATATTTGGACATCACATGTCAACGTCAAAGCAAAAAAGATTTCCTCAAGTTACGCTCGAAACCTTGCCTCAAGAGTCTCGGGGACTCGCGCAAGAAATTCTCGACATTTCCAGCCTTGGACTCGCAGGTCCTTACAATGTGATGTTGAGAAGCCCAGTTTTTGCTGATCGAATGAAGCGCTTGCTTGATTATTTGCGCTTCAACAACTCGCTACCGATGCGCCTGAGTGAATTTGCCATTTTGATTCAAGCACGACTATGGAGTTCGCAGGTGGAGTGGTTCGCCCACTACCCGATCGCGTTACGTCATGACTTACCTGCACATGTCGCGGATGATCTAAAACAAAATATTCGTCCCCGCAATATGCAACCGGACGAAGATGTGGTGTACGACGTGTGCATGAACATGAGTAAAAATCACAAAATCAGCGAAGAACTTTTTCAACATGCAAAAAAAGTGCTGGGGGAGCAACAGCTTGTTGATCTCATCGCTGTCAGCGGTACGTATGTAACTATTGCCATGTTGCTAAGCTTGGGCGAGGAACCTATTCCCGAAGGAAAAACGCTCCCCTTCCCTGAGGCAGGGTGACATTAAGCGTCAAATCTTATCAGCTATGTGAATAGATCCGGGTGGCTTTCCTGCCACCCGAAGCGCCTGCACTTGAACATACGCATCCTCGATCGCGTGCGCGAGACGTTGACTATCGAACAAAGGCGCGTGCAAACGGTTTTTCTCAAGACGCTCGCGCAATGATTTGAGCAATGCTGGATGAGTCGCCAACTCGATCGCACGAGCCTCAAAGGATTTCTCGTCCTCCGTGATGAGTTCAGGCAACTCAACCGCGCGCAACAAACTTGCACCGACACGGCTCGCAAAGGCTTGGCCCATGCACGTCAATACGGGTAAGCCCACCCACAAAGCATCACTTGCCGTGGTGTGCGCATTGTAGGGTAGCGAATCCAGAAACAAATCAGCGCAGCGTTGGCGCGCCAAGTATTGATCTGTCGGAACTTTTGGAGCAAAGATCAACCTATCCGGATGCACGCCGCGCTCTTGGGCCTCTCGACGCAGATGAGTGGCCGTAAGTTCGCTCGCCTGCAAAAGCCACAAAACACTACCGGGTACGGCACGCAAAATCGACATCCAACGATCAAAGGTTTCGGGTGTGATTTTGAAGTTGTTGTTAAAGCAGCAAAAGACGAACGCGTCCTCGGGTAACCCGAGCCCCGCGCGAGTGAACGGGAGTGGTGACACGCTGCGCTGACGGTCGTTCGGCTGATAACTATGAGGCAGATAAATCACCTTCTCCGTATAAAAAGGCTCTGTCTCTGGCGTAATCAGTGTTTGATCGGCAAGGATGTAATCCATGTAAGGCGCGCCCATGGTGCCGGGGTAACCCAAATAATTGATTTGTATGGGCGCGACTCTCGCCGCGAACACGCTTGGACGGCAGCCCGTAGTCAAGCCACTCAGATCAATCGCGATATCGAGCTCAAGCGCTCTGGCGCGCGCGACCACTTGGGCGTCGGACTCTGCTTTCACATCGATGAAATGCTCAAAACTTTGCTCAAGACGCAAACGCATCGGATCCTGGGTATTCGGCCCCGAAGAAAAGGCGAAAATTTCGAATTTCGTGCGATCGTGCGCTTCGAACAAGCCCGCGATCAGTTGAGCGACGGGATGATGGTGGAAATCCGCCGAAAAGTAACCAACTCGCAACCTGTGCTTGAGCTCTCGCTTGGCGAAAGGCAACACGTGTTTGGCAGGCGGGTGCTTGGCAAAAATCCAAGTTCGCGCGGCACGCTGCTGCAGGTTAGGATCCGATGTCAGCGCGAGAAGCGGAAAGGGTAGGCTCGCAGGCTCATCGTTTTTGACGGCCACCAACAACGCGGAAAGACGCTCTCGATAATGCCTCCAATCGCACATCTGCATAGAGACATGCAGGCGTGTGCCGAGCAAATATGGGATCTGAAGTGAAAGATCGATGGCTCGATCAAAACTATCCACCGCCTCAACAAGTCGTCCAAGCTCGTTTAATGCATTACCCCGATTCATATAGGCTTGCGCATAATCGGGCACGATGCGGATCGCGGCGTCATGGCTTGCCACCGACTCCTCTAAGCGCCCCATTATCCCCAGGGCATTCGCTCGGTTATAGTGCGCCTCGGCATAGTTGGGCATGAGCGCGATTGCGCGATCATAGCCCTCCAGAGCCTCTAAACCTCTGCCAGTCTGTTGGAGTAAATCAGCGCGATTATTGTGCGCTTCGGCATAAGAAGGGTCTAAAGCGATCGCTTTATCGTAATACGCTAACGCCGATTTAAATTTCCCAAGATCTTGAAGCACGTTACCAAAATTATTTAATGCGTAAACAGCCTCTGGATCGATTTTTAACGCTTTGACAAACAGGGACTCCGCGCGCTCGAGCCGACCTGTTTGATAGGCGATGGTGGCCAGCATATTCAATGAATCAAAATGGCCTGGATGCCACTTGAGCGCGCGCTCATATAAAAGTTGTGCTTGTGAGAGTTGACCTAACTGATGCAAGGCCAGGGCCTCTTGAAATCTGTTTTGAGCCTTCATTGCATCGTCAGGAGAAACCGTACGACTCGGTGACACATTATTTTTCGCCACAACCAACCTCGACAAAATCTGAAGTCTTAATTTTAAAGGGAACTATTCCTAATTACTTCGGATTATGTAATTAAAACCCCGCTTGAGCATGATGCAGCGTAGAGTGTTTACATCCGTCTCGGGACGGCCTTCCCTTAAAAGGCAATATATGAAAAAGCTTCCAATTCAAACTGAACCCGCATTGTGGGGCGCAGCCGCCGGCGCAATCATCGCCATCGTCATCGGCTTTGGCTTTGCTAATTGGCACACAGCCGGGCAAGCCAAATCGATGAGTCAAGAACAAAGTGCATTGGCAACCGTCGCCGCGCTGACGCCTGTCTGCGTCGAAATGTTTAAACGTGACAGTCAGTACGAAGCGAACCTGGTTGAACTCAAGAAGATAGACGAATGGTCGCGCTACAACTTCATTGAGAAAGGAGGCTGGGGAAAAATGCCTGACGCAAACAAGTTAGACAGTGAGGTCGCCAGCCAGTGTGCGGCCACCCTCGTTAAAACCTGACCAACATCCCGAAGCCCCCTAGGGGGTCAGGCGAAATCTTGGGGTAAAAAGGAGCCTACCGATCCTTGTGCTTGAGTTTCGTGTAGGTGGTGGTAACTACTGTCGCACGAACCGGTTCCCCCATGCCTGAGGCGGGTTTGGGAGTGGAAGTGTCCTTTTTAGGCTTTTTTAACTCTTTATTAGACTTAAGTTGACCTTTGGCCACGATGGTGCTCCGATAAATAGACGATAAACTAGTGTACAGGTCTATCGGCGAATATCCCAATGCTCCCTTCACTCCAAGTCCAAGAATCTGAAGTCGACATCTCAGCGATGCGTTCGCAAGGCGCGGGCGGGCAAAACGTCAACAAAGTGTCTAGCGCAAT
Source organism: Burkholderiaceae bacterium (assembly GCA_030728985.1). Taxonomy (GTDB): domain Bacteria; phylum Pseudomonadota; class Gammaproteobacteria; order Burkholderiales; family Burkholderiaceae_B; genus Zwartia. The sequence continues at coordinate 213,245 of JANQYI010000012.1, read as the reverse complement.
ACACTTGCGTTTTTATATCCCCCATTCAAGCTTGCCAGCCGATGTCAAAGTCCGACTGCTGGCGCTCAAAGACTCGCGCATTACCCGGGATGGCGCTATCGTGATCAAAGCTCAGTCACATCGTAGTCAAGAACTTAATCGCGCAGACGCCTTCGGCCGTCTGAATGAACTCATCAATAGTGTCGCGCGTCCACCTAAAATGCGGCACGCGACAAAACCGACCTTTGGGTCAAAACAGCGGCGACTCGAAAGCAAGCGCAAACATTCTGAAACGAAGTCACTGCGTGGAAAATCTCCGTTGTAAGCTATCGATAAATCCGCCTTACACGCCATGACATTGACAGGTCGCATGTATGAATATCCCTCTTTTTCCGCTCGGCTCGACACTCTTTCCTGAGGGTTTGTTAGCCCTCAAGATTTTCGAAGTGCGGTATTTAGATATGACCAAAGCGTGTTTTAAACATCAACTTCCTTTTGGCGTGGTCACATTGATCGATGGTCCAGAAGTGCGTATTCCTGGCCGAGGCGTTGAATTCGCTGACATCGGTACGCTGTCAACCATCACTGAATTTGAAGCAGTCCAACCTAGCTTATTTATGTTGCGCTGCCGAGGTGGGCAGCGTTTTCGAATTTTAGAGCGTACGCAAGCTCAAAATGGAGCATGGTCTGCGCAGGTCGAGTTGCTTGACCCCGATACCGAAATCGAAATCCCTCCCGAACTCACGCCTACGTCCCAGGCACTCGCGCGCCTCATTGAATCGTTTGAACAACAAGGTATTGAAAGCGACGACCGCCCCTTTTTAACCCCCTATCGTCTCAATGACTGCAGTTGGGTGGCGAATCGCTGGGCTGAGCTGTTGAACATTCCCTCTTCGCAAAAACTACATCTCCTCTCGATGGAAAATCCACGCTTGCGACTGGATTTGCTTCAGGAGATGCTCGAAGAAATGGGGGCTTTCAAGCCCCCGGGCTAGAGGGGCAAAGCGTCCTCAATCGCGCAAGGAAGCACAAAAGGCTTTGATGCGCTCGCAGGCATCTTTGAGCACGCTGTCAGAGGTTGCGTAAGAAATCCGGAAATACGGAGCGAGACCAAAGGCAGACCCCGGGACGACCGCGACCAATTTCTCATCGAGCAAGGCATTGGCGAAATCAAAATCATTGTTGATCTTGACACCTTTGGGCGTCGTTTTTCCAAGCGCGCCCGCACAGCTCGGATAAACGTAAAAAGCACCCTGTGGCTTGAGGCAAGTGACTCCCTCACACTCGTTGAGCATACGCACAACCATATCTCTACGGCGCTCGAAAATCACATTATGATCCGCGATGAAGTCCTGAGGTCCGTCTAAGGCCTCAAGCGCGGCCGCTTGGCTAATCGAAGAAGGATTGGAGGTTGACTGAGACTGGATCGCTGACATCGCACCTATCAACCAGCTGGGGCCATGGCCGTAGCCAATACGCCAACCCGTCATGCAGTACGCTTTTGACACGCCATTGACCGTCAACACCCGATCGGCGATCTCTGGTGCAACCTGTGCCAAGGTCGCAAACTTGGCGCCGTCAAACAACAGTTTTTCATACATATCATCAACCATCACTAATACGTTAGGATGATTTTTGAGCACCTGACCAAGCGCCTTGAGGTCCTCCGCCGTGTAAACAGAACCTGTCGGGTTCGAGGGAGAGTTCAAAATCAGCCACTTTGTTCGGGGTGTGATGGCTTTCTGAAGCAGCGCCGGGGTCAATTTAAAACCCACCGACGCATCGCATTCAACCGCCACTGCGGTACCACCCGCCAACACAACCATGTCTGGATAGCTCACCCAATAAGGTGCTGGAATCAACACCTCGTCACCCTCGCCGATGGTTGCGACTAAAGCGTTGAACAATACCTGTTTGCCACCCGTGCACACAATGACATCGTCCGGGTTGATCGTCATAGCATGGTCACGTAAAAATTTCCTCGCGATGGCACGCTTGAGCTCAGCTGTCCCGTTCACGGCGGTATAGCGTGTCTGTCCACCCTTGATGGCCTGCACGGCCGCTTCACAAATATTGGCGGGAGTATCCATGTCTGGCTCGCCCTGAGCCAACGCAATGACATCCATACCCTTTGCTTTCAAGGCTTTGGCGTTGTCAGTGATGGCAAGCGTGGGCGAAGGTTTAACCAAAGACATACGGGGCGACAGTAAAGCAGCACTCATTGAACTCTCCAGAAAGGGGCCGTGCGATTTTGAGTAAATATAACCTAAGGGAAGTCCCTGAAACCTCCGTCACGGCAAGAACCAGACGTGTCGAGACTCGGTGTTAATCCGCAATAAAAAAATCACAAATCACTCGCGCAGCATGGTATCGTGCGAAAAAATTGAGGAGAAAACACCATGACGTTCAATATCAAACAGACTCGCCGCGCAATCTTAGGCGCACTCGTTTTAACAACGGGCTTGGGCATGACAGCCTTTGCTCAGGCCAAGTACCCAGATAGACCGATTAAAATTGTGGTCGGATTCAGTGCCGGCGGCCCAACCGACATCGTCGCACGCTTAGTCGGCTCAAGGTTGGAAAAAGCCCTTGGACAACCGGTGGTGATTGAAAACAAACCGGGCGGCGGCTCTAACATCGCTACGACGGATGTGGCTCGAGCCAAGCCTGATGGTTACACACTGTTGCTGGGCACAGTCGCTAACGCCACCAATATGTCGGTTTACAAAAAATTAAACTATGACACCGAGCGCGACTTCACCCCAATCACACAATTAGTGAAGTCTCCAAGCGTGTTGGTGGTCAATAACGACCTCCCCGTCAAGACGCTGAGCGAACTGATCGCTTACGCCAACGCCAATCCCGGCAAAGTGTCCTACGCCTCGTCGGGCGCGGGTGGTTCACCACACTTGGCGGGCGAAATGCTCAAGCAGCGCGCTAATATCAAAGCGGTGCATGTGCCTTACAAAGGCGCAGCACCCGCATTGAAAGATGTGATGGGCGGTACGGTTTCTATGGGTTTCAAGACCGCCTCGGGTGTCACTGGAGCTATCAACGCTGGTCGCGTCCGGGCCATTGCCATTGCCAGCAGTACAAGATTGCCTCAACTGCCCAACGTTCCGACCTTGGCCGAGCTTGGTTATAAAGACTTTGAAGTGAGCTCCTGGAGCGGTTTGTTCGCGCCCAAGGGAACACCACAAGCGATTATTGACACCCTTGCCAAAGCGACCATCGAGATCCTAAACAATCCGGATGTCCGCAAACAACTTGAAGGTATGGGTGCAATTCCTGTCGGCAGCACACCCGCGGAATTCCAAAAGTATGTTCGCGACGAGATTCAGAAATGGGGTGTTGTCGCCAAGACTGCCAATATCAAGCTTTGATCGCTTGACAGAACGACCGCAGCACATTCGCCTCAGACTTTTACCCAAAGTCTGAGGCGGTTTTTTTTCAAGATAAGGATCGCGTCGCCGACCAGGTCGGACTTGTCGGCGATAATCAACTCTTTACAACCTTGTTGAACGCCGTTTAAAGGGTCCTCTTATGGCTGGTCACTCACCTCTTTACAGTCCTCTCGGACATAGCGGTTTATATGTTCCTCGCCTTTGGCTGGGCTCAATGATGTTTGGCGATCAAACAGATGAAACCGTCGCCCGCGAGATCGTCGCCGTGACGCGCGATGCCGGCCTCAATGCGATCGACAGCGCCGACAATTACGCTGGCGGTGAATCAGAACGCATTGTGGGTAACCTGATCGCCCAAGATCGCGCGCGCTGGGTGTTGGCGACCAAAATCGCCAATCCGATCGGTAAAGAACCTAATGACAAAGGCCTTTCGCGCCGCTGGATCATGCAAGAAATCGACAATAGTTTAAGACGACTCAAGACGGACTGGATCGATGTCTATTACATGCACAAGGATGATGAAACGACCCCGATCGAGGAAACCTTATCAAGCTTCGCCCGCCTGATTGAACTTGGCAAGATTCGCTACTACGGTATTTCGAACTTCAGGGCTTGGCGCGTCGCCCGCATGGTTGAGACCGCCAGACGCATGGGCATTCCCCAGCCCATCGTTTGCCAACCCCCATACAGCGCTGTCACGCGACTCATCGAAACCGAGGTGCTTCCCGCTTGTGCGCATTATGGGGTCGGCGTGGTGGCCTACAGCCCGCTTGCGCGAGGCGTCTTGACCGGAAAATACGAGCCGAACCTCACGCCTGATCCAACGAGTCGGGCGGGGCGTGGTGACCCGCGCATGCACCAGACTGAGTTTCGATCCGAATCACTTGAAATCGCCAACATCCTCAAAACGCACGCACAACAAAGGGGTATTAGCCCGACACAGTTCGCGATCGCTTGGGCACTGAATAATCGCCTGGTCAGCGGCGTCATTGGCGGACCTCGAACGCTTGAACAGTGGCAAGACTATTTGGCGGCGCTCAATGTTGAGCTCCTGCCCGAGGACGAGGCTCTGGTCGATCAGCTTGTCCCACCCGGCTACGCTTCCACGCACGGCTTTGTCGATCCTCAATATCCGCTTCGGGGTCGCATACCGCGATAAGAGACATGAACAAGCGCGATATCGTCATCAAAAGCACGACTTATTTGCGAGGTCCAAATATCTGGACCTACTGCGCCATTATCGAGGCGGTCGTTGATATCGGTGACCTTGAGGATAGTCCCTCTAATACCGTCCCGGGCCTATATGAGCGTTTGACCGTTTGGCTACCGAGCCTCGTCGAACATCGCTGCAGCCCGGGCGTGCATGGCGGGTTTTTAATGCGACTCAAAGAAGGCACCTGGCCTTGTCATATTTTGGAACACGTCACGCTTGCGCTTCAGGATCTTGCCGGTGTACCAGGCTACGGCTTTGGACGAGCCCGTGAAACCGAAGAGCGCGGCGTCTACAAGGTCATGGTCAGCGGATGGGAGGAAGAAGTCACGCTCGCTGCGCTCTATATGGGTCGCGACCTCGTGATGGCCGCCATCGATGACCTCCCTTACGACCTTGAAGGCGAGTTGGACAAACTCAAGGATCTCGCGCAAGACTTGTGTTTGGGTCCAAGTACAGCCTCGATGGTGTTAGCGGCGGACGAGCGTACGATTCCAGCGATCCGTTTGAGCGAAGGCAATCTTGTGCAGTTTGGTTACGGGGCTAAACAACGACGTATCTGGACTGCGGAAACGGATCAGACCAGTGCGATCGCCGAAACGATTTCTCGTGACAAGGGACTCACTAAACAGCTGCTTGAAACTTGCGGCGTGCCCATCCCGACTGGTCGAGCGGTTGAAAGCGCCGCGGACGCTTGGGAAGCTGCACTCGATCTTGGCCTTCCCGTAGTGGTCAAACCGGTCGACGGTAATCACGGACGAGGCGTATTTATCAACCTCGAAACACGCGCCGAAATCGAGGCCGCTTACGACGTGGCGGTCGACGAAGGCTCAGGTGTGTTAGTTGAGCGCTTTATCCGTGGCAATGAGCACCGCTTACTGATTGTCGGGGGTAAATTAGCGGCTGCCGCCAAAGGTCAAGCCGCGAGTGTGATCGGCGACGGCAAGCAAACCGTTCAAGAATTGATCACCAGCCAAATCAACTCCGATCCGCGCCGCGGTCGAGGTGAAGATCAACCCCTCAATCCTGTCCGCATCGACTCCGCAGCTAGACTCGAGCTGACACGCCAAGGTTTTGATGCGGACAGCGTCATCCCCGAGGGCAAAGCAGTCTTGATTCAGCGCAATGGCAATGTCGCCTTTGACTGTACCGACGATGTGCATCCCGAAGTCATCGCGATGGCTGCGTTGGCCGCGCAAGCCGTCGGGCTGGATGTCGCTGGCATCGACTTGGTCGCCGAGGACATTTCCAAGCCTTTAAGTGCACAAGGGGGAGCGATTGTCGAAGTCAATGCGGGTCCGGGTCTGCTGATGCATCTGAAGCCGGCTCAAGGACTTTCCCGGCCAGTGGGACGAGCGATCATCGATCATATTTTTCCCGGCGATGAAAACGGCAGTATCCCTTTGGTCGGTGTAACAGGCAGTCACGGCACCGGAAACATCGCGCGACTGACCGCACATCTGCTCAATGCACATGGCTGGCGTACAGGGCGTGCCAATACAGATGGGCTATATGTCGGCGCGCGGCAACTGTATGCCGGCAATGCGGCAAACTGGGATCAAGCCAGACGGCTCTTACTGAACCGCGAGGTTGAGGCTGCCGTGATTGAAAACAACGGTATGGAAATCCTGACCAAAGGCTTGGCCTACGATCGGTGCTCGGTCGGCATTGTCTCAAACGTGGTGTATTCGGAGATCTTTAAAAGCCCCGAGGTTGCTTATCACGCCTTTGAAACCGCCGAGGATTTGATCAAAATCTATCGTAGTCAAGTTGATGTTGTCTTGCCGCATGGCACAGGCGTCTTAAATGCGGACGACTCCAATGTCGCGACGATGGCGCAATACTGCGATGGTGAGATTATTTTTTACAGCTTATCGCCCGATTCCTCGGTCATCACCACTCATCTTGCCGAAGGCAAGCGCGCCGTCGTGATCACTCAAGGCGACATCATGCTCTTGGGTGCTGCGTCGCAACAAAAAGTATTGACACTGGCTGAACTCAGTTTGCCTGCCCAACCGCTTTCAACCGAAACACAACGAGAGATCATGGCGGCTGCCGCGGCCGCTTGGGCACTCGGGATTTCAACAGAAACGATTCGGGAGGGGTTGCGATCTTTCAAATGATAAATAGGTAAACTACGAGAACTGTTTTAAAAAACCGAATAACGCTTAGGTTCAACCAATATGACTGCACGTACTGCTTGCCATCGCCTTCAGGTCGCCACACCTCTTTATCAGTTTATTGAGACAGAGGTCCTTCCTGGATCCGGGGTCGATAGTGCAAGTTTTTGGAAAGGGTTTGACGCACTCGTTCATGACCTGACTCCCATCAACACCGCTCTGTTGGCGCAACGTGATCGTCTGCAAACGGAGATGGACACCTGGCATCGCACCCATCCCGGTCCGATTCAGGATATGAAAGCCTATCGCGCCTTTTTAACGGAAATCGGTTATCTGGCCCCTGTACCGGCCAAGGCGAGCGCCACCACCACCAATGTGGATGCCGAGCTCGCGCTTCAAGCCGGTCCACAACTCGTCGTTCCCGTATTGAATGCTCGTTACGCGCTGAACGCCGCTAATGCGCGCTGGGGCTCTTTGTACGATGCGCTATACGGAACCGATGCGATTGCTGAAACCGACGGCGCGACCCGCGCAGGGGGCTACAACCCGATTCGCGGTGCCAAGGTCATTGCCTTTGGCCGACAGTTTCTCGACCAGTCCGCCCAGCTCGTTAAAGGCTCGCATGTGGATGCTCAAGCCTACACCGTCAAAAACGGACAACTCGTTGTGACTTTAAAAGACGGTTCTGTCATAGGGTTAGCCGCACCTGAAAAATTCGTGGGTTATCAGGGCGATGCGAACCGTCCCTCCTCCATTTTGCTTGTCAACAATGGTTTGCACATCGACATTCAGATCGATCAAACAAAAGGGATTGGCAAAGACGACCCAGCGGGTGTGAACGATATCGTGCTTGAAGCCGCTTTATCGACCATCCTCGACCTCGAAGACTCCGTTGCCGTCGTGGACGCAGATGACAAGGTTCTCGCCTATCGCAATTGGCTCGGCATCCTGAAAGGCACGCTCGTTGAAAGCGTCACCAAAGGTGGACAGACATTTAACCGTACGCTTAATCAGGATCGCCATTACACGGCGGCCGCTGGTGCCAAGCACGCCAAAGATGGCGTGGTGACGTTGCATGGTCGCTCATTGCTGTTCCTGCGCAATGTGGGACACTTGATGACCAATCCAGCGATTTTGGATGGTCATGGTCAAGAGATTTTCGAAGGTATCCTAGATGCCGTCGTGACCGTCACGATTGCACTGCATGATCTCAAGCGTAGCCAAGCGCACAAGTTCGGCAACTCACGCACCGGTTCGGTCTACATCGTCAAACCAAAAATGCATGGTCCCGCCGAAGTCGCTTTTGCCAACCAACTGTTTGGTCGCGTAGAGGGCATGCTAGGTCTTGCGCCCAACACCGTCAAGCTTGGCATCATGGATGAGGAACGTCGAACCAGCGTCAACCTCAAGGCATGTATTAACGAGGCGCCTGCGCGCGTAGCATTTATCAACACCGGCTTTTTGGACCGTACCGGCGACGAAATGCATACCGCGATGCATGCCGGCCCGATGATCCGCAAAGGCGACATGAAATCAAGCGCCTGGCTGTCGGCTTACGAACGCAGCAATGTCCTGACAGGTTTGGCTTGTGGCTTGCGTGGACGCGCGCAGATCGGCAAGGGGATGTGGGCGATGCCAGACCTCATGGCAGCGATGCTCGAGCAAAAAATCGCCCATCCCAAAGCAGGTGCGAATACTGCTTGGGTGCCCTCACCGACCGCTGCAACACTGCATGCTCTGCATTACCATCAAGTCAGAGTCGCGGATGTGCAAACTGCGCTTGAAAAAGTCGATGCCCCCGCAGAGATTGATCGACTGCTCGGTGAAATCCTCCAAGTCCCCGTCGCCGTCAAACCAAACTGGAGTGCGGCGGAGATTCAACAAGAATTAGACAACAACGCTCAGGGTATTTTGGGTTATGTGGTGCGCTGGATTGATCAAGGCGTGGGCTGCTCCAAAGTCCCCGATATTCACAACGTCGGACTGATGGAAGACCGTGCCACCCTGCGCATTTCAAGTCAGCACATCGCCAACTGGTTGCTTCACGGTATAGTGACCGAGGCGCAAGTCACAGAAACCTTGCAACGCATGGCCAAAGTGGTCGACGGTCAAAACGCGGGTGATCCGCTGTATCAAAATATGGCGCCAAATTTCGAAGCCTCCTACGCCTATCGCGCTGCACGTGATTTAGTGTTCAAAGGCCTCGAGCAACCTAGTGGTTACACGGAGCCTCTGCTGCACGCATGGCGTCTCAAGGTCAAGGAAAAATAATGAACGCTCCCGTCCCCATGCTCGATACTGCGCAAGTCCTGTCCTCGGTGAGTCAAGCCTGGGATGACGATCTGGTTGGCCAACTGAGCGACTACATCGAAATCCCAGCCAAATCTCCCGCCTTTGATGCCAATTGGGCACAAGCAGGCTATTTGGACAAAGTCATCGAACGCACTGCGGCCTGGATCGAGGCACAAAAAATCGCCGGTCTCACGCTAGAAATTATTCGACTGCCGGGCCGCACACCCGTTCTCTTTTTCGAGGTGGCCGCTACGCGCTCGCAAAGTGCCAATCGTCAGACAGTGTTGATGTATGGCCACCTTGACAAACAACCGGAATTTGATGGCTGGCGCAATGGTCTCGGCCCTTGGACCCCGAAGTATATCGACGGCAAGCTTTATGGTCGCGGCGGTGCGGACGATGGCTATGCCGCCTACGCCGCCATCACGGCCATCCAGGCACTCAAGGAACAACAGGTTCCCCATCCGCGTATCGTCGGTCTGATTGAGACCTGCGAAGAAAGTGGCTCGCCTGATTTACTCCCCTATATCGATGTCTTGAAAACGCGGCTGGGTGACGTTGGTCTGGTGATTTGTCTGGACAGTGGCGCGGGTAACTACGATCAACTCTGGCTGACGACAAGTTTGCGCGGTATGGCGGCGGGTGTGCTTAAAGTCGAAATTCTGACTGAGGGTGTGCATTCAGGCGATGCGTCTGGGCTAGTGCCTTCGAGCTTTCGCATCATGCGCCATGTTCTGGATCGACTCGAAGACAGCGAGACAGGACGACTGCTACCCAAAAGCTTTCACTGCGACATCCCGGCCGAGCGTCTGGCTCAAGCACAAGCCACAGCAGGCATCTTAGGTGACGCCATCTACAAGCGCTTTCCTTGGGCGCATCATGACTGTGGTGGCTCAAGTTTGGTTGCCCTGCCTACGACACTTGATCCGGTCGAAGCGTTGATCAGACGCACCTGGAAACCCACCTTGAGCGTCACGGGCGCCGAAGGCTTTCCAGCCCTCAAAGATGCCGGTAACGTGCTGCGTCCCTATACCGCCTTTAAGCTCAGTCTGAGACTGCCTCCACTCATCGATGCGGCGGCGGCCGTCGCGGAACTCAAAACGTTGCTTGAGGACAATGCACCCTATCAGGCCAAGGTGACTTTCCATTCAGAAAGCACCTCAAGTGGCTGGAATGCACCTAGCACCGCCCCCTGGTTTGAGCAAGCACTCAACATTGCGAGTCAAGCGCACTTTCAAGCGCCTGTCGGCTATATCGGCCAAGGCGGCACGATTCCACTCATGAAGCTGCTCAGTACCGGCTTTCCCAAAGCGCAAATGATGGTGTGCGGCGTGCTTGGACCGCAGTCCAACGCGCACGGTCCCAACGAGTTTCTGCATGTTCCCTATGCCAAGAAACTCACAGCTGCCGTGGCGCAGGTCATTGCTCAAATCCCTGAGTAATAAGCGGCAAGCTTGACACGTCTGCGTGTGGTGAGTACAACTGAGACTTGTCTCATCACACTGCATACTGACTCTTATGGCACACTCTGGTTCCCTCATTATCCGTCATGGCACGATCGTCGATGGCACGGGCGCCAAGCCCTTTGTCGGTGACATCAAAATCGTTGATGGTCTGATCAAAGAAGTCGGCCAAGTTTCCGGCACGGCAGATCAAGAGATCGATGCCAAGGGACTGTTGGTGACGCCTGGCTTTGTCGACATTCACACCCACTATGACGGCCAAGTGACCTGGAGCAACAAGGTTGGCTCCTCTTCGCAGCTTGGTGTGACTACCGTTGTCATGGGAAACTGCGGCGTGGGTTTTGCCCCCTGCAAGCCGGAACACCGCGACATCACCATGAAACTCATGGAAGGCGTCGAGGACATTCCCGGCGTGGTGCTGGATGAAGGCCTGCCTTGGAACTGGAATACGTTCCCAGAATATCTCGATGCGTTGGAAGCGCGCGAATTTGATATTGATGTGGGCACACAAATCGGTCATGCGCCACTACGCATCAACGTCATGGGAGATCGGGGCGCCGCGCGCGAACCCTCGACCGATGAAGACCGTGCCAGGATGGCCGCCCTCGCGGTCGAGGCCATCAAAGCCGGCGCGCTTGGTTTTACAACCTCACGCACCATTTTGCACCGTAGTAGTGATGGCAGTCCGACACCTTCTTTAGGTGCCGCCGAGGGTGAGCTGACTGCGATTGCAAAAGGTCTTGGCCAGGCGGGGCTTGGTGTGCTGCAGCTCGTGACCGACTTTGATGATGTCGACGAAGAATTCGCGATGCTGCGCCGGATTGTCGAGACCTCTGGCCGCCCCCTTTCACTCACGTTATTGCAACACGAACACTTACCCGATCGCTGGCGTCGCGTCATGGAGCATATGCATGCCGCGACGGATGCGGGCTTGAAAATGAAAGCGCAGGTCGGCGCACGTCCGGTCGCCTTGATTCTGAGTTTTGCGCTGTCGCTTTGTCCCTTCACGCAGCTGCCGAGTTTTGAAGCGCTGCGTAACCTCAGCCCAGAGGAGCGTCTTAAAAAACTGCGCGACCCAGAGGTGCGCGCCAAAATATTGTCCGAAGAACACAGCGAAGCGATGTACAAACGCCGCGTGGCGAACTTTGACAACCTCTACCCACTCGGCGATCCACCAGACTACGAGCCCAAGCCAGAGGACAGTATCGCGGCGCGGGCGCAGCGCGCGGGTGTGGATCCCACCGCGTTCGCGTATGACTATTTGCTGGAAAACGATGGTACGGCCATGCTTTATCGTCCGCTCTACAACTATGCGGACCGCGATCACGAAGTACTACGTGAAATGCTCATGGATCGCGACACTGTGCCAGGGCTGAGCGATGGCGGAGCGCATTATGGCTACATCTGCGATGCGAGTTTTCCGACCTATCTGCTGACGCACTGGGCACGCGACCGTAGCCGTGGCGAAAAAATCCCGCTTGAACTCTTAGTCAAATGGCAAACCCAAGATACGGCTGCAACGGTTGGACTCAATGATCGTGGTATCTTGCGACCCGGCTTCAAAGCGGACATCAATATTATTGATTTTGAAGGGCTGAAGCTGCACGCGCCCGCCATCGTCTACGACCTGCCCGCTGGTGGCAGACGCTTGGGGCAAGCAGCCGAAGGCTTCCGGGCCACCATCGTGTCGGGCGTGGTTACGTACCAGGATGGCGCAGCGACTGGGAAACTACCTGGCAAACTCATCCGGGGCGCCCAAAAATCGCCGATTGCGGCCTAAATATGAAAAGACCTTAAGCATTCAGCTTGAGGTCTAAGCAGCGTCGAGTTTCGTATCGGCTCTAATCTTTAAAGCGTACACGAGCTTGACCAAACGCGCCAAAATCAGCGGTCATCGCATCGCCCACCGTAACGGGAACCGGCACCACGCACGTCCCCGTCATGACGATTTCGCCTGCCTTGAGTTGCTGACCTTGCGTCAACAACTCATTGGCCAGCCAAGTCAATCCTATGCGTGGGTCTCCAAGGACATTGGCACCCGTTCCGGTCGCGACAAGCGCGTTGCCACGACGGACACTGACCGTGTGCTGACTCAAGTCTGTTTGACGCCATGCCTCAGGGGCACGCGGTCCCAACACCACATAACAAGCACAGGCAAAATCAGCAATGAGTTGTGCCTCTCCAGCAGCCACGAAATCAACATAGCGAGAGTTGGGGACCTCGATTGCGACGTGCAAACCCGCAACACAATCCATGACGTGCGCCATCGTGAGTGGTGCATCCTGGCGGCCTGCTCCAGCAGCAAGCTCGCGACCCACATCACGGCCGATTAAAAAGGCGAACTCAGCTTCGATCACAGACATGTGGTTATGCTCAAGAGATAACTCACTGTTGTCGGCCAAGCAGCGATTTGCGGACAAGCGCCCAGCAAGGGGTCCCCTGACGCCAATGTGCTGCTGACCGGCTAGACTCGTCGCGGCGATCTTCCAGCCTAGAGCGGGTTCACCTGCTGCCTCAAACAAGGCGCGCTGAATCTGATAGCCCTCTGAGCGGCTAGTCGGGCGACACTGAGATGCTAGACCATCGATACGCGAGTGTGTTTGCCAGGCAGGCAGCAGCTGAGCCACGGCCTGATTGATTTTGTCGACATTCATGGAAAATTAACCGCCCTCGATGCGAGGGATGAAAAAAACTTCGGCATCCGCAGGAATAATCTGCGTATAAACCACTTCGTGGATAACACCATTGACGGCCAGTGACGTTTCCTCTTCGAGGTGTTCACCTAGCCCGGGATAGAGACGGTCCATGGCGCTAATCACGCCACGAACCGTTCTTGCTTGGATTTCAAACTCACGTACGCCGTCGGTGTAGCGTCGACTAAAACCGCCGGTCAACATGACGCGGACGGTTTGAGGCTCGACAGCATGCACCTGAGACTCGGACTTAGCCAGCATCAATCGCAGCCAATACTTTCGGCGGCGACATGGGCAACTCCGTCAGGCGTTTGCCCGTCGCACGCTGAATCGCATTGGCAATCGCAGCCATAGGAGGCACGATGTTGGCCTCGCCCACACCTTTCACACCATAGGGGTGATTTGGATTGGGCACCTCGACCAAAATCGCCTCGATCATTGGCAGATCAGAAGCCACAGGGATACGATAGTCAAGGAAACCGGCATTGGACAGACGGCCTTGCTTGTCGTAGATGTATTCCTCGTTGAGCGCCCAACCAATGCCCTGCACGACCCCGCCATGGATTTGACCTTCGCAATACTTGGGATGAATCGCGCGACCGACGTCTTGAGCAGCGACAAAGCGCAGGATCTTGACGGCACCGGTTTCGGGATCGACTTCGACATCGCAAAACTGAGTCGAAAAGCCCGGTGCCTGACCGCCTGCATTGACTGCCGCTTCGGTCACGATCGGGCCACCTGTCACGGCACGTTTAGCCGCAATCGCTTTGAGTGACAAAGGTTCGAACTCGCCTACGCTCTTGTCTGCGGGCTTGGCATAACCATCTTCCCAAACAACGCCTTTGACATCGACATCCCACATAATGGAAGCGCGCAGACGCAATTGTTCGATAATTTTATTGCAGGCTTCGACAACCGCCAGACCCGTTGCGTAGGTCACGCGCGAGCCGCCTGTGACATGGTTATAACCAATCGAAGCCGTATCAGCGACGGTCGAGCGCACAGACGCATAGGGCACGCCAAGCGTCTCAGCAGCCATCAAGGCCATCGAGGCGCGTGAGCCACCCACATCCATACTGCCTGTGGCTAAGACTACGGAACCGTCTTCATTGATATGAATCGAAGCCGTCGATTCACCGCCACCGTTAAACCAGAAACCGGAGGCCACACCGCGCCCCTGATTTTTACCAAGCGGTTTGTTGTACTCAGGGTGATCGAGCAACGCCTGGATGGTCTCGGCATACCCGTCATGCGAATGCTTGGGACCATAGGGTGTTGGCGAACCTGCCTTGACTGCATTTTTCAGTCGCATCTTTAAGGGATCCATCCCGATTTTTTGCGCCAAAATATCAAGCACGCTTTCCACACCGAAAGCAGAAATCGGTGAACCTGGCGCACGATAGGCGGCAGATTTTGGACGATTGCTGACGACATCAAAGCCGACAGTGCGAACGTTAGGAATGATATAGGGCGCAAAGGCGCACATCGCCGCGTTCATCACGGGAGAGCCGGGGAAGGCACCCGCCTGAAGCTTGAACACGCCATCGGCCGCGACGAGGGTACCGTCTTTTTTAACGCCAATCTTGACGGTCATCGAGCCACCAGAGGTCGGACCGGTCGCCTTGAAGACGTCTTCGCGACTCATCATGATCTTGACGGGGTGACCGGTCTTGCGCGAGAGCGCGACCGCGATGGGCTCGACATAGACCACGGTCTTGCCGCCGAAACCACCACCGATCTCGGCAGGATGAACCACCAAGTTACCGATCTCCATCCCCAGCAGCTTGGCGGTGTAGGCACGCACCACAAAGTGACCCTGGCTGGCCGACCACAACTCACACTGACCATCAGCGCCATAGCGCGCCAAGCAGGAATGCGGTTCGATATAGCCTTGATGCACAGCCGCCGTTTTGAAACTCATTTCGACGATTTCATCTGCGGCAGCGAAGCCCGCATCCAAATCACCTACTTTAAACTCGAGACGCTTAGTGATGTTGGAAGGCTTGGTCGGTGCGGGCTCAATTCCACGCGTGATCATGTCGTCGAACAGCACAGGCGCATCAGGCTGCATCGCCTCATCTACATCGATGACATGAGGCAAGACCTCATAGTCAACTTCAATCAGGGCAATCGCTTCTGCGGCGATCGCTGCGGTCGTCGCAGCCACGGCGGCAATGGCATGACCTTCGTACAGCGCTTTTTCACGCGCAAGAATATTACGAGTCATGTGCCAATAGTTCACCGCGACACGCTCGGGTCCGATGTAATCGAACGCCTGATTAGGCAGATCTGCTGAAGTCAACACAGCCTTGACACCGGGTAAGGCTTCGGCCTTGGACGTATTAATCGAACGGATGCGCGCATGGGCGTGCGGCGAACGCAAAATTTTGGCCCATAACATACCAGGTAAAGAATAGTCCGCGCCATACTGCGCCATGCCGGTCACTTTTGGCACACCATCGGGACGGATAGGACTCGTACCAACAGATTTAAAGACTTGCTCAGTGTTTTTAGTGTTCGTCAACATGATTAGGCTCCCCGCAATTCGCGCGCGGCATCCAGCACCGCTTCGATGATTTTGTTGTAGCCCGTGCAGCGGCAAAGATTGCCAGCGAGCCAGAATCGGACTTCTTCTTCGGTAGGGTCTGGATTGCGCTCAAGTAAGGAGCGTGCCGCGACTAAGAATCCCGGTGTGCAAATCCCGCATTGCAAAGCGGCGTGCTCCAGAAACTTTTGCTGCAATACATGCAGGTGCTCGCCGTTGGCCATACCTTCGATTGTCTGGATGCTCTTGCCTTGGGCCTCAACACCCAGAACCAAACAGGAACACACCAAGCGGTCATCAAGTGTGACACTACATGAACCGCAATCACCCGTTCCACAGCCCTCTTTGGTACCGGTCATATTTAAATCATTGCGCAACACGTCCAGCAAAGACTGGTTGGTTGCACACAAAAACTCAACGGGGTTGCCGTTGATCACGGTGGTGACATGTTGCTTTGACATTGCTTAATTCCCCTTCGCTCTGCTGAGTGCTTTCTCTGCCGCACGGCGAGCCAGTACACCTGCTAATTTGATACGAAACACCTTGGTGCCACGCTTGTCATCGATCGGACGCGCTGCAGCACTTGCTGCGGCAGCGAGTTTGGCGAGAGCCGCTTCATCGACCTTGGTGCCGATCAACGCAGCGGCAGCCTCCGGTACCAGCAACGCGCGCTCAGCTACGGCGCCAAGACTGACGCGGGCATGTGTACACGTGCCATTTGCGTCGAGCGTTAAACTTAGTCCAACACCCACCACGGCAATATCCATTTCCGTGCGCGGTGTAAAACGCAGATACGCGTCACCCGAACGAGGTGCACGCTTGGGCAAGAAAAACGAAACAATGAACTCGCCTTTGGTGAGCGACGTTTTTCCGGGGCTAATTGGAATCTCCTCGACCGGAACCTCGCGTCGACCATTGGGACCGACAATGCGGGCGATCGCACCGGCCGCGATCATCGCAGGCACGGTATCCGCGGCGGGCGAGGCATTACACAAGTTGCCGGCCACCGTTGCGCGACCACGCACCTGAACGGAGCCGACAAGATTGGCCCCATCGATGACGCCCGGCCAGGTTGCGGCAAATTCTTTGTTTTCATGCAACTGCATGCAGGAAATAGCCGCCCCAAATCGATAACCGCCGTCTTCAACGGCGATTGTGTTCATTTCAGGGATGCTCTTCACATCGAGCACCAACTCTGGCTTCAAATTGCCATTTCGCATGTGAATCATCAGATCTGTTCCACCTGACAATACTTTACCCAAACCTTGCGTGCCCCCCAGTAGCGCGGCAGCCGCCTCGGCCGTTTTAGGCTGTTCAAAACGCATCTCAATCATCTCGCTTCCCCGGTCATTTGTCTGAACCTTTTTCAATCATATGGTGGATTCATTCTATTCTATTCGACAAGAGGATGGGTCAACTTGCTTCATCCTAAATATTACATAGCCAAAAGAATACAGGCATGGAATACAAGCATATATGGTGCAGTGCAAAAACTTCTCCAAAACGCAATCTCTTTCATTCTTTGTCATACTTTCAATCTTTTTGAGCACGGTCCATTTCAGTCGTCTATTTAGGAATCTTATGTCCAATATGCCCATCGCATGGTCCAGCAGCCTGCACACTCTTGCTCAACGCTTTGGCGAAGATATCGCGGCAATGGACGGCCAAGCAAACACCCTGACCTATGCGGAGCTCAACCAGAGGGCACATACACTTGCAGCGGTATTGATCGCAAAAGGCCTTGTTGCTGGACAGCCCGTCGCAACACTGATGCCAAATTCTGTCGACGCTGTATGGGTATCCTATGGCGTTCGATTAGCCGGCGCGTGTGAAACGCCCCTGAGCTGGAGCTATACGCTCGACGAGATTGACTGGTGTAGACAGCTCGCCTCCTTCAAACACGTCGTGACGCTTGATCAGCGCGCCGAACAAATGGTAACCCTTGGACTGTCATGGATTGACGCACGAGAGCCTAATTTAGCCTCGATGCGACTTCCGCCCACGTCAATCGTCGCGACGCTACCCTCGGTGCCTGCCGAAACACCAGGCAGGCTCCTCTTTACCTCGGGCACGACGGGCAAACCCAAGGGCGTCCTTTACACCCACGGCGCGCGCTGGCAAGGCGAACAATTGCTTAAAGCGTCCCTGCCCTTCGTCCCTGCGCGCGGTGCACGCATTTTGCTAATGACACCCTTTGTGCATGGCTCTTCATTACTCACATTTGCCTGGCTGGATCACGGCGGCACGATTGTGCTGCATGACGGGGTCAATGTTGAGCGCATTTCGCCATTGCTCGAAAGCGATTCGCTCGCTGCGATTTTTGCACCCCCCACTGTCTTGGCAAAGATCACGAACGCCTTGGCGCCTAAACAGTTTCCATCTCTCCAGTGCATTTTTACCGGGACACAACCTCTCACACCGGCTTTATATCAAAGAGCACATGCGATGTTTGGTCCCAAGGTACGCATCACTTTTGGAAAATCAGAGTGCGTCAATCCCATCACGATTCTTGATCGGCAGGATACGCATGATTACTTTACGCAAGCTGAAGTGCCACCGGGCGCCTGTGTGGGTTGGCCCGCTTCCGGTGTCGAAATAAAAATAGAAGCGCCAACTTCTGAGGATCAGTCCCATGGCGAAGTCTGGCTGCGCTCTCCGCACATGTCGGCGGGTCTGATCGATGCCAACGGATTCAGACCGCACACGCCAGACGGCTGGCACGACACGGGAGACCTCGGTTATATCGATACCGCGGGTCGACTCGTTTTAACAGGACGTGTCGCCGACGTCATCAAAACCGGCGGCTATCGTGTCAATCCCGATGAAATTGAAGTGGCGCTGGCATCAAACGCGCTCTGCGGGCAAATCTGTGTCACCTCACTCGCCTCAGACTATTGGGGAGAAATTATCATTGCGGTGGGCGAAGGCGTACAAAATGGCTGGGAAGAAGCATGCGAAAAGCTTGTTGCCGGCATGTCTAAACATAAACGCCCCCGCCTGTTCGTTGCAGTCGCTACGCTGCCTCGAAATCCTCAGGGTAAGATCAGCCGCCGCCAAGTCAGTCGACATGTGCTCGAGACGCACATACTCAACGATGGTCAGTATCCGACCCTGCATCCAAAGGCGCACTGAACAAACTCAAAAAGATAAGCGTGCTTAAAGACCTCGAGCCCAGGTGGGTTCGGTCCAGGTCGCCTCTTGATCAATGGGGAACACTGGTCTTGGTAAACGTTTGAAGTCCACGTTTTTTAAGTTGGGTGTCGTCAGCCCGGGGCTATCGACATCGAAAATCTGCGACTCGGGGAAAAACTCATCGAAACCTGCACGGTAATGTCCACGGCTTTTAACAATGAGGATCGGCACGGCTGAAATATCAATACCGTGCATTTCCAGCATGGCTGGATCACACAGCTGCCGACGCAGACTTCCCACCACCACACGCGTTCCAGTGCCAACAAGTTCGATCAACGCAGAAGGTCCAAGAGAAAACTTCTTGCCGCGCAAAATGCCACGGCGCCCCATTGTCTCACCATCAGTGAGCTTCAGAACACGCGCACGTGCGCTATAACGTTTTGAAAATTGACTTTCTGTGGCGTTAAAAACAGCCTCGAACTCCATACCCTCGCCAGTGTTATGAGCCTGCTGAGCCAAAGCGGGATCAATAAAAACACCTAGCAACACGCCAGGAATCTTGGCTTCGTTAAAAGCGGCTAATAGCCACGAAGTATTGCCACGTCCACCACCACCAGGGTTATCCGCCACATCCGCAAACAATAAGGGGACTTTCGTTTGTTTGGCTTTTGCGACCGCTTCTGGAATTTCAAGCATATCCGGCACATATCGACCGCGATCTGCCCACGCGGCGCGCGCGATCTGAATTGCACAGCGTTGCGCCGCCGCCAAATCGCCACGCGAAGTCACTGAAATCGTGATGCCGCATTTAGGTAAATCAGAAAATACAAAGCCCGCGGACACAGAGACATTGGCAATGGGGCCCTCGACGGGCGACTGCATCATTGCGGTTCCCATCTTGATTAAGTCCGCATAGGGACCTCGCGCCGTCAACAAGGTGACTGAAGGTGGCGTGATCGGCAAACGAATAAAAGATTTTTGGGTCTTCATACCACTGAACATCTCAACAAGGAGATCAGCAGCCTCGGCCGCCCTTTCTCGTTGATCGACATGCGGATTGGTGCGGTAACTGACCAAAGCATCCAAGGCATCGACCGTGCGTTCCGAGACATTGCAGTGCAAATCATGCGTCGCGACGACAGGCACATCGGGCCCCACGATCGAACGGATCAGCGTCATCATGTCTCCCTCAGTATCGTCGAGGTGCTCCGCACTCGATGCGCCGTGGTTGGCAACATAGACCGCATCAAGCGGCATTGCCGCACGCAGACTTTTTTCAAGTTTCTGCATGAACTCTGCCCAAACATCTTTAACCACAGGTCCGCCGGGCGGCGCGCCAATCACAATCGTTGGCGCCGCCGTCCAGGGCCCGCTCTCATCCATGCGTGCATAAAACCCCGTCACCTCGGCAGGCAAATTACTTGTCTGGCGCGCCAAGTCAGTGATGACCTCCCCCTCGTGCCAACAGGACTTTTCAAAATCTTCCCGTGTGGAAACAGGCGAAAACCGATTGGCTTCCAGCGCAAAGCCTGCGATGGCGATTTTTGGGTTTTTTTTCATGATCAGAGAGACTCGAGGGGTTAGGATTTACGCAAGGTATAAAACAGAGGCATCTGAGGCTGGAAATCCACCCACTCTTTACGGATTGCAGAAACAGCATAATTCGCACCCAGCGGAATATAAGGCACATCCTCGAACACCTGTATTTGTAAATCGCGACAGATACGTTTTTGTTCATCCAAGCTTTTGGCATTGAACCAGTCTAGACGAAGCTGCTCGATCCGCTCACTCGTAGGCCAACCAAACCAAGCTTTCTTACCCGTACCACGGATCGCCAGATGTCCAGCGGGGTCGAGATTGTTTGGACCCGTTGTCGCAGTAAAGGCGACATTCCATCCGCCCGCCGAAGGCGGCTCTTGGCTGTTGCGTCGCTGCATCAACGTGCCCCAGTTCATTGCCTGGACGTCCGTTTTAATCCCCAACTGTTTAAACAGGTCTGCGGAGACCAGCGCTGCGGTATGAAAAGCAGGATAGTCAACAGGATCAAGAATAACGACCGTTTCGCCCTTGTAGCCCGCTTCCTTGATCATGGCGCGCGCCTTATTCATATCACGCTTGCCTAAAAGTTTATCCAAACCACCGTCACTGCTCATCGGTGAGCCTGGAACAAATACGCCGCACTTATCGTTCCAGAATTCAGGAAAGTCCGGACCATTCATCGCCATCATGTACTCAGTCTGATTGACGACCGACAAAATCGCTTGTCGCATCAGCTTGTTGTTGAAAGGCGCGTGCAGATGATTGAAGCGCATTAAAGAAATGGAAGGAAGAGTTCTCTTGATGAGGGTAATATTTTTATCTTTCTTCAATACAGGCAAAAAGTCAGCATCGATGTGCTCAACGCCATCGACTTCGTTGTTCTGGAGCGCAGCCACCGAGGTCGCGCGATCCGGAATGATTTGCCATTTGACTTGTTCGATATGCGCGATTTTGGGACCAGAAGTGAATTCGGGTTTGAGTTTGTTGCTACTCGGCACATAGTCGGCAAAGCGTTGATATACCGCCTGTGAACCAGAGACCCACTGATCATGGACGAACCTGAACGGACCAGAGCCGTTCATGACCTTGACTTGGACATTATCAGGCGTCATCGCGAGCTTTTCGGGCATGATGCAGGCCATGCTGCCTGTTGGCCGCGCGATCGCATGCAATATGAGTGGAAAAGGTTTTTTGAGCTTAAACTGCAACGTCTTGTCGTCAAGCGCGGTCAAAGACTCGGTGGCCTCAAACAAGGAGCGGCCCATCAAATCCTTTTTGGACCATCTTTTCAGACTGGCTACAGCATCCTGCGCGCGGACCGGAGAACCATCATGAAACTTAAGTCCGTCGCGTAATTTGATGGTCCAGATCAGTCCGGTGCTGTCGGACTCGTGACCTGAGGCCATCTGAGGATGCGGCTGGTATTGATCATCCAGTCCGTACAGCGTGTCAAAGATGAGTTGCGAGTGAATATTGGTGATGAACACCGTACTAAACATCGGATCGAGGATGGTCAGATCCGCATGCGGAACCCAGCGAAACAATTTGGCCGGCGCCGCGGCATGCACTTTAAACGCGACGGGCAAACTCAAAACCGCGGCGGTCGCTGAAGACGTCACTAAGAATTTTCTACGATCCATCTTTACTCTCCCAAGGATACAAGTTCAATACATGCCTCCCACCTTATGCGAAGCGACAAAATGGCCCTCACCGACCTTCACTAAAGGTGCGACAAGGGGTTCATCACCCACCCCTCTTGCGGGGCTCGGTATTTCTGAAATTTCGAGTTTATGTGTGCGTCTTGCCATCGGATCCGCAATCGGCACAGCGGCCATCAGTTTTTTTGTGTAAGGGTGTTGAGGATGTTCAAAGATCGCGCTGCGCGGACCGATCTCAACAATTTGCCCCAAGTACATCACCGCCACGCGATGACTCACGCGCTCGACAACCGCCATATCGTGCGAGATAAATAAATAAGAAACGCCCAGATCATCTTGTAAATCAATCAATAGGTTGACGATCTGCGCACGGATGGAAACATCGAGTGCGGAAACAGCCTCATCCGCGATCAGCACTTTCGGATTGACGGAAAGAGCACGGGCGATACAAATCCGTTGCCGCTGTCCCCCCGAAAACTCATGCGGCCAACGATGCGCGGTCGAGGGATCAAGTCCGACCCTTTCCATGAGTTCGGACACACGCCTGACCACCTGGTCGCCGCTCGCCAAACTTTGAATCACCATGGGTTCGCCAATACACTCCCCAACGCGCATTCTCGGATTGAGAGACGCGAAGGGATCTTGAAACACAAATTGCATATTGCGACGCACGCTTCGCAAAGAGCGAGCACTGGCAAGATTGATCGCTGTTCCGCCAAAGATCACTTGACCTCCGGTGACCTTGGTCAAGCCCATGAGAGAACGTCCAGTGGTGGTCTTGCCGCAACCAGACTCTCCGACCAAAGACAGTGTTTCACCCTCGTGTAAATCGAAAGAAACATGCTCGACCGCATGGACGCGACGCTGCACTCTAGAAAAAATTCCACCTCTGATATCAAAGCGAGTCACCAAGTCTTTCACACTCAGTATCACCTGACTGTCATGCGTACCGTCCGCATGACGCGAGCCGTGCTTGATTTCACGATTCGTTGACACCCTCGCCTGATCCTGACTTTCCTGCAAAGGCAAATCAAAACGGGTCGGCTCTCGAATGCCTCGCATCGAACCCAACTTGGGTACCGCAGCCAGTAGCGTTTTTGTATAGAGATGACGCGGATCTGCAAATAAACTGAAGACATCATTTTCTTCGACTACTTCGCCATGTCGCATCACCATGACACGGTCGGCGATTTCTGCGACCACACCCATATCGTGCGTGATGAAAATCACGCCCATGTCCATTTCTTTTTGAAGATCGGCGATCAGCTGCAGAATTTGCGCTTGAATCGTCACATCCAAAGCCGTAGTAGGTTCGTCGGCGATCAATACCGAAGGCTTGCAAGAGAGTGCCATCGCAATCATCACGCGCTGACGCATACCCCCAGACAATTCATGAGGATAACGCTTGAGCATCGCAGTCGCATCGGGAATGCGGACCTGATCCAAGATGCGGATTGCAGCCGCAGTCGCTTGCGCCATATCGCAGGCCTGATGTAACAAAATAGCCTCAGTAATCTGCGATCCCACGGTAAAAACGGGGTTCAGTGAGGTCATAGGCTCTTGAAAGATCATGCTGAGATCTGCGCCCCGCATACTGCGCATGACTTCCTCGGGCGCACGCCTTAAATCAACCGTTTGACCCTGAGCTCGGTGAAATTGCATCTCGCCTTGGGTAATCGTGCCACCACCAAACTCGATCAAACGCATCAGTGCGAGAGAGGTGACGGATTTACCTGATCCAGACTCACCGACAATCGCCAAGGTCTCGCCGCGATCGATGTGTAAGTTCAATGATTTAACAGCCTGCACCTGACCAGGGCCTGTGCCAAAGACCACCGAAAGTCCTTTGACGTCAAGCACACGTCGCGACATATTGACGGAGGGTTGATGAGCATTCGTCATGTCAGATTCTCTTAGCCATACGCGGATCAATGGCATCACGCAAACCATCACCCAACATATTGATCGCCAAAATAGTGATCGACAAAAATAACGCGGGGAAAGCAATCATATGCGGCTTGATCTGCCACAACGCTCGACCTTCAGCCATGATATTGCCCCACGAGGGAATCGAAGGCGGAATACCGGCGCCGATAAAAGACAAGCTGGCTTCGGCCAGAATCGCCAAGCCGCAAATATAGGTTGTCTGCACAGTCAGCGCAGCGATCGTGTTGGGAAAAATATGTTTAAACACGACGCGCACGGGCGAAGCGCCTGCAGCGATGGCCGCCTCAACATAAGGTTGCTCGCGCAAGGATAACGCCAGGCCTCTGACCAATCGCACGACCCGAGGAACCTCGGCGATCGTGATGGCGATAATGACATTTTCCAGTGAAGCGCGGGTCAAGGCAATCAAGGCAATCGCCAACAAAATCGTCGGAATCGACATCAGACCATCCATGATGCGCATCACGATCGCATCGATCCATTTGACGAAGCCTGAAGTCAAGCCAATGATGGTACCGATCACCGCTGACAAGAGGGCGACAGAGATACCAACAATCAGCGAAATACGCGCGCCATACACAACACGCGCGAATACATCGCGACCAAGCAGGTCAGTCCCGAACCAGAATCGCTCGCTCGGGACTCGTGCCCGATGAATCGGAGAAAGCGCCATAGGATCTTTTTCAGCGATCCACGGCGCAAATATCGCCATCAGAATAAGCAAGAAAACAATCGTTCCTCCCACAAGAATGGTCGGATGACGCCTGAGGAATTTAAAGGCTTGCGACATCAGTATTTAATCCTCGGGTCAAAGACGCGATAAAGCAGATCGATGATGAGATTGACCAGTACATATAAAAAGCTAAAGAGTAAAATCACCCCCTGAATAATTGGATAGTCGCGTCTAAGGATCGCGTCGACAGTCAAGCGACCCAAGCCTGGAATCGAAAAGACCGTCTCTGTGACCACAGCGCCGCTGATGAGCAAGGCCACACCACTGCCTATCACGGTGATGACCGGGATCGCCGCGTTCTTGAGCGCATGACGAAATAAGATTTCTTGATTGCCGACCCCTTTGGAGCGTGCGGTCCTGATGTAATCCTGAGAAAGTGTTTCAAGAAGCGTTGCGCGCGTGATCCGTGTAATGAGTGCGACGTAAACGCTACTGAGCGCAAGTGTCGGAAGAATCAAGGTTTTGATGGAACTCCAGGTCCCTTGTGAAAAAGGCACATACCCCTGAACAGGTAGCCAACGCATTTCGATACCGATCGCCCACGCCAGCATGTAGCCCACGACAAAAGTGGGCAATGAAAAACTTAAAACAGCCACGATCATGACACCACGATCATAGCGGCTGTTGTGACGCCATGCCGCTAAAGCACCGAGCGGAATGGCAATCATCACAGAGACGATCAAGGTCATGACCATCAAGGTAAAGGTGGGCGGCATCCGCTGCACAATCATCTGTGAAACCGGGACCCCCGTAAAAAGGGAGTTGCCCAAATCACCCTGAAGCACATTGAGTAACCACAAGGTAAAACGATGATAAAAAGGCTGGTCCAAGCCAAGCGTCTCGCGAATGCGAGCGATGTCCTCGAGCGAGGCTTCTTCGCCCGCGAGGAATACCGCCGGGTCTCCCGGCGCCAAGTCAAGTAAGCCGTAAACGAAAAGCGCGACGACCAGCATGACCGGTAAAGTCAACAGCAAACGGCGGATAGCGTAAGCAAACATCTAAAGCACACGCCTTTTAAAGCCTTAATGTGATTTGATGCTATCGACTGAAAGACTTCGCGTCAACAGATTATTTTTGACTTGGCAAGGCGAGGATGAGGGCGTACATTGTTCGAGTTGTGTCTCGTCCATCCGATGAAATTATGAAAAATATCAGGAGTCATGCATGGATTTAAGTCGCTTTCCCCGCCGTCAATACACTGTCGGCCCTTCACCCATCGAGTTTTTACCTAACTTCACCAAAGCCTTGGGCGGACCCAAGGTATGGATCAAGCGTGATGACATGTTGGGTCTAGCACCTGGGGGGAATAAGACGCGCAAGCTTGAGTTTCTGATGGGCGACGCACTAGCTAAAGGCGCGGATACCTTGATCACCTGCGGTGCACCGCAATCCAACCACTGCCGTATCACCTTGTCAGCGGCTGTCAAAGAAGGGCTCAAATGCCGCTTTGTTATTGAGGAGCGCGTACCAGGAAGCTACGATCCACAGGCAAGCGGCAATAACTTCATGTTTCGTTTGTTGGGCGTCGAAAGCATCACCGTAGTGCCTGGCGGCTCCAACATGGCGCAAGCGATGGAGGCTGCAGCTCAAGAGGCGCGTACGCAAGGTCGCAAACCCTACATCATCCCGGGTGGCGGCTCCAACGCCGTCGGCGGCTTGGGTTATGTTGCATGTGCACAAGAAATTCAAGAGCAGCTTTTTGCGATGGGTCAGCCGATGGATCATTTGGTCGTCGGCTCTGGCAGCTCGGGCACCCACGGTGGTCTGGTCGCGGGCTTTCTGGGTAACAACATCAAGATCCCGCTGGTGGGCATCGGCGTCAGTCGCGATCCAAAAGACCAAAACCCCTTGGTCCACAAAGAGGCGCAAGCCATTATGGACTTACTTGGCACGGGTATACAAGTACCCGCGGAAGCAGTAGTTTCCTATGGCGACTGGTGGCGTCCCAAGTACTCCGTCCCCAACCCTGCAATGGTCGAAGCGGTTCAGTTGCTCGCACGCACAGAAGCGATCTTGCTCGATCCTGTCTACACCGGGAAAATCATGGCTGGACTGATCGGTCTCAGTCGTCAAGGCTACTTCAAACCGACAGACAATGTGCTTTTCCTGCACACGGGCGGTGCGACATCCCTGCATGCCTATGAGTCGGTGATTTTGGGTGATCCGGCGGATGCCGTATAAAAAATCATACAACCTTGCTCATGAGTAAGCCCGTCGCCGCCCGAACACAAGCGCCACTCTCTGCATCCAACACCGTGAGTCCGCAGGCGGCGACCATGCCTATTTTGTTGTCCTTGAGTTTTTGTCATCTGCTCAACGACCTGATTCAATCACTGATTCCTGCGCTCTACCCTTTACTGAAGGCTGAGTTCGATCTCGACTTCGTACAAATCGGTTTAATCACTCTCGCCTTTCAACTCACAGCCTCGCTGCTCCAGCCGACTGTTGGCTTTTACACAGACAAACGTCCACAGCCTTATTCCTTGGCGCTCGGTATGGGCTCCACACTGATTGGTTTATTGATACTTTCTGTGGCCCATACCTACACCGTTGTCCTGATTGCGGCGGCGCTCATCGGCACGGGCTCTGCGATTTTTCATCCCGAAGCCTCACGCGTCGCTCGGATGGCCTCCGGCGGTCGTTACGGAACTGCGCAAGCGTTATTCCAAGTCGGCGGCAATGCCGGTCAAGCCATCGGCCCATTGCTTGCGGCTTTTATTGTGCTGCCATACGGGCAAGGCGCAATTGCATGGGTATCGATGGCGGCCTTGATCGCGATGGCATTTTTAACCCGGGTCGGCGTGTGGTACGGCGCGAATCTTCGTCCGTCTGTCAAGACCGTTCAACACAGCACCGCTGCGCGAGAGGCAGACCTTCCACGCGCTCGAGTACTTTTTCTCATTACCATCTTGATGGTTCTACTGTTTTCAAAAAATGTCTACACGGCAAGCCTGACATCCTTTTTTACTTTTTATTTGATCGAGCGTTTTGATCTGTCCATTCAAGCCGCTCAAATCCAATTATTCATCTTTATGACGGCGATCGCAGTAGGCACACTAGTCGGCGGTGCCCTCACAGATCGCATTGGTCGCAGACCCATGATCTGGATCTCGATTTTGGGCGTACTGCCTTTTACGATGGCGATGCCGTATGCAGATCTATTTTGGACCGGGATCTTGACCATCCTGATTGGCTTACTCACCGCCTCCGCCTTTCCGGCCGTACTTGTCTATGCGCACGAAGTCATGCCCGGACGCGTCGGCCTAGTCTCCGGGATGTTCTTTGGTTTCTCTTTTGGACTCGGTGGACTCGGTGCCGCCATCATGGGTGGCGTTGCTGACGCATACGGTATCGCGGTGGTCTACAAGATCTGTTCGTTTTTACCGATTTTGGGTATTGTGGCGTGGTTTTTACCCGACATGACCAAAGAAAAAAATCGCTATCGTTCAGCCGCAATCTAAACGCACCCATCACCGTCCCATGTCACCATAGCGCTCAAAACTGGTGACGAATTCCCACACCCAACACAAAACTTTCTGCCGTATTGATCATGGCGAAATTTAGGCCATAGGACGCATAGGTATAAAAATTCGTACGCGGAGAAATTTGCTGGGTCAACGCCGCGCTAAAAATTTGTTGTGTCTTGAACTGAGGATCAGCGGTCAAGATTCCTTGGGGTTGCATCATCTGCCAAGAGGCTAACAGTGTGACGTCCGCTGTCAGGGGAGCCGTCACACCAACTAAATACGAGTTTGCTCGCGCACCCGGCAAAAACAATACCGCGCCAGGCGTCCAGGAAGTCGAGATGAGCACCGTCGAAGAGGTCGCTCCGGTGCCCTGGCTCTGTCCATTCGTAAATCCATCGATCGCCTGTCCCGCAGCCAAGGAGAGTTTGAGCACTTTGAAATCGTAAGCACCGCCAAGCGCCCAAAAGGACGGATTCGCGCTGCTATTTTGGAGCGAAGCGTCTCCATACAGCTTGTCATACGTCAAGGCCAAGTCCAAAGGACCTCGCTTGAACTGCGCCCCAAGTGTGATCGCGCGCATATTTCGATTTGAGATAAAGTTATAGCCGCCCGATGTCACCTGACAGGACAGTGTGTTGATACAGCCAAGCTCGCTCGCGTAAATGGCAGACATCTCAGTCGAAAACGAATACCCCGCACCCACCGTCAACCCTGAGACAGGCGTGACCTGCACAAGCAGCATATTGCTGTAGCGCGAAGTATTGGCTGAACCGAAGGAAGAACCAATATTGGCCTGACCAAAGCCCTCTTGAAAAGGATCGATGGATAAAAAGTAATTGGATGCAAGATTGATCTGACGTCCCAAATCGAGACGCCCCACCTCTCGTAGCGTCAACCCCAGCGTCGATTGCCGCCCGAAGAGGCGCCCACCCTGAGAAGAGATCCCTTGCGCGGGATTGAAGCCGCCTTCTAGGACAAAATTGACCCCAAAACCACCACCGAGATCCTCGTTGCCCATCAGTCCAAAACGAGAACCAGACTGAACGCCATCAGCCATCCCCAGAAAAGACTGATTGAGCGACCCTTGGGGCAAACCTCCCGAAAAGGCCTGTTGCCGGACGCGATCATATTGAATGCCGAGGTCAAGGATTCCGTAAAAAGTCACGCCGCTTTGCTGCGCCGCAGCGCCTGTGCTAAACCATCCCAAGAACATCACCGCAGCAAGGATCAAGCAATGAGGTGCATTTTTAAATAAGTTTCGGCGTAACACGGTAAAACCTTGTGAAGATGTTGCAGGGTCAAATGAAGCAGAGTAATCTTGTTGGAATTCGCTCTTATCAACCTAAGCTTTTATTACTTTCATTCTAAAAGGTTTGTCATGTCTGTGCACAATTTTAAAACCAAGACTCAGGTCGACGCGATTCAGCAAGCAAAAATACATCTGGCCGCCGCCAACCGAATCGCTGTTCTAGATGACTTGCACGAAGGTATCGACAACCACTTTACAATGACGGTGCCGGGCCAACAAGACCGCTATTTAATTTTGCCCTTTGGCTTGCATTGGTCCGAGGCACGGGCCAGCGATATGATTGTATTTAACGAAAAGGGTGAGACCCTCGAGGGCGAAGGGATCGTCGAGCTTTCGGCACAATGCATTCATGCTCCGATTCATCGCATTACAGGTGCGAATGTTGTGTTGCATACCCATCAAAACTGGGCAGTCACGCTCAATATGCTTGAAGATAACCGGCTGCTTCCCTCAAGCCAGACAGCTGCTTTTTTCCATGGTCTGATCGCGTATGACGATACCTATACGGGTACTGCTGATTTTCTCTCCGAGGGCGAGCGACTGGCGGCAGCCATTGGCGACAAGAAAATCTTGTTTATGAAAAATCACGGCATTCTTGTGGTCGGCGACACCGTGGCTCAGGCCTACAAACGTCTCTACAAGCTTGAGCGCGTCTGCCGCGCGCAGGTGCTGGCGATGAGTACAGGCAAGCCGATTCAGATCCTGTCCGAAGAAGTCGTAGCCGCGGTTCAAAAGCCTCCCGTCGATGACCGCCATACACGCGCCGAGCGAGACAATCTTTATTTTGAGGCCATGATGCGTATTCTTGACCGCGAGCTGCCCGGCTACGCAGACTAAGTCACGCGGGAGTTAGTCTGGCTCCAGGGGTGCGATCCATGAGGCGGCAGGAACCATCACGCCGCCTCGCTCACCCGGCACAACCGAACCATAGCGCTGCGCCCAAGCCGGTGGCAAAGGACGCGCCCGAGGTGACGACAACCACAACCTCAACAGGTGGCGCTTGCGTGAAGGCTCCTGCCAGTCTTGGAAAGCCGTACGATCATGAAGCAAGGTGTGATTGTGCACAAACTGCACATCGCCCGGCTCAAGACGCATTAAGAAATTCAATCGCGCGTCATTGGCCAGCGCATCAAAACAATCAAGAGCTTCGACATGCAAGGGCGACAATCGCATCGCATCATCAAAGCGCTGCGCGGAATCAATGTACTGCCGTTGATAAATCGTCGACATCAAATTCGCGTGCCAAGAAAATACCGGGATCTCAAAATAAGGCTTTTGCCCCGGCCCCACATCCCCTCGCCGATCAGTCGCTAACGTATCAAACAAGGCGGCAGCGAGCGCAGGCGCATCTCTTCGCATCATGTTGTAAATTGTATTGGAAGAGACGAGTGCCGAATCGCCACCGGACTTCGCTTGCTGCAGACACACGAGACCGACGATATCGCTGGAGTCCGTATGAAACGTCTGGCGTTCATGCGTCTGATAAATCCTGACATTGGGATCGTCCGCATCCAGTCCCAAATCCATCACATGACCCAACACATGGCCTTTGGCATTCTGGGGACGCGGGTTGCCTAGATGACAGCCCAATCCAAAAAAGGCGGCTGCAGTGACCTCGCGCGACCAGGACTCGACGGGAAGCGCCCGAACCAGGGCGAAACCGCAACCATGAATCAACGCGTCGTGAATACGCGTAAGCCTTGGGCCCAAGGTGGGTAAGACAAAGCGCTCTTTGCGAATCGCGGCGATATCGGGGCTCGCACCCAATGCCTGACGCGCGGCCTGCTCAAGCTCTTTCAATTCTTCATCGTCGAGATGATGAATCCAACGTTCAGAGGCGCAAGCTTCGGGACCTAGCCATGCGCTGGGGCCAACAATTGCCGGTGGCAAAGCATTGGGTTGCATACGCTTCCTGAATGAAATAGTGGTATTGTTGGCGCAGATTGATGCCCATTATAATGACTGATTCCCCACTCTCCCTGTCGCTCATCGCTTTCGCGTTCATCCTTGCTGGACTTGTCAAAGGCGTGATTGGCATGGGGCTTCCCACCATCGCCATCGGAATGCTGGGTCTCGTTGTCACACCTGTCGAAGCTGCGGCGATGTTAGTTATACCCGCACTCGTCACCAATATTTGGCAACTGATTTCCGGGCCAAGTTTTATCGCTTTGCTCAAGAGATTTAAAACACTATTGATCGGCATTTGTTTCGGCACACCATTGGGCGTGAGTTTTATCGTCAGCGGTCAAACAGCCATCGTCACAGCAGGCTTGGGGTTTGTCTTGATGGCCTATGGCATTTACGGCTTATCCGCCGTACGACTCTCCATCGCTGCGCGTGCAGAATCATGGTTATCGCCACTGATGGGATTTGTCACTGGCATCGTATCGGGTGCCACTGGAATCGCGGCACTTCCGACTGCACCGTATTTCACGGCGCTGGAACTCAAAAGAGATGATTTGATTCAAGCACTGGGCTTGTCTTTTACCGTCGCCTCGATTGCCTTGGCGATTGGCCTATTTATCACCGGCGAGTTTGAGGTCGAGATCGCAACTACCTCTGTATTGGCGTTGGTACCGGCATTTATCGGCATGTTTTTCGGGCAATTCCTAAGAAAAAAGATTCCTCAAGATAAATTTCGCCGCTATTTCTTTTTTAGTCTGATATTGCTCGGGGCCGCAACCTCCTTCAGAGCGATTAGCCTGATACCAGGCTAATCCTCGCACATCGAGTCCCTATCCTTTATTTGGCGGGCGTGTACTCTTTGGGGCGAATCATCTCAAACAAGGTGTTGACCTCGACATAATCACCTTTGTAGCCACAACGACCAAGCGGTCGCGCCGCGGCAGTATCGAATATGCCGTCTTTGAGAAATTCATCATTGATATGCACACCCACGACTTCACCGAGCGTCAACCATGTATCGATTAATTCCCCTTTGGCATTTGTAAGCTGAGTAGTGCTAATCAGTTTGCACTCCAGCGCGGCGATCGCCCGTGCGATACGCGGTGGCTTGACGAGTGTCGAGGCGGCCGCCTCCAGACCCGCGAGTTTCATTTCATCGACACCGGGCTCCACCGAGGCAGAGGTAATATTCATTTCCTGAGCAAGTTCAGCACCGCAAAAATTGGCGACAAATTCGCCGGTCTCATCGGCATTGTTGACACTGTCTTTGCGAGCATGGCTGGTACAAAAACCAATCACCGGCGGCGTTTCAGCAAAAGCATTAAAAAAACTATAGGGAGCAAGATTAACGCGACCTTGCTTGTCGATGCTGGAAATCCAGCCAATCGGACGCGGCGCCACGATGGCTTTAAAAGGATTGTGGGGTAGGCCATGGCCTTTGCTAGGTTCGTAAAAATAATCGCTCACAGATAAATCCTCGAAAATGGGAGTCACAATGCTGAAATGGGAGACATGCTGTGCTCTTTTAGCATAAATATTTTGTTCTACAGAGGCTAAACGACAAGACAGCACAGACTAAATAGGTGTAAAAATAGACACTATTCCAAGCAAGACTATGAGAGAGCCCAGAATGACCGAAAGAAAGGTAAACGATCTAGGTGGACAGCCGGCCGGACCGGTCTGTATAGACGAGCATCCAAGCACGCTTCACGAGAAACGCGTGGATGCTTTGCAAAAACTCTTGTCAGGTCACAAACTACAGGTGTTTACCTCGGATGCCATGCGGCGTGCGATCGAGTCCAATACCGAAGAGGACTACAAAAGCATGCTGTATTACGACAAATGGATCCGTGCCGTGCGTGATCTGGTGATTGAACAACAATTACTCACCGCCCAAGAAATCGAAGATCGCATCGAGGTTCTTCGCGAGCGTCTTAAACAAAAGGGAACGTTATGAACGCACTCCCCCCCCTTCCCGGACGGGCATTGCCCGCGGGCACTCCCGTGGTCATACGCAAGCAGCCACCCGAAGCTCACTGCCGCACGCCGTTTTATCTACGCGGTGTCAAAGGTGAAATCGCTGAGGTACGTGGTCGTTTTCGCGATCCTTCGCTGCTCGCCTTTCACAAACCCGGCCTCCCCATGCGGGTGCTGTATCGCGTGCGCTTCAAACAAAAAGACGTTTGGCCGGACTACACAGGCGGACCCAATGACACCGTTGTCGCAGATATTTTCGAGCACTGGATCGACCCAATCGTTGGAGTTAAACAAGCATGAGTAAGTCAAACGGCCATCACCACCACGACCATGATCACGACCACGATCATGCGCACCCACACTCCGCGCCCGCGCCCGATGACGACGACGGCTACGACCGTTACGAGGTCTTGCTCCAGACCGCGATTCGAGAATTGCTCGATGAAAAAGGCATCATCACCGCCGACGAACTGCATCGACAAATCGACTATCAGGACAGCTTGACACCTGCGATCGGCGGTAAGATCGTTGCCAAGGCCTGGGTCGATCCCGAATTTAAAAAGAAGTTGCTTGCGGATCCACTCAAAACCATTAATGAGTCTTTTAAGTTGGATATCACGACACCTCTTGATCTCGTCGTTCTGGAAAATACGCCCAGCGTCCACAACGTGGTGGTGTGCACCCTTTGCTCTTGTTATCCACGAATGTTGCTCGGCATCCCGCCAGCCTGGTACAAGTCCATCGACTATCGCTCACGCGTTGTCGTTGAGCCTCGCAAAGTACTCGCCGAGTTTGGCACACATATTCCTGATGATGTCGAGCTCCGCGTCTCTGACAGCACAGCGGATTTGAGATTTTTGGTTTTGCCGTACCAGCCCGCAGGGACGGAAAGTCTGAGCGAAGCCGAGCTCGCGGAACTGGTCACGCGTGACTCCATGATTGGCACTTCACTGCCCTTGAGTGCAAACCAAACTTAACTCTAATCTTGATATGACTTCATCCGTAGCACCCGTCGTCCCCCGCCCCGCCGCTACGGTCATTCTGGCTAGAAACGTCAGCGACGGCATCGAAGTGTTTATGATGGAGCGCACCACCGCGGTTGAATTCGCAAAGGGGATGCATGTTTTTCCGGGTGGTGCTTTGGACCGCACGGATCATCACCCAGAGATCGCTTCCCTGTGTGTCGGTCTTGATGACAAGTCCGCCAGTGAAACACTCGGCATTGAGCAAGGCGGGCTTGCCTACTGGATCGCGGCGATCAGAGAGTGCTTCGAGGAGTCCGGCTTGTTGCTTGGCTATCGCGGCAATGACCGACTCCTTGAACTCGCCACAGACGAGGCCGACAGATTGGCAGCGCTCAGACTTGAGATGGCCCAGAGCAAGCTCTCCTTCATCGACATTTTGTTAAAAGAACAGGTGAAAGCGGCGACCGATCGTATCGCGTATTACAGCCATTGGGTTACGCAGGCTGGCCGTCCAAGGCGCTATGACACGCGATTTTTCGTTGCTCAGGCTCCAGAGGGTCAGACAGCGCTCGAAGACAACCACGAAACCGTCGGTCAAATCTGGGTGCGGCCGGATCAGGCCATCGACTTGCATCGCTCAGGCGCTCTCAACCTGATGTTTCCGACGATCAAGACACTTGAAAGTCTCGCACCGTTTAAATATGTCGAAGAACTCTTGGAGTACGCCCGTAAGCCCCGTCCGAGGCAGGTAATGGCTCCAGTCACAGGAATGGATCGCGCAGGCGTTTCCCATAATCTGATTCCAGGTGATTTTGCGTATGCTGAAATTAAAAAGCTCGACACTGACAATCAAGGCACCTGTTGCTCTTATATCCAGCCTGGTCAACCCGTGACAATCGGGCAAGACGTTCTGCGTGTCACCGCTGCCAATCCAGGCATGATGACAGGCCCTGGCACCAATAGCTACCTCATCGGCAATGCAGAGCACGGTGTGGCTGTCATTGATCCGGGACCTTTACTCGAAGAACATATCGAGGCTCTGATTGCTGCGGCACCAGGTCCGATTCGCTGGATTTTATGCACCCACACGCATCTTGATCACTCTCCCGCATCGACACTGCTCAAACAACGTACTGGTGCTGCCACATATGGCATGCCCCCACCCCCTTTTCCCAATCAGGATCAAAGCTTTACGCCCGATCACATTGTCACGCACCACGAACGACTCAACATCGCGGGGACTGTCATTCGCGTGGTTCACACCCCCGGACACGCCTCCAACCAAGTCTGCTTTTTACTTGAGTCGCAAAACCTCATGTTCACGGGCGATCACATCATGCAAGGGTCTACGGTGGTGATTAGTCCACCCGATGGCAGCATGATTGAATATCTGGCCTCACTGCGCTTGCTACTCGATGAAAAAATCGACTACTTCGCGCCTGGCCATGGTTTCTTGATGGATAAACCTGCCGAAAACGTTGATCGTATTTTGATCCATCGACAAGAGCGCGAAAACAAAGTGATGGCAGCCTTGAAAAAAGCCGGAAAACCTGCATCGCTGGAGGTGTTAGTCAAGCTCGCTTATGACGACACGCCAGAACGACTGCATGCAGTTGCGCAAAAATCGCTATTGGCACATTTGGAAAAATTGCGTACTCAAGCACGCGCCAATCAAGATGGTAATCTCTGGAGTTTAGCCTCGCACGTTTGACGCGATGTCCTGACTCCACCTTAAGCAGAGCCCATATGGATCGCCGCACTTTCATCACCTCCACGACAAGCGCCGCGGGTCTGTTGACATCACCGTTCAAATTGTCCGCTCAGACAACCACAGTGACTTTTCGCTGGGTCCCATCGACCGATCTCTCAGTGCTTGATCCGGTATTTACCACTGCTGTGATCACAGCATGTCACGCATTGCAAGTGTATGACACACTGTTCGGACTGGATGCCAAGTATCAGCCTCAGTTGCAGATGCTAGAGGGATATACTCTGTCCGAAGACAAGCGTCAATGGACGCTAAACTTGCGTCCGGCGCTTCGCTTTCACGACGGCGAAAGTGTGCGCGCCAAGGATGTGGTCGCAAGCATCCGGCGCTTTGGCAAGCGTGATCTACTGGGACAGACGCTTTTCAATCTCATGAGCGAAATCATCGCCGTCAACGATACACAGATTCGCATTTCATTGAGCAGATCTTTTTCACTGTTACCTTACGTTCTCGCCTCTTCCTCCTCTTCTATCATGCCAGAACGCTTGGCTCAGACGCCTGATAACGTCGCCATCAAAGAAGTTGTTGGGAGCGGACCGTTTCGTTTTTTACCCAAACAATGGATCTCAGGTTCAAAAGTCGAATATGCAAAAGCGACGGATTATGTACCCCGCACCGAGGGCGTTGCAAGCAATACAGCAGGTCCTAAGATCGTGCATATCGACGCACTCAAATGGCTTATCATTCCTGATCGCGCCACTGCCGTCGCGGCGCTTCAGAACAATGAGGTTGATGGCGTCGAACTTGTCGATAACGACTTTATTCCTATGCTACGCAAAAATCCGCGCATCACGCTGATCAAGGCTGCTTTGCCCTCCATCTTTATTATGCGTTTTAATCACCTCCAAGCACCTTTTAACAACGTGGCAATGCGACGCGCCATTCTCTCGGTCATCAGTCAAACCGACTACATGATGGCGGTTAACGGCGCAGACTTTCCAGAGTACTGGAATGATCGCTGCGGTGTTTTTGCCCCCGGCACTCCGATGGCCTCCGACGCAGGTATGGAAAAGCTCAATGGCAAGCGCGACATGAAGCGGGCGCGTCAGTTGATCAAAGAGTCAGGCTACAAGGGTGAAACGATTGTCATACTTGACACTGTGGATACAGCGCCTTATCACGCCTGCGCACTGTTGACAGAAGATTTGTTCAAGCAGCTCGGGCTGAAAACAGAATTACGGTCTATGAACTGGGGTACATATTTACAGCGTCGAAATAACCAAGATCCGCCTCAGTCGGGCGGCTGGAACGTCGCGTTCACTGCGCTGACTGGAACCAGTAATCTCGATCCAGCCGCAAACTTGGGTATTCGTGGCAAAGGTAAGCAGGGTTGGTTTGGATGGCCAGAGAATCCAAGACTTGAAAGCTTACGCATGGAATGGTTTTTTGCGCAAACACTCGAAGAGAGACAAAAAATTTGTCAGGCAATCCAGATAGAGGTGCTTGATCACGTTCCATATATCCCCTTAGGAGCCAATTACAAGCTCAGCGCGATCAGAAAAAACTGGCAAAACTTTCAGCCACAAGGTCCCGTTTTTTACACTATGCGAACAGTCGCTTAGTGGTTCGTCGCAACCACTGATCCAAGTCGTCAATATAGGTAAAGACCGCGGGAATCACCAACAAGCTCAACATCGTGGATGTCATCAGTCCACCAATCACGGCAATCGCCATCGGGGAGCGAAAGCTCGGATCGGAGCCCCAGCCAATCGCGAGAGGAATCATGCCCGCCGTCATGGCGATCGTCGTCATCACGATCGGCCTTGCGCGCTTATGACAAGCATCAATCAACGCCTCCGTGCGCATCATGCCTTGACGTCTCGCCGTAATGGCGTACTCGACGAGCAAAATCGAATTTTTCGTAGCAACACCCATCAGCATCAAGAGGCCGATCAAAGACGGCATTGAAAAACTTTTATCCGTCAATAACAGCCCAACGAACGCGCCCCCAATCGAAAGCGGCAAAGCTCCCAAAATCGTAATCGGCTGCAAGAAATCGCGGAATAATAGAACTAAAATCATATAGATACACAAGAGACCAATCATCATCGCCAAGCCAAAACTTGCGAAGAGCGCCTGCATCTCCTTGGTGTCCCCCAGCTCGGCAAGCGTCACGCCAGGAGGCAAATTATTGATGCTCGGTAGCGCCATCGCCTCGGCAAACACCTCGCCTAGTGGCCGTCCGCCTAGTTCCACATCCAAAATGACATTACGGCTACGATTCAGTCGATCGATTTGAGCCGGCCCGCTGGCCATCGTAAAGGTGGCGACATTGCCAAGCATGGTGGGACCATATCGCCCCGGCACGGTGAGTCTTTCTAGCGATGCGATATCCGTGCGTGCAACGTCGGGTAATTTGACACGAATAGGAATCTGCCTTTCAGCCAGATTGAGCTTGGCCAAGCCCACCTCATAATCACCACTGGTGGCGACACGTAAAGTTTCTGCAATACTCTGAGCCGTCACGCCTAGATCAGCCGCCCGCGCAAAATCAGGCCGAACGATTAGCTCAGGCCTGACTAAACTGATTGATGAAGTCACACCGCCTACGCCCTTGAGCGTGCGCAAGTCTCGCTCAGCCGCTTGGGCAGCGTGTCCAAGCGCAATTGGATCTTCGCTTTGCAACACGATTTGCATTTTGACACCTACATCCTGGGCGCCAACCGTAATGCGAACACCGGGTTCTTGTGCCAAGACTCGACGGATGTCTGCCTCGACTTCCTGCTGATCCTTACTACGATCAGAGCGGTGCGACAACGTAACCGTCAAGGTCGCCTTTCGAACTTCCGCTGCCGAGCCACGCGCAAAGACATCACCCGACACACCCCCTCCTACCGAACTAAACACACTGCGTACTTCGGGGACCTGAGAAAGCTTTTCTTTTGTGCGTTCGGCAGCGCGTAAGGTGTCTTCGAGCGTACTGCCAGGAGCACGTTCGATATTCACCATGGTTTGGCCTCGATCCGCAGGAGGCACGAAGCCCTTGGGCAATAAAGGAACCAGCGCGAGTGATCCTGCGAAAAAAACCAAGGCGAAAATCATGGTCGCCAAGCGATGGCTCAAACACCACGCCATCGTCTTGAGATAATGGCGCATGACCCAACTATCCGGCTTTGTTTCTGCATCTTTGCCCCGCAAAGGCTTCATCAGGTAGGCAGACATCATGGGGGTCAGCAATCTCGCCACAACCAAAGAAGCCATG
Organism: Burkholderiaceae bacterium; assembly: GCA_030728985.1. GTDB lineage: Bacteria > Pseudomonadota > Gammaproteobacteria > Burkholderiales > Burkholderiaceae_B > Zwartia. Next base: position 173,937 of record JANQYI010000012.1, on the reverse strand, counting down.
ATCGCCAACACTGCGGTCCAGCCAAATTGTTTGAAAAATTTACCGGGAACCCCATCCATAAAAGCCGTGGGCAAAAAGACCGCCACCAACGCGAAGGTCGTCGCAATCACAGCCATCCCGATTTCATCGGCGGCATCCATCGCCGCTTGAAAAGGTGTTTTACCCATCTTGAGGTGACGCGCGATATTTTCAACTTCAACGATGGCATCGTCTACCAAAATACCGACCACCAGAGCCAACGATGTCAGCGTCACCATATTGAGCGTGAAACCAAATAAATAAATCCCTAAGAATGCAGGCAAAATCGACAACGGCAGGGCTGCAGCCGAAACAATCGTCGCGCGCCAGTCACGCAAAAAATACCACACCACCAAGACGGCTAAGATCGCGCCCTCGTAGAGCAGCTTCATCGATGCGTCAAAATTCTCCTCCGTCATCGCGACGTTGTCGATTTGCTCGGTAAACACAATGTCCTGATATTTTGCCCTCAAACCATCAATCACTTGCCGCACATCCCGCGCCACCGTGACTTCGTTGGCTCCCTTGCTACGCATCATCTCAAATGCGACCACCGGCTGACCATTCACGAGCGCAAGCGAGCGGCGCTCGGCTGTTGTATCGGAAATCGTCGCGATTTGATCAAGACGCACACGCCGACCATCCTGCAAGAACAGATCGATCTTTCCTAAGTCTTGGGCGGATTCGACGGTCGCAATCGTACGCACCGCCTGTTCGGCACCACCGATATCTCCGCGACCACCCGGCGCTTCTTGTTGAATCTGTTTTAAGCGGCGAGAAACATCCGCTGCGGTGACGCCAAGCGCCGCCATGCGCGCCGGATCGAGTTCGACACGAACTTCGCGATTTAAACCTCCCATCCGCTTGACGCGTCCCACACCATTGACGGTTAAAAGTTGTTTCGAAACCGTGTTGTCGATAAACCAAGAGAGCGCCTCTTGATCCATCCGAGGGGATGTGATGGCATAGGTCATCAGCGGCCGTCCGGCAGTGGTCGCGCGCAAAATCGTAGGGTCTCTGACATCAGCGGGCAAATCGGCACGCACGCGCGTGACCGCGTCCCTGACGTCATTGACCGCCTCCATCGCATTTTTTTCAAGAATGAATTCGACGTTGATGACTACAACGCCTTCAAGAATCTTGGTGTAGATATTTTTGATGCCTTGCAAAGTCGCGATCGAATTTTCTAGCTTACGCGCGACTTCAGTCTCCAGTGTCGCGGGTGCGGCGCCAGGCAAACTCGCCTCGACGGTCACCATCGGCAGCTCTATATCCGGAAAATCCTGCACGCCGATCGCTCTGAAAGACAAAATGCCGGCGATCGACAACAAGGTGAACAATAAAATTGCGGGAATGGGATGACGTATGGAGAGCGCAGAAAAATTCATGGTCGCGCAACCGAAACCAAGTCGCCGTTGGTCAAAAAGCCTGCGCCCGACTCGACGATAAGGTCTGAGGTTGACAGTCCGGATAAGATCTCAACGCGCGCGCCAACACGGCGACCAATCTGAACACGCACTTGCTCCACACGCTGATTCGCACCGAGCCTAAACACATCACTAAAACCATCGCGCATCACCACAGACTCTTGTGGGAGCGTTAAGCCTTGACTCTCGCCTAGGTTGAACGTCCCGGTGGCGAACATCCCCGCTCGCACAGGGGGGTCGTCATTGAGTGAAATAGGCAAATCGACAAAGACAATCGCTGTTCGCGCTTTTGCATCCACGGTCGGTCCAATCACACGCACCTTACCGATTACAGGGGGCTGCCCCTTGGCTAGACTCGCAGGAAACACATCCACTGGCATTCCCGATTTGATTTGGCTGAGTTCCTCAGAAACGACCTCAGCACGCCATTCAAGACGATTTTGAAGCAGCATCTTGAAGAGCTCCGCACCGACGGGCACTACTGCGCCCAAACTCGCCATGCGAGCAGAGATCACACCATCGTCCGGCGCGAGGACCTCAGTGAATTTCAGACGCAGCTGTTGAGATTGAAGCTGTGCGCGCGCAGCTTCGACGCGGGCCGCCGCAGTTTGTTGAGCCGTCAAATACTGACTAATCTGCTGCGCAGACAAGGCACCGGAAGTTTTTAAACTCTGGGCGCGAGAGGCGTTGGCTTGTGCATCCGTGAGCGCAGCAACCGCCTCGGATTCCTGCGCTTTTTGAACCGCCAGATCGGCTAATACGGTCTCCTTGGCAAATACTGCCAAGATCTGCCCTTTCTTGACATGATCGCCCACATTGACACGAACCTCGGCGATGCGTAAGCCACCGACTTGGGCACCGATGGAGGCCTCTTGCCAGGCAGCGATATTTCCATTGGCGCGAATCATGGATGGAAGCGCGACCAACGTGGGTTTGGTGACTGAAACTGTCAGCGCGGGACGCGCCGCTCCAGATGTCTCGGACAAGGCAGACGGAAACCATGTCATCGAAGCACCTGCTAACACCATCGTCAAGCCCATCACACCATGACGCATTGAATCAATCAGAAATTTCATTATTGGAGCTTGCCTGTCAAAATATCACTAGGGTTTTGTTGCACAGTACGTACGGCCGCCGCCAGATCCTTGGCATCCCAGCCACCGCCAACGGCCCGGTACAAGGCGATATAGGCATTGACTCGCTCGCGCCGAACGTTGGCCAAAATGTTATCGGCGTTAACCGACAGTCGCCTTGTTTCCTCGAGGTCGAGAATGCTCGCCAGACCAAATTTGTAGCGCGCCTGCGCCGCTTGTAGCGACTCGCGGTAACCTCTCGCGGCTTTCAAGCCCTCGCGCTCTCGTTGATTCAAGCTATCGAGTCGCACCAAAGCCTCTTCGACCTCTCTGACCGCGCGACGGGCCTGTGTCCGATAATTCGTCGCGGCGACCTCATAGGCAATTTTGGCAGTTTCAACATTTGCAGCCCGACGACCACCATCAAAAATAGGCAAGCTGAGAGAAGGACCGATTGACCAAGAAGTCGCACTAATCGACCCCACAGCACTCTCGAAACTCAATGGACCGATATTGCCGAGCAGAGATAACCGCGGGAAACGCTCGGCTTCTCGCACACCGATATCCGCGCTCGCTGCGGCAAGCTCGCGCTCAGCCGCCGCCACGTCGGGACGCTGCGATAAAACCTGCGCCGGCACACGCTGCACGTCAGGCATGGTCGGTTGCGCAAGCACACGTGAACCCTTGGCGAGCCGCTGACGAAGTTCGGGCTCAGGTATCGCGGTGAGCGCGACCAGTGCTTTGATCAATAAGTCGCACTCTGCTCGCTGCGCCACGTTACGAGCCTGCCCCTCGGCCGCACTGGCGCGCGCGAGCGCGGCATTAGCAGGAGACTGAAACCCCGTTTGTGCCAACTCTTGCGTCAATCGCGCAGTTTGCGCACGCGATTGCGCATCGGTGCTCGAAATCTGAGCGAGCTGCTCGCAACTACGATAATTGGTATACAGGCTCGCCGTATCCGCCGAGACAGAAATTCGCGCCTCATGCCAATTGGCGACCTGAGCGGCTAAGCGCGCGCGTGCGGCTTCACTGCCTCGCGCCAAACCGCCAAACAAATCGATCTCCCATCCTGCTTGAAGCTGCGCCTGAGCGGTGGTCGCGACAATCACAGGCCCACCAAGCTGATACGTGCCTCTCGATAGAGCAGCCGAAGCATTGAGGACCGGCAGTACTGCGCCATCTGCAGTCACCAACAATGCCCGCGCCTGGGCGATTCGCAACGCTGCTTGTGCCATGCTATTGCTCTGTTTTTGGGACTGTTCGATGAGTTCGACTAAAACAGGATCTTTAAATTGCGACCACCATGCAACAAGCGCCACAGGGTCACCCTCATGCGGCAAAGCTTGCTGCCATCCCTCTGGTTCAGTGTTCCAGTGCGTAGCTTGTTGGCGATCGTAATCGGGCCCGAGCGTGACGCACGCCGAGAGCAGCAGCATCAAAGGAGCCGCTAAAATTCTTAAATAAATCATACTGATAGATTAACAGAGCGCAACCGACTAAAGCTGTCATTGCCTCATGACGCCTGGGCTTTAATCGGCACTCCTGGCAATGCTGGTGGCTTGGCAAACCAAAATAAAAATGTCCCAGCGCCAGCAATTAAAGCCAACACGGTAAAGCCCAAATCATAGGTCCCCGTCGCATCCCCCATGATGCCCGCCAACAAGGGTCCGGACACCTGCCCCACGGCCGTTAACATGGCGGAAAGTCCAAGAATCATACCGATCGATTTTCGGCCGAAATAGTCAGCACGGATGGCTTGCATGAATGGCCCCCGAATGCCCCAAGCCAAGCCATGAAAAACGGCAAAAAGAGCCAACATGACCGGTCCGATCGCATAGGTCAGCATCAACATGCCCACCATGTGCATGGTCATACAGACAGCCGCCACACGGTTTTTTTGTAATTTGTCTCCCAGCACACCACCGAGCAACACGCCAATCACCTGAAAACCCGTCATCAACGTGATGTAAAAAGCAGCCTGGGCGATGGTGTATCCCAAAGAAATACGCATGTGATTGATCGCATGCGTATTGACGGCGGTCACAATGATCAAGGCGACACCGTGGCCTGCCGACAACAACCAAAATGCCTGCGTTCTCAGCGCTTGCTTGGCCGTGAACTCTGGCTCAGCCTTTTCCGGGATCTCGATGCCAGCGACATCGACGGCCGTGGTGCGTTTGACACCCAGGCCATCGACCGTTTCTCCAAAGTCCTCGGGACGACGTCGAAAAATACAGGCCAAGGGATAACCCACCACGATCGCCACGACGCCGCAACCGAACGACGTCTCTCTCCAACCGATGCTTTCAATACTCCAGGCGATGATGGGGACGAACATTCCCCCGAGCGCCAAGCCAAGACCCACCATAGACAGCGCCCGCGCACGTTTTTTTTCAAACCACTGGATCACGCCAACGTTCAAGGGAAAGTAGCCGGCCATCGATGAACCAATCGCGATCACCACCACGGCGCCGTAAAAACCTAGCAAGGTATCTATTTGGCTCATCAGCATGAAGCCGATGCCAAACATAATCACACCCACCTTAATGACCCCCCGGGAGCCGAAACGGTCGAGAAACCATCCCAAAAGCGGACCAATCACGGCGGCTTCCATCGACATCATGGCCGACGCACCGGAAACAGAGGTTTTACTCCACTGCTTTTCCTGAATCAAAACAGCGACATACGCTCCAAAAGCTTGATGCAGCATCATCGACTGGATAAACTGCAGCGAGGCCGCTGCAAATACCATCTTCCAACCGTAAAAAATCTTCATTTGAATCAAAGGGTTAAGTCAATCTTGCGAGCGTTTTTTGGCGCGTATGTTGGCGCGTATGTAATAAGTGTCTCCGGACTTTTTAATTATTCATCCGTATTAGTAGCAACCCTAACATAAACCACGATCATTTGCAGAAAGCAAAAATGAAATGACCCATACAACCCAACCTCAAAGCCTTGACCTTGATATAGTGTCTGCTCACCTGAATCAAGTCCCCCCAACACATTAAAGAGGTCATCATGGCAAAAGCATATTGGATCAGTGCCTATCGTTCTATCTCCAACCCAGAAGCGTTGGCGGCCTACGCCAAGCTTGCTGGCCCGGCCTTAACCGCGGCAGGTGGCAAATTTTTAGCACGCAATGAGGCGGCCGCCATCAAAGAAGCGGGTGTCAAACAACGCACGGTACTGATTGAGTTTGAAAGCGTAGATGCCGCATTGGCTGCCTACAACAGTCCCGCCTACCAAGAGGCCATTCGTGCCTTGGGGACGGGTTCGGCCGAACGAGATATCCGTATTGTTGAAGGCTTGTAAAAAACCTTGGAGCCGACTCAGGTTCCCCATTTGTTGAACGATCCCCAACAGCACGTTAACCGTGCTGATTGGCGGGCGCGGATTTGCACCATATCGAATTACGCCATTTGACCGCAATCCCGATCGTGGCGGCTAATCCTAGGCCAGAATATAAAATCGTTGTTGCGACAAAGCCAATCGTGTCAATCAAGGGTCCGGCGATGAGCAAACCGGCTGGCAAACCCCAAATCGCCAGAATGCGAAGCCCCATGACACGGCCTCTATATTGAGGTTCAATGACGCGCAACATCACCGCCGCCAATGGAACAAGACAAATGCTTTGTACGAAACCGGCGCAAATTAAAATCAGCACTCCGATCAAGAAATGCGTCGTTGGACCAAAGAGCATCAATAAACAAAACCAAATCACCGTGGCAACGATGAGTGCACGCCCAGTGCCTAATGAAAAACGGTTACTCCCTAAAACGATCGAGCCGAGCAGCGCTCCAAAGGCGAAACTGGCGCTAAGTGTTCCAAGCCCCTCTTGCCCTACTTCGTAAACCGAGCGTGCAATATAGGGCAATAATCCCAACGAAAAAGGAAACGCCAGAAAGTTCACTAGAAATGCCACGCTCATTGTTCCCAGCAACACGGGTTTCGACCAAACATACGAAAAGGCATGATGTAAATCAGTCAATGGCGAGGGGCGAGAAGTATGAACAACACCTTCATGCACAGGCTTGCCCGCTACGCTCATAGAGAAATAAAAACTCACTAAATAAAGAAAAGTAATGCTGATATATACGGGCACCATACCAAATTGCGCAAAAATACTTGCTCCGGCCAAAGCGCCTGCGATACGTGCAGAATCGGAGGTCATGCGAGAAATACCTAAGGCAGAAGTCAGTTGATCGCTTGGTTGAGTCTGGCCAATCAGTGCATAGCGCATCATTAAATCAGATGGGCGAATCAAACCGACAACGGTCGCAACCGCGATCACAGTGAGAGGATTCAACAAATCAAAAAATGCAAGCAATGCAATAACCATCGCCGCAATAGCGTAAAGACCTCGCGTCAACATGAAGAGCGTGCGATAACCGACGCGATCGCCAGCGATACCCAGAAAAGGCGAAATCAGTGCGCCCGTGAATTGCAAAGCGCCGTAGATCACGAGTAAAAGAACTGAGCCAGACTCGACCAACACATACCAGCCGAGCACCAGAACCTCCATCTCAAAGGCCCAAGATGCTGCCAAATCCGCAGTCCACTGATAACGAAAACTGCGCACTTTAAAAGGTGCGCGAGAGGACTTCAAGATGCTGCTAAAGGCGCCTGCCATTTAAAAGAAATCTGTTCTGAATTTAAATAATTAGATGCTAGGAGCATAGCCCAAAATTTCTCATGGTGTGGCAGGCTTTGCAGCAAAGCGATAAGATTAGAGCTCTATAGGAGAAAGTATGAAAATTCTAATTTTGGGTGCTGGCGGCGTAGGTGGTTATTTTGGCGCGAGACTGATTCAGGCGGGTGCCGATGTCACTTATTTGCTGCGAGACAAGAGGCATGAAAAAATTCAGACCGAAGGTCTTGTCGTTGAAACGCCAAAAGAAACCTTCACGCTTCGTCCCAAATCCGTCACGCGCGACCAACTCAAGCCCGAATATGATTTGATTGTGCTTGCACCCAAAGCCTATGATCTAGACGATGCGCTGGATTCGGTGAGTGCGGCAAGCACAAAAGGCGTGATCTTGCCGGTCCTCAATGGACTGCGCCATGTCCAGATCCTGGATGAAAAGTTTGGCCGTACACGCGTCATGGGAGGTGTCGCCCACATCGCTGCAACGATCACCCCTAGTGGCGCGGTCAAACAACTCACGGACCTCCATGCCCTCACCGTCGGGCACCGCGATCCCGCGCACGAATCTCTCGCGCGAGAGTTTTCCTCTTTGTGCGAAAAGGCTGCCTTTGACAATACCTATAGCGAAAATATCGAACAGTCACTGTGGGATAAGTGGGTCTTTCTCGCGACACTCGCAGGCATGACGACACTATGCCGGGGCCATGTTGGAAAAATCGCGGAGGCGCCATGGGGCAAGGAGACCATGACTAGCTTTTATGCGGAAAGCTGTGCGATCGCGCAGGCCAATGGCTTTCCAACCAAAGAAAGTGCTCAACAAAAAGCCCTTGCGATGCTCACTAAAGCAGGCTCGAGCTTTGCGGCCTCCATGCTTCGTGATTTGACTCAAGGCTATCAAACCGAACACGAACATATTTTAGGTGCCATGATCGAAGCTGGCGTTCAAAAAGGAGTCGCCTGCCCCTTACTCAAGGCTGCGCATTCACATATGGTGGTAGAGCAGAACAAGTCCTGAGGGTGATACTTTGCCCAATCATGGACCAGGGCTTGGGCTTAGCGTGACAGCGCGAGCCTGAGCCCGAAGCCCACTAAACAAAGCCCCGCTAATTTTTCCAAAGTAAAAGAAATATAGCGATTGGTGCGAAATCGCTCAGCTAAAAAATGGGTCAACAAAATCGCCACGACGCAATACAAGAATGCCAGCACGGCAATCGTCGCGGCTAAAAAAGCAAAGGTGACCAGCCCTCTGTTTTGGACAGGATCCACAAACAATGGAAAAAAAGCCATGTAAAACACGATGGCTTTGGGATTGAGCAAAGTAATCACAAGCGCTTGTCGTAGATAGTGATAGGGCTTGATATTAAGCACGGGGGCCGCACCGGGCTTGGCTAACAGCATTTTGGCGCCGAGCCAAAAAAGATAGATCGCACCGAGCCATTGCACGGCTGCGAAGGCGACAGGCGAGGTCGCCAGGACAGCCGCCAAACCCGCGAGGGCCATCCAAGACAACACCTGATCACCCAAAATGACACCCAGCGCTGCGGCAAAGCCGCCCCGAATGCCGCCTTTAGTCGTAGAGGTTATTAAAACCAGGTTTCCTGGGCCGGGAATCAACAAAAATATGATGAACGCCACCACAAACGCTGGATAGTCGGTGACGCCGAGCATCGAAGTCCTTTATGCTTAGTGGCGGTGTGAGCCATGTCCGGACGCGGCTCCAGGATTGTAGGTAGGGGGTTTGATCTCGAAGTTGACCTTGACCTCACCTGCTTTTTCAAACTTCAAGGTGACTGGTACTGTAGCACCTGCCTTAAAGGGCTCGCTGAGTCCTAAAAACATAATGTGAAACCCACCCGGTGACAGCTTGACGGAGCCGCTTGCCGGCACATCGATGCCTGTGACTTCTCGCATTTTTGCCACACCATTTTCAGTGATGATCGTGTGTAACTCCACACGATTCACACCTGCGGTGGTCGCTGACATCAGGCGATCTCTCTGCTTGCCCTTATTATCAATTTGGACGTAACCCGCGCCATTGACTTGACCTGGCACGGAGGCTCGGATCCATGGTGCTGATAGCTTTAAACTTCCGGCCACTTGTTCAGTCGCTATCACGTCAGATGTCGGACCGAGCGACAGCGCTGCGGCGAAAAAGCCGATCGACACGGCCGAGCGTATGTTAGAGGAGATCATATTCATTGCGTACCCTTATCTATGCAAAAAATTATTGATAAAACTCTCACGCAAATATTAGCTGAAAACCTCTAAACTACTTTATGCGCTCGACTATACCCACGCCTGAAATGCCGGCACCCCTCACCGCGCCGCCCAAACCGCTAGCGTTTCAAACCAACGTACGCTCGCCTTTGGGCACAACACTGATCATGGTCGCTTTCGTTCATATGTTGGCGATTGTATTGTTGCTTTCACACTTTGGCTGGCTTGGCGGTTTGGATCCTGAGGGCGATACAGATACGACCGCGGGACAATCTGGCATCGTCATTCCAGTGACGCTCGAGACAGCGCAAAGCGCCGAGAAGGCACAATCTCCTGAACCGAAATCGGAACTGGAACCGGAACCGGAACCAGAAGCGAAGCCAGCGCCAGACCCAAAGCCAGAACCGATGCCGGAGCCAAAGCCAGCACCTCAGCCTGAATTAGAGCCTGTCTCTATACCAACTCCCGTGGAGTCTCGCTCCGCAGTCGAGACTGACATGACACCAGCAGTTCAGTCCACAACTCCTCCTGCCCAAACCCGTGCGAAAAACGAAGCGATTGCGGGCTCTGGAAAACCTGCGGGGCCTGCGCAACAGAGCATCGAAGCCCCAGTATTGCCGCTCACGCCTGCGCATGTCGACCCGAACTATCTACATCGACCGAACCCTGTTTACCCTGCCTTATCAAAACGACTTCGCGAAGAAGGGACCGTACTTTTAAGGGTCAACCTTGATGCTCAGGGCATTATTTTAGACATCAGCATTGAAAAAAGCAGCGGTTTCCAGCGCCTCGATCAAGCGGCGCACGAGGCGGTTAAACAATGGCGTTTTGTTCCCGCCAAACGGGGCCAGGTCGCCATGCCCTCAAGCGCGCTCGTTCCGATTGAGTTCAAACAGCAGTAAAGACCCGATCCCTATTTTTTAAAAAGCATTGAGAGGAATCTTGACATAAGACACGCCATTGGATTCCTTGGGTGGCAACTCACCCGCGCGAATATTGATCTGCACAGCAGGCAAAATCAGCACAGGCATTTCAAGTGTTGCATCGCGCTTAGTCCGCATTTCCACGAAATGCGCCTCGCTGATGCCATCATGCACATGAATATTGTTCGCCCGCTGATCGGCAACAGTGGTTTGAAACTTCACCTCACGGCCTGCAGGCGGATAGTCATGACACATGAACAACCGTGTCTCAGGCGGCAAACTTAATAGTCGACGTGTCGAGGCGTACAAGGTTTTGGCATCGCCGCCAGGAAAGTCGCAGCGCGCCGTTCCCACATCGGGCATAAATAAGGTGTCACCGACAAACAACGCATCACCAAACTGATATGCCATACATGCTGGCGTATGACCCGGCACATTCAGAGCATGCCCCACGAGTGTGCCGACCTTAAAAGGCTCGCCTTCTTTGATCAGGGCGTCAAACTGAGAGCCATCCTGACGGAACTCTGGCTCGAGATTGAAGACACCGGCAAAGACCTTTTGAACGGTCGTAATTTGAGCGCCAATAGCGATCTTGCCGCCCAGTTTCTCTTTTAAATAAGGTGCGGCCGACAAGTGATCCGCATGCGCATGGGTCTCGAGGATCCACTCAACCGTGAGGTTGTTAGCACGCACGAAATCAATCACTTTGTCCGCAGAGGTGTGTTTGGTGCGACCTGATTTTGGGTCGTAATCCAGCACGGAGTCAATGATGGCGCATGCCGAACCCGGCTTTTCATACACAACATAGGTGACCGTCCACGTTGCGGGATCGAAAAGACCATGCACCAAAGGTTTTGTATTGGTATTGCTCATACTGACTCCTAGGCCTCTAAAACGAAAAATTGGGATAAACAAATAACATATAAATATTATATATTTAAACAAATTGTATGTAAATATATTATAATTTGTGAAGTTCAACTCTGCACAGAGACTCTTAACATGATTTCAGAAGACACCACCCCGTTCGAGCTGGCCACCATGCAAGCCTCTGCAGCCAATGCCTGCCGACTCATGAAAGTCCTCACCAACCCAGACCGACTCATGATCTTGTGTCAACTCGCACAAGGCGAACGCTGCGTCAGCGATCTTGAAACCTCACTGAGCATCGTTCAACCCACCCTCTCTCAGCAACTCACCGTCCTACGCAACGAGCAGCTCGTCAAGACGCGACGCGAAGGAAAAAATATTTACTACCAATTCTCAAGTCCGCAAGCACTCGCCGTCATGGAAGTCTTGTATTCACAATTCTGCGTCAAAGAAGGAGTCAGCACATGAATATCGATTGGGCCCATTTCACGCCATGGAGCTCGCTCTCCGGGGGCATTATTCTCGGGGTCGCTTCCGCCCTGTTTATCCTCATGAACGGACGCGTCCTTGGTATCAGCGGTATTTTAGGTGGACTACTCCCGCCCAAAGCAGGCGATACGTTTTGGCGCCTTGCTTTCTTGGCAGGAATGTTCGCCTCGCCATGGATCTTTAAGCTACTCGCACCCGCTGAGCTCATCAAAACACCCCAAATCGATGCAGACCTGGTGATACTGATCATTGCGGGACTTTTAGTAGGTATCGGTACACGTTACGGTTCAGGCTGTACGTCTGGTCATGGCGTTTGCGGTCTCTCACGCATGTCTCCACGCTCCTTAGTCGCCACACTCTCCTTCATGGCCGCCGGTTTTCTGACGGTCTATGTTGTACGTCACCTCATTTAAAGGAGCACTCGACATGCTTCGTGTTTTCGAATTTCTCGCAGGTTTACTGTTTGGTTTGGGACTGATCCTCTCGGGCATGACCAATCCCGCCAAAGTACTCGGCTTTCTTGATCTCTTTGGCCAATGGGATCCATCGCTCGCCTTTGTCATGGGCGGCGCAATTCTAGTGGGGATTTTTGCTTTCACCTTGGCAAAAAAACGCACGACGAATTTTTTTGGCGGTGCCTTGCACCTTCCAAAGTCCTCGCACATCGACAAACGTCTGGTCATCGGCAGTTTGATGTTTGGTATCGGTTGGGGTTTGGCGGGATTTTGTCCAGGTCCTGTCCTGGTCTCCATGGCGGCTGGTCACGAAAAAGCGCTGATATTCGTCATCGCAATGCTCGTCGGCATGATGGGTTTTGAAATCGCAGAGCGCGCGCAATCCAGCAAAAAGTTTTAAGCGACTCACGGATGAAACTCCCGACTTTGCCAGTGCTGCAATGGGGTGCGTACTACAACCGCGAGCTCATGGTCAGCGATCTGGTCGCCGCCTTGATTGTCACCATCATGCTCATTCCCCAAAGCCTGGCCTATGCCATGCTGGCGGGCCTACCACCAGAGGTCGGCTTATATGCCAGTGTGGCACCGCTGGTGATGTATACCCTGCTTGGTACGAGTCGCGTCTTGGCTGTCGGTCCTGTCGCGGTTGTCTCCTTGATGACGGCTGCCGCAGTCGGTGAGCAAGCCGCGCTTGGCGTGCACAGCTATTGGCAAATTGCACTCACGCTGGCGTTCATCTCTGGCGGCATGCTGTTACTGATGGGATTTCTGCGGCTCGGCTTTCTGGCTAATTTTCTCAGCCATTCTGTCGTCTCCGGATTTATTTCAGCCTCCGGCCTGCTAATCGCCGCCAGTCAAATCAAAACACTGATGGGCGTCCAAGCCTCGGGGGATAATTTTTTTTCCTTGATATGGTCCCTCGTACAACAAATACCCGACACCAACGTGTTGACGCTTGTCGTTGGCGGAGTGGCCACGGTGTTTCTGTTTTGGGTGAGACAACAACTTAAACCCCTATTGATCAAACTGGGGCTCAACACACTCGCAGCAGACATTGCCACCAAAGCAGGTCCCGTCATGGCGATCGCAGTGACGACCCTACTCGCCTGGCAGCTAGATTGGCCAAGTCTGGGTCTCAAAATTGTGGGCGCTGTTCCCCAAGGGTTACCGCCGCTGACAGCCCCCCTCTTCGATATAGAGCTTTGGAAAGATCTGTTTATTCCTGCTTTGTTAATCAGTATCGTTGGCTTTGTCGAGTCTGTTTCGGTCGGTCAGACACTGGCTGCGCGAAGACGCGAGCGCATCGAACCCAACCAAGAACTGGTCGCCCTAGGCGCCTGCAACGTCTCCGCATCCTTGACCGGAGGCTTTCCCGTCACCGGTGGCTTTGCCCGCTCTGTCGTCAACGCGGATAGCGGCGCTCGCACACCCGCGGCGGGTCTCTATACGGCGGTCGGCATTACCTTGGCATCGCTGTTTCTAACCCCAGCGTTGTTTTACCTCCCCCATGCCACGCTTGCCGCAACAATCATCGTCGCGGTCCTCTCGCTGGTGGACTTCAGCATCTTTAAGCACACGTGGCGTTTTGCCAAGGCTGATTTTGCCGCAGTCACCATCACTTTATTGTCAACCTTGCTCTTTGGCGTGGAAATCGGCTTGGTTGCGGGTGTGGCGCTCTCCCTTGCTATTCACTTGTACCGCAGCAGCCAACCGCATATCGCGACCATCGGGCTCGTCCCTGGAACGGAACACTTTCGGAACGTGCTGCGACACGAAGTACGGACAAGCCCCAAACTCCTATGCTTACGGATCGATGAAAGCCTGTACTTTGCCAATGCGCGCAACATCGAAGATCGACTCAATGCTGAAGTCGCAAGCAACCCTCAACTCAAACATGTGGTGCTGCAGTGCTCCGCGATCAATGATATCGATGCCAGCGCCCTGGAAAGCCTCGAGGCGATTGAAAAGCGCTTGCGTGAGTCGGACATCTGCTTACACCTGTCCGAAGTCAAAGGGCCTGTCATGGATCGCCTTGAAAAATCTGACTTTCTCAAGCACCTCAGCGGCCAAGTCTTTCTCACCAATTATCGTGCAGTGCAGCAACTCTCTCCCGAAATTATCAAACCTTAGGTTGTGCTTTAATCAGCTTCATGGAAAATTCGCCGCGGTTATTTAATAAGAACTTGGTGTTACTGATTTTGTGTCAGGGCATCTTTCTGACCAACAACATTACCTTTGTCGCGATCAATGGCCTCGTCGGCTTGAGTCTCACGAACATCTCTTGGATGGCGACGCTTCCCATCATGGGATATGTCGTGGGAGGCGCGCTTTCCACCGGCATCGTGGCTCGCACACAAAAAAAATACGGTCGACAAAAATCCTTTCAACTGGGTCTGTTGGTGGCCGTGTTGTCATCACTGATTTGTGGCTATGCCGCGTATTCAAAAAATTTCTGGCTGCTCACGTTCGGGACCTTCGTCGCTGGTTACTACAGCGCCAATGGCCAACTCTACCGATTTGCCGCAGCGGAACTGACCCACGTGAGTTTGCGCGACAAGGCGATCTCTTGGGTACTCGCGGGAGGTCTCTTAGGTGCTGTCGCCGGACCCAACTTGGCCGCACTCACCAAAGACTCTTTTGACACCCCCTTTCTTGGCGCATATCTGACATTAACGGTCGCAGGCATCATTGGCCTGATCGTGATGAACTTCATTCATTTTCCAGATGAAGTCGCCGTCAAAAAAGTGTTGCCTCCGGGCCGCAGCACCTATGAATTGTTAAAACAGCCCATTTTTATGGTCGCTGCCGTCAGCTCAGCCTTAGGCTATGGCGTGATGAACTTACTGATGGCTGCGACGCCTCTCGCAATGAAGGTCTGTGGCCTGCCTTTTGCAGATGCAGCGCTGGTGCTGCAATGGCACGTGATCGGCATGTTCGCGCCTGGTTTTTTCACAGGCTCACTGATTAAAAAATTCGGCACCTACCGCATTATGATTTTGGGCGTTGTGCTAAATTTTGTGTGTATCTTGATCGCACTTTCAGGTGTTGAGGTCTACCAGTTCCTACTCTCCTCCTTTATTCTCGGCGTAGGCTGGAACTTTCTGTTTACCGGCGCGACGAGCTTGGCGATGACCGCCTACAGGCCTGAGGAAAAAGACAAAGCACAAGGCATCATCAACTTCTTTGTATTCGCGACGATGGCGATCACTTCCTTTAGTTCAGGTGCCTTGGTCACGACCTCGGGATGGGATATCCTGAACATCGCCTCACTCTTTCCTGTGGTACTGATGGCCGTCGCGATGATCTGGTTGCGTCACAAGCAACAACAAGAAAAGAAACTACAAGCGCTTTAAGTTGACGCGGTTAGCTGTGACGTAAGCCAAGGCGGGCTCCACACAAGATGCCCGCCATGGCGATCACTGAACTTAATGCAAGCGTAGAAAGGCCGGTGAGACCCTGCCCGATCGAGCACCCCAGCGCCAATGCACCTCCTGTGCCCATGCACACACCGCCGGCAATATAGCGCAACATTTCTTTGGGAGAGCTAAAACCTTGTAGGTGCAAACGTTTGCTCAAACAAGCCACTAGAAACGAACCCAACAATACGCCCAGCACGCTGGACACGCCAAAACTCAGCTTCATCCCCGTCGCGATCATCGCATATTGAATCGTTTCCCCAATCGGGGCGACAAACGTCAAGGAGACGAGATTGACAGGCTCAAATTCATCGAAAGCCAGCCAACCGGTCGAGAACCAGCCCGCGACAATCAACAGCCCCATCACAAAGCCCGCAAATAAATCTTTTTTGTGCTTAAGCAACTCAAGCTTCCAAAAACTGAAGACCGCGAGACAGAGCAAGAGCGCCCCTAACAATAAAGCTTGCGTTACCAGGGACAAGTCGGCAATGCTGGCGCCAGACACTGCAGTCATTTGACTCAGGGATAGACGCAAAGGTCCCAACACCCCGGTGAGCGTCGCATACGCTGAAATACCCAAACATAACAAGACGACCAAAGACCGTAAATTGCCTTGCGCGCAAAGCACCAAAGTGCGCGCACCGCAACCATTGGCCAACATCATGCCATAGCCAAACAGGACACCGCCCAGAGGAACAAGCAACCAAGAAAACACGGGGGCACGGTAGATGGATTTGCTCAAATCAATCACGCCAAACTGAGCTAAAGACTGCGTGCCAATGATCGCGATACATAACGCCAGTACGAAAGACTGCGCCTTTTGCATCGCACCAGATTGCCAATACTCTTTGAGCGCGCGATTTAAACAAAAACCAGAGAATTGCCCGGTCGCGCCAAAGATCAATCCAATCAGCAGACCAGACCCGACAATGATGTCTTGGACATTCATAAAGCGTTAAATCCCAGCGCGCGCTCGCGCATTATTGAGGCACCCACGCCGCTAGACGGGCGAGTTTGCATAATGTTGACCAAGACTTGGCCTGCTTGCGTGCAGCAGACCAAAAGCGCAACAGAATCTCTACCGTTGCAAAAGCATCAGCCGCAGCCTGATGTCTAACCGCACATTTAATACTCAATATATTTTAACCAATTATCCGGGGCACACACTCAAGGAAAATAAGTCCCACGGCTGGCTTTCAAAGACCTTTTAAACTAAGCAAGGATGGCTGCGTCTGCCAGAAAGTAGCAGACGCTGCATCATTTACTGGCAAAAATTTTAAATCAGGCTAGGTGAACTCATTGCAAGCTCTCGTCGAAATCTCTAGTTTCAGAGGACTGAACCGCAAACCTCAACCAAGGTCTGCGGCATATGAGTCCATCTTACAGCTTCATGTATTGCGGAAGCAATGTCGCGAGTTCAGGGACAAAATAAAGAACTAAAACAGCAAAAACCATCAAGAAAAACAAAGGTGACGACACACGCGCAATATAAGGTAAATCGCGCTTCGTCATGCCTGCAAGCACAAATAGGTTGAATCCTACAGGCGGCGTCAACTGAGCCATCTCAACCACGAATACGATAAAAATTCCAAACCAAATTAGATCGATCCCTGCGGCCTGAACGGTTGGCAAGAGCACGCCCATGGTCAAGACAACCATTGAAATCCCATCTAGAAAACAACCCAAGATCAAAAAGAAAACCATCAATACAATCACAAGCCAAAACTGTGACAGGCCTAGACTCCCAATCCATTCGGCCAAGGCCCGTGGCAAACCGATGTAGCCCATGGAGAGAGTCAGAAACTGCGCACCTGCCAAAATCAATGCGATCATGCAATACAAGCGCGTCGCACCGATTATGGAGCCTTTAAAAGAACTCCAGTTCAGCGAGCCCTGAAATGTAGAAATAATCAAAGAACCGAGCACACCGATCGCGGCAGCCTCTGTTGCAGTTGCTATACCACTGTAGATAGAACCTAGTACGCAAGCGATCAACACCATGACTGGAATCAGGTTGCGCGACTGATAGACTTTTTGACGAAAAGACATCTCAGCATCAGCCACTGGCACTTGAGAGGGGTTACGCCAAGCCCATACCATGATGTAACCCATGAACAAAATGGCCAGAAAGATTCCAGGAAGAATGCCCGCGATAAAGAGTTTGGCAATCGAGACCTCGGCTGCAACGCCATACACAATCATGATGATCGAGGGCGGAATCAACAATCCAAGTGTTCCGGCACCGGCAAGTGTACCGATCACCATATTGTCCGGATAGCCGCGTTTTTTAAGCTCTGGCAAAGTCATTTTGCCGATCGTAGCCACCGTCGCGGCAGACGATCCCGACACTGCAGCAAAAATCGCACAGCCAATCACGTTAGTGTGCAGCAAACGACCGGGTAACTTATTGAGCCAAGGCGCAAGACCCGTAAAAAGATCTTGTGACAGACGAGTACGAAATAAAATCTCACCCATCCATAAAAATAAAGGCAACGCGGTCAAGGTCCAGCTCGAGGAAGCCCCCCAGATCGTGATCGCCATTGCATCACCCGCGGGACGGGTGGAAAATAACTCCATACCGATCCAAGCAGTGCCGGCGAGCGTCACACCAACCCAAACCCCTCCAGCCAGAAAGCCGAAAAGAGCGACGATCAATAAAGTGACTATTAAAATTTCACTCATTGCGTGCAGGCTCCTGAGAATTGCTACTCATACTCTCACCACGGATTCTGCCCACAAGCGTGTCCAAGAATGCGATCAAAAACAAAATATTTCCTGCAGCCATAGTGAGCTGAGGAATCCACAAGGGCGTCGCATCATTACTCGTCGAGATATCGTTAAACATATACGAGTCGAACGCGAGCTTGGCACTAAAATACGCCAGCGTTCCTGCAATCAAAGTACCAGCAAAAAGAGCGCCAATATCGAGTTTGCGCTTGCCTTGCTTGGCAAGCACATTGAGCAAAATCGTGACTCTGATATGTTCACCATTGCGCAAGGTTGAAGCCAAGGCGAAAAAGCCCACTGCAGCCAGAAAATAACCCGCGTAGGCATCGAGACCAGAAATATGAAAAGTGAGCAGCCGTGAGAAAATGCTCAAGAGCACGGTCAGCAATACACCAACCAAAGAAACCGCCGCCAAAAATTCGGCGGCGGAATACATCCCATCAAGAAAGCGTCGCATCGATTACTTTTTCAAAGCATCAATAATGGCTTGGCCATCTTTGCCAGCCTTTTTGAGATAGTCAGCCATCATCTTTTGACCGATATTGTTCAAACCCTTGGTGAGCTCTGGGCTAGGAGGTACGATCTGTCCACCGTTTTTAGTCCAGGCAGCCAAGTACTCTTTTGTTTTGGCTTCGGAAAGCTTCCAACCACGCGCTTCAGCACGAGCACCCGCTTCGAGAACAGCTTTCTTGGTATCTGCATCAAGCGCATCAAACGCTTTCTTGTTCATCAAGATCGCATTCTTGGGGATCCAAGCTTGCGTATCAAAAAACTTCTTGATGTATTCATAAGTCTTGGTGTCCACACCAGTCGCGCTTGAGGACATGTAGGAATCAATCACGCCTGTCGCCATGGCTTGTGAAAGCTCAGCAGCTTGAATCGTAACAGGCTGCGCTCCAACCAACTCGGCGATCTTAGAAGTTGCAGGGCTATAAGCACGCCACTTCAGACCCTTCAAGTCCGAGACGGATTTTAGATCACGATTAGTGAATATACCCTGGGGTGGCCATGGCACCGTAAACAACAACATCATGCCTTGTGAGGCTAATTTCTTTTCAAGGTAGGGTTTCTGAATATTAGCAAGCTTGCGCGCACCGGCATAGCTCGACACCAGGAAAGGCAAACCGTCGAGCTCGTAAATGGGATCTTCGTTCGCGAAGTTCACCAACAGGATTTCACCGAGCTGGGCTTGATTGCCCTGCACAGCACGCTTGATTTCAGGCGCTTTGTACAAAGAAGCGTTTGCGTGAACCGTAATGTTCAGCTTGCCCTTAGAAGCTTGAGCAACATCTTTGGAAAATTCAACCAGATTTTCCACATGAAAGATGGATGGTGAATAAGCAGAAGGCAAGTCCCACTTGGTTTGGGCTTGAGCCGAGAGGGCGGCCGTGGCAATCATTGCGCCGGCGAGCCAAGATACAGATTTACGCATGAGGATATCCTTGAGCGAAAGTTAGAGCCATGAGTCGATCACGACTAATTGGGTGACAAGAGTCCGAGATCAAACCCTGTCAATGCCAAAGGAGTGTAGCGTGACGGCTAAACATCAATGCCACAGCAACCCCCTCTTCAGGGTAAATACCTAGGTAGCAATACATTTTGACGGGACACCGGGAGAGTCAGTACAGTACAACATTCCTGTTTCACACAAAATTTGGAAATATTCTTATGTCAGCACCCTTCGCCGTCTTTGTTACCGCCATTGGCGGTCCTGAGGTTCTCAAAGCTCGGCCGATTGAGATGCCCACTCCCGCTGCGGACGAAGTGGTCATCAAGCAAACCGCGGTGGCGGTCAACTTTGTCGACATCTACTTGCGTGCAGGTCAACCTCATTCGCACAACCCAACCCCACCCTTCATTCCTGGCGTGAGTGGGATTGGACGAGTCATCGCGATCGGCAGCAATGTTCGCGAGCTCAGCGTCGGCGACAAAGCCACTTACACTAACGCAGGGGTGGGAAGCTATTGCACTCATGTGGTGCTTCCCGCGGAACGTGTGATTCCCGTTCCCGAAGCACTGAATGACGTTCGTGTCGCAGCAGGACTGGTGCGCACACTCACCTCGCAATATTTGCTCAAAAAAATGCGTCCCCTCGCACCCGGCACACGTATTTTGATCCATGCCGCGGCGGGTGGTGTCGGTCAGATTTTGGTGCAGTGGGCCAAACGTCTTGGGCTGATCGTGATCGCTACTGCAGGCAGCGATACAAAAATCAACACCGCACTCGAACTTGGTGCAGACTTCGCGATCAACTACCGCACCCACGATTTCGTCACCGAAGTTCACCGCATCACCGAGGGCAAGGGCGTGAGCGTGGTGTTCGACTCCGTCGGCAAAGATACCTTTGACGGCTCAGTGAAATGTCTCGAGTCCCGCGGACTTGTGGTGAACTACGGTACGGCGTCCGGTCAAGTCGAAGGTTTTAAATTGCAAGACCTGCATAGCAAGTCGCTGTGGGTTTGCCGTCCAACCCTGAAGACGTATGTCGCCGATCGCGCCGAAATGCTGGCGATGAGCAAAGAAGCCTTTGAGATGTTGGGCGACGCCTCGATTCGCCTTGATATAGAAACTGTCTTGCCACTCAGTCAGGCCAGCGAAGCACATCGCCTCCTTGAGGGTCGTTCGACTCAAGGCGCGATTGTCTTGATTCCTGACGAACTTTTCATTAAAAAGTGATTAAAGCAGCACCCGGAGACAATATTTTTCGTCGCCGGTTTTTTTTATAACAACCAGGAGATACACATGCGTTTAATTAAATCAGTCTTGGCGGGTGCTTTGGCCCTGTCGGTTTTTAGCCCGATGGCGATGGCTCAGTACCCCGAAAAGCCAATTCGCATGGTTGTAGGCTACGCGCCTGGCGGTGCTGCTGACAAGCTCATCCGGCCTATTACTGACCAACTGTCAAAGATGCTCAAACAACCGTTCATCATTGAGTACAAGCCAGGCGCGGGAGCCTCGGTCGCAGCCGATTTCACCTCAAAAGCAGCACCGGACGGCTATACGCTTCACATCACCGACTCAGGTCCGATGACGATTCTTCCGAATATGAAAAAAATGGGTTACAACCCGCTGAAAAACTTTACGCCGATCTCCATGATCGGTGAAGGCGGCGTCGTCGTCGTAGTCTTGCCAAACTCCCCAGCCAAAGACATCAAGTCGCTCGTGGCCCTAGCGAAAAAAGATCCTGCAAAGTGGAGCTATGGTACTTCGGGCGTGGGTGGTGTAGGTCACTTGGCGGGTGAGCAATTCAAAGGCGCGGCCAAGCTTGATATCTCGCACATCCCTTACAAAGGTGGTAATCCCGCTATGACCGAACTACTGGGTGGACACGTGCCCTTCTTGTTCTCCTCGCTGGGTGCTGCGGCCGCGCAAATTCAGTCTGGCAAGATTGTCGCCTTGGCCGATACGGCTAGCAAGCGAAGCTCGATGTTCCCCAAAGTTCCGACCATGGCTGAGTCAGGCTTTCCAGGCTTTGACGCCACCATCTGGTTTGGCATTGTTGGTCCTGCAGGTCTGCCAAAGAACGTGATGGATACATTGGCACCCGCACTCAGCAAGATCATGAAAGATCCAGCGATCATTGCCGCGATCAAGCGCGAGGGTTACGAGCCAATGGACTTTACGCCTCAGCAAACCGCAGATCGTATTAAGTCTGACTATGCCAAATGGGGCAAGACAGTAAAAGATGCGAATATCAAGGCTGAGTAAATAAAAAAACACTCAACTTGTTGGGTGGCTTGAACAGCAGACGCCTCAAACGTCTGCTGTTTTTTTTCGCGTTTATTTATCGAGCGGACTTAAACTTAGCCGTTCCATCATTCGGCTGATAAGGCAAGGCGTCGATCAAGGACGAAGACGACTCCTTTGCGCTAAAGATTTGATTCAAATCCAAGGTCACGTAGTTTGCGCGATTTTTATCATTGGCGATCATGACACGGTTGTTGGTTAGATCCTTGATTATCACCCACTGCGTGTAATCTGAAGTCGTTTTCCCACCCTCGGTGCTGGAAACCACACCGACAGGAATATCTACGTTATTCAGAACATGAACAGCCAATTGACTGGCTTCGCTCGCATTAGCCGGCTGTGTGGCCAAATGACGCAGATAAGCGGCACGGACGAAGCGCGATGACGGCTGATAGTCCGCTGGCAAACCAAGCAACCCGCCGCCTTGACCCAGCGCAGTCACATCCCCACCGCGATAGGGCACGGAGGCTTTACCCTCCTTTGTGAGAGAAATATAGTTTCTCAGATTCAACACATGCCAATCATATGTAGGCGCATTGGTCAGGACTTGCGCCACATTGTCGCTGATCACCATCTGACCTTTGACAAACTCAACCACGATGCTGTCACCGGTACGATCCGTAAACACAAAATGCAGCCAGGGAGGTGTTGGCAAGCCGCTGACCTCAGAGGGATCGTACCAAACTTTGTACTTGGGAAGCTCTGCCCGCAAAGCCTTGACATTATCGAACATCCCCAAAGCAAATCTACCTAAGTTCACGACCGAGACGGCGTTTTTATCGTTTGCCGTCACGGTTTGGTATTCGGTGAAGCCAGGCAAGAAATTACCACTCATTCCCAAACCGGCACTGTTTTGACCTTCGAGAAAGGCATCAGCACCTTTGAGTATCGCCGGCATGACCGCAATAAAGGCGTATTTTGATTTGAGCTCCGTCGCGCCCATTTTCAGCTTGGCGGGCGCACTCAATGTCACTGGCGACCCGACAGGCATGGACTTGAGCGTCCATTGCATGTCAAAGGCCCATTCCATGGTTCGTCCGGCGATCACCGATCCATCTTTGGCAGAGAAGTTGACCGCCGTACACGCGCTCGAATGATGGACAAATGCAACAAGGCAAACGCCCACAAGGCCACGAGAAATTGTTGAGACCGAAAATGATTTCATCTTTCTTTCCTATTTAACTAGACCTCGAAGAATGCTTGCCCCGTGCAAGCGTTTAGAACACTATTTACGCATTACTGGGGAACGACCCCGGCGTCCTTGGCAACCTTGCTCCAGCGCTGCTGCTCCTGGCTAATGTATTGACCAAACTGTTGCGGAGTCCATTGCGTCGGAACTGCGCTGAACTGGGCGAAGCGATCGACAACCTCTTTAGACTTCAAGGCCTTGTTGATCACCGCATTCATTTTTACGACGATGTCTTTCGGCGTTCCAGCTGGCATCACTATTCCTTGCCAGGAGCTAACATCGAAGCCTGCAAAACCTGATTCAATGACAGTGGGCACTTTCGGCACGATCCCAGAACGCTCGGCTGTACTGATCGCTAACGCCTTGACCTTGCCCGCAGCGACTTGAGGATGAATACTCGAAAACGGATCGAACAACACTTGGACCTGTCCGCCCAATAAATCCGTAATAGCGGGAGAACTTCCCTTGTACGGAATATGATTCATTTTGATACCTGCTAAACCTGAAAAATACTCTACGGCTAGATGTATAGAGCTTCCAGCGGTACCATAGTTCAATTTTCCAGGATTCTTTTTGGCATAAGCAACCAACTCAGACAGTGTGCTGACTGGAACCGTTTGATTCACAACAACTAAAAGAGGCTGAACAGCCACCATAGCGACCGGTTCAAAACTGGTGGAAGGGTTGTAGTTCAGCTTGGCCATCGTCCACTGATTGATAGCGAGAGTACTAATATTGCCCATTAACCAGGTATAGCCATCAGGCGCGCTGCGCGCTACAGCCTCGGCGCCGATCGCTCCGCTCGCCCCCGCACGATTTTCAACGATCACGGACTGCTTAAGCTCTTCGGTCAGTTTGACAGACAGGGTTCTAGCCACAATATCCGTGACACCTCCTGGCGGAAAGGGGACGACCAATTTGATCGGGCGATTGGGAAAACTCTGAGCGAAAGCAGAAACCGCCAATAATGAGCCCGCTAATGCAATTGCGAATTTAATTGTTTTTTCATTGTTTTGTCTCCTTAGCGCCTTGACGCGCTTGTGACTGATAATTGATATGTTCGTCATGCAAGATCATTATGCATCTAAAATCGTCACATACTGAGATTAAAAATCAGTTTTCTCAACCCGTTTACTCAGGTTTCGCGATGTCTTTGCCTTCCTCTTTACTCACGTCCCTTCCCGAACAACTTGCCCTCGATCAAGAGCGACCTTTCGAGGCGATCAGACTACAAAGTCCTTTGAAAGGGCCCCGACTGATCGTGACGGCCGCGGTGCATGGCAACGAGACCTGCGGCACCTTTGCCATTGAAAGACTGGTGAAACAGTTCGAACAAGGCGAACTCAAGCTTAAGTGCGGCGCAGTCACCTTTGTCCCTGTCACAAATCCTAAAGCCTATCGCTTGCAGCGACGCAATGGTGATCGCAACCTCAATCGTCGACTGATTCCGACAGACACACCCGCGCAATACGAAGACCATATCGCCAACTGGCTGTGCCCGCTCCTGGCCGAGCATGATGGGCTGCTTGACCTGCACTCTTTTCAAAGTGGTGCCCAACCCTTCGCACTCTTTGGTCCGAAAAATAATACGGAAACCCTCGAGCCTTTTGCGCATGCCAACATCGAAGAAGCGCTGGTTCAGCGACTCGGCTGTTCACGTTTCGTTTATGGTTGGCTTGACACCTATGCCAAGGGTATCGGCAGACGCGCAGCAGAAGTCAACGCGGGACGCTTTAACGCCAAAGAAGTCGACGTTGACACGCGCTATGGCATCGGGACGACCGAATACATGCGTTCAACGGGCGGCTGGTCCATCACGCTCGAGTGCAGCCAGCATGACGATCCAGGTGGACGCGAGGTCGCCTATCAAGCCATCCTCAACACATTGATTTATCTTGGACTCATCGAGGGAACACCACCTCAGCCCGCCCAAGATTTTCAAGTGTTGGGACTCTACGATGTCTACGATCGTTTTGACATGAACGATACTTTTGCAAAAGTCTGGAAAAGTTTTGATCCTATCGCACAAGGCGAAATCATCGGCACACGCGCCGACGGTACCGTTTTACGTGCGCAACAGGATTGCTTTATCGTATTCCCCAATATCAAATCACAACCCGGACAGGAGTGGTTTTATTTGGCCCGCTCGGGCGGTCGTTTAGGACGTTAAGCAAGGCACTCAATCATCGCCTTGCTGGGTCACCAGCCATTGCGTCAAAACTTCTGTCGCCAGCATGAAGTCCTCCGTCGCCATCGCCTCGTCGGGGTGATGGCTGCCATTGGGGTTGCGAATAAAGATAAACCCGAACGGAATACCCGCCGCGCAAAAAGCCGCCGAGTCGTGCGAAGCTGGACTGGGTAAATCGCAATACGGCAAGGACAAAGCCTGGGCGCAATCTCTCAATTGTTGCGTCAATACCGGGTCCGCTTGCGCCACCTCGGCACTGGCACGCGGACCTAGATCAATTGTCACTCCTCGCTTTTTCTCCACATTTTTTACAAGCGCAAGAAAAGCCGCCTCCAACTCCACGAGATCAGACGGGTCGTAGGCCCGCACATCTAGGCTCATACTGAACTCGCCGGGCACGACCGTCAAACCATGCCGCTCTGAGTTTGTGTGAAACTCGCCCACGGTACAAGCCATCAAGCGGCCCTGACGCTCCCATTCGGCCCAGATCGCATCGAGACCAAGCGTCAGGTCGGCCCCCGCAAGCGAAGCATCATGCCGAAAGCGTCGTCCCAAACCCACATGACCATACTCGCCTTTGATTCTTATCTTCGGGTAACGAAAATTACCTGGCACGCCCGTGCCGATTGCGATCGGAAAACCGGTTAACGCCAGACTTGGCGCCTGCTCGATATGCACTTCCATAAACGCACGCACATTCTTGGGCGATAAAAATGTTTCACCCCGCTGCACCGCCTCTGGATCGCCTCCCGCTTCCCTGAGATGATCCGCCAACGTGCGTCCGGTGTCGATACGTCTGGCCTGTAAAGCCTCGGCTTGCAGACGACCCAGCGCGCCGCGACTACCGATATAAGAAACCTGAAACCAAATACTTTCCTCGGCCCGCACCCCCATTACCATGACGTCGCAGGGCAGCTTAATCCCCGATTGCATAAGTGCTTGCAGTGCGATCAGCCCCGAAACCACACCCGCAGCCCCGTCAAAATTACCTCCCCCCGCCACAGAGTCAAGATGAGAGCCAATCACGATCGCAGGCAAGCTTCGGTCGACTCCAGGCAACACCATATAGGTATTTCGCATATGATCATGCCGCACCTCGAGACCAATCTGCGTCGCATGTTGCGCCAGCAACACATGCGCAAAGGCTTCGCCCTCCCCATATGTATCCCGCGTGACGCCACCACGGACATGATCTAGACTGCCTGTTCGTAACGCATCAAATAACGCCTGCGCTTGTTCATGAAGTTGATCGGCTATTCTCATGTATCTGCCTTAAGAAGAGATTGGATTGAATATTTTCGCACTTTTAATTGTCGGACTCGGCGCCTCTATCGCGCCGCTCGACTTTTCCGTCAACGTGGCGTTCCCAGCCATTACACAGGCCTTTGCACTCGATACGCAAGCGATACGTTGGATACCGCTGAGCTATGTGCTGACCTACGGCGTGCTGGTGATCGGTTTTGGTGCCCTCGGAGACCGCATCGGCCATCTGCGCGTTTTTAGGCTAGGGCTGATCATGGGTGTGGTGGCACTCACACTTTGCGCGGTCGCACCCAACTATCTGTGGCTGATCTTAGCCCGGGTGCTGCAAGGCATCAGCATGGCGCTGACCCTGTCCTGCGCGCCGGCGCTTGTCACATTCTTATATGCCGAGCACGAACGCACGCGCGCACTCTCTGCTTATGGCAGTATGACCTCGATCGCAAGCCTGGTCGCTCCCCTCGCAGGTGGTCTAAGTATCGCTCTCATGGGCTGGCCCGGCGTATATTGGTTTCGCGTGCCACTGGCCTTGATAGCGCTCGCGGCGCTCCCACGCATACAGTCCAGTCTGCGGCATCACCCAACAACGGCGACGACTCGAAAAAATACCTCAACATTATTTTTACTAATCAAGATTTTCAAAACATCGCCGCCCTTTATCTGGATCAATATCATCAGCATCATGGTGCAGATGGGAAGCTTTACGATCCCGCTGCTCGCCCCCTACTACCTCTCAAACGTCGCGCACTGGGGACCTACCGAAACCGGTGCGGTTCTGGCCGTATGGGCCTCGGGGACGCTGATCGGCTCCGCCCTTGCAGCCAGAATTGCTTTACGCATCGGCACCAATCGCGCCGCATTGCTCGCGGGCTGGTTATGCGCCACGGGACTCACGATGAGTGCCCTATGGTCAATCGAGGTTGTCCTACCCTTGCTGTTTGGCGCCGTCTTTATCCAGGGCGCAGGTCTCGGTTTATTTCAAGTATCTTACTCAGACTGGGTTGTCAGAACCTTACCCGTTCAGGCAAGAGGTGTAGCGGGTGGGTTGACTGTTTTTACCCGAACGATTGGCGTGGTCAGCGCGGCACTCTTGTGGCTGTGGTCGCTGGAACAAGTGCGGTTAGAAGCCCTCACCGAAGGGCTTGGCACGGATGCCGCTTTTCTGCGAGGTTTTCACTTCATTTGCTGGCTTTCCGCCACCCTCATCGCCCTCACCCTCATGGCCAGCAGCTTCGTGCGCAATCTCTGGTTGAGCCGGCACACAGCCTCGCCGCCGCAAGGCTAATCGCCTACATCATTAGTACACGCCCTGAGCAATCATCGCGTCAGCGACCTTCACAAAGCCAGCGATGTTGGCACCATCAAGATAATTGATTTGTTTATTGGTGGTGCGACCATACTGAACACAATTTTCATGAATATTGCACATGATCCCGTGCAGGCGACGATCGACCTCTTCGCGGTCCCAGGACAGCCGCAACGCGTTCTGGCTCATTTCAAGACCCGAAACCGCCACACCACCCGCATTGCTGGCCTTGCCCGGCGCGTACAACACACCCGCTGAGAAAAACGCATGCGCGGCATCCAGAGTCACGGGCATATTTGCGCCTTCGACCACACACTGCACGCCATTTTTCAACAACAACTTGGCATCTTTGAGATCAAGCTCATTTTGCGTCGCGCAAGGCAGCGCGATATCCACAGGGACATGCCACGGACGCTTCCCAGCTTCGAATTTCAAATTAAAGCGTGTGGCAAACGCCTTCAGGCTGCCACGCTCGACGTTTTTCAGGTACATCAGAGCAGCAAGTTTGGCCTTATTAAAGCCTGCCTCATCCACCACCGTTCCAGTTGAGTCGGATGCCGTCACAACCTTGGCATCAAGCTCCATGGCTTTTTCAATCGCGTACTGCGCGACGTTGCCGCTGCCCGAAACCGAGACACGCATGCCTTCAAAACCCTTGCCATGAAGCGCCAGCACTTCCTGGGCAAAATAAACGATGCCGTAGCCTGTCGCCTGAGTGCGAATCAGGCTTCCACCAAAGCTTAAGCCTTTTCCGGTAAAAACAGAGGCGCTTGAATTGGAAAGTTTCTTCATCATGCCGGCCATGAAGCCGATTTCACGCGCACCCACGCCCATGTCGCCCGCGGGAACATCAGTATCGGACCCGAGGTGACGATACAACTCTGAGATCAAGGCCTGGCAAAAACGCATGACCTCCATGTCTGACTTGCCTTTGGGGTCAAAATCAGAGCCACCCTTGCCGCCGCCCATGGGCAGCGTGGTCAACGAGTTCTTGAGTGTCTGCTCGAGCGCGAGGAACTTCAGAATCGACATATTGACGGACGGGTGAAAACGCATACCACCCTTATAGGGGCCAATCGCGGAATTGTGCTGTACGCGAAAAGCACGATTAACCTGAACGACACCCCGATCATCCACCCAAGAGACGCGAAACTGAATCAACCGCTCGGGCTCGACCAACCGTTGCAACAAACCGTCTTTGGCGTATTTTGGATTCTTTTTGACAAAAGGCCAGAGACTACCCATCACCTCTTTTACGGCCTGCATATATTCAGGTTGGTGAGGATCACGACTTTCAACTTGCTTGAGGAAGTCAGCTTGGCTCTGAGCTTTCATTAAGCGCTCCAAATGAGTAAGTAAAGGAGCGCATTGCTCCCTAAGTACGTATGACGCTAAATTTTTTATAAGTACAGTACAGCAAGACTAAAACAGCCCTTTGGCCTTGGCCGCTGCAATCCGTTCCTCAGTAAAACCAATGGAACGTAAGACCTCATCGCCGTGCTGATTCAGCGTCGGCCCAGTCGAGCGAATTTGACCTGGCGTCCCTGACAATCTGGGAATGATGTTGTGCATTTTGATGGTCCCTAACTCCTCGTCGGACACCTCAACAATCACTTCGCGCTTCTGGACATGCTCGTCGGCCAACAGCTGCTCGATGTCATAGACAGGCGCCGCAGTGACCCCAGCCTGATGAAAACGCGCCAACATGTCGGTTTGGCTATATTTACTAATTTCGCCCTGAATAGCATCATCGAGTGCCTCGACGTTGATGATCCGTTGCTCGTTGGTTTTGAAACGCGGATCCTCGATCATTTCGGGACGACCGATCGCGCGCATGGTCTTTTCAGCCATCGACTGTGTGGCCGCAGACATCGCGATCCATTTGCCATCCGCGCTCTGATAGGTGTTGCGAGGCGCATTCGTCGGCGCTCGATTACCGCGGCGCTGTTGAATCACACCACAATGCTGATACTCGGCCGCCGCCGGTCCGAGGATGGAAATCATCGACTCATAAATCGACAAATCGATCACCTGCCCCTTGCCGCCATGGCGTTCGCGGCTAAACAGCGCAAACATGGTTGCGGAAGTGCCATATAACGCAGTCGTCATATCCGCAAGCGGAAGTGGAGGCAATGTCGGGGGACCATCCGGCATGCCCGTCATATGCGCAAAACCGCTCATCGATTCGATCAAAGTTCCAAAGCCCGGGCGTGAGCTATAAGGACCGGTCTGTCCCCAACCTGAGGCGCGCACCAGCACGAGTCCGGGATTGAGCTTGAGCAAGACCTCAGGCGAAAGCCCCCAGCTTTCAAGCTTGCCGGGCACGAAACCCTCGATCATCACATCGAAATGCGGAATCATCTCAAGCAAGATGTCGCGACCCTCTTGAACAGAAAGGTTCAGGGTCATACTTTTTTTATTGCGCGCGTAGACTTTCCACCAGAACTCTTTTTTTTCAACGGCCCAGCCGCGCAGGGGATCTCCCTTACCAGGCGCTTCGATCTTGACAACCTCGGCGCCAAAATCGCCTAACAAAGTCCCGATACAGCCGCCTGCCACGAGTCTCGCGCAATCCAGCACCTTGATGCCTTCGAGGGGCAGTGGCTGAGTATTCGCCCCAGCATCTGCCTTAGAAGTCTGTGTCGTTGAAGTATGGATATTATTTGTTGGTTGTGGAGCGTCGGACATCGTCATGATTAATCGGCGAGATTCAAAGCGCGGGCAAGATCCAGAAGCTTCTGGGAATTTTTTACCATGGCATAGTCGATCAACTTACCCTCGACACGGATTGCACCGACGCCCTCAGCCTCGGCTTTTGCAAAGCTGTCCACAACCAATCGTGCATTCGCGATCTCGTCGGCCGAAGGAGAAAACACCGCATTCGCCATCGCAATTTGATTAGGGTGAATAACGGCTTTACCCTGAAAACCCAAACCCTTGGCCTGCAGACAATCCGCCTCAAAGCCAACGGCATCCGTCACATCAAAAAAGACCGTGTCCACAGGTGGCCGAATCCCGGCCGCGCGACACGCCAAGGCAGTTTGAATTTTGGCGTTGACCAAATGCGGACCGACGTTTGAAGTCGGTATGCCCAAGTCACCGGTGAAGTCACCGGCGCCAAACATCAGCGTGGATAAACGTCCACCTGCAGCCGCGATTTCTTCGGCGCGCAACACACCGCGTGCCGTCTCCAGAATCCCGAACATCGTGATTTGACCGTGAGGCAAACCTTCTGCGCGAGAAAGCTCGTCAATCATGGTGCTCGCAATTCGCACCATTTCAGCCGACTCTGCCTTGGGCAGTACAATCCCAGCGATACCGCCCGTACAGACAGCACGCAAGTCCTCCGCCGTCATGCCCGTCATGAGGTCGTTGACACGCACATACACTTGGCGCTCCGGTGATACGGATTTGACCAGTTGATTCAACATCAGACGTGCTTTAGGCTTTTCTGACAAAGCCACAGCATCCTCAAGATCAAGAATCAAGGCATCGGCCTCGGACTGCAAGGCTTTTTCGCACTTTCGTGCATCCATACCCGGGGCAAATAACCAGGTTCGAATGGGTTTAACCAACGACATCATCTACAGCTCCAGATCAACATTCATTCATAAAATGCAGGGTCCCAACACGCTCAAGCGCACACGCGATGGCTCTGCACGAGCGTTACCTCGCTTAGACCATTAATATACTAGGATTGAGGCGAATTCTTTACCTCTCGATTAATATTTAAAATACGTGCTCGCAGCCCGCCCACCTGCCTGAGCCCTCACCTTGGTGCATATGAAAAGAATTAAGTGGATTTTCCTGCTGCTAATGGTACTTGGCACCATGCTGTACTGGGTCAGTCTGACTGATGTCGAGCGCACGCTCGCGCCTTGGGCGTTGCGCAAATCAGTGCTTTACTACACAGGCATCATGTCCTTTCTCGCCATGACTATTGGCGTGATTCTCGCCATGCGACTGCGTACAGTGGAGCGTTGGGTCGGAGGACTTGACACACATTATCGACTGCACAAATGGCTCGGTATCGCGGCCGCCTTATTCGCGCTGGCCCATTGGCTCAGCAAGAAATACAAATGGCTGATCGAACTCGGTCTCTTCGACAAAAACGACTTTGTCACCCCACCAGACACACTTGGTTTTTTTCAGCATCATCATTTTTTCAAGCCTCTCGAAGATCTCGCCAAAGATCTCGGCGAATGGGCGCTTTACGCACTCCTCGTCCTGGCCGTGCTCGCGCTTTGGAAAAAATTTCCCTACCGCTACTTTTTCAAAACGCATCGCATCCTGGCCGTCATTTACTTGATCTTAGCCTTTCACTCCCTCATTCTCTTTGGAAAAATCAACTGGCTCTCCCCGATTGGCCTCCTAGTCGGAGCGCTCTTGCTGGTCGGCATACCCGCGGCGTTGATTTCTCTCTTTCAGAAAATTGGCGCCAGTCACCGCGCGTCTGGAAAGATTAGTCAAATTCGCGTGCATGAAGACGGCAAAGTCACTGAAGTCGAGGTGTTGCTCACGACCCCGTGGGAAGGACACAAGGAAGGTCAGTTCGCTTTTGTCACCTTTGATAACCGCGAGGGACACCACCCCTTTACCTTGTCCTCGAGCTGGAAGGATGACGCGACACTCACCTTTCATATCAAGCAACTGGGCGATTACACACGAAGCTTGAGTCACACGCTCAAGGTAGGCGACCCCGTCACAGTCGAAGGACCTTACGGAAGATTTGATTTCGCTGCGCACCCAGAACCTCAAATCTGGATTGCGGGTGGTATTGGCATCACACCTTTTTTATCGCGACTGGAAGCGCTGGCTCAAGCGCCCCGCCATTCCCGACAACCGATCACGCTCTTTTACAGCGCGCGCGAATCAGATCATACGCTGATCGAACGCGTTCAAACCTTGGCAGACCAAGCAGGCATCCCGCTTCACCTCGCGATCAGCGGTCAAAATCCGGCCTTAACTGCGCGTACGATCTGCGATAACGTCCCCGATTTCCTCGCCTACACCGTCTGGTTCTGTGGCGCGACGAACTTTGGCGAGGCGATTCAATGCGGTCTTTTAAAAGAGGGCTTGCCTGCTCGTCGCTTCCACCAAGAACTCTTTGAAATGCGTTGAACATCAAATGCCGACACACCCTCCCTCATCGAATAAAGTGGTGGCCCAGTTCCGACTGCGAGTCAAATATGGGGATCAAGTCGCTATCGGCCCCGGTAAAATTGCGATCCTTGAAGCCATCGCCGAAACTGGCTCCATTTCTGCCGCGGGACGCAAAATAGGGATGTCTTATCGACGCGCCTGGCTATTAGTCGATCAGATGAATCAGTACTTTACAGAACCCGTCGTGGTCGCGGCGACCGGTGGCGCGCAAGGCGGAGGCACGGCTCTCACGCCAATGGGTCTCGAAGTCATCGCGCTCTATCGAAGCATCGAACAGCAAGCGCAAGCGCAGTCGGCCACATTACTTGAGCGGTTGAAAGGCAAGGTTCGCTCTGATTAGAGCGTGACACTCCCATCGATGCGCGTTAGTCTGCGCCTATGCCTGTGATCAAACAATATAAAGCCACACCGCTCTGAACAGGACTATAGTTAAGCTGTCTCTCTTGGACAGTAAAGGAGTTTTAATCATGGCAACAAAACGGATCTCGACCAAAAAGAAAGCTGGCAACGCGAAAGGTGCTGGCGCACTTATGATCGATATTGGTATCAGCGCCAATGAGCGCGCCAAAATCGCCAAAGGACTATCCAAGCTTCTGGCGGATAGTTACGCCTTGTATCTGATGACACACAACTTTCACTGGAACGTCACCGGCCCGCAATTCAATAGCTTGCACCAGATGTTCATGGCGCAATACACAGAGCAATGGACTGCATTAGACCTGATCGCAGAACGCATCCGCGCGCTGGGCCACCCCGCTCCGGGTACCTATCAAGAGTTTGAAAAGCTCGCCTCCGTCAAACAAGTCGAAGGTGTGCCTTCAGCCACTGAAATGGTGCGCTACCTCGTCAAAGCCCAAGAGGCAACGGCGAAAACCGCACGCAGTCTGTTTCCCGTCGTGGGCGAAGCTAACGATCAACCCACTGCAGATCTCTTGACGCAGCGCTTGGAGGTGCATGAAAAAACCGCCTGGATGCTACGCAGCGTTTTAGAAGACTAAACATCAGACTCATGATCTAAATGTGCATAGGCCGGCAGAGAAACCTGAAACAAGGTTTCACCCGCCGGCCCTGTCAAAAGTTTGATCGAACCCTCGTGCGAGTCCATGATGGCACGACTCAATTTGGTCGGCCTTGACGCATAAGTCCGGCTCAATATCGACGCGGATATCCACTTGCTGCAAGCGTCTATGGAAGAAAATTCATTAAGGACTAGGCGAACTCGTCGCGCGCTCAAGCAAACGCTCGGGCGCAAACCGAATTTTAAACGTGCTGCCCTTGCCTAGTGTGCTTGTAATCAATAGCTGAGCGTTATGGCGGGTCGCGATGTGTTTGACAATCGCGAGACCTAGCCCTGTTCCACCCGTATCTCTTGATCGACTCCCGTCGACTCGATAAAAACGTTCGGTCAGACGAGGCAGGTGAACGGCATCAATACCAGGACCGGTATCGGTGACTGAAAAAACACCGTGGCGGCTAGGACTCAGACCCCAACTCACTGTGATTTTGCCACCCTCAGGAGTGTAGCGGATGGCATTGGAAATCAAATTACTAAAAGCGGAGTGAAGTTCGCGCCGATCCCCATACAAAGCAGCATCGGTCAGCATCTCAAAAACGAGCCGATGCCGTCCAGCCGAAAGGGCTTCGGCATCAATTTTCAAACCGGCCATTTCGGCGACGAGATCAAACTCTTGCCTCGGCGCAAATGCTGCATTGACCTCTAGATTGGCCAGTGTCAACAAATCCTCAACCAAGCTCTTCATCCTAGACGACTGCGTCATCATCAAAGCAAGGTATCGATTGCGTTGCTCGGCAGAAAGCTCGATAGACTGCATGGTTTCGAGAAATCCGATCAGCACGGTCAAAGGTGTTCGAATTTCATGCGACACATTGGCGACAAAGTCGCGTCGCATCGCCTCTGTTTTTTGTAAATCCGTGACGTCCTGCGCCAACAAAAGAAGTTGATTATCACCAAAAGCGAAAACCTGCACCGCGATCGTCAGCTCGTTGGCAAAACCCATCCTCTGAATAATGATCGGGTGCTCAAAACGACGCATGGAAAGATAATTCACGAAATCCGGATTACGCACCAAAAAACTAATGTTTTGCTGGCTATCTTTATGAAAGTTGATACCAAAAAAACTTTCAGCGCTTGAATTACACCACTCAATATGCAACGCATCATCGAGCATGACCACGCCGTTGGGAGATGCTTGAAAACCCTGGATAAAACGGTTGTGCCGCGACTCAAGCGTCAAGATTTGAGCACGCGACTCCTTGACGATTCGCTCGATCTTGGCGAAAGCATCGCCCCAGGCACCCAAAGATTTGGGCAAGCTTTTGCCTTTGTCAAGAAAAGGGAATTCCTGCAGCATTTGCAGATAGTGATAGGCCATCGCGAGTGGGATGGCGAGAATAGCTAAGGACACACAAAGCGCGATCAAGGTACCCGCGAATAAACTCGTCAACCAGCCAAGCGTCAAGGCAAGAACCAGCCATGCGATGAATCTGCCGAGATAAAGCTTCATAGTCTCAAGCCGTAATCGCGCGCATAACTATGCTGGATCGAGATCAGACAAAGGCGTCGAAGGGTTTCTCGTAGCGCGATACCCAACACCTCTCACCGTTTCGATATAGACATCGCATTTGGCCACAGCCAAGGCAACTCGCAGACGTCTAATATGGACATCGACCGTGCGTTCCTCGATAAAGACCTCATTGCCCCAAACCTGATCCAACAACTGTGCGCGCGAATGCACTCGCTCTGGAGCACCCATCAAAAACTGAAGCAAACGAAACTCCGTGGGTCCAACAATGATCTCCCGACGTGGAGACTGCGGCCACTCTGCCGTCACGCGATGCGTAACGGGATCCAGGCGCAGAGCGCCTAAAGTCATCAAATCTTCATTGGTCGGTAAGCGACTGTGCCGACGCAACAACGCGTTGACGCGTGCGACCAATTCCTTGGTCGAAAAAGGCTTGGTCATATAGTCATCTGCACCTGAGTCCAAGCCCTGAACCTTGTCAGCCTCTTCACTTTTAGCCGTCAACATCAAAATTGGAATGCCAACGGTGCGTTCGTTAGCACGCAATTCTTTTGCATATTGCACGCCAGACTTACCAGGCAACATCCAGTCCAAAATCATCATGTCAGGTGGACTGTCTTTCATTAGGAGAGTCGCTTCCTCCGTTTGAAAAGCTTGATGTACTTCGTAACCCGCATGGGTCAAGTTGATCGCGATCAACTCTGAAATGGAGAGTTCGTCTTCAACGATCAATATACGATGACTCATAGCTCGGTCATGCCTCGGAGGCGCGCTTCAAAAGATCACTCTTGGGTGAGTGGCGAATATCATCGCCTCCCACGACGTAAATCACGAATTCAGCGATATTTTTCGCATGGTCTCCGATGCGCTCAATAGACTTGGCGATCGTCAACATATCCAGCCCGGTTGCGATGGTTTGCGGATCTTCAGTCATGTAGGACGTGAGCTTTCTGACGAAGGCCCTGAATTCCTCGTCGATCTGACGATCATCCAAGACGATTTCAACCGCCGCATCGCGGTCAAGTCGCGCGAAAGCATCCAAACTCTGACGCAATTGTTTAAGGGCGAGTTGACCAGAAATAATGATTTCAGCCACATTGATTTTGTGTTCGGCACCGCTACGGATAATACGACGGGTCCGTTTGGCGACCTTTTCAGCCTCGTCACCGGCACGCTCGAGATTGGTAATGGCTTTGGACACTGCCATCACCAACCTGAGATCTCTGGCGGTTGGCTGTCTTTTGGCAATGATTTCAGTACACGCTGAATCAATCTCGATTTCTTTCGTGTTGATCAACTTTTCACGATCAATCACCGTCTTACACAGTTCGACATTCATTTCTGAAAAAGCGCGAGTGGCCTCCAGAATTTGGGTTTCGACCATGCCGCCCATTTCCAGCAAACTGCTGCAAAGCGCCTTGAGATCAGAGTCAAATTGCGACGAGAGATGTTTATCAGCCATGAAATTTCCTGTTAACTAAAGCCGCTCGTGTCGAAGGAATCACCAGCATTAATGAATGTATAACATTAACCATCCAATATTTCAGTTTGATGACGACTCATGCGCTAGAGCCCAACCACCCCTCCGTCCTCTCGCTGAATCATGATCGTAGCGGATCTAGGGCGCCCTGGCTGCCCGTAGCCTTGATTACCGGGCCAAGCACTCTCGAGAGAATACTGCGGAGCCGAACCCAAAGGCGGCGTTTTTTCACCGGGATGCTGGATGTTAACAAAAAGAATCTTGCCGTCGGCCGATTCGGCCAAACCCGTCACTTCAGCCCCTCGAGGCGCCACCAAAAATCGCTTTAAGCGGGCCTCCCCTAAGGTCGCACCGATAAATGTGTCCTGTGAGCCTTCAGCAATCTCACCACCGACCTGCATGGCATTTTTCACCGTCAATGGCCCTCCATCACCCAACTCGCCAGGAATCGCAGCCAACATCATGCAATTGCTTTCGTCTGTCATCGCGCCATCATCGGTCTGAATCCAACAAATACCCGTCGCTTGACTAAACCAAAGACCATCCGGCGATGAGAAGGAATTTTTAGCCGTGAGGCCCGAAAGATTCGAGCGCGGATCGTCCTCTTCGGCACCGAACAAAAAGATATCCCACTTAAAGTCGTGCGAATGAGCAAGTCCATCCTGCTCTCGAAATCGAATAATGTGTCCATGCGGGTTACCTGACCTCTTTTTCCCATCCGGATCCACATAAGCTCGGGGGTTCGCCGCATTGATACGAGCAGGAGTACGATTGACCGCGTTATTATTCGTGAGCGTGAAATACACCTCCCCATTACGAGGGTTCACCGCCGCCCATTCAGGGCGATCCATAGGCGTAGCCCCCAAGGCATCGGCGGCAAATCTTGCATGCACTAAAACGTCGGCTTGATTGGCAAACCGATAGGCATCGAAACCTCTGATCTTGGGGTCTTGAATATTGAGTTCAAGCCAATCTCCCGAACCATCCGGATTAAAACGAGCAGCATACAAGCGCCCTTCATTCAAATACTTGTCCCCAGCCCTGATCCCACCGCCAATATCGCTTGGATTCCACACGGCATCCGTCACAAACTTGTAAATGTATTCATTGCGCGAGTCACAACCCATATAGAATGCCAAAGGCTCACCAGCGACCGGCTTACTACAGACAGCTGCCTCATGAGCGAAGCGCCCCATGGCTGTGCGCTTCACGGATACCGATGTCGGCTCTACCGGATCCATCTCGACGTTAAAACCAAAAGTATTCGCTTCTTGACGGAAATCAGCCTCAGGTGCGGACTTCAATACCGCCAGATTCCATCGGGAGAAACGATGATCTTGGTCAGAAACCGTATGCCAACCTTGACTAAAACCTTTTTTAAGATCGCCTTTTAAGGGTTGCGAGGCGACGCCATAGCGTTTGAACGCAGCCACTTGTTTGGGCCCAATCGTTGCAGAGTTCGCACTGATTTGAAAATAGCGCGCCCAATTTTCCTCGCAGGTCAGGTAGGTGCCCCAAGGCGTTATTCCATGACCACAATTATTCAGTGTGCCACGACCAGAGCGCCCACTCGGATCGAATACAGTTTTCATGAAGGCATTCATATCATTGAGGTGTGCGGCAGGCGCACCAAACAGCATCGGCGACTCTGGTGTAAGACGACGGTTCAGGGGCGAATCCATCCGGTAAACCCATTGATCACCTTTGCGCGAAAGTTCAACAACGGAGACACCATGCAGATTCATTTCTTTCAGTACCTCAAGTTGAGGTCGCTTACCCAAATCCCATTGGCCAAACTGATTGAACTTTTTACCGTTCACACCTGCAGAGGTTTGACCTCGAGGATGCAAAAAATGAGCGTCTGCAGAGCTTTCATGGTTAACGCACAACACTGCACGATCAGTCGCTTGTTCCGAATATCTCCCCTCGGCATCGATGTAAAAAAGTGCCATGCCATCGTGGTGATCGCCGATCCGGCCAGACCAGTCGTCTGTCTCAGTTCCTGCGTTTGAATATTCCGAGAGTCCTGCCTGCAGAGGGTCACCGGTCGCATGCAAAATGGTGTAACGGTAACCATCAGGCAATTGCACGCCATCCAACAGACTTTTACCGACTGCATCGAAGCTAAGTGGCGAACCGGAGGGCTTCGCCTGAGGTGTTGCCAACGCACTCTGCAAGGCTCCAGGCATCAAGCCAAGCAAACTTAATCCTACGCCACCTCTCAGCACATTTCGACGGGATGGACTCGCGAGAGTACGCTGAATAATCGACTGAAAGCATTCACTTGAGAGAGTCTTTTTCATCATTAAAACCCATGCTGAACGCGTCTCGGATTAGACACGATTAAGCATTAGTTGACGCAATAAACATGACGCGACCGTGACAGCGTTGTCATGAATTATTCATTAAATCGTCACACAGTTGACACAGATATATTTCAACATATCTAAACTCCACGGAGATCAAAGATAATGCTGATCCTAGTCCCCGAACAACCAGAATATTGCGCGTACAAACAAAAGAGAAAATCTAAACAGCACTTAAAGGTTAGCCTAGCCACCTCAAAAAAAGAAATTAAATTAGCACAACGCTTACGACATACTGTCTTTAGCCAAGAGTTTGGAATCCACTTCAATTCTCAAGCACCCGGCCTCGACGAGGACAGATTTGATCAATATTGCGATCATCTACTTGTTCATGATCAGGCAAACAAAAAAGTAGTGGGAACGTACCGAATACTGAGACCCGAGCAAGCGATCCTTGCAGGGGGCTTTTACTCCGAATCAGAATTCGATCTTTCCGGCCTTCAGTCCATTCGTCACCAAACGGTAGAATTTGGTCGAGCCTGCATTGATGTAGATTATCGCAGCGGTCCTACACTCATGTTGCTTTGGTCAGGCTTGTCCGCTTTAGTCAGAAAAAATCATTATCGCTACGTGCTGGGTTGTGCGAGCGTGAGCTTACGCGACGATGGCGTCACCGCCGCAGAGGTCTGGCGAAGTGTGCGAGGACTCGTGGATCAACAAGGTGGCTTGACAGTCAGCCCTCTCCATCCCTACCCCGTAGAACATGTGAACCCACAGCTTCCTGCAAATATCCCTGCGCTGATTGCAGGTTATCTAAAAATTGGAGTGAAAGTCTGTGGACAGCCTGCGTGGGACCCTGACTTCAATACCGCAGACTTCCCTATGCTGCTCACCGTATCTGAAATCAATGCGCGCTACAAGCAACGACTAGGGTTTGAGCTCCCTGAATTCAGCCAGGCAGCTTGATCAAGGCGGTACCCATTTTTACTTTTGAACCACAGGTCACACCAGGCGCAAGAACAAAGCCTTTTGGCGCGAAAACGATGATGGTTGATCCATGCTCGAACCAACCAATTTCTTGACCCTTATTAAATGCTAAATCACAGTCGATCACGCGACGGCCGCGATAGGCACTGTTTAACAAGACGTTAAGACCATGTATGCGAAGGCTCGCGACCAAAATAGCAGCGACAGGAACAAGATAAATTCGATGTCGATGTGGCGAAATCGACATCGACAACATGGCCCGCTCGTTCATACAGAACAACTTTTCAATACGACGCAAAGCGATCGGATTGACATTCCACGTATCTCCAGAGTGATAGACAACGCGGTCGATTTCCCCTGCATAAGGGGCGTGAAATCGATGATACATGGCAGAAGTGAGGCGCAAGGTCACATACACACCACCTTCTAAACAACGTGGGTTGACTTGGTCACCCATCAACTCGGAAATTTGATATGGAAATCCTTTTGCTTGAAAGACCTGTCCATCGGTGATGGTGCCACACTCTCCAACAATGCCATCGCATGGACTGGTCAAACAATCTAGATTTTGATCAATCACTCGAGCACCCTCGCGCAACTCTCGCGTAAAACAGTCATGCAAACTTTTGAACGACGTCTTTTTTGCTTCGGTTAGGTCTAGGTCCGTAAAGATACGCCAAACATAAATAGAAAGACTCTTGATCCAAGGGACTTCAATTTTGCTAAACC
This sequence comes from Burkholderiaceae bacterium, assembly GCA_030728985.1. Lineage (GTDB taxonomy): Bacteria > Pseudomonadota > Gammaproteobacteria > Burkholderiales > Burkholderiaceae_B > Zwartia. Next base: position 132,779 of record JANQYI010000012.1, on the reverse strand, counting down.
ATCCCATCCACAATGTCAGAGCATGACGCGGAATTCTGTTGGTCAATAAAAAATTTAAATCCTCATTCGATATAAGTTTTCTTATAAGTTTTGTGAATTTCATCATTTAGTCATTCAACTTGTATAAAAAGGAGTTCTCTTCGCATGGATATCAAAACATGACAATTCTGCTACTACTTCAATACACTATTGTGACAATGCTTGTCTTGTGGTTAGGTGCTGCATTGTTACAACGTCTTCAGCTCTCGCTCGCCAAATCACCTGGGCTCGGCGGGCATCTGCGGTGGGCTAAACGCATTGCCGGCATCATTCGCGGTTACTCATACAGTGAAAAGCAATGGTTGAGCATTGATGGCGCGCCAACACACATCGTAGAGAAACGAAAAAATGCATTCTTAGCCCTAAGTCAGACACTCAGAGAGAAGAGTCCAAACTCACTGGCTGACACGGCACAAGCAAAAAAAATGCTATCCGATCTACAGCTTACTAGCCGATACCGCGTGCCCTTCCAGTTCCGCGAGGTGATTGAAAAGAACCTGATGACGGGAAGTTTCTACAAAGAAACGCATGGTGTGTGGTTGACAGATCTTGATGGACAAACATTTATCGATGTCAGCGGCTCGTACGGGGTGAATTTATTTGGCCAGGATTTTTATAAAAACTGCATTCGTGAAGGATCCGAGACAGTCCAAGCACTTGGCCCACAACTTGGTGGATATCACCCCTGTGTATTGGATAATGCGCGACGCATCACTGAACTATCAGGCATGGATGAAGTCACCTTTCATATGTCCGGCACTGAGGCCGTCATGCAGGCCGTCCGAGTCGCGCGCTATCACACACGACGCAACAAAATTGTCAGGTTTACCAGCGCTTATCACGGTTGGTGGGATGACGTGCAACCCGGCCCGGGCAATCCGATGCCGCCTTCGCCAGATACATTAACGTTACGAGACATGCATCAAAATACGTTACGCGTGCTGCGTCGACGTCGCGACATCGCCTGTGTGCTGATCAATCCCATTCAAGCCATGCACCCCAATCGCGCTGCACCGACAGACTCTATGTTGGTCGACGGTTCTCGTCAGGCGCATTACGACAGAGAGGCATACACCGCCTGGCTGAAAGAAGTCCGAGAAGTATGCACGGAGCGCGGCATCGTATTGATTTTTGACGAAGTATTTATGGGCTTTCGTCTCGCGAAAGGTGGCGCTCAAGAATACTTTGGAATTCGCGCCGATATGGCGACTTATGGAAAAACTTTAGGGGGTGGACTACCCATTGGTGTTTTGTGCGGTCAAGCAGAATTAATGAAGCGCTTTAGAGACAACAGCCCAGCTGACCTTTGCTTTTCCCGCGGCACCTTTAATGCGCACCCTTACGTAATGGGCGCCATGAATAGTTTTCTCAAACAACTCGATCGTCCTGAAATCAACACACTTTATGACAATCTTGATCAAGTCTGGAGCGCCAGAAAAAAACAACTGAATGCGCGCTTGAAGGAAGAGAACATTCCCTTGCGCATGGAGGCCATGTCAACCGTATGGACCGTCATCTATGATGTACCGAGTCGCTATAACTGGATGCTGCAGTATTACTTGAGAAAACATGGCATCGCGCTGAGCTGGGTGGGTACAGGACGCTTGATTTTTAATTTGGGTTTTAGCGACACAGACTTTGAGGAGTTTAGTCAAAGATTTGTAAATGCGGCAAAAGAACTGCAAGAGCAAGGCTGGTGGTGGATATCGGCAGAACAAACCAACAAAAATATTAAGCGTTCAGTCGCGCTCGAATTACTTAAAGCGCGACTGAAATAAAAATTAATTATTTGGCATGGACGTGTGTCATGGGATCAATCAACTCGCCTTTCAATAAATAGAAAGGCGCTTTGTAATACAACTTTACGTCATGAAATGGATCCGTCATGATCTTGACTCCCCAAGCTAACGCGTTGAGCGCGCTATCCTGCACCCAAAGTTGCAACATACGAAACAACATTCCACCTAAGCCTAAATACAACCACCACATGGCGGTCAGACCAATAAAATCGTGATATTTTTCATTCGGAACAGCCCACTCGAGTAGCGTAGGATAAAAATAGGCAATAACTGGCATCGATGCCCAAACGCCCATTAAGACAATTTTTCGTTGAATGTTGTATCCCACTTTGATCTTTTCTTTATGCTCGTCCGTCATGTTATTGACATAGTCAAAGCCCCTCGGTTCAAAGAAAAAATGTCCTGCCTGTCGCGTAGTCATCGAAACTAGCCATGCTGCGAGAGAAGCGATCACAGGATTGATAAATAGCATCACGTAAGCGAAGATGAACGTTAACGCGCTCACCAAGTGCAAACTTTGATTAATTCGACTGTGATGATACAGACGATGATCATCCCAACGCTGTTCAGAAAGCTGTCCTAAAAGTGCTTGCATGTCAGACTCCGCTAAATAAGGCAAATTTAATATAAGAGTTATCAATAACTTTTGCTTCAAAGCGTAGGGTGCAACACAGATATTAAGTTCTGATGACAGGCAGGCATTTGATCGAACTGTCATCAAAGCGTTATGTGCGCGATCTACAGTCTCTCCAATTCATTTTGGAATAAAAAGATGACTGGGACAGTTCGGAGCGATCAGGCGCGTATTCCTCTCAGCAACCCAAAACTTCATATCGATGTCGTCACGGAAACATACCCCCCTGAAATAAACGGTGTCTCGCAGACAATTGCGATGCTAGTGCGTGGCCTCAGAGCAAATAATCACCATGTTTTTGTTGTGAGACCAGAACAGCTAATAGATCAGCAGCATAAAAACAACACTGCGACAAAGCCTGACTTTCTTGTCAAATCGTTTCCCATACCTCTTTATAGCGAATTACGGATGGGCTTTTTCTCGAAGAAAAAGCTCATTAAACGATGGATAGCGAAGAGACCTGACCTTGTCCATGTCGCGACCGAAGGTCCTCTCGGTTGGTCCGCTGTTCAGGCGGCGCGGGAACTCAATATTCCCATCACGTCAGATTTTCGAACGAACTTTCATGCCTACAGTTCGATGTACAAGCTCGGATTTCTTGAGCCGTTGATCATGGCGTACCTGCGATGCATTCACAACAAAACTGACCGCACGATGGTTCCAACGGCAAAGCTTCAACAGGCATTGCATATAAAGGGATTTTTAAACCTCAGCGTCATGCCCAGAGGCGTAGATACCGCCCATTTCTCTCCGATGCTTCGCTCAGAGACATTGCGCGCCTCTTGGGGTGCTCAACCCGAGGATATTGTGCTGATCTCGGTTGGCAGGCTTGCTGTAGAGAAAAATCTTGATCTTCTTCTTCGCAGTTACGAAGCAGCACGCACTATTGCGCCCACTACAAAGCTCGTCATTGTTGGGGATGGCCCATGCCGCACCACCCTCGAAAAACAGTGTCCTCATGCCATTTTCACAGGCATAAAGCGTGGCGCAGATCTCGCGCAGCACTATGCAAGCGCAGATATCTTTGTATTTCCGAGCCTCACCGAAACATTTGGCAATGTCACCATCGAAGCCATGGCAAGCGGACTCGCTGTCGTAGCCTACCGCCACGCCGCTGCGGGTGAGCTCATACAACCCGGCGTTAATGGACTCACCGTTGAACCCGAGAACGAAACAGCATTTATTAGCGGTGTAATGGACACCGTCATGAACAAAACAAGCATTAATGAATATGGCCAAGCCGCGATCGCCACAGCGGGACAGCATGCATGGGAAGAAATTGTGAGCCGTACAGAGCTTATTTTCAAAGAAGTCATCGAAGGACATACAAGAAAATCAAATTGTCACAATAAGTTCATTATTCCGACATAAAACCGTCATCATGACTGGAGACAATATTAAATATGATCCCAGCTGAATTTTCGACGCCAGAGCAGTGCCATGAGCGATACCGCTCCATATGGATTTCGGATATTCATCTAGGGACACCGGGCTGCAAAGCCGAGTATTTAGTTGACTTCCTTAAATACAACGAATCCGAGTACCTTTATCTTGTCGGTGACATCATCGATGGTTGGCAACTCAAACGGGGCTGGTACTGGCGACAAAGCCATAATGACGTCATTCAAAAAATACTGCGAAAGTCCAGAAAAGGTACACGGGTCGTTTATATCGCGGGTAACCATGATGAGGCGCTTCGCCCTTTCGCCGGCATGGCATTTGGCGATATCACCATCGTCGACGAAGCGATACATGATCTTCTAAATGGCAAAAAGCTTTGGATCACGCACGGAGATCTGTTTGATGGAATCATCCAACATGCAAAGTGGCTTGCCTATCTGGGTGATTCGCTCTACACACTGATATTAAAGCTCAACAATACCTTTAACCATCTCCGTCATAAATTTGGAATGTCTTATTGGTCTCTATCGCAATACCTGAAGCACCGTGTAAAAAACGCCGTTTCATTCATCACTCAATTTGAAACAATATTGACAGACGAGGCCAAGAGACGTGGTTACGATGGCGTCCTTTGCGGACATATCCACAAGCCTGAAATTCGTTACATCAACGGCATTCTGTATTGCAACGACGGTGATTGGGTTGAGAGCCTTTCTGCGATTGTCGAAACCTACTCAGGCGAACTAAAGATCATTCACTGGCCCTATAGAGCCAGTGTCATTAAGAATATCGAAGAGGAGGAGGTCATCGTATGAGTGCCTCTCTTTTGGATATTAGGCATGTTTCAAAGACCTTCAATAGCCATAGCCTGAACCGTTCAGCTAAGTTCCTAGCCGTCGATAATGTGACTTTCTCCATCGAGAAAGGAGAGTCTGTTGCATTGCTCGGTGCATCTGGATCTGGAAAATCAACGCTAATCCGACTTCTATGCGGACTTGAAAAGATCGATTCTGATCAGGGTTCGATCATCGTTAACGGTCGGTCTTTTTACAACGGTAAAAATTACTCGCCTGATATCCGAAACATTCGTAAGACCATTGGTGTTGTGTTTCAACAGTTCAATTTGGTCGGGCAACTCGACGTCATCACAAACGTTCTAATGGGTTGTTTATCCAACAAATCAGCGTTGGACATCATGCTGAAGCGCTTTACCGAAGCCGAAAGAGTCGCTGCACTGGAATGTCTCGACAAGGTCGGACTTGGACCTCAAGCGTATCAGCGTGCCTCAACGCTATCTGGCGGTCAACAGCAACGTGTCGCTGTCGCGCGAGCACTTCTCAAGGGTTCTGAATTATTACTTGCAGACGAACCCGTCGCTTCTTTGGATCCAACGTCCGCCAAAAAGGTCATGGATGTTTTATTTGGGCTGACGAAAGATCTTGGCATGACACTCCTCGTGAGTCTGCACCAGATTTCGATCGCTCAAACATATTGTCATCGTGCGCTGGGCATGCGTAAAGGTCGCTTGATCTATGACGGATTAGCCTCAGATCTCTCTGCGCAACGCCTTGAAAACTTATACGGCGCAGACGCCGAAGAAATCATCACCGATACCTACTTAACCTCCCCTCGTCCCGTAGAGCAGTTCTCAACACTTATTGATGCTTAATTAGGAGTAACTATGAAAATCCGTAATCTTATACTCTCAGCTTGTTTGGCGCTCTCCAGCACCATCGCACTTGCTCAGGAAATTTCATTTGGCATTATCGCGACAGATACCGCAACCGCACAACGTGAAAAATGGGAACCCTTTTTCAAAGACATGGAAAAGAAAACGGGCCTTAAAGTCAAATCTTTTTATGCGACTGATTATGCCGGAGTGATTGAAGCAATGCGCTTTAACAAAGTCCAGGTCGCATGGTATGGCAATAAAGCAGCGATGGAAGCTGTCGATCGTGCCAACGGTGAAATTTTTGCACAATTAATGTATGCCGATGGTAGTTTTGGCTATGAGGCTTTGCTGATCACCCACAAAGATTCGCCCTATAAGACATTGGATGATGTATTCAAAAATCCAAAGAATGTGAATTTTGGCATTGGTGATCCAAACTCCACATCTGGATTTCTCGTGCCTACTTATTACATCTTCTCAGAGCGCAAGGTCGACCCCCGTGCAATCTTTAAATCAGTTCGCAATGGCAGCCATGGTGCCAATATTCAAGCCGTGCTCGCCAAGCAACTGGATGTCGCCACAAATAACACTGAAGACATGGGACGCTTGAAAGTCACTAAACCTGAGCTCTTTAAGCAGCTTCGTGTGATTTGGACGAGCCCACTGATTCCAAGCGACCCTTTTGTATGGCGCAAAGATCTAGATCCGGCGATCAAAGAAAAATTACGTACTTTTGTTTTGGGTTATGCCAAGACTGACGCTCAAGAAAAGACGATCCTGAAAAACATCTACAACTATGGTGGATTCAGAGCGTCCAATAACGACCAACTCAAGCCAATTCGTCAACTTGAGCTCTTTAAAAACCGTCAAAAAATTATGTCTGCACCTGGTCTAAGCCAAGCAGAAAAAGACGCAAAAGTTAAAGAAATTGATCAAGCGCTTGCAAAACTTCAATGACCACTGATTTTCTAGTAACAACCCCACTCGAACGGGTGAAAGCCCGTGCGAGTGCTGAACGACCCAGCCTAAGTTATTACTTAGGCTGGTTCTTAGCATTTCTTTTGCTCGCTTGGGCTTGGCAAGGCGCTGAAATTCGTCCTCTCGATCTCGTTCGAGACTCCGGCAACATCGTGACACTAGCCAAAGACTTTTTCCCGCCCAACTTTCTTGATTGGCGTATCTATTTCAAGGAAATGATTGTCACGATTCATATTGCTTTATGGGGCACATTACTTGCTGTTCTTGCCTCTATTCCACTCGGTTTTTTATGCGCCTCCAATGTTGTGCGCCCCTGGATATACCAACCCCTGCGCCGCATCATGGATGCACTTCGAGCAGTCAATGAAATGGTATTTGCCTTGCTGTTTATTGTCGCGGTTGGTCTAGGTCCTTTCGCCGGAGTACTGGCTCTATTTGTACATACGACAGGCACTCTTACAAAATTATTTTCAGAAGCCGTCGAAGCGATTGATCCCAGACCCGTCGAAGGCATTCGAGCTGCGGGTGGCTCAAAAATTGCTGAAATCGTCTTTGGCATCCTTCCCCAAGTGCTACCGATGTGGATTTCATTCTGCCTGTATCGTTTTGAGTCTAATGTCCGTTCAGCCTCAGTGGTGGGCATGGTCGGCGCTGGTGGAATTGGCGTGATTTTGTATGAAGTGATTCGCGGTTTTCAATACGCAGAAACATGTGCGGTACTCATTATTTTAGTAGGTACCGTCACCTTGATTGATGTCATTTCAGCCTATCTGCGGAGTCGCGTGACATGAGTGAAGCTAAACCTGAGATCTCTTTTAGTATCGGCGCGCGTCACCTTGCGCCATCATTGATCGGTGACAGAGCCGTCGTGATCTTATTGCATTCCAATGCAAATAGATTACTAATCGATGAGATGAGGTCTATGTTTGGGACACGCTTAAAAGATATCCTGTATTGCCCAGATGGACTATTGACAATCGATGTCGCGGATCGTCTGCGCGATCAATTCTGGTCTCGTCATGCTGGCAGAGATTTACCGACACTCATCGCCATTGGAGGGGGCAGCACGCTGGACTTAGCTAAATCCATGCGCATCGCTCTTGCGCCCAACACTTCTATCACGCAGGTGTTGGATCGGGTATGCGACATCGGAGAATTTATTGCTTGTCCACTCTTGCTCATGCCGACAACAGCAGGAACCGGCAGCGAGGTGTCATCGACTGCGACTCTTTGGGATTTACAACGCGGCACAAAACATTCATTTTTTGGTAGCGCTGCCACCGCAGACTGGGCAGTGATAGATCCAGAACTCTGTCTTACCGCACCTTGGACGGTGACGCGTGATAGCGGTGTCGATGCCCTCGCGCATGCACTCGAGTCTATTTGGAACCGACGACGTGTCCCAAAAGCGTTTGCGTTTGCAATGTCGGCCGCACAACAAATTACCCGGGTATTACCTGGATTAATTGAACACCCCCATGACATCTCACTAAGAGCTGAAATGAGTCAGGCTGCTCTTTGGGCTGGTCAAGCCATGGCACTGACTGAAACAGCACTTGTCCACGCACTTTCCTATGAAGAAACCACACAGCGCGGCATGTCTCATGGTGAAGCCTGCGCCAAATGGTTACCCCGCGTTTACAAAATCGCGAGGGAATCTTCCGAAGAGCTTGGTATTTACTTGAGAGCATCGATGGAACCCATCATTAACGATGAAAGGGAACTTCAAGAATGGCTGATTCGTCTCGGCTATCAACCTATTTTGTTGAGTGACGATAACCAGGCGATTGAGGCGCGCATCAAAGTGGCGCTGCAATCAACACGCGGCAAAAACTTTGTCACTTCGGAATCGGTGTATGCACTCCACTAATTATGATGTCGTGGTGGTGGGAGCCGGGATCGTTGGTTTAGCTCACGCCTGGATGGCTGCCAAACGTGGCTTACGTGTTGCCGTACTCGAAAAAAATAGTCATTGCACGGGCGCCTCAGTGCGCAACTTCGGCTTTATTACCGTGACTGGACAACGCGCAGGAGACACCTGGCGGCGTGCTATGCGGTCCAGAGACCTATGGGCTGAAGTCGCCCCACTCGCCGGCATTCCAATTTGTCATCAAGGACTCATTGTCGTCGGCCAGCGGGCTGAGACCATCGATATCCTTGAATCATTTAAAAAGTCAGACATGGGCGAACACTGTTCGCTTTTAACTGCCGGGGTCATCCGTGAGCGCTTTCCAGAAATTAGAGGTGAACTTGCCCTCGGAGCGCTATACAGTCCTCATGAGTTACGCGTGGAGTCAAAAGATGCGATTGGTCAATTAGCGCAATGGCTCAGACAACATTTGAATGTTGATTTTTTCTTTGGTCATGAATTACTTGACATCCATCTACCGCAATTACGAACAGCCAATCGCATTTTTCAAACTGATAAATTAGTTTTATGCCCTGGTACAGAGCTCAATGGCGTCGCGGACCAGTACCTTGCATCTCACAACTTGACTCATACCCAGCTCCAAATGCTAAGGGTCAGACCGAACAATCCTATACGACTTCAGGCCGCTGTGATGTCAGACTTGAGTTTGGTGCGTTATGCCGGTTACACAGGTTTAAATTGCCATCAACACCTTTTAAATCGACTGAATCAAGAAGAAAAGGCGTGTCTTGATGCCGGCATACATTTGATCGTTGTGCAAAGCCAAGATGGCAGCTTAGTCGTCGGTGACTCTCATCATCCTGCTCAGGATGTCGAGCCCTTTGCGCAAGAAAGTGTCGACACGCTCATCCTCGAGCAACTCTGTCGAACGCTTCGCATCGACAGTTATCAAGTCACGCAACGCTGGATCGGCAAATATCCAGTCGGGCGTTCCGACACAGATGCGCTGGTTTTAGCGCCTAATGCTCATACCCGTGTCGTCAGCGTCATCAGTGGAACCGGGGCCAGCACGGCCTTCGGTCTTGCCGAGGAAGTCATGCATCAATGGGGAATCTAAATTGAATCATCACGCTTATAAAAATCCGAATATCAGTGCGGTTGTATTTGACTGGGCAGGTACGATTATCGATTTTGGCAGTCATGCTCCGATGCAGGCTTTCGTTCGCCTGTTTGCGCAGTATGGCATCGAGCTCAGCATCGAAGACGCTCGCGGCCCGATGGGTTTACCCAAATGGAAGCACATCAATGCACTTGGAAATCTCCCTCATACTCTTCAGCAGTGGGAAGATAAATTCAATCGACCCTTTACGACCTCTGATACGGACGAGCTCTATGCTGTGTTTACCCCGATGAACGCCGCAGCTGTGGTAGATCATTCGCAACTCATCCCTGGTTTCTTGAAGACGCTTGAAATCTTGCGCGACCAAGGCATCAAGGTCGGCACGACCACTGGCTACAATCGTGAGATCATGAACGTCGTATTGCCGTTGGTCAAACAACAGGGATTTATCCCGGACAATCTCGTGTGCGCCGACGATCTGCACGAGTCTCGTCCTAGCCCGCTTGGGATGTACAAATGTTTTCTGGATCTCAATGTCTGGCCCGCGACTTCAGTGATCAAAGTCGATGACACCGTTCCTGGATTGCTCGAAGGTTATAACAGTGGTTGCTGGACGGTCGGCGTGATTGCAAGTGGAAATGAAGCTGGTCTGACGCATAAAGAGTGGATCAGCTTAGATGATGAGGAAAAAGAAAGTGTTCGCACGCAAGTTGCCGAAAAACTATCGGCAGGCAAGCCAAATTTTCTCATTGATACCGTCGCAGATTTTCCTAGAGTATTAAAACAAATTGATGCGCTACGCCTAAAGTCGCACTACGGGTCTGAAGAATGAACCAGATTGAAGCGTTATTCAATACCTCGGGCGATATCCAATATTCCGGCGAGGGTGTCAGTCAACTAGAACATGCTTTACAAACAGCGACGCTTGCACTTGAAGCTCAAGCGTCTACGGAGCTTGTCACGGCAGCGCTCTTACATGACCTTGGTCACCTTCTTAATAAAAAAGGGGAAACACCGAGCGCCCATGGCATTGATGATCAACACCAATTTTTTGCCGCACATTTTTTAAAAGATTTTTTTCCAGCTAGCGTCTGCTCACCTATTCGACTTCATGTGGATGCCAAAAGAGCGTTGTGCGCGCTAGATCATCACTATTATGAAAAACTCTCAGAAGACTCCAAGAGAAGTTTGACATTGCAAGGGGGTATTTTTAGTGAGTCTGAACTCGATAACTTTTTAAATACTCCGTATTCAAAGGATGCAATCGAGCTTAGACGTTGGGATGATATGGCTAAAACTCCTGGAAAAAAAACATTACCCTTGCATTATTTTCTCGACAGAGCCTCCGCTATCATTCTTTGACATCATAAAAAACGCCCCCGAAGGAGCGACTTTCAAACAATCAAAGGCCTTGGTGATCAATCACGCTTAATACCGTTGTCTTTGATCACTTTGGACCAGCGCGCCATCTCTGAGGCTGTGAACTTACCTAACTCTTCTGGTGAGCTCGCTTTCAAGTTCATGCCCATTGTCACGGTCAACTGCTTGTTGACATCGGGTTGCTTGGTGATTTTGACGATCTCAGCATTGAGCTTATCGATAATGGCCTTGGGTGTGCCGGTAGGCGCATAAATTGCCCACCAAGCTTCGGCTGAAAAGCCCTTGTAACCAAGTTCTGCCATTGTGGGAACATCTGGCAGTGAAGCAGCACGTTTGTCACCAGTGACTGCGAGTGCGCGCAACTTGCCTGCGCGGATATTGTTACCCAACAAAGCAACGGTACCAATACCAGCATCAACCTGACCACCCAACATGTCGATGGTCATTGGGCCACCGCCTTTGTAAGGGATATGGATGATTTTGAATCCACCCTCTTTTTGTAGCAACGTCAACGCCAAATGACCCAAGCTGCCACTGCCCACAGAACCGTAGCTCAACGTATCTGGCTTGGCTTTAGCTGCTTTGACATAGTCGTTGAAATTTTTGTATGGCTTGGATGGAGCCGTCGCGAACGCCATGGGCGCGGTACCGACCAACATCACTGGCGAAAAGTCTTTGGCTGTGTCAAAAGTCAATTTAGATATCAAGTACGGATTAGTCGCGTGCATATCAAACGCGAACAAGAACGTGTAGCCATCGGCAGGTGCCTTGGCGACGTAAGCAGTTCCAATGGAACCCGACGCGCCAGTCCGGTTCTCAACGATAAACTGCTGGCCAAGGGCTTCAGACAACTTAGCTGCAAATAAACGAGCTAAAGGATCAACAGAGCCTCCAGGAGGAAATGGCGAAACGAAAGTGACGGGCTTAGCAGGCCACTGCTGCGCCGAAGCAATCGGCGAGGCAGCAACGGCCAATACGCCGAGCGCCAAACCGATATTACGAATGAGTTTATTCACCACGGTTAACTCCTTGCTTGATTTAATTTGAAAGCGCTATCAGCCTTCATGATTTAATAGTTTAAACCGATAGTTAAACCCAACACCTCCCTATAAACCCTAAGTTTTGGGCGATGTCCACAGAATGCCTGTAAATATCAGCGTGCCACTCTTACAACAGCTTTTCTAGATTTTTCGCAAACACCACCTTCTTGTTGACGAAGGCCTCGTGATTATTTTCGATCTCATCCAATTCATATAGGTAGTTCACCATCAAGCTGCTGGCTTGCGACACGCCTTTTTTCGACAAGTCTGCCGCCCAATTAACGTTGAAGAGTTGAGCACCGTTGGAGAGATGGAATTTCGCCACCGCATCACCTTCTCGCGTACAAGTATCCTGAGAAAGATACAGGAAGCACAAACGCATCAAGGCTGCTTTTTCCTCTTCGCTCACATTCAAACTCGACCAGCCTGCCGACAACGTTTTTGCCCAAGTCTGGCCCTTGGCGCGAAGAAGCCTGAAAGCGTCCTCAACTTTTGCGCGCTTGGCCGGACTCAGATCAAACCGTTCTGTCTTGACGCCCGAGTCCAGCCATTTCGTAAAACCAGGGATGGGCGACAAAGTGCAAAATGTTTTGACGGAAGGGATTTCTTTTTGGATTTTTTCCGCGACGCGCTTGATTAAAAAATTGCCGAGCGATACACCCTTGAGGCCAGGCTGGCAATTGCTAATCGAATAAAAAATCGCCGTTTTAAACTTCTTGGCCTCGAGAGGCTCAGCCTTTTTATCTAGGAGAGGTCCAATTTCCCGAGCAATCGAAGGGACCAGCGCCACCTCGACAAAAATCAATGGCTCGCCGGGTAACTGAGGATGAAAAAAGGCAAAACATCGACGATCCGGCTGGAGACGACGACGCAGATCATCCCAGCCATCGATGGCGTGCACCGATTCGTGTTTGATGATCTTTTCCAACAAAATGGCCGGCGACGACCATGTGATCTCATGCAACTCTAAAAATCCGGGGTTAAACCAAGAACTAAAAACATGTTGTATGTCCGCGTCAACGGACTTGAGCTCAGGATGCGTTTTTAAATGACCTAATAAACGCTCACGCATCTGCACAATCGAGTGTGTGCCACCCAACGCCCGATTGATGCGCCTGAGTAGTTCTTGACGCGGTGGTTCGACTGTACGAAAAAGGTGGCTCAGACTGGCGTAATCGGGACTTTGCGCGTAACGCTGAGCAGCTGCGAGGACGTCAGCTGGATTCGGACTAAAACTAGCCGCCATAAACTCAAAGAAATTGAGCTGCTCAGCGCGATCCAGAGCGTGAAAGGTTTCCAAAAGTTTCGCAGACACATTTTGTGCGTTGGCCTCCCCTTTTTCGGAAAGCAAATGCAAGGCCGTTTTTTTAGCCGTTTCAAGCGACCGACCCTTCAGAAACCGTTCAAACATTGGGAAACTCTCTTCAGTCGACTATAAAAATCAAGTTAACATGAATCCTCCAGACTCTCCGGGCATTCTGGTCACGAAGGCTCAAATTTTGTTGAGCCTTCTATCTAAGGGATTCGACATCATGACCGAAGTTCCCTTTCAGATCGCTGGCGGCATTGGTCTGTTCTTAATTGGCATGATGCTACTCACCAATGGTCTAGTCGCTTTCAGCGGCAGTGCGCTGCAACAAGCTCTCGCGCGCTTTACCGGCACCCCATTCAAAGCCTTTTTGTCTGGAGCGCTGATCACTGCGCTGGTCCAGTCCTCGACGGCAACGACCGCCACTCTGATTGGCTTTGTCAGCGCAGGCTTCATTACATTTACTCAAGCGATCACCATTCACGCCAAACGCACTGTTCTCGCTCATATTCTCTTTAACGCCATGACCGGTCTCATTGCGGTCTTGTTGCTACCCATGTTTCTTTTGTTATTTGAGAGCACTGATCATTGGTTTTCCTTGCGTCCCGGTGCGCTAAGCCTTGCAGTCTTTCACTCGATGTTTATCGGACTCGGCGTTTTGTTGTTTCTCCCCGCGACCGCCTATTTCGCCACAATCGTACAACGGATCCTACCCCACAGAAACCCTGTGTTTACCGACCATCTCGACGACACACTAGTGTCTCTGCCAGAGGTTGCCCTCGAAGCTTCACAACGCGCCCTCGAACAAATCAGCCATAGCTTTCTGGGTCATGCAGAAAATTTACTGACTCTCGAACCCTCGACCCGCAATGAGGTCGATCTAGCACAAGCCAAGAGACTCTTGGATAAAACCTTTAGTTTTGTGAGTCGTATCTCCATACCAGCCGGTGATGCGCGCTTTAGCGCTCAACGTATCTCCCAACTCCATGCGATTGATCACCTCATCCGGCTCAAAAACCGGCTGCAAGATCCCACGCTCACGCGCGAAGCCTTTGAACACCCCGTGTGTTCAAACACGCTCGACACACTCAACAACATGATCACGCGCGCGCAGCTTGGCCTCGCGCAAAAAAACCTCGAGGGACAACTTTCCCTGCTCTCGACAGAAGCCACGACGGTCGCGGCGCACGCCCTGGAGGCACGCGAACACGTCCTCACCGGACTTACGACCGAGCTGTCCGTCCACCCATCCGAGGTGCTTTTGCGTGTCACCGATACCCTGCGTTGGCTGGAGCGCACTGCGCAGCATATCTCGCGAATCAGCTATTACCTGTGTGAAGGGAGGAGAGGAAACCCTGTAAGCCAGTCAAATTCCTGATTGCCAGTCAATATTTAATCTAAAATCCTCTTTTTTTTACAAAACAACGCGCTTACTCGCAAGAAAAAAGCGCTTTAAATTTCCTAAAATAATGATAACGACCCTCATCAACAGACAGATCGGCCTCCTTGTCGTCGCACTGACCGTCTCCCTAGGTGTTCATGCGCAAACGCTACCGGCTCAGGCACTAACACCCACGCAGCTTCAGGACGTGGCGACCTTGCTCATCGGCAAAGAGCCCGCATCAGGCTTGCCAAGCGCGATTCGCGACAACCTAAAGTGGAAAATCTATACCCAAGAAGTACAAAACAACTGGGCCGAGTACACCGAAAAAATTGGCGTGCCAATGGAAGGCTGGGCCAAGCAACATATCGACATCAGCGCCGATACTATTTTTTACCCCTTCTCGGGTCCAGACTTCACCACGGTTTATCAGCTCTTTCCGCAGGCCAAGCGTTATGTCATGGTGGCCATACAACATGCTGGTCGTCCCATGAATCTGGGTGCTTACTCCCCCTTGATCACAGACCAAAGTCTTGAGCAACTGACCTCGGCCTGGCAGCTCTACGGCACTCACGGTTTTTTTGTGACCTCGTATCTCGATCGCTATTATTACGCGAGCCAAGGAAAAATCGGCGCGAGCACCTTTATAGCTATTTTCCTCAAGCTCCAAGGTTTTGACATTGAACGCGTCACGCCCATCAGAGTGGGTGCGCAAGGTGACGTCGAAGAACTTCCTTCCGAGACCCAACAATGGAACTCGGTACGCTTCAATGCGACCAAAAATGGTAAGTCCATCGTATTGGACTATCTCCGAATGGACTTATCCAACGAAGGTCTTCAGGCAGCTCCGGCTCACGCCAAGCTTGTTCAACAGATGGCGGTTTACCCCACACTGTTCAAAGCAGCCTCACACTTGCCTCAAAATGCCAATTTCAACATGATCGCCCGCGCGGTGCTCACTCACTCACCCTTCATTGTTCAAGACGAAACGGGGATTAACTACACCATGCTGAGTCAACATTTCAACAGCACGCTCTTTGGTAAATTCACGATTCCGCATCATGCGTTTTTGAGTTATCAAGCCGATCTTGTGCGCGCATATGCTCAGCGGACAGACATCCAGCCTTTGAATTTTCGTGTGGGTTACTACAAAGACGGTAACTATGTGCTGATGGTCGCTCGACGCAAACCATAAGGCCACAGGCGCTTCATGGCCGCACGGGAAATACCAGCGTAAAGCTGGTATTTTTTTTGTCCGAGACCACCTTGATGGTTCCCCCGTGCGCCAACATCAAGGATCTTGTGATGGAAAGGCCCAGACCCGTGCCACTATGCTCCGGATGAGGTCGAGATTTTTGAGTGCGATAAAAGCGATCGAACAAACGTGGAATGTCCGACTCCGCAATCGGTTGACCAGCGTTTTTGACCGTTAACTCCACGGCATCGGGTAGGCGTCGAATCAGCACCTCGACCACGGAGTGCTTAAAAGCATGGCGCAGCGCGTTGGAAAGCAAGTTCCCGATCGCGCGTCTAAGCATCAAGCGATCGCCGACGATCATGGCCTCGCCTTCAAGCGTCAAACCAACCTCGGCCTCCTCAGCAACAGCTTCATAAAAATCAAAAAGCGCCTGTACTTCTGTGGCAAGAGACAATTGTTCGCGGTGAGGCAACTCCAGACCGTGCTCTGTTTTGGCCAGATACAACATGTCAGACACCATGCGAGCCAGCCGCTGGAATTCTTCGGCATTGGACGCCAAAATATCTCGATACGCTTCGACCTCACGCTCTCGTGTCAGCGTGACCTGCGTCTGCGTGAGCAAATTTGTGATCGGTGTTCGAAGCTCGTGCGCCAGATCACTTGAAAACTCGGAGAGACGCTCAAAATCCTGCTCCAGACGTTCGAGCATGAGATTCAAACCCTGCGCCAACTCGACAAGCTCAGCCGAACTGTCTGCGATAGGCATTCGAACATTTAACTGGCGCGCATCGATATTACGGGCGCGTTCGCGCATGACACGAAGGGGCGCGAGTCCACGTCGCGCGGCCCACCAACCTAACAGACCACTGAGTATGGTGGCGACAAACAGATAAATAGCAAGCGTGTAATGAAGCTGCGTCATAAAGTGCGCATGATGGTGCATATCCAAGCCTAGAAGTAGAGAACCTCCGCTCTGCATCGGAACTTTAATGCCTCGCAAAGTGACCCCGCCTGTTTGCCAGTCAAAAGAAGTACCGGGCGCGAGCACTGCGGTGTTTAAGGCGGAAAAATCCATGCCCTGGATCACAGGCCCGGGGCCTGTGCCGTCACTCCGCCCAATGTAAAGACCCTCATGACTATCCATCTGTTGCGCTAGTAACGCGCGCACGGCACTAGGTTCAGAGGTCTGTGCCAAACCGCGCTCCACCAAACTTGCCTTGCCCTGCAGATAAGCCAAATCCAAATCAACGAAATGCAAATAGCTTGCGCGCGCAACCATCACTCCGAGACCACACAACACCAGAGCCGAGATTAAGGCGTATAAAATCGTTAGACGGGATATGAGCGTCAACCGTTTGAGCATCAGTTTGCCTCGTGAACCTCGAGCACATAACCCATGCCGCGCACGGTCTGAATTAGCCGTACTTCGAAACCTTCATCGACCTTGGCACGTAATCGACGCATTGCGACCTCAATAACATTGGTGTCGCTATCAAAGTTCATATCCCAAACGAGTGAAGCGATCAAAGAGCGCGGTAACACTTCTCCCTGACGGCGCACCAACAATTCCAATAAACCAAACTCCTTGGGCGTCAAATCAATTCGGCGCCCGGCTCGGGTGACGCGTCGACGCAGCAAATCAACCTCCAGATCCGCTACCTTCAGGGTTGCACTTTCTACAGAAGCCGGGCCGCGCCGCAAGACATTACGTACGCGCGCCAGCAATTCGGCGAACGAAAAGGGCTTGACCAGATAGTCCGCAGCACCGAGCTCGAGCCCACGTACGCGTTCTTCGACTTGATCCTTGGCTGTCAGAAATATCACGGGCGTTGTGATCCCTGCTTGAGTCAGCGCCTGGAAAACACCCCAGCCATCCATGCGAGGCAACATCACATCCAGAATGATCAAATCCTGATCGCCCTCTATACCTAAATGCAAGCCATCGAGTCCATCTTGGACAAGATCGACGGAAAAACCGGCCTCGCGCAAGCCTTGGCGCAAGTAATCGCCTGTTTTAGGCTCATCCTCGACGATCAAGATTTTCAACAGGTCGGACTCCCTTTATTTGCTTCTGTGATTTTAAGCGCCACGCCACGGCCCTGAGGGACTATAACCCCAGCTCTCAGTCGGCACGTTACGCCCACTCAAACATAACAATTTTGTAATGTTGGCGTCACGTGTGCTTTGCCCACCGGACACTACAGTAGCGTATTCTGACTCAGGATTGCTCTTGGGAAAGCCTATCAACGCACTAAAACGGCACAGGCAACGATGCATTTACCTACAGCCCGACCCGGCATTCGCTTATGGCTCACGGCTTTACTCAGCGTGACAGCCCTCAATCCGCCCGCACATGCGCAGGGTCAACCCTCTCAACAGGCAGACCTTAAGCAATGGCGTAACGCCAACACCGAGGTGGGTCGCTATCCACGCGGACACATCGATCTGCTGAAAGCCGAACGCAACCTTCGCAGTGGACTGGTCGAGCGTGACCCGGGCTTGTCAATCGGTGCTTTTAAAGAAGACACCGCAGCGCCGGAACTCACAGAAGAAGCCGCGCGCAAAGCCGCCCTCGTTCTGCATGCCGACCTCTTGACAAGTCAGGCGATCAGTAGCGTTGAACGCTTTTCCCGAGATTCACAGCTACTCGCCCTACAACTAACCACCCAAAAACTCTGGGTCGAAGCCGTCTCCGCAAAAGAACAACTCAACATCCAGCAACGCATTGCTGAAGCAGCCAGCGTCTCTCTTGAGCTCGCCAAACGGATGGAAAAGGTCGGCAATTGGGGACGCAACAGACTGATCGATGTCGAGATCGGCTACCAGTCCGCACGCAACCAACTGATGCTCGCGGATCAGGCTGCGTTTAATGCTCGCCAAAAACTCTTCGCACAAATTGGTTCTGATCACTGGCGCTTACCTAACGCACTGCCAAAGCCCGCGAGTCTGAGTGGCTTGTCCGAATTGCTCATTCCACTTGAGCAACAACTCACTGAAATTCTCGCCCGTCATCCTCACTACAGTTTGCTGGAAAAAGAGGTGCAGTACTACGAACGGATCGTCGGTCCTGCCATGCTGGAGCAATGGCGGCAGCAGCTCGATACGCTGTTGAGCGCCAGCACCAACTGGACCAGCGCGATTCCCACGGTAGATCGCACAAAAATACTATGGAATCATGACCTCGACAAAGCGATCAAAGCGCGTGCAGAAGCGCTGCGTTTGAGCATCAAAACAAAATCAGACTTGCTGCAAGCACGCGAACATTTACGCGCAGTCCACACGCAGGCTTCAGACATTTTGAACAAACTCCAACGCCTCTACAGCGGTGCAGAAGAGGAAGCCCTCATGCGCTACAACGGTATGTTCATCAGCACCTGGGAGCTGATCGCTAAAGCGCAAACCAAGATGCAGTCCGAGCTCGCCGTCGCGCAGGCCAAACAATCCTTCTGGATCGCTTTGACGGACATGCGGGCACTGCTCGCAGGCGCACCGTATGCGGGCCCTGGCAGTAACGTTGGCGGCCCCGACACCAACAGCTCTTCTGGCAAAGGCCACTAAAAAATCATGGAACGTAGAGACTTTATCCACAACGCCCTCATCGGTTTAGCCGGTACGGTCACCGCAACGGCCGTTGGCAAGCATGCACTGGCCAGTGTGCCTGAACCCGTTTATCAACCGAGCGCTGGCACAGCACCGCCCTGGCGCGGTCCTGAAACCGAAGGTCTCGAGGCCCGTTATCGGCCCGTCGTGACCCTGAATGGCTGGACCTTACCCTATCGTCTGAACGAGGGTGTCAAAGAGTTTCACCTAGTCGCAGAACCTGTCGTTCGCGAAATGTCACCCGGTTTCAAGGTCAACATGTGGGGCTACAACGGCCAGAGCCCAGGTCCCACCATCGAAGTGGTCGAGGGTGATCGAGTCCGCATTTTTGTGACCAATCGACTCCCTGAAAAAACGACGATCCACTGGCATGGCCAGCGACTACCCAATGGAATGGATGGTGTGAGCGGCTTAAATCAACCCCCTATTCCCGTGGGTAAAACCTTTGTTTACGAATTCGTGGCCAAGCGCCCCGGTACCTTCATGTATCACCCACATGCTGATGAAATGACGCAAATGGCGATGGGAATGATGGGATTTTGGGTGACACATCCTAAAGGCAATCACCCCAATATCAGCGTAGTCGATCGTGACTATTGTCTTTTACTTAATGCCTTTGATGTCGAACCAGGCAGTAAGACCCCAAAGGTCAACACGATGTTGGACTTTAATATCTGGTCTTTTAACAGCCGCGTCTATCCGGGCATTTCGCCCATGGTCGCAAAGCTAGGTGATCGTGTACGAATCCGGATTGGCAACTTAACCATGACCAACCACCCGTTTCATGTTCATGGCATCGAATTTGAAGTCACTGGAACCGACGGCGGTCCAGTTCCTGTTTCTGCGCGCTGGCCTGAAGTCACTGAGGACATCGCAGTTGGCCAGATGCGCCAAATCGAATTCATCGCCGACGAACCTGGCGACTGGGCTGTGCATTGCCACAAGAGCCACCACACCATGGGCGCGATGGGTCACGATGTTCCGACCATGATCGGCATCAACCATCAAGGCCTGGTTGGACGACTCCAGAAAGTCGTACCCGACTACATGGTGATGGGCGAACGCGGCATGTACGACATGAAGGAAATGGAAATGGAGTTGCCCCCAAACACGATACCCATGATGGCCGGCACAGGACCTTATGGGCCCATCGGGATGGGCGGCATGTTCACTACGCTCAAAGTGCGTGAAGATCTAAAACCCAACGACTACTCCGATCCAGGCTGGTATAAACAACCCCCAGGAACAAAGTCTTACGAATACAAAGGCACCACGCCTACAATCAGTCGAAATAGTGGCGCTCAATCTGCCCCCTCTGCAGCGACTCCCGCAGCGGGCGATGGCAATGCACGGGTTCGCAAACCTAGCGGCTCAACCAGCGGTTCACATAAACATTGATTAAGTCTCTCTTCGTACAGGTATCACCATGATGAAAAAAATATTCACTCCCCCGCTCGTTGCTCTTTCTTTTGCGACCATGGCTCTTCCTGCGCTGGCTCACCAAGCGAGTCATAAAGCGCACCACGATATGCCCAAGGAGCAAAAGGACTGGGGCATCGGCGGCGACGCGAAAGCCGTGACTCGGACCATTGAGATCACGATGCTCGACACCATGCGCTTCGTGCCAGCTCAAATCACCGTCAAACAAGGCGAAACGGTTAGGCTGACCGTTAAAAATGTCGGCAAAGTGATGCACGAACTGGTGATCGGCACCAAACAAGAGCTCGATACGCATGCTCAGATGATGAAGAAACATCCGAATATGGAGCACGACGAGCCCTATATGGCGCACGTCTCTCCCGGCAAAAACGCCGACATCATCTGGAACTTCAATCGCGCAGGTCAGTTTGACTTTGCCTGTCTGCTGCCCGGACATTACGAGGCAGGCATGGTCGGAAAAATTAACGTGATCGCAGGAGCAAAGTAATGAATCTTAAACAATCATTGATCAACATTTCACTCACACTCGCCACGCTTGGTTTCAGTGCAAGCGCCTTGGCTCAAGCCATGGCAGAGGGCGTCGTTCGCCGCATCGACCTAGACAACAATAAAATCACGATCCGTCACGGCGAAATCAAGGCGCTCGATATGCCGCCAATGACCATGGTGTTTGTCGCCAAACAACCCGCTCAATTGAAAAATCTCGCGCCCGGTGACGAAATACTTTTCGAAGCCTTTGAAGCGAACGGTCAATACTCGGTAGGAAAAATAAAGAAAAAATAAACGTACTGACGTTTCGATTTTAAATTTTTAAAGTTTAATTTTTTTCAGCACAAGGGCGGGATCGTCGAGAAATGATCCCGCTCTGAGAGTGACTACCAAGGTATCTCGCCAACCATTTTTATCGGCAGGCTGTATTGGAGTCGTTTCATGGATGACGCGCTCATCATCGAGCAAAAGCACAGACCAAGGTTCTGTCAGAGTAAAGCGCTGACCGAAAGGCGTGGCCATGTCAAAGACTCGGGTTTCACCACCTTTGATGTCGTGACGTCCGATTAAAAATACCGCGACAAGTTGTACACCATCCCGATGCGCTCCCTCGGGCGTGGGGCGACCAATCCCATCAGCCGTATCGATTTTAAACTGATGGGCTTCAACAAACCATGGTTGAAGTCCGCGCATCTCGGAGGCGACGCCGCCCAAAAAACGTAACAGTGCTTGCCAGGCGGGCGCTTGTGAAACATGCGCTTCGATAGGCTCAAACCATCTGTGCATTCCGCCATGCAAAGCGTTATAAGAAAGGGGTTGCCAATGCGCTCGATGCGCCACAGCGGTTACGTCTTTACCATTAACCGTGAAACTGCCGTGGCGGCGATAACGATAACGCCCCCCATCTTTGAGGTATTGGTCGGGCGCCAACGCTGACCACGTACTTTCTAACGCACGCAAAGCTTCGAGCGTCGTACCACTGAGTTCGACCACACTTTGCGAATCAAGAACCGCAAAACCCTGCTTTTTCAGCGTCGCACTCAGCTCGGTGGCGGCAGTGAGCGGAGGTTCGAGCGTTTGAATGGACATTGGAGTCTCAGAGGAGTGGGCTAGGTTTTTTCGACACCTGACTTATCGGGGGACGGCTCGGGTGGTGGATCAAAACACATCTTCTCTCCGTCCCAACGCTGTCCACACCAGCATACCCCTTCTTCGTTAATGATGCAGGTACCAGATCCACAACATCTTTTGTCCTCTTGCATGGCGATCCTTTAAAGTGATTTCTATTGGGGTCTCGAAGGTTGTCCCAGGCAGGCAGTATGTCGACTGCCATCAATCATGGCAGCAGGACGCCGTGCGGCATGCTTGGTACGACGGCCCGTGACGCGCGCTCTCCACAGTTTAAAGGACGAAAGTTTAAGTTCAGTGCGCATCAAAGAAATAACCCGGCTTTCATCGAGGCCAAACTGACGCTCGATCGCCTCAAATGGAGTGCGATCTTCCCACGCCATCTCGATCACTCTTGAAATCTCACTCCGTGTGAGCGTAGTCTTCGTCATGCTCAAGGGCTCTTGTCGCCAAGGTATGCAGCATCGGCTGGAAATCATCGGCCGTGAGTTCCCATTCGAGCGACAAATCATAATCACCAGGCTTTCCGATGAGCTTGTATAAGGGCACGGCTTTCAAGAACTCGTTTTTGATATGCTCGTATTCAGCTTCGAGCCAAGCCGTCACGTGTCCCTGATCGTTCGGCTCAGCGGGCGGTAGCTCTGATCCACCAAAAATTGAGACCACATCCCATACGCTCAAGCTGGTCAATTCACCATCAAAACGGTGTCCACCGCGAGGTCCTCGATTAGATCTCAACAGGTTTTTTGTCCGCAAACCTTTCAACAAATTTTCAACATAAGACACAGATAGCCCGAGATGTCGAGCGAGATCTTGCGTGGTCAAAGCCTCGCCGTTTGGCAATGCAGCAAGCAAAACCACTAGGCCCAGAGCATGCTTGGATTCATTGGCGCTCATTTTTAATCCTTAGTCCTGTGACGAGTAGATTTAGAAACTTAAATATACGTCAATTTCTAATAAATTCCACTCAAAACCTATTAGATTTTGCATATTTTGTTAAAAATATGATTTAATCTATTCAATATCTATTCAAAATACTCTTTGCAGAAAAAAACCATGCCTGTTAGTGAAAAAAACCACAGCTATCGGATCGGAACCATTTCCAAACTGGCCGGCATTCCCGTTCCGACCTTGAGAGTTTGGGAATCCCGCTATGCGGCCTTTAAGCCTGTCAAAACCGGGGGTCAACATCGGATGTACGGCGAGGAAGATCTCCTGCGCGCGACCCTCATGAAACAGTTATGCGATGAAGGGCACGCAATTAGTACCATTGCGAATCTGGATATTCACGCGCTTAGTCAGCTCCACAACAAACACCGTCATGGCGGCGCGTTTGTGCCCAGACAAAAGCAACCGCAAAGCGTAAAAATGGCGGTGATTGGCTTGGCTTTGGCCGGACGCATCGAAACTAAAAACTTTTCCTCCAACTTGCTTGGCTGCAGCATCGAAGTAACCAATATCTTTGCCGATGTTGACGCAGCCCAAATCGGTCCTTTTGAACAGCCTGCAGAAATACTGCTGTTAAAAGTCAACACCCTGCATGAAATTGTCATGCGCGATATTCAACGTATCACCGTGAAAAATACCGCCACGAAAGTCATCGTGCTCTACAACTACGGTCGGGAACAGGTCGCGCATGCCATGCGTACAGCCGGGATGCTTGTGAGGCGTGAGCCCATCACCGACTATGAGTTAGCCGAACTCATTCGCTCAGTTCTTAACGTGGATGCGAATCACTCGCTAAGCGAAGCCACATCAAGCTCGATGATTCCGGCCCGCAAATACTCTGATGAGACGCTCGCTCGGGTCGCAGGTATTTCAACCAATGTTTTATGCGAATGTCCCCGCCATGTAGCGGAAATCATCGCTCAACTCGCCAGCTTTGAGCAGTACAGTCTGGAATGTCTGAATAAAAGCACCGAGGATGCACATTTACACGCCTACCTCACCTCGGTTTCCGGCTCGGCCCGTGCGCTCTTTGAGCATGCCTTGGAAAAAGTGGCACAACACGAAGGGATTGAATTATGAATGTCCTAGGCACCGAACTCATCGCCTGCTCTTATGACCCACTAACGGGATACTTCAGGGACGGCTGTTGCAACACGCAAGCCGACGATCTGGGATCCCACGTCATTTGCGCGAAAATGACGCAAGAGTTTCTGGAGTTTTCCAAGCAGCGCGGCAACGATTTAACGACCCCGATGCCTCATTATCGTTTCCCGGGTCTAGAAGCCGGCGATCGTTGGTGTTTGTGTGCACTCAGATGGAAAGAGGCTTTTGAAGCCGGCGTCGCACCTCAGGTATTTCTGGAGTCCACGCACAAACGCGCACTGGATTTTGTCTCGCTAGAGTGGTTGCAGTCGTGTGCAGCCCCGAGCCCGCAACGCTAGATGTCAAGACCATCGAATTGCTCGATGTTTCCCAGTGTCATGGAGCTGTCATGATTTTGCAATCTTAACCGTTTAATAGAATTAATTAGATTGAAATCAAAACACAGACGGAGAATCCATGATGAAAGTCGGTATCAATGGCATGGGCAGAATCGGTCGGTTAGCCCTCAGAGCCGCCTTGGGCGCCGCGCATCGTCCACACGACGATCCCCGCCGCGACCATCGCCTTGAAGTCGTCCATCTCAATGAGCTCAAAGGCGGGATCGCTGCGACGGCCCATCTATTGACATTTGACTCTGTTCAGGGACGCTGGAAAGAGAACATTGAAGTCGAAAGCGAAGACACTATTCGAATTGGCCAGCATGCGGTGTCCTTTTCGTCGCACGCTAATCCCGGTGATATTCCTTGGGGAGACCTCGGTGTCGAGGTGGTGCTGGAATGTACCGGTAAATTTTTAACCCCCGAAACTATTCAGGGTCACCTCGACCGAGGCGCCAAACGCGTCATCGTCGCCGCGCCCGTCAAGGTCGGCAACGTACTGAACATCGTGGTGGGCATCAATGAGCATCTCTATGATCCCGCACAACATATCATCGTGACAGCGGCTTCTTGCACCACCAATTGCCTAGCACCCGTCGTCAAAGTCATTCATGAAAGCATTGGTATTCGTCATGGACAGATCACCACAATCCACGACCCAACCAACACCAATCTCGTGGTCGATGCTCCGCACAAAGACCTGCGTCGCGCGCGCAGCGCGATGCAGAGCCTGGCCCCCACGACGACAGGCAGCGCGACCGCGATCACCTTGATTTACCCAGACTTGAAAGGCAAGCTCAATGGCCACGCCGTGCGTGCGCCTGTGCTCAACGCCTCGCTGACCGACTGCGTGTTTGAGCTCAAGCGCGAAACCACGGCCGAAGAAGTCAACGCCTTATTTACTGAGGCGGCGACTGGCGCACTGGCCGGGATTCTTGGTGTGGAGACGCGCCCCCTCGTCAGCGTCGACTATGCGGGCGATACCCGGAGCGCCGTCATTGATGCGCTTTCTACCATGGTGACCGATGGCACATTGCTCAAGGTCTATGCTTGGTACGATAACGAAATGGGTTACGCCTGCCGCATGATCGACCTCGCCTGCCATATGCAAGCAAAAGGTATTTAAACATCTATGTCCACACACGCTGCACGCAACTATGCCATCGTCACCTCGGCTTATTGGGGATTCACACTGACCGACGGCGCGTTACGCATGCTGGTATTGCTTCATTTTTATCGCTTGGGTTATTCGCCTTTTGCCTTAGCTTTCCTGTTTTTGCTCTACGAAGCCGCAGGTGTCGTGGCAAACCTACTGGGGGGCTGGCTCGCCACCCGCTTTGGCATCTCGCGAATGTTAATGGTGGGGTTGACCACACAGATTATCGGCTTTCTCCTTCTCTCCGCACTGTCGCCCGAATGGACCGCTGCGATGTCTGTTGCTTGGGTCGTCATGGCGCAAGGTGTTTGCGGCGTCGCCAAGGACTTGACCAAGACCGCCAGCAAATCCGCCATCAAAATCACTGCCGGGCAAGCCTCCGGACAACTTTTTAAATGGGTCGCGTGGTTCACTGGCAGTAAAAATGCGATGAAAGGTGTGGGTTTCTTTCTTGGAGGCCTATTACTCGACCAGGTTGGCTTTCAAGGCTCGCTCTGGGTGATGGCGGGCTTGTTGGCACTGATTTTGGTGGGCGTCGTGCTTTCCCTCCCCCCCATGATGGGCAAAAGCAAAGCCTCCAAATCCGCCAAAGAGCTTTTTGCGAAAAATAAAGGTATCAATCTGTTGGCCGCCGCACGTGTGGTGCTATTTGGCGCGCGCGACGTCTGGTTTGTGGTGGGTGTACCCGTTTTTCTTTACGCTTCCGGCTGGACCTTTACGATGGTGGGCGGCTTTCTCGCCGCCTGGACGATCAGCTATGGCTTTGTCCAGGCCATCGCCCCCTCGCTCGTGCGACGCAGCGACGATGGCTTGAGCAATGAGGTACCGGCCGCACGACACTGGTCGGCGATTCTCGCCTTGGTGACCGTCACGCTTTGCGTGCTCGTCTGGCTTGATGTCAAACATCTTGAATGGGTCGTCGTCGCAGGCTTAGGCGTGTTTGGCTTTGCTTTTGCCGTCAACTCATCTGTCCACTCATATTTGATTCTGGCCTATGCCGGTTCTGAAAAAGCGGCCGAAGACGTTGGCTTTTATTATGCTGCTAATGCCTTGGGTCGCTTTATTGGCACCCTGTTGTCAGGCTTGCTGTATCAATGGGGCGGCCTGCTATCTGCATTACTAGGCTCCGCCCTGATGCTGATTATTTGCTGGTTGGTGACACTGGCGCTGCCGCTGGCGAAGCCTCTGGCACCGCAGCCTGCGACCCCTTCCTCAGATACAACGTAAAGTAGCCTTGCTTGCTGAGACGCTCTAGACGGCTCATGAGCGCCGGGGGCATATAGTCTAGGCTTGAGGTTCGAATCGCGACATAGGCTGGCGTGGACTCCAACCTCTTGATCAAAGTCTCCGGCGTCTTTTCGAGCAAGGCTTGGCCTTGGCTGTAAAAAGATGCGGAAAAAGGACGATGCTCCAGGTAAATCAACGGCAGTCCCGAAGGCGTGCGTGAACGATAGTCCTCGATCAAGGTCTTAGCCGCCAGATCGTTGCTGCGGCCCGTAAACGGCATACTGGCGTTAAAACCCGCGGCTAACACCATCGTGATCGACAAGCCGACAGCAAGATTGAGGCGCACCAGGTTTTGCTGAGCGCGCGAAGCCAACCAGCCCCCCACCAGCAAGGCTAGAGCGGGCATACCCGGCAGGACATAAGGCCAGATGATATTGCCCGCCATGGTGAAAAAGACAGCAGGCATGAAGGCCCATAAAAGCAAATAATTGCGCCACGAGGACGGTTTCGCATCGTCGGCGATCTTCTCAGGATGCAACGGTTGTGCGGCCTTGGCGCCCCGAGTCTGCCAGGCAATGATGGGAAAAAGAATCGTCCAGGGCAGCACATCGGCCAGCATAAATAACCAGATCGTCCCGTAGGGATACTTGTGCGCTGTACCGTACAGATCGCCTTGCCAGCCAGGCGTCACAAAACGGTGAAAATGCTCGCCTACGATGAAATAATTGATAAATCCTGGTGAGCGTAACTCGGCAATGACATACCAAGGTAGCGCGATCAGCAGCGTGAGTAAACAACCTCGTACCCAAGGCAAGTCCCGCCAGATCATGCGCAGGTTGCCTGACACCAAGGCCCAGATTCCGCAAGGCAGACCCGTCAACACCACGCCTACCGGCCCCTTGGCGAGCAAGGCAATACCCAGGCCTATAAACAGCAACCAGCGCTCTGACCCGCGGCGCGACGGTTCGCCATGTAAACCATTCCAAAAGCCGCGCATGGCCAAGGTAGTACCAATCACCAATGCCATATCCATCATCACCATGCCCGAGGCCACGAAAAACATGACCGAGCCAAGCAGCAGCGCGATCGCGTAAGTCGCGCCCGTCGGACCACTGCGGGGTCGCATACCCCAGAGGATCCACAACACCACCATGCCGGCCAGCCAATGCGGAAAACGGGCGGCGAACTCATTGATCCCAAACACCTTGAAGCTCAAGGCTGATATCCAAAACGCTAGGGGCGGCTTGCCCCAAAACGGCATATCGTAAGTAAACCAGGGCGTCACCCAGTCATTGAGCTCGACCATGAGGCGCGATATTTCGCCATAGCGCGCCTCGGTCGTATCCATCAAGGGCGAAAGCCCAAGCAAGAGCAAGCGCACGACGGCGGCCGCAAAAATAAACCACAATAAGTTTCGGTATGTCATAGCCAAGAAAAAAAAGGTCGCCTGGGCGGAGGTTGCCACGCTCAAGTGCGGCATTTAAATGAATCTAGGCATTTTAAGCGGATACTATGTCGCATGCGTCCACATAGTGTTTTCGAGCTTTTGCTGCTGTCCTTTTTCTGGGGCAGCTCATTTTTATTGATTCAAATCGGTGTCGCCGAGTTTGGCCCCGCCCCCCTGATGTTTTTGAGAACCATGCTGGCCGGACTGATGATCTTGCTGGTGCTGATCTTCAGGCGCGAAGTTTGGATGCTGCTTAAACACTGGAAAAATTTCATCCCGCTCGGGCTCTTGGACTCCAGCCTGCCCTACATGCTGTCGGCCTACGCCGCTCTCCACATCCCGTCTGGCACGATCTCGGTTATCAATGCGGTGACCCCACTTTGGGGGGCACTCGTCGCCTGGCTCTGGCTGGGTATCCGCCTGACCATCTCGGGCGCAATCGGCTTGCTCATCGGTCTGGTGGGCATTATTTTTCTAGTCTGGGATCGTTTCGAACTAGCGTTGAGCGATTCGACTCTGGCACTCGCCGCCGCCATCTTAGGTCCTGTTTGCTATGCACTCTCCGCCTGCTACGCCAGAAAATATCTGTCCTCGTTTAGCCCGTTTGTAAACGCAACGGGGTCCTCGCTCACGAGCGGCGTATTACTCATGCCTCTGGCCTGGTACTGGTGGCCGACCGAGCCCATCAGCACGATGGCCTGGAGTGCGGCGCTTGTTCTAGCGGTACTCTGCTCGGCCGTCGCCTACGTGCTGTACTACCGTTTGATTCAGCATATCGGACCCGCGCGCGCGATGACCGTCTCCTACCTCGTCCCCGTGGTTGGGCTGTTCTGGGGCTGGACACTGATGGATGAGCACTTCAGCCTACGCACACTAGTTGGTGTGCTACTAATTTTTACAGGTCTCGCGCTCGCCAACGGCTTACTCAAGAGGCGCGCGCCTATGCTCAAGCAATCCGACTCCGATTGATTAGCCAAACCAGCGACAACATCACGGGCACCTCGACTAAAACACCAACGACCGTGGCCAACGCAGCACCCGAGTTCAAACCAAACAATGAAATCGCTACGGCGACAGCGAGTTCGAAAAAATTGGACGTCCCGATCAGACAGGCGGGTCCAGCGATATTTTTGGGGAGCTTGAGCCAGCGCGCACCGAGCCAACTCACCGCAAAAATACCGTAGGTCTGCAAAATCAAAGGAATGGCAATCATGCCAATGACTAAAGGTTTTGCGACGATCGTCTCAGCCTGAAAGCCGAATAACAACACCACGGTCGCGATCAAACCCACAATCGACCAGGGCTTAAGCGCCGCGACAAAGCCCTTGACCGCCGTGGACGACTTGCGCAACAACAGCTCGCGTGTCAACACCCCTGCGATCAGTGGCAACACCACATACAACAAGGTCGATAGCAACAACGTTTCCCAGGGCACTGTCAAAGAGGTGACGCCCAATAAAAACGCCGCGATCGGCGCGAACGCGAACACCATGATGATGTCGTTGACTGAAACTTGAACAAGCGTGTAGCTGGCATCGCCTTTGACGAGCTGACTCCAGACAAACACCATCGCTGTACAAGGCGCTACCCCGAGTAAGATCATGCCAGCGATATACTCACTCGCAGTCTGCGGATCCACCCAGGGTGCAAAGAGGTATTCAAAAAACAAAACGCCGAGTGCAGCCATCGAAAAAGGCTTGATCAGCCAATTGACCACCAGGGTCAACAACAATCCGCGGGGCTTTTGACCGACTTGTTTGATCGACGACCAGTCGATCTGAATCATCATGGGGTAAATCATGATCCAAATCAGCACGGCCACCACCAGATTGACATGCGCGAACTCGATGGCTGCGATGAGAGCAAAGACCCCAGGAATCCAAAGCCCCACACCCACGCCCGCCAGGATGCCAAGCCCGACCCAGACAGTCAAAAAACGTTCAAACAAGCCCAAAACACCACCTCGCAAGGAAAATTGTCAGATATGCGGTCGCCAGCAGGGCAAGGCGTTGTCTGGAACAGCTTACTTTAAAACGACTTCTTAAAAAAACAGCGCCCTCGAAGCAAGCCGCTAAGGCTCCGTTTACAATACCCAGGTTGCATTTTGATGAAGCATTGACCTCGATGACCTATAGCGTCAAAGAAATTTTTTACACACTGCAAGGCGAAGGGCTGCGCGCCGGACGGCCTGCGGTCTTTTGTCGTTTCGCTGGCTGCAACCTCTGGACCGGTCGCGAAGAAGATCGCGCGAGCGCTGTATGCCAATTTTGCGATACGGATTTTGTCGGTACGGACGGCACGCTCGGCGGTAAATTTCACTCAGCGCAGGTCCTTGCCGAACAAATCGCCGCGCTTTGGCCAGCAGGCCATGCACACCAATACGTTGTGCTGACTGGCGGCGAACCCCTGCTGCAGGTCGATCAAGCCCTCATCCAAGCGCTTCAAGCCCTAGGCTTTGAGATCGCGGTCGAAACCAATGGCACTCTTGAGGTTCCTCCAGGCATCGACTGGATTTGTGTCAGCCCGAAAGCAGGCGCAGAATGGATCCAACGCGAAGGGCACGAGCTCAAGCTTGTCTTTCCTCAGCCAGCACTGATGCCGGATCAACTTGGCGCCAGTCGTTTTGAACATTACCTGCTCCAAGCCATGGATGGCCCAGACAGACTCGCTAATACCCGCGCGGCGATCGCCTATTGTCAGAACAATCCCGTCTGGCGCCTATCGGTACAAACACACAAAGTTTTAGAGATTCGTTGATGAGCCCGACCCAACCCCAAGACACAAAGCAAACAGACGAAAAGCCATGGTACGAACTTTCTCAACGGTTTTATTTTGAGGCTGCACACACCCTGCGTCGAAAGATCGAAACAGAGGGCAGTTTGCGCATCCATGGCCACACTTACGAGGCCGAGATCACGGTTTCGGGCTATGCCGACCCAAAGACCGGTATGCTCGTCGACCTTGGCGAACTGCGTCAACAGGTCGCACGCGTCAAAGAAATGCTGGACCACCGCTTTCTCGATGACATCGAACAGCTCGGTCCGGCGACACTTGAAAATCTCTGCGGCTTTATCAGAAAACAGTTAAAGTCCGCCCTGCCGCAGCTTTCTTCCGTCACGGTTGAGCGTAAAGCGAGTGGCGATCGCTGCGTTTTACGAGAACGGCCCTAAGGTCGAGGAAACCTTGGCATCGTCATGGATTCAGGTTTCAAGATGTCGTCGAGTTGTTCTGCTGTTAACAACCCTCGCTCAAGAACAATATCGTAGACACGCTTGCCTGTGATCAAGGCCTCTTGCGCCACCTCGGTGGCGTGCTGATAACCGATATAGGGATTCAAGGCCGTGACCAAAACAATCGAGCGATCAAACAGCTCTTTAATCCTTGATTCATTAGCCGTGATCCCGCGCACACACTTGTGCTCCAGTGTATGAAACGCATTCGTTAAGTGCGTCACGCTGCGAAACATCGAATACGCGATCACAGGCTCGAAGGCATTGAGTTGCAGCTGCCCTGCTTCTGCGGCGAAACTAATCGTGACGTCATTACCAATCACCTCGTAGGCAACCTGATTCACGACCTCGGGGATGACAGGGTTGACCTTGCCTGGCATGATGCTCGAACCGGCCTGCACCGCCGGCAGATTGATTTCACCAATCCCCGCGCGCGGCCCGCTCGACAACAAGCGCAGGTCATGACAGATCTTGGAAATCTTGACGGCGATGCGCTTGAGTATCCCAGACATTTGTACAAACGCGCCACAGTCTTGCGTTGCCTCGATGAGATTAGGGGCTGTTTCAAGCGGCAGTCCCGTGATATTTACTAAATGCTCTTTCACTTTTTGAGCATACGCCGGGTGTGTATTGATGCCGGTACCGATCGCGGTAGCACCCAAATTGATTTCACAAATCAAAGGCAAGGCCTCGCGTAACCTCAACACATCCTCGCCCAACATCACCGCATAAGTTCGAAACTCTTGGCCCAAGGTCATCGGGACGGCATCCTGCAATTGCGTGCGACCGACCTTAATGATGTCTTTGAATTCTTCGGCTTTAAGTTCGAAAGCCTCTTGCAAACTCAACATGCGAGTGAGCAAACGTTGACAACCGCGATAGGTGGCAAGTTTGAGTGAAGTTGGATAGACATCATTGGTCGACTGACTCATATTGACGTCTTCGTTGGGATGCAAAAATCCATATTGTCCGCGCTGATGCCCTAACAACTCCAGGGCACGGTTGGCAATCACTTCGTTGGCGTTCATATTGGTCGACGTACCCGCGCCGCCCTGGATCAAATCCACC
This sequence comes from Burkholderiaceae bacterium, assembly GCA_030728985.1. Classification (GTDB taxonomy): domain Bacteria; phylum Pseudomonadota; class Gammaproteobacteria; order Burkholderiales; family Burkholderiaceae_B; genus Zwartia. The sequence goes on along the minus strand of JANQYI010000012.1, from coordinate 99,744 downwards.
ACAAACTGCTCGTGGAGATTTCCCTGCAGGATTTCCCGGGAAGCCGCCACGATCGCCTCACACTTCTTGGCATCCAGCATCCCCAATTCTTGATTGGTGAGTGCCGCCGCGATTTTGATTTCAGCCAGCGCGCGCACCAAGTCCGGATAGTGCGAAATCGGTAATCCTGTAATCGGGAAATTTTCAATCGCACGCAGCGTGTGCACCCCGTAATACGCTTGAAAAGGTACATCGCGATTACCGAGCAAGTCATGCTCTGAGCGCGTATTGTCTGAATTAATACTGGTGATACTCATATGAGGGACTCCACAAAGGGATGCAGCCAGAGCCAAACGAGCATACTCAGCCTTTGGGCCTATGCTACCTCAACATCAAGTATTTCTCTTTACAAAATCCAGTAACAATTGAGTGACCTTTTCTGGCTGCTCTTGCTGCACCCAGTGACCTGCGCCCTCAACTAAAAAGCTTCCTTGATAGCGCGTGGTCAGTGAGCCCTCGACACGCTCAAGACCGCCCGGTGTTTGATAAACACCCCAATCCTGCTGGCCACCGATAAACATCGACGGCACATCGATTGTTTTTCCTGCAAAGACGGCTAGATCCTTATCACCCGGATTGGTGCGGTACCCTTGTAAACCACCTTGAAAGCCCGTGCGCGCATACTCTTGGACATAAAATTTCAATTCAGACTCAGTCAACCATGTGCAGGCGGCGATCTCTTGCTCGGAGGGCATTTCTGGGGCGACCGACTCAGCCATCCCTTGATCCAAATCCATCACGTAATAGCGCGGTAATTTTTCCCACTCGCTGGCGATCAAACCTTGCAAGCGAAAGGGTTGATTAGGCGCCCAGTCCGCACTTTTCATGTGATAGTAAGCACGCATAAAGTCATGCAAACCTTGTTGCGGATGCCAGATATTTTCATTGGCAGGCTCGGTCGCGTAATACCGCATGTAATATTTTCTGGGCGGATCGAGCAGCTTGAGCTCTTCGTCGATCAAGTTCGGCGCAACTGGCTTGACAACCTCGTTGGCGGTATTGAAAGGCAACGCCACCGGACCGCCCCGGAAAGGGGAACTCATCATCACTACTGAGCGAAAAATATCTGGCCGCATCAAGGCGCACCAGCCTGCGAGCGGCGAACCTTGATCATGCCCCACGACAGCGGCAACCGAGCGATACCCCAGCGCCGATACCAAGGCCAACACATCATGTGCCTTGTTGAGCGTGCTGTAGGGGCGCAAATCATCACCATAGGAAACCCCCGCTCCACCACTGCGACCGTAACCACGCACATCCGGAGCGACCACGTGAAAGCCACTTGCCGCCAAAGGCGCCAACACTTTTCGCCAGCTATAGGCCAACTCAGGAAAACCATGCAGCAAAACGATCAGCGGGCGACCTGGCGCGTCAAAGCCCGCTTCCAAAATGTGTAACGTGATGCCATTGACGTCATGGATCAACCTTGAACGGACACCTGCAGGGAGCGCATTGGCAGAAACGGGATTCATCGACAACTCACTTTAACGGCCAGGGCATGGCAACATAGTGCTGCAATACACCCGCTGGGAAATCAAGCACCAGGAAATGACCGAGAAACACCATGAAGCCGATACAGAACGAAGTATAAAAAATACTTTTGAGCCAGCCGAGTTGTGTGCGGGCCAGCAAGAAGGACATGATGAATATTGTGACCGACAACATAAAACCGATCAATGCCGTCATTCCAAATAGGAAAATAAACCAGCGCAGTGAGGGCCAGAGTGTTGTTCCATCCGAAGCACCAGAGGCGTGCGCAGCAACCTCTTGATCGTAGTGTGAACTGTGCCCCGGCTTACCTGACCACTGTGTCCACACAAGCCAAAGGGAGAACACAACCATCAAGACCGAAGTCGACAGAGGAAAAACGGCCCCCAAAAACGATAGCTTGATCGTATCGATCACCGCATAACCAAAAACCACAAAAATAATGCTCGTAAAGATCAACTGCGGCAAACGCTCGCGTACCGTCAGTCCACCCAAGGGACCCGTTGATACAGGAGGTGCAGCATCATTCTTTGTGGCGTCTTTGCTCGCTGATACAGCACCATCGTCAGACACTCGGGTACGAACGGCGAGAAGTAGAGAAATCGCAGCCAGCGCGCCGATAATCAATACGCCAGGACGCTGAACAAAGCCCCAGCCATAAAACTGAATGGCCTGATAGAGGTAGTTTTCGACCTGCCCCGACAACACGAAGCCGACCAGAAATGCGGGTCGCGGCCAACCGAAACGCCGCATATAAATACCTAACATGCCAACGACAAACAACAGCAGCAAATCATTCAAATCGCGACGCGCCTGAAAGGCCGCAAAACAAATAATCATCAGCATGAATGGCGCGATCAGATTGAAAGGCACATGTGTCAGCTTCGAAATCGGCGAGGCCAGAAAAAAGCAAATCAACGCGCCGATGATGCTGGCCAGCGCGAGTGTCCAAGCGATCGTATAGGTCAAGTTCAGGTCAGTGGTGACCATACTCGGCCCAGGTTGCATGCCCAACAAAGCCATACCGCCCAAAAACACCGCCATGCTGCCCGAACCTGGGATACCAAACAATAACGTCGGCATCAGCGCCCCGCCTTGCAAAGCATTATTAGCGGCTTCGGGCGCGATGACACCTCGAATATCGCCTTTGCCAAATTGCGAGGGATCTTTGGATGATTGAACAACGTGTCCATAAGCAATCCAATCCACGACACCGCCACCCAATCCGGGAATCGCGCCAATAATCGTACCAAGAGAAGAACACCGCAACACTAAAAACCAATTTTTAAACGTATCTTTCATCCCTTGAAGCCAACCAGCTCCAAGTTTGGAGGAGTTCGCAATTGGTTTGTTTCGACGCATCAAATCGCACAACTCGGGAATCGCGAACAAACCCAGCCCGATAATGACGAGCGGAATTCCGTCTTGCAAATACTCCAACTCTAGATCAAAACGACTTTCGCCTGTCGCCGGCGCACCACCAATGGCGCCCACCATAATCCCTAAGCCGCACGCCACCATACCTCGAATGACACTGGCGCCGGACAAGACACCCACCACCGACAGACCCAACACGGCCAACATAAAGAGCTCAGCAGTGGAGAACGCCAAGATCAGAGGTCTCGCCACCACGACAAAACCTGTTAACAACACTGCGCCAAACAAGCCGCCCAGCATCGACGACGTAAAAGCAGCGCTCAACGCACGCGCAGCCTGACCTTTTTTAGCCAATGGATAACCATCCAGCACGGTCGCTTGACTCGCGCTGGAGCCGGGAATCCCCATCAACACGGAAGTAAAGGTATCGCCCGTGGGGATCACCGCCACCATGCCAATCAACATGGCAATCGCCGAAATCAAATCCATGCCGTAAATAAAAGGCATGAGCAAAGACATCCCGGCGATCCCCCCGAGACCAGGCAAAATTCCCACGGCCAAACCGACTGCGATACCCAGCATCATGAAACCAAGATGCTGCCAGGCCATGAGGCCAGTAAGTGCAGTGTGCATGGCTTCTAACATAACGTTCCTTTTCTCAACCTAAAACTCTGTACCTTAAATAAAACAACCCCTTGCTCGAGTCCCCACCCAAAAGAGTGAACCCAAAGCAAGGGGCCAACTAAACCAACTATTTTTTAGAATTTGACGTTGTGGTTTTTGATCAGATATTGACGAACCAATTCGCGAGCCTCGGGCGAAATCGTCGTACCTTCGCGATACAGCGCGTCACCGGCCTTGTCCGTCACCTGATTGTAGCCACCCAGTGCTTTAGAGACACCCTTTTTGTACTCAGGATCATTCAGCATCTGGCGAATCGCTTGGCGATAAGCCTCTACGATCTCCTTAGAAGTGCCTTTAGGCAACACCAGCAATTTCTGAGCAGGGAAACCTGCGATCAAGAACGCCTTGAAGGCCTCCCACTCTTTGCCTGAAGGAGCTTTGCCTGTAACGATTTCAATCGCTTCGCCAACGTGCGGCAAATCGGGGAAAGCGGGATCACGAATCAAATTACCGTTCGCGTCCGTCACACCCCAACTAAACAAAGGCACCGCTTTGCCTTCCTTGACTAAAGGCATTGAGTTTTTAAGATAAGCAGAGCTTGTCTGGTAGTCGATCGTAGCTTCACCGCGCTCGAAAGCCAAACGTCCCTCGCCTCGGCTCTTCATACCGAAAACGTGCTGGACATCCAAACCAAGCTGACGGAAGGCCAATATAGGCACCAAATCAAGCGAAGTTGCGCCTTGGCTGGCATAAACAAGTTTTTGACCCTTGAGCTTGCCCAGATCCTTGACGGATTTCACGCCAAACTTGGGGCTGATGTAGGCCACGCCACCGGTCGGGGCCGCCATGATCATATTCCAGTCTTTGTAGTCATAGCGCACACGCTTATCGCCGAGCAGATAGGGGAACTGGGTCGAACCGGAAGTGCCCATAATCGTCAGGCCATCAGGCTTGGCGCTCGCGGCGAACTGGTTAGCGCCGATCGTGGAGCCACCGCCAGGTACGTTTTTAACAACCACGTTGGGGTTACCGGGTAAATACTTCGTTAGAAACGGAGCATTAAAGCGTGCCCAGACATCCGAACCACCACCCACACCAAAAGGAATCACAAATTCGATCGTCTTGCCCGCGAAATCAACTTTCTGTGCAGTCGCCGTAGCAGGTAAGATCAATGCCGCGGAGGCGGCTAAGCCGGCCAAGCCCTTCAGAATCGTATTCATGGGTTGTTTATTTAAAGTTGCACGCACTAGAGACCTCTTTGAAATTAACAGCATCCCGAAGAATAAACCGAGCTAGTCCAACAGATCATTGGCATAAACCCTATACCATGTGGAGACATGAATGAACTGAAACCCATAAAATGACGAATTGACGATCACTTTCTTCGCGGGCATGTTTTCTTCGCGGTTTTTTAGGCACAACACGCTATGCATGCAACACGTTCTATCGCAGTCATCGGTGCCGGTCTCGCGGGGTTGAGTTGTGCCACCGCGCTGCGCGAGCAAGGCCACCGCGTCCAAGTGTTTGAAAAAAGCCGCGGCGTCGGTGGCCGCATGAGCACACGCAACTTTGAAAGTTGGGCCTGTGATCACGGCGCTCAATACTTTACCGCCCGGGATCCCTCTTTTGCGCAGCAGGTCGATATTTGGCTAAAAGCGGGCGCTGCGGCGCTTTGGGATGCGCAGATCACCAGCTTTGACGCTCAGGGCTGGCAAACCATTCAATCCTCCTCAGGACGCTACGTCGGGACGCCGTCCATGACTGCACCGGCCAAACACCTCGCGCGCGGATTGGAGATTCATTTTTCGACCACGATTGATCAACTGCTCCGTCAGGATCAGGTGTGGAAACTGCACTGCAAGGAGCGCGGCCTGCTTGAGACGCACTTTGATACCCTCGTGCTCGCCATTCCCTCCAAACAAGCAGAACCTCTCGTTCAACCCCACAGCGCGACACTTTATACGCGCTGTCAGGATGCCGTCATGGTGCCGAGCTGGGCCTTGATGGTGTATGCAAACGAGAGACTTCCGTTGGCATTTGATGCCGCATTCATCAACCAAGGGATGTTCATCTGGCTCGCCAGAAGCTCAAGCAAACCGCAACGCCAATCCGGCGAAGCGTGGCTCGCCCATGCGACCACCGAATGGAGTCTGGCGCATGAGCATCTGACCAAAGACCAAGCCGCTCCCCTACTCAGCGCGGGATTTGAAGCGCTGACAGGCTATCGACCACAAAACATTCAAACTCATCTTTGGCGTTTTGCCAGACTCGGTCACGCCTCGCAGCACGGCCAACTGTTTAATCCAGACCTCCAGCTTGGCTTGTGCGGCGACTGGACCAGTACTGAAAAAGTCGAAGGCGCCTGGCTCAGCGGCCAAGCCCTCGCCCAAGATATTTTCCGAACGTTTGACACCACATCAACATGACGCGCGCAAAACATTCACTTAAAGATCAGATGTACACGCTGGTCTTCACAAATGAAACCGCAGCCGGCCGCCTTTTCGACAAGACCCTGATCGCGCTGATTCTAATCTCACTTGTCGTGGTGGTTTTGGATAGCGCGCAGCACATCAGGGCCAGCCATCACACCCTATTGTTCGTGCTGGAATGGATTTTCACCATTCTCTTTAGCGTGGAATATGCCGCACGACTGTATTGCGCCAAAAACCGCAGAAAATACGCGACCAGTTTTTTTGGCGTGATTGACTTGCTTGCTGTGTTGCCGACCTACCTAGCGCTGTTCTTCCCGGAATTACACGCTTTGATTGATGTCCGCGTGTTGAGACTGATCCGTATTTTTCGAGTCTTCAAGCTCACTGCCTATATGCAGGAATACGCCCATCTCGCGAGCGCGCTCAATGCAAGCCGAAAAAAGATTCTTGTTTTCTTATCTTTTGTCCTGATGATCGTACTCGTCATGGGCACGCTGATGTATGTGGTCGAGGGTCCTCAGCACGGATTCACCAGCATTCCCATCGCAACCTATTGGGCCATCACCACAATGACCACGGTTGGCTTTGGCGACATCACGCCACAAACCGATGTGGGCAAACTCATCGCTTCGGTCATGATGCTGATGGGTTGGGGAACGTTGGCCGTCCCGACGGGCATTGTGACGGCGGAAATATCACGTGCGCGAGGGCATCGACGTCATAGTCAGATGTCTTGTCCCGAATGCGAGAGCGATCAAATAGACAAACAAGATCGCTTTTGCAGGGACTGTGGCGCCAAGCTTTAAGTTAACCGCGGCCCAATCAGCATTCGCTTAAATAACTTGAAAACTACTTTGGATCACAGGCGTAATTTTTTAAATTTTGCTCAACGCTGCGGGGGTTGATCGGCTGCCACTTGCTATAGACCTTTTCAGTTTTGACAACCTGACCGCCCGCCATACGCGCTTCATGAAAATCAATGGTGTAGGTGCGCACACGATTATCACGACAGTTGTATTGGGCTCGAATCACCACGGAGTGGAAAACCAACCCTTTTTGATCGCGCATCTTTTGTTTGTAGTCCAGCATTTCGGCAACATTGACGAAAATATCGGTTCGCACAATCTCGCCACGCTCCGTGTAAGTCACCTGATTGGCGTCTTCATGCAAATTGAGCCATTGCGCATGGGCTGCGCTAGCAAGTAGAGCCATACTCAAAAAAGCGACATGCGCATAGCGCTTTAAAGACAAAGGGTTCTTCATAGGGCACCTACCCATTTGGGCGTTAATCTGATTAATCTATTTAATTTGAAGTCTTTTCGTTTGTGTAGAGGGCATTAACCCCAATTCCATAATGGCTTTAGAGACTTGAAATCAGAAACACCCCACCACGGTCTCACTCGGCAAACAAACCATTAAACTGTTTTAAACACCCAACGAACCAAGAGGATCCATCCCATGAGCCAAAGCAAGCCCAACGATCAACAACGCTTCAAACGTCTTCTGGTCGACGAAATGTCGGTTGATCAAAAAAAATACTTTGATGGCTTGATGTCAGGCAGGGTGTCGGGCACAGGCAGCAAAGGCGTAGTGCAAGGTGCAACGAGCCTAGGTGCGCCTTTTAATGTTCTGTTGCGAAGCCCTGTTTTAGCCGAGCGTTTACGGATGGTGGGCGAATACTTGCGTTTTGACAGCAGTATCCCGAAACATCTGAATGAATGGGCGATTTTAATTACCGCGCGAACCTGGACGGCGCAATATGAGTGGCATGCGCATCTGCGCCTCGCACTTAAAGAAGGGCTTAATCCCGATCTGGCCGCTGCTCTCGCCCAAGGCCAGCGCCCGAAAAATATGCAAGCTGACGAAGAGGCTGTCTATAATTTTTGTCATGAACTTCACGAAACACATCAAGTCAGCGACCAGCACTACAAGGCTGTCGTCGACCTGTTTGGTGAACAAGGGGCGGTCGATTTGATGGTTGTCAGTGGCTATTATGTGATGGTATCGATGGTGCTCAATGTCAATCGCACCCCCCTGCCAGAGGAGGTCGCACCGATCCCTGAGCTTTAAACGACCGAGATTGTCTGTGTTGACCCGATTTAGCCCTGAGAGCGGCTAAACTAGAGAGCGTTTAAGATGATTCATCGATTCCATCTCAAACACTCCACAGATTCAGACCCACTGCAGCCTTTTGAAAAAAAACACGACCTCCAGCACGACCGCAATCCACGCATTGAGTGCCGTCGAACAAGACGAAGCACCTGATTCACTGGAACAAGCAGAATTCGATTTCTTGATTGAACAGGGTAAAACGCTCTCCAATAAGCTCGAGGCGCTCAAAATCCTGATCGATCAGCATCGACGGCTTTACTTAAGCACGGTTCCCGTCCTGCAAAAGAAACAAGACAGCCTGCGCCGCGCCATGGTGTTGTGGCTCGACCAACGTCTCAAAGGCGAAGGACTGACCGCCCGACACGAGCGTCTGATTAGACGTTTGATCTGCAGCATCGCCATGGAGTTCGCGCTCGTGGGTGATCGCGTCATGCGCGCCTTACACGATGTCCACAGCGAAGAAAAACTTGCTGATATAGAGCGCGCGCAAGCCGCCGAAGCGCAGGCCTATCTCAAAGAAGCCATGGGCGAAGAGTTTGGCGAAGACCAGGTGTTTGAAAACCTTGATGACGTGCTGCACGCTAAGTTTGATTTTATGCGCAAAGAGGCCGAGGCGCGCGCGCGCAACAGAGAAGCACGACGGGCGAAAAAGAAAAAAATGTCTCCCGCCGACCTTCAGGCCGCGGACGATGTCGAAAGCGCCCTACGCAGCCTTTACCGCAAACTGGCAAGCGCTTTGCACCCAGACCGCGAAAGCGACGAGCAAGCCCGCGCCTACAAAACCCAATTAATGAGCGAGGCGAATACCGCCTACGAGCGACGCGACCTACTCGCACTGCTCGAGCTTCAGTCCAAAGCTCAGCTTCCCGAAGCCACCTTGACTTCAGCCTTGGCACGCAAAAAACTCGCTGCACTGACTGACCTGATGCGTGAACGCCTGACAGCCTTGCATCGTGAAATTCGCGATACCGAATTGCAGGCGACCGCCGAATTTGTATTGCCGGCATCCATGACCATCCATGAGGCCTCGCTCAAAAATCACCTTAACAGTCGCAAACGCGAAATGTTGCTCGAGCTCAGACGCTTGAACGATGAGCTGACTAGCGTTAAAACAGACGCTGGACTCAAACGCTGGATCAAAGAACAAACGTTAGACTAATAAAGACTAAAGGAGTCAAGACATGTCGATGCGCTTTTATTACGCCCCACTGAGTTGCGCCCTCGCTACACATATTGTGCTTGAGCATATCGGTGCTGATTACGCGGCCGAGAAACTGAACCTTCGCGAAAATGACCAAAATGCACCAGATTATTTAGCGATTAACCCCAAGGGGCGTGTGCCGGCGCTTGTCACAAAGCATGGCATCCTGACCGAAACCCCTGCGATTTTGTTGTACCTCGCGCAAGCTTACCCAGAGACCAAGTTGGCGCCATTCGACGACATTTTTTCTTTAGCTCAAATGCAATCCATCAATAGCTGGTTTTGCTCTACCGTTCATGTCCACCACGCACACGGCTCAAGAGGTCGTCGCTGGTCCGATGATCTCGATGCGCAAAAAACCATGAAAGACAAAGTCGCTCAAAACATGACGGACTGCGCAACACTCATCGAACGTGAAATATTGCGCGGCCCCTGGGTCATGGGAGATCAGTTCACCGTCGCTGATGCTTATCTTTTTACGATGACAAGCTGGATGACGGGTGATGGCGTGGATATCTCTCAGTTTCCAAGACTAACCGATCACTACAAGAGGATGTTAGACATTCCTGCGGTGAAAAAGGTCGCACCATTACACGGCATTCAATAAAAAATTCTCACGCTGCGACTTTAGGCAATACCCAGTCAGAGTTCGTCACGAAGAACTTTTCCGCATTCACCTGACCCAGACGCTCGATGCGCTGGGTGAACTCCTGGAGGGGGCGCGCGCCCCCCTCTGGATGCGGAAAATCGCTGCTGTAGCAATAACATTCGTCCATGCCATGATGCTCGATAAACTCAGCGACAGGCTCGAAATAATATGGTGTCACGCGAATGTTGCGACGAATGTACTCCGAGGGTTTCATTGACAGCGAAGTATCGATACGTCGACGAAAAATATGTGCCACCGTATCCAGATGTTTCGCCATCGGACCAAACCAGTGCGCACCCAGCTCCACCGCGGCGAAACGCAAATGCGGAAACTTCTCGAAAACACCCCCAAGCACCATGGCAGATATAAAGTTCTGCGCCGACATGTGCATCCAGGAGAACGTGAAGGTATCCATCTGATCACCTTCTGCCGTCACATCCGTTTCCTGCACACCGAGATGTTTAATGCCCTTGCTCCAGGCGTCAGAGCCCAGAAAACCGCCCTCACCTCCCAGATGAAGGATCGCCGTGGCGTTTGCTTCCTGAATCATGCCCCAGAGCTTGTCCATTTTTTCATGGGCAGGAGATAGGCCACCGGGCGGTACCGAGCTCGCCAACACAAAAGCATTGCCTCCTGCTTTCAATACACGCTCTGCCTCGGCTGTCGCCACATCGATATCGTGCGTGTTCAAAATCGCTACCATACGCAAACGATCGCGATTCGTCTTGGAGTAATTGATTGCGAAATCATTCCAATGGCGCATCGTCGGGAGACTCAACGTATTTTTTGAAAATGCTTCGCCCTGAATACCGATATCGGAAATGATCATCGAGCGATTGACGCCCATGTAATCAAGCGTCTTGATACGGCCTCCAGGCGTAAAGGATCCCGGTGCTGCTGAACCCTTAATTTTCCAGACCGTATCGTCGTTATAAACGTTAACCTCATCGGTCGAACGCGCGGCGATTTTGGCTGCTTCTTCAGGTGGCAACTTGGCTAACAATTCTTTGTACATGTTGCCGAACTGACGCCCCAATTCCCCTGCCGCGATCTCATAAGTGAGTGGTGAAGGTTGAATGTGTGTATCTAGGTCGTTTATACGACCAAAAAAACTTTTGACGTCGATCATATATGCGCACCTATTAAGTGATTAAGCGAGGTCATCCCAGCACCCGTAAAATGCGCATCACTTGATAAACTCTCAAAATACCCCAATTAATACTGGTGATTACCAAAGAGGGTAAATGGCGTTATGTGGCTTTTTCTTATCTTTCTTTCGAGAAAAAATACCTTTAATACGACCTAGTAATTTTTTAATAAATTTCATGTTTTGCTCTCATTTAATCTCTCCACTCCGAGCCTGACCGCCAGATCAGCAGCCATCGCCCTTGCTACGAACAAGTTACCCAGACGATTCAAATGCCCGGAGTCGATATAAACATCGTCGGCAACGTTTTTAAAAGTATCGGATAAATCAACGAACCATTCTTGGTCGCGAAGTCGGGACACTTCATGATAAAACCTGACATGATCGTCCTCGACGGCTCTAGAAGCCTCAATATAAGCCAGTTCGGAGCTCGAAAAAGGTTTTTCTCCCCACCATGTAACCGGCTGAAAGTAAGTCACGAACTTCACGTCCGCGACATCACAAACCCCCTTTGAGTAACGATGAATCCGCCAATAATCCTCGGCAGACTCACGCGCCAAGGCTTCGCTTTCGGCTGATTGCCACAATGCATTCGCATCAAAGTGGATATTGTTTTTGAGTGAAAAAAATCTATCGGCGAGTGCGGCGCATGAGCGGTTGACAGCCTGAAAAGGAATAAGTCTTGAAATGCTCGTCAACAGGCCAGTCCCGACAAGCCGCCAACCGTGCCGAAATACTTGTTGGATATCAAAATGATGATGCAAAATAGTATCGTGCTCTAAGTGACGCAAACTCATGCCTCGATAAATAGGAATTTTCCCTTCGAAAGGACCCGTATCCCTAAAGAATTTGTTAAGCATTAAGTTATGGCAACAGTTCCATCCATCATAAAAAACGACGCAATCGGGTTGATCGTTGTGAAGCTCCGCCATCATCACGTTCAAGGCATCTTGGCAATAGGCACCTGCGATACCGCGATTGACGCATACTGCGCGAATGCCATGATCCTGTTCTAATATTTTTTCAACCAAGGACGCGATCGTAAAGTTCGGCACGCGCGAACCAATCCCCATCATAGTCGAACCACCATACAACACGACGATCTGATCGCCACGCGCGCGAGCCCTTGAAATTCGTTCTACTGTATCGTCGGCGTCTGGAGCATTTTTAAGTATACCGCACGCATCCGTCACAAAAAAATCACTCCCTATTGCCGGAGCGCCCTCAGGTTGAGCACCTTCTCCTGCAGTAATGACAAAGCCCACATTCGTACCCATTCGATATCCATAGTAGGACGTGGGAACAAAGGCTCTCCTAGAGTTACGAATATTATCAAGCAAGCCCTGCATGGAGAGCCTACCAATAAACTGATCGCCAAAAGCAGCGATCGCATCTTGATGACTTGCTTCGGGCAAGTCACGAACAGCTTCGTCTTGCAGCGCATCGACCTTAGTCAAGTTCATATTGCAGCTTATAGTCTGCCAACAGGCTTTGAGATTGATCTTCTTTACGCAAAAAAGCATGGCCAACTACCAACACGTCTAGTTCAGTCCCCATGAAACATCGGAACGCATCTTCAGGTGAGGAGACAATCGGCTCTCCCCTGACGTTGAAAGAGGTATTAACCAATACCGGACAGCCCGTTAACGCTTTAAAGCGTTTCAGCAACTGGTGATAGCGTGGATTGGTACCAGAGTGAACAGTCTGAATGCGAGCCGAGTAGTCCACATGCGTCACAGCAGGAATATCAGAACGCGGTATGTTGAGTTTATCGATCCCGAACAAAGACTCTTCCTGCGCTGTCATCACGCGGCGTTTGTCTTTCACAATGTCTGCAACCAACAGCATGTAGGGACTGTCAACATTCATTTCAAACCACTGCGAGACATCCTCTCTCAATACGCTGGGCGCGAATGGCCTGAAAGACTCTCGGTATTTAACCTTGAGATTCAAGGTTTTTTGCATGTTGCCCGAACGCGGATCCGCAATGATGCTTCGGGCGCCAAGCGCTCGAGGACCGAACTCCATACGACCACAATGCCAACCGACCGCTTTACCATCAGCAAGCGCTTGTGCCGTTAACTCGGTGATTTCATCATCCGAATGCATACTGAATACAGCGCCGGATTGAGCCAGCCTCTCTGCCACGTCCGTAGAGGAAAACTCTGGCCCAAGATAGGAACCTTTCATTGCATCACGACTAGGCGTGACATGACGCGGACCTTTGAGCATCAAATGATAGGCAGCCAGAGCTGCCCCAAGTGCACCACCTGCATCTCCCGCAGCAGGCTGAATCCAGATATTATCAAAGATATTTTCGCGTAATAATTTTCCGTTGGCAACACAGTTCAGCGCTACACCGCCCGCGAGACAGAGGTTCCTCTCACCTGTTGTTTTAGCAATATTTCTGGCGAGCTTGATCACCACATCTTCTGTCACCACCTGAATAGACGCCGCAAGATCCATTTCGCGTTGCGTGAGTTCACCCTCCTGTGCACGAGGTGGACCACCAAACAATGCATCAAACTTGTCGTTTGTCATGGTTAAACCAGTACAGTAATTAAAGTAGCTCATATCCAAAGCGAATGAGCCGTCATCCTTAATATCGATGAGATGATCTTTAATCAGTTTGACATACTTGGGTTGACCATAAGGGGCTAAACCCATCACCTTGTACTCACCGCTATTGACCTTAAAACCTGTGTAATACGTCATGGCCGAATACAGCAGACCGAGCGAGTGAGGAAAATGAATTTCCTTGGTGACCGTAAGATTCGCGCCCTGGCCAAGCGCCAAAGACGTCGTAGTCCACTCTCCGACACCATCCATTGTCAACACCGCGGCGCGTTCGAAGGGTGAAGGAAAAAATGCACTAGCGGCATGACTCAGATGATGCTCTGAAAACAACAGACGTTGATCCCAGTCACAGCCTGAACCCCACAAAGCTTTCAGCGCCTTGATAATCGCTGCACGCTGAAACAGCTTGTCTTTCAACCAGATCGGAATCGCTTTGACGAAACTCTCAAATCCTCTCGGGGCATACGCCAGATAAGTTTCAATCAAGCGATGAAACTTCAAGTAAGGCTTGTCATAAAAAACAATATGGTTTACCTGCTCGGGAGTAATACTGGCATGCGTCAAACAATAAACGATCGCATTTACAGGGAAGGCTGAATCATGCTTTTTACGCGTGAAGCGCTCCTCTTGCGCGGCAGAGATAATTTCGCCATCTTTAATCAAACATGCTGCGGCGTCATGGTAATAAGCCGATATCCCTAAGACGTACATGGTGCTCAATACTGCTTATCAAACGCTGTTGTTTCGGCCTCATTAGAGGATTTTCTCTCGATCCAGTAGGATGAAGTCGCGCGAGGTTTTAAACCCAAGGAGTCACGACCAAAGAGCCTCGCAGTGAATCCAATCGGAGTCACAATGACAAAGAAAACAAGCCACAGTGCAAAAGAGCTAGGGAATTTAAGCAAACAACCAATCATTGAAGAAGATCTCCGAGCGGAATATCTTTGTAGAAAGTGAAACTGAAATTCTATTGAACCGCCTTAAAGCCCCTGCCTCCTCGCAAATGCTCGCATTGTTCTCTGGCTCAACCTGATTTCGAACGTGGTGTTGCACCCAAATGCATTCAGACAGCGTAAATTGGTTAGCCCTTTCTACAACATGAGGCCGTGATCGCCTTGGGTCCTAGAGCCGTGCATGATTTTTCACTACAAGCCGCCAGTCATTTATTTCAAAGCGTTGCGAATTTTGAAATCGATTTCGTCGCGCATCTTTGCGCGAAGATCGCAAACCAGAATATCGTTATCGTTTTGCCTGAGTCCGCCAAACAAGTGGCGATTTCGGTGAGAAAGTCCCACCCCTCGACTTCTTCAAAAGTGCAGTTCCCAAGCATTTGGAAGCTATCGCCGAGACAACCCTTTTGTGCTTGCTGGAAAACACGTTTACTGAAGAGTATCGTGAATCCTCTGCATTTGATGCGTGTAACGGGCATTTTGGACCACGCTCCCACGCATCAATTATTGCTGAACAGCGGCTGGATTCTTAAGTAATTACTTTTGATATTTGATGTAAAAATTATTTAACTCATCGAACAACACGTCAACACCATAGTCATTTAAAGCTGTTGGTCGAACAGTGATTGTTTTATGGAGCAGCGTATTTTCGTATCGCCACCCCTCTGGCAACCTGAGTTGCCCCCCCAGATCAATGAGAGTTTCGCGTTTGATTTCTGCAGAGACTTCGTTGGTGTACGCATACATAATATATGTATCCCCATTCGGAGCGACCAAACGATGGATAAGCGTGCCAATATTCCAGATGTAGTGAATCTTGCTCTCTAGCTTGGAAGGACTGTAAGTCACATTGACGACGTTCGCTATATCGTAGGTTTTTTTCTTAAATGCGCTGATCAACCCGATCTTGACTTCGCCGACTTTTGAAAACCTTAAGTTCCCAATCAAGAAAAAAGGATTGGAGACAGGAGAGAGATTGACATCCATCGTGTAGGCGTGCACACCGCCTCTAAACGTTTTTGTCGAACCACTAACAACCCTAGATTGCGCCGTAATAGAAGCCATCGTCAGTCCGTAATAATAGTCTTCCTTACAGCTCGGCTCCACTTTATAAGTCGAGTAGGTTGACAAAACAAAACTCAACGAAAGCCAGTCAAAATTACTAATAAAGACCGTGCACGCTAAGCCGGTGACATTACTAGAAGTACCTCCATCCATCTCGAGCATTGGTGGGGCATTCAGTTCTGATTGTGCGCCGGACGCATTTGAAGCCAACCCAGACTGCCCAGACGCTGCGGCAGGCGGACTTGTTTGTGCTTGCTTCGTCGGTTGACTCCAAGCAAACACTGAACTCTGCATCAAAATATATGCAACCAATAGCTTTAACTTAAGCATAAAAACAATCTAAGTAACGTAGAGGATTTAAAAGGATTTTCCATGCAACCCGATAGCTTAGTAGCTATCAAACACGACAATCTATTAAACACGACATTCTCAAATCCTATTTCAAACACTTGGCAAAACCTCACAAATACTCACAACGACCACTTGATTCGGGTATTAGAGCTAGATTCGAGTGTCGGCATCCGTTACAACCCTCTAACTGAAATCACTTAGCAGTCTACAGCTGCCCTTAGCATTGATATGAACATTCGGTATTTCTCTATTTGTTTGGTAACGAGTATTTGGTGCTCTTTGGCTACGGCCCAAGTATGCGAAAAACTTGTTATCACGGGGCCCCCGGCCGGACCACCCTCCTCTTGGTTGGATGACGGAAAACTCGTGGGTGCCTCAGTTGACTTTGTCAAGCAAGTTGCCCTTGCAGCAGGTGTCAAAACCGTTGAAACTAAGGCTTACGATAGTTGGGCCAAGTCACTAGACGCGACGCAACGAGGAGAGGTAGATTTAATTTTCTCTGCTGCTTGGTCTGAAGAGCGCGCGCGCTTTTTGAACTTCATTCAACCTAGTTATGCCGGCCAATATCTTTTGGTGATCGTTCGCAAAGGACAGGGTTTTCCGCTCAGAAAATACTCGGACCTCGAAGGTCGTAAAGGCTTGGCGGGTCAGGGTGAAACTTTTGGAAACAGCAAGTTTGGCTTGTTCATTCAAAACAAACTTAATCTTGAGCGCAGTCCAACTATTAGTCGCTCATTTGAACTTCTTTTGGACGGTAAAGTTGAATACATCCTCGCATATGAGAATGCCGCTAACAGTGAGATTTTTACAAATAACCTTGGTGATAAAATCGATGTAATTTCGACATATCCTTTTTATGCAGAGACTTATATAGCAATTTCTAAGCGTTCGAAATGCGCAGGATTGATCGGACCGAGTCTTTCCAAGGAAATTGAAGTCGCAAAACAAAAGAACCTCTTCTATTTGCTAACAAATAAGTATCGCAATATTTTTAATGAATCATTAGTGGTACTTAAAAAACAATAATGCCAGCCTACTTTCACGATCTTCGGCCTAGCCTCTATACGACAGCTCTCCTTCGCGCTATCCAAGAACACTGCCCTGGTCGAAGATTACGTAGCGTTCTGGATGTCGGCGTGGGCAGTGGCGTGCTTCTAGCAGCGCTTGGACAGTTAGGCGCTCAAGAATTATGGGGCGTCGACATCAACCCTGAAGCCCTCAGCGCTGCTGAGCATCTTCTCTCGGAACACTCCAGCCATACTCCCAGGCACTTGCTAAGGGGTGACATGTGGGCTCCAATCGCACCCGAGCAACATTTTGATGTGATTGTTGCCAACTTACCCCACTTCCCCGCGCATGTAGATGCCATCGACCGGCCCAAGACCTGGACAGGTGGAGACGGTAGAAAAATGATCGATCGCTTTATTGAAGCACTTCCTCTCAAACTGACCCAGGACGGGACTGCTTTTATCACCCACAACGACTTGGTGGGCCTAAAACACACCACTGAATATGCTGACTCCTACGGACTTGATTGTGAGACAGTCACGCAATGGACAGTCTTTGAGCCACCAGAAAGACTGGGCGCTGTTTCTGCGCAAACAATCGCCACAAGCAGTGATTCACTACAATATTTCGGTGGCTATGCTTTCGTTGAAGCGCGAATTCTGGCGATCCAGCGTAAAAGCGATCGCAACATGACAAAGGCCACTTAAGTGAAGTTTGGATTAATAGCAGTTTTGCTACTGACGGCTTTTTTATCTGTCTCGAATGCTTCCGCGGATACGTTCGCACAAGCGGCACAGCAAAAAATCGAAGAAACTAGGAAAGCTGGCTGCGAAAAGCCTGACTCTTCGCTCGCAGAGATTTTATGTCGACAAACGATAAGATTTGGTGTGCGGGCTAATTATCGGCTTTTCGGAGAGTTTGCCAACAAAGAGTTCAAGGGCTTTGAAATTGATCTGTCCCATCTTCTCGCCAAGCGACTCGGCGTTAACGCCGTGCTTTTCCCCGTAACAGCATCAGACCGTATTGAAAAACTGCTAGATCGGCAGATTGATGTTGTCCTGGCCACTATGGCTCACACAGTGGCGCGAGACTCTGTCATCCACTTTATCAAGCCACACTACTACTCCTCTCCCACCACGGTGGTCGGTCCTAAGGGTCTGAATATTCAAGGCTGGGAAGACCTCTCTGGCAAGTCGGTGTGCGTGCCTCTAGGCAACTTTTCAAATATTGTTTTTTCGCAGCATCGTGTGAGGCTTTTAATCTATGACCGCCCCGATCGAATGATCGACGCCCTTCGTATGGGTGCCTGCGGCATGATTGCCCATGACAGATCTCTTTTGTTGGCAAACGTCTTTGGTCCCACGGCGCCCAAGGAATTGTCAAATCGCTTCGAAGAAAAACTGTCTTTTAATGATGTACCTTGGGGAATAGGCGTTCACAAAGAAGCAAAGGATGATTTAGGTACCGTTCTCTCTTTAATCATGGCTGACCTCCATCAATCAGGAGTCCTTCAAAACTTAGCGCGTGCACACCAATTGGATATCGATTTTCTCTCCGAGCAACGGGAACTGTTATCGAATGCCAAATGTGTAGATAAAAACCATGTGGCCCAAGCGTGTTTAGGTGCACCTGCTGATCTCTCTGACCCCCCTACCATCATCGCACCATCAGTCAATCTTTTTGAAAAATGGCTTAATACACATGTCGGCCTTAAGCTCAAGTTTCCAATGTTCGTTGGGGAAAGTGCTGCGGATTTATTCGTCCTTGGCATCTTCGTATCCTTGCTGCTGGTCGCGGGATCCATTTTTTCAACCATCATCTTTGCCCTTTTATTCTTCAAGCTGCTCAACGCACGCTTTTTCATCGCTCGGATATTCGGCAATATCGTGGTTCAATTTTTTCAAAATAGTCCCATCATCCTACTGCTAGTTATGGGTTATTTGATCATCACGTTCATGACACCCTACTCTCCTATTCTGGCTGTTTTGGTTGCAATCGTGGTGATCGGATTAAATAATGGTGCCAATGGTGGCTCTGCGATGAAAGAATCAGCCATGGTTTCAGAAAAAGGTATCAGTACTCTCACGATCGCCATCAAGGCAAATATCCAATTAAGAGCCGCTATCATCAATGCCGCGAAAGCGAGTCCTGTCGCTGCCTTCATTGGTGCACCCGAGCTTTTGGCTGTGTTGACTGATATCACCTCCTTTTCGGGCGAACGCATCACCACCTACGCAATCCTGTCCGTTTTCTATCTAACGCTTGTACAAACGGTTGTAGTTGTGAGTGGACGTCTTGCTGCTAGGATGAATCAACATGTTTGAGTTATTTCTTAATCTAGCTGCCGGGTTTCTTTTTGCCTTCCGAATCAATTTGGAGGTTGGCCTATACTCGCTCTTCGGAGGTGTTTTGCTGGGTTTTTCCCTAACTTGGCTACGTATTAAAGGAGGATGGCCTAAAAAGGTGTCCGAGGGATTTATCACACTCCTCAGAGCGTTTCCAGTATTTGTGCTGATGTTTGCTCTTCTGAACTTCCTGTCTCACTCAACCTATGTGACACAGCATTTCTCACTGGATATCCCAAAATTGGTGCTAATTATTGCACTATCCGCCTACTCAACAGCAGTGGTCTCTGATGCGGCCCAAGACAGTTGGGAGTATTGGCGGCGCGACGATTATGCTCAAGCGCTCCTTCTGATTCCTAACTTGTTCAGAATCTTCACCATTTTGGTGATGTCTTCGAGCATAGGAGCCGCCATCGGCGTTCAAGATGCCGTGTCCTATACCCTTGGAAGAATGGAAGAAATACCCGATGCCGTTTCCAGGATCTGGCTAGTACTTGGAGCGACTATTTTCTTTGTGATGTTCTTCTCGATTATTCGCTTCGCCATTTATCAAATCGTGCAACGCTTATCTAGAAAGACCGCATAAGCGATTAGTCCCAGTGGCATTGGGTTTAAGCCTGATTTACCTATGAGGATTTGCGAGTTTTCCGCCAAGCGGTGCGGATAACATGAATTTCCGTAGGATAAGATCATTACATAACTGCCATGACAGCCAAAGCAGCATTTCTTCAAGGTGCCCCTCTTCCAACAATATTGGAAAGTCTTCAAACGTTACCGGGCGTTCTCCTCGCAGCTGACCCTCTGACTTCAATCATCTATCTTGATCAAAACGGGGTTGAGTACTCGCATAGTTATGGTTCGTTGATTACCCACGCCAAGAGTGTATGCGCTGGACTCATTGCAGCGGGACTCCGCCCCAAAGACAAAGTCATCCTGCAACTCGCTGCAAGTGAAGATATTCTTCCGACTTTTTGGGGATGTTTATTCGGTGGCTTTGAACCGGTCATTGTTCCGATTCCTGTCAGCTACGACATCGAAAGTCGCTCCTTGGAGCAACTGCTCCATCTTTGGTGTTTGTTGGACGAACCTCTGATTTGCACAACGCAGAGCCTAAGTCCTGCGATCAAAGCCTCTGGCTTCGCCCCTGCGCTTGCGCGTGCGAATATTGTCTGCATCGAGCAGCTCAGCACGCATCGACCTACAGAGATCATTCATCACGCTCAGCCGGACGATACAGCGTTTTATACACTGTCCTCAGGCAGTACAGGCCTATCAAAAGCTGTCACACTGACCCATCGCAACATGTTGTCGCGTGGCATAGGCTCCAATATCCTCTGTCGAAATGAGGCCAGCGATGTCATTTTGAGTTGGCTGCCTTTTGACCACATCGGCAACATCTCCGCATACCATCTCAGTCCTATCATCGCCGGAAGCGCTTTAGTCTACGCACCCAAAGAATATGTTCTGGCCAAACCTTTGCGGTGGCTCGATCTGATCGACACCTATCGCGTGACGCATGGCTGGGCACCGAATTTTGCCTTTGCCCTGATCAGCAAAGCCCTCAAAACGGTCGAGAACGGTCATTGGGACCTCTCTTGCGTCAAAGGACTTTTGAGTGCGGGAGAACTCATTTCCTTCTCAACGGTCAACGAATTCTTGGCTGCGGCATCGCCTTTCGGGCTGCGATCCGATGCGCTTATCTCAGCCTTTGGCATGGCTGAAGCTTGCTCGGGTGTGACGTATCACTTGCCAACAGTCGGTCACGCCATGCAGTTTCATCATATCGATCGTCATGCGATGACCGGTGTCGTGACCCGGGTTGAGCCGACCGAGACCTCCAGCATTTCTTTCGCGAGCCTAGGGCCCGTTATTCCCGGCATGTCCATCCGCATCGTGGACGAAAATAATCAAATTCTTGATGAAAACACGGTTGGACGTTTTCAAATTAAGGGCGACGCTGTCATGCCCGGGTATTACAAAAATCCGAAAGCGAACGAAGCCTTTGTTGGTGATGGCTGGTTCGACACGGGAGATGCTGGATTTATTTCTGAAGGCGAACTGGTTTTAATCGGACGCTCCGAACTTGGCATCATTGTCAATGGCGTCAACCTTTCCAATAGTGAAATCGAAGCGGCTGCAGAACAAGTCGACGGTGTCACACCCTCTTACGCGGCGGCTTGCGCTGTGTTTGCGCCAGGTAGTGACCGCCTCAGGCTAGCGCTCTTTTTTCATGCGGACGCGGCGCACAATGATGACGCGCTCGTCGGTTTAATAAAACAAATACAGTCCCACCTCACCCGCCGAGTGAGTATCAAACCGCACTTTTTTATTCCTGTCGACAAAGAGGTCATACCCAAGACTGCGATCGGCAAGATTCAACACAAAAGATTAATTCAGGCATTTCAAGCAGGTCAATTTGAAGAAATCACTCAGCGCATCGAAGCGCTGATGACTCAGCATGGTCTGCATGAAGTCAACATATCTCGTGGCGCGCAACCGGGATCTCAAATCGAGCAACAAATCGCTAGCATCTGGCAGGACGTGTTGTCCATCGAGCATATCAGTCTGCAGGACAACTTTTTCGAGTTGGGCGGAGATTCCATCTCGCTTGTGCAAGCTCTCGAGCGTCTGAATGAAACGCTTGGCTTCAATCTGACTTTGGTGGACTTATTCAAATACCCAAGCATCGAAGCGTTGGTGCAGCAATTAAGTGGTAAGGACGATTCTGAATCACCCTCGGAAAAAGGCGTCGCCAGAGCGCAGGCACGCAGCCAGCAACAGCATCGTAGTCAGGATATCGCCGTCATTGGTATGTCGTGTCGCTTTCCCGGCGCCGATGACCTCGATACTTTCTGGAAAAATTTGGCGCAAGGCGTGGAGTCCATCACGTTCTTTAGCGACAAAGAGCTTAAAGATAGTGGTTTCGAAACTTCAGTATACGCCTCAGACGACTATGTCAAAGCCAGCCCCCTGCTGAATGACGCGAAAGGCTTTGACGCGGAGTTTTTTGGCTATACCGCTCGCGATGCAGAGTTAATGGATCCGCAGCATCGTCTCTTTTTAGAGTGCGCATGGGAGGCTTTCGAAGTCGCGGGCTATGAACCCACCACCTATCCTGGCGTGACGGGTGTCTATGCCGGCGCAGCCATGAACACCTACCTCATGAATAACGTTATGCCCAACCGGCATCAGATTGATCCCAATGATGGCATGGATGTCACTACGCTTGATTCTATGGGTGGCTTCATGATGATGGTCGCCAACGACAAGGATTATCTGACGACTCGCGTTTCATACAAATTGAATCTCGGTGGTCCGAGCATCAATGTACAAACGGCCTGTTCGACAGGCCTAGTGACCGTTCATATGGCTTGCCAGTCATTGCTCTCTGGCGAGACCGATTTGTTTATGGCGGGCGGCGCCTCTGTGCAGTCTCCCGGACATGCCGGTCATCTTTATCAACCCGGCATGATTGTATCTCCCGACGGTCACGTCCGTTCCTTCGATGCCAATGCCGCTGGCACTATTTTTGGTAGTGGCGTCGGTGCGATTTTGCTTAAACGCTTGGACGATGCGATCCGTGACGGTGATCATATTTACGCTGTAGTTAAAGGCTCGGCTGTCAATAACGACGGTGGCATCAAGGTCGGCTACATGGCGCCTAGCAGCGAGGGACAAGCCAGCGTCGTCGCCGAAGCGATCGCGATGGCGGGCGTTTCTCCCGACACGATCGGCATGATTGAAGCACACGGCACGGGCACAGAGATCGGCGACCCAATTGAAGTCAACGGTCTGACGCAAGTCTTTAGGACACAAACCGACGCGATCGGATACTGTGCTCTAGGTTCTGTCAAAACAAACGTTGGCCACTTGCAAATTACCTCTGGAACGGCTGGCTTTATTAAAACAGCCCTTTCTTTGCATCATGCACTGATCCCCCCTTTACTGAATTTCAACACACCAAACCCCGCTCTCGGACTCGAACAAAGTCCCTTTTTCATCAACACCACTGCCGTCCCTTGGAAAAAGCAAAGTGCTCCGCGGCGCGCCGGCATCAACTCGCTCGGCATTGGTGGCACGAACGCTCACGCCGTTCTGGAACAAGCACCTGACTTACCCCCTCTCGAGAACACCTTCGTTCGTCCGCAAAATATTCTGACATTGAGTGCGCGCAACGAAAAAGCATTGGGTGAATTGACGCAACGTTATCTGGCTTATCTCAATAGCAAGCCTGATGCCGATATGAATAATGTCTGTTTTACCGCGAATACCGGTCGAAAATTATTTGACCACCGACTCAGCGTCGCAGGTACTGACGCTAGCAATTTCGCTAGGAGCCTGCAAGCGCATCTCAATAATGACTCCACGTCCTCCGTGTTTAGTGGAGCTGTGGCCGGTAAAAAACGACCCAAAATCGGCTTTTTATTCACAGGTCAAGGTGCACAGTATTTAGCCATGGGACGTGAGTTATTTGAGACTCAACCTGTTTTCCGTGCAGAGCTCGAGCGTTGCGCTCAACTGTTTACTCCTTTGCTTGATATTTCCTTACTTGAGGTGATGTTTGCGGAGTCCTCAGAGAGCCATGTCACCCGTCTGAATCAAACGGGCTATGCGCAGCCAGCTCTGTTTTCAATCGGCTATTCCTTAGCTAGACTGTGGCAAAGCTGGGGCGTCCAGCCCGATTGCGTTATCGGTCACAGCCTCGGTGAGTTTGCAGCAGCTTGCATTGCCGGAGTCTTCACGCTCGAGGATGGCGTGAAAATCGTCGCACAGCGCGCTCGCCTGATGCAAGCTTTGCCGTCAGGCGGTGAAATGTGGATGATTCAAGCTGCGGAGCCAGACGTACGCAAACTTTTGAAAGGTCATGAAAAGTCCGTCTCGATCGCCGCAATGAATGGGCCATTGAGTACAGTCATTTCCGGTGACGCAAGCACAATTATAGGCATCATCGACTACTGTCAACAGCAAAAAATCAGAACACAGCGTCTAGCCACGTCGCATGCGTTTCACTCTCCATTGATGACTCCCATTCTTGATGCCTTTGCTGAGACTTTCGAAAACGTTGAGCTTCAGTTACCCAAGATTCCGCTCATCTCCAATCTGACGGGCACGCTTGCGAGCGAAGAAGTCACGATGGCGCAATACTGGCGTCAACATGTCCGACAAGCTGTGAACTTCAAAATGGGCATTGAAACAATGTCCGAACAAGGCTGCGATGTCATGATCGAGATTGGTCCCAAACCAACCTTGATCAGCTTGGGCATGCAATCAATCACGGATGGGATTCTCTGGCTTCCTAGCCTCAAGCAAGGAAGTTCGGACTGGAATACGCTCCTGCATAGCTTGGCACAACTTTCCCTGCGTTCGAATATCGACTGGAAAGGCTTCGACCAAGGCTACCAACGCAGACGTCTGCCATTGCCAACCTACCCCTTTCAGCACACACCTTACTGGCTTGAAGCGCCGGCGAAAGATGCGCGCAAAGGGACTCAATTCCCAGCAAAGCTGGCCTTGCTAGGAGAGCGCCTATCGCTGCCGACAGTGTCCGCAACGGTTTTTCAGAGAGACTTTAACGTCGACCATTTGCCTTTCTTGAAAGATCATCTGATCAATCACACTGTGGTGGCCTCGGGTGCGTGTCACATCGCAATGCTGCTTGATGCCGCGCGACGCGTGAGTCCAGACTCTCCATGCGAAATTGAGAATATCTATTTCCCTGCGCCCCTGGTGCTGCAAGAAGATGAAAGCAGAACCGTGCAGGTTGTACTCGAGCCCGATGCAAATAAAAACTGGTTTGCGCGACTACTGAGTTTTAATCAACCGATCCCGTCGAATGAATCTGTTGAAATTTTGATACATGCTGAAGCATCGGTCAATAGGATTGAACAAGAGACGCTTGCCAAGCTGGACTACGCAGCGATTAGTGCACGCTGCCTGGAGTCCGTGGATGTCACACAGTTTTTTGACGCTCTCTCTGAGCGACATTTCGCGCTCGGCGAAAGTTATCGTTGGATCAAAGCGATTCGTCGCGCCAAAGGCGAGGCGATTGGAGAAATCAGTCCTCCCAAGTCACTAGGAGGATTACCTGCCGAGCAATTACATCCTGGCTTGATTGACGCATGTTTTACGCTATTGCTCGCTTCTGGCGCACTCGAAGCGAGACGCACTTGGTTGCCCTTTTCGATCGAACGCATTCGTTTGACTCAGCCTATTCCCAGCGGGCCGCTGTGGGCCAGACTTGCCTTGAGAGAATCAGGTGGCACCGAGCAAGCCATCGCGGATGTCGCGCTGTGTGATGCCATGGGCAATGTCGTCTTGCAAGTGCTTGGCCTGCAAGCACGTCAAGCGGATCCTGCGGCTTTTAAATCAGGTTTGCGCGCGCAATCCGCCAAACTCTTACACCAAGTGAACTGGGAGCTCGATGCTTCTCCAGGAACATCCAGCGTTTTAAGTGAGTCTGAGACGAGCTGGTTGATTTTTGCGCCTCATCAAACTATCGGTCAAGAAATTGCCAAATCCTTGAAAGCTCAGAAACAGACTTGCATCGTCGTCCTGCCAGGTGCACGCCCTTCTGTCGCAGCGCATACGGAAACGAATGTGTTTGAATATGTTGACCCAAGCGATCAGAAGGGCTTAGAAAAATTAATTCAGCAGTCCGCCGGAAAAACGAAGACCCTCAACGGAATTCTTTACCTCTGGGGACTCGACGAAAAACTTCAGGATGAGGCGTCGTCTCAACAACTCAGCGCGCTGACACCTCTGGGTCTGATTCAGGCACTCATCAAAGACAATCTGTCTATCGACACGCATCTCTGGCTCTTTACTCAAGGTGCATACTCTGTGGCAAATGATCAGCATGCATTGCGTGTTGAACAAACTCCGCTTTGGGGCCTTGGCTTGTCGACCATGCTCGAGCGTCCTGAGCTTTCCTGCGTCTGTATCGATCTTGATCCCCACGATTCATCAGAACTGGATACCGCCAAGCAAGTGCTTCGATCTTTGACCTCTGCGACACAAGAGTCTCGCAGCGCATGGCGCTCAGATCAACGCTATGTCGCACGCCTGTCAAAGACTGCTGCTACAGCCATCAGCACCTCGCACGCTACGATCCACAAAGGTCAAACCTACCTTCTAACCGGTGCGACTGGCGGTCTGGGATTAGCCACAGCTCAATGGTTGATCGATCAAGGCGCAGATCATTTATTACTGTTGAGTCGCAAATCAGGCAAACCTGAAGCGCAGCAACGTATTGACGCGTGGAAAGAACAAGGGATTCATGTGACTCAACATTTCGTTGATACCGCTGATCTCCATGCACTGTCGCAGGTTATCCTGACTGCACAGCAACAACTTCCTGAAATTACAGGCATCGTGCATTGCGCCGGGGTACTCGATGATCATCTGATTGAAGACCTTTCGGTCGAAAGTTTTGAGAAAGTATTTTCTGGCAAAGCGCGAGGCGCTTGGAATCTCCATACGCTGACGCAAGCCCGGCCGCTTGACTTCTTTGTTCTCTTTTCCTCGGCCGCATCGATTTTAGGTAATCGAGGTCAAGCCAACTATGCCGCAGCCAACGCCTATCTAGATGGCGTTGCCCAAAGGCGTCATCAACTCGGACTCAAGGCCACCAGTATTAATTGGGGTCCCTGGGCAGAAGTCGGGATGGCGCAGTCCGATGTTGCAATCACTCAGCACCTCAAACGTCAAGGCTTTGCCCCGATCACTCCTGAACTTGGCCTTGAGGCGCTTAGTTTATGTATTGCCTCGACCGAACCTCAGCTGTCCGTTGTCGAATGCGACTGGGATCAATATCTGGTTTCCAGTGAAGCTTCCTCGCATTTCCTGAGTCAATTGGTCCGTGCTGAGAAAGCGTCAAGCTCCAGCCCGACTGGCTCCAAATCAAGCACCGAACTGTTGGACGAGGTCAAGCACGCCCCCTTTGATCAACAACAAAAGCTTGTTGAGCAATACGTACACCGCAAAATCAGACAGCTTTTTGGTTTGGCATCGACTGCGACACTCTTACCCAATCAAGCGTTTACCGATCTTGGACTAGACTCTCTGATGGCAGTTCAGCTCGCCGACCTAATCGGCAAAGGCCTTGGTCAACGCCTACCCGTCAGTCTGGTATTTAACTATCCAAATGCAGCAGAACTCGTGCAGTTCGTTTGGGAACTTGTGGAAAAGCAACTGCCAAACCGCGCTGGTGATAAGGGACAAGACCCATCTGCTTCAGCGACGTCCGCCTCTGTGGCGCAATCTGCCCAGTCCATGCTTGATGATTTAGAACTCTTGCTTAAACCGTGATATCCACAAAATTTAATAGCTGTGTAACTTGCCCTGCTCGAAACCCTACTGCAAAGATCAGACTATTTTTCCTGCCCTTTACCGGTGGAAGTGCTTCGGCCTACCGCCAATTCTGTTGCCCACACTTAGAGCCGATTTTTCACTCTGCGATAGCTATGTCTTCGAAGCCGATCATGCTCCTCTTGAACGCATGCAGTTTTCGATTCTCACGACTACGACTGTTGAATAGTCGAAAATGAATCATGTCTGACGCGAGTCTTAAGCCCACACCAGAGCTCAATGAGCGTGAAGCGGCTTTTCGCGCCGCACTGGAAAAGGCAAGTCTCACGATCCGTCAACTTTTAGAAGAAAATGCCAACTTGCGCGCCAAAGAATCCATTGCGGTGATTGGCATGTCCTGTCGCTTTCCGGGTGGTGCGAATAGTCCGGATCTTTACTGGGATCTTTTGAAATCAGGACGTGATGCGATTTCTGAGGTGCCTCCTTCACGATGGATTGCCGCTGATTACTTGTCAGAAGATCCTAGCGCGCCAGGCCGGATGTATTGTTCAAAAGCGGGCTTTCTGGATATCGAAGTCGATGCTTTCGATGCAAGTTTTTTCGGGATCTCGCCAAAAGAAGCCAATGCGCTCGATCCGCAGCAAAGACTCTTGCTCGAATTGAGCTGGGAGGCTATCGAGCACGCGGGTATTGCGCCCGACTCTCTCAAGAATACAAGGACAGCGGTTTATGTGGGGATGTCTGGCGACGACTACTCTCGCCATCATCGTCACTCCGGCAATCTCGACAGTATCGATGCCTACTCTTTGACAGGTAGCACTTCCAGCACAGCGGCAGGCCGAATTTCCTACACGCTTGGCTTGCAGGGTCCTTGTATTACATTAGACACAGCATGTTCATCCTCTCTGGTCGCCTTACACCTCGCGACAAGAAGTTTGCGGGCCAAAGAATCTGACATGGCCTTGGTAGGCGGAGTCAATTTGATTTTGTCACCCGAAGTACACATCGCTTTTTCAAAACTTCAAGCGATCTCTCCAGACGGAAAATGCCGAACCTTTGACGCGGCAGCCAATGGCTATGTAAGAAGCGAAGGGTGCGCCTTCGTATTGCTCAAGCGCGAAGCCGATGCACTGCGCGATGGAGATCGTATCCTCGCACTCATTAAAGGCTCAGCCACCAATCAAGATGGAAAAACCAGCGGACTGGCCGCGCCGAGCGGCCGAGCCCAACAAGCGGTCATTCAGGAAGCCCTTGCGGATGCTGGCTTACAACGTCAAGAAATTGACTATGTAGAAGCCCATGGAACGGGCACCAGCCTTGGCGACCCCATCGAAGTCGAGGCACTTTCACAAACACTCGGAGCGAATAGACCCCAAGCACTTAAAGTGGGGTCGGCAAAATCAAATATCGGCCATATGGAGCCGGTCGCAGGTCTGGGTGGATTATTGAAAATCATTCTTTCCTTGCAACATGAGGCAATCCCCGGAAATCTGCACTTCCACTCTCCGAATCCACACATTATGTGGGGTGAGCCTGCCATCGAAGTACTCACAGCACTGACAGCGTGGCCAAAACGTGAAAAGCCCCGCTATGCAGGGCTGAGCTCCTTTGGATTTAGCGGGAGCAATGCGCATATTGTGATTGCGGAGCCCCCTTTGACGACGCCTGAGTTGCATACACTCGCGTCAAAGCAAGACCCTGATCCATCAGCAGTAAAGCCCTTCATACTTTGCCTATCCGCCCGCTCAATCACCAGTTTGCGACAACTCGCTCAGCGTTATATCGAAGCTCTCGAGAATACGCCTGAGCATGCACTGAACAATTTTTGCCTGTCTGCGCTCACCACACGCACCCGCTTTGAACATCGAATCGCTCTCGCCGGATCCAGCGCGAAAGAATTGGTTCAAGGCTTAAAAGCGTTTGTTGATGGCAAGCCAATGCCCGAAGTGTGCATCACCGATCAAGATCTCGCCTGGCAACATGCAGAGAGACCGAAGGGGCAACGACGCATCACCTTGCCACTCTATGCTTTTGACCGTCAACGTTACTGGAGCCGCTCACCCGTCTACGAATCGAATAGAGAAAAATCATCTATCACCTTGACCGATCCCGCTTTGGCGGCCAATGCCTTCATTACTGAATGGGTCGAGCAGGACATCGCTTTCTCATCTGAAGCTGCATCACGTACTTTTCACTCTGCTCGCATCTTTTGCATCGATCATGGACTCTCAGAGTTTGCAGATGCGCTAAAGTCCATGGGTGCAACTGTATCCACCTATCCAAGTTCTGAGGCACTTCTCAGTCAGTCTGATGAGACGGGACGCCCGACAGATGTGATGGTGTCCTGGCCCGCTCAACACACCTTGATTGAACAGCCGCTCAAACTCACTGAGTTCTGCGGTTACCTGGTGAAGCTCGCGCAAAAACTCGCCATATCTCCAACGCCACCCAAGCTATGGCTCGTCAGTGTTGGACAAAGTGCGTTAGCGACGACGATCTCAGAGACTGCACCCTTTGCCTTTGCCGCAGAAGGCTTGCTGCGCTCTATTTTTCTTGAGTATCCCGCCTTGCGAGGCGGCATCATGAGTTTTTCGTCAGGCAAACACACGAAACCTACTATTCAACAGTTTCGACTTGCAGCAGAAACGCTTTTAGCTGATCAAGCTGAAGTGGCAACACTTTTTATCGATCAAGATCAACACGCGAGGGGTCTCGTCAAAAGACTCAAATCTGCGTCTGCTGAGATATTGGCCTTATCCGACGTAAAGTCGAACTCACCAAAACGTACCGCGCGCGCCGATGCAACCTATCTCATTACGGGTGGTCACGGTGCTCTCGGCTTGCAAGCTGCGAAAACCTTGGCTAGGCAAGGGGCAGGAAAAATCGTACTGATCAGCAGGACACCTCCGACCGAACACGTGCGTCAGGAAATTGAGGGGCTTCGTTTAACGGGATGTTTGATCCAAAGTGAAGCTGTTGACATCACTCATGTGGCTCAGCTTGCTCAGCTCCTTAATCGATTGAGTACGGATAAGATGCCTTTACGAGGCATCATTCATGCGGCCGGTGCCATACGTCATGATGCCTTGGTAGAGATGTCGCAAGAAGCTATGAACGCCGTCATGTTACCCAAGGCGCTTGGCGCCTGGTATTTACATACATTGACTCAGACACTCGATCTTGACTGTTTTGTGCTTTATGGTTCGATTGCGGGTCTGATCGGCACCCATGGTCTGTCACATTACACGGCCGCCAATCAGTTTTTAAATGGATTATCAGAGTATCGACAACAACAAGGTCTAAAAGCCGTATGTATTAACTGGGGTCCTTGGTCAGTGGGTGGCATGGTTGACGAAAAGTCTTTGGCGCTTGCCACCTCAAACGGATTTTCACCCTTGGATCCCACATTAACGCAAGAGGCGATGTCGCATCTATTTTTTAGCAACCTCGCGCAAATTGCAGTTGTTCAGGCTGATTGGAGCCGAATCAGTCACCTCTTCGAAACACGTTGTCCTCAGCCCCTCTTTAATATGCTGACCACCAAACGTGCTGCCTCGACGGCCTCTCAACCTCAAGGGGCGATTGCCGCCACTGCACCCTCCTCTCTGCATGTCGAATTAACAGATATTCTCGAAAGTGAGCAACCAGAGTTTCTCGCTCATAAGCTCCAGCATGCTCTTGCGGTGGTGCTGCATTTTCCATCGGGTCAACTACCCGACCGCACACGTGGTTTTTTTGATATGGGCATGGATTCTATTTCATCGGTTGACTTCAGGCTGTCTCTCGAAGATCTGGTTGCCAAAACCCTCCCCCCCTCGATTGTTTTCGATTACCCCACGATTGACACACTCACCACGCATTTACTGACGAAAATTTTCACACAAGAGCGTTCATCTGCTGTTGAGACCCAGGCCGTTTCAAAAAACAAGCGCTCAACGGCCTCACCAACTAAGATTGAAGAGCTCTCAGACGATGAGTTAGTATTATTGATCGATCAAGAATTAGATGCTTTGAACCAGACGGACACGCCACGATGAGCGAAAATACGACTTCGGCGCTCTCTCCCCTACAAAAAGCGTACGCTGCGATTTCAAAGCTGCGAAAAAAAGTTGATCGCCTTGAGCATGATGCACGCGAATCGATCGCGGTTGTCGGCATAGGATGTCGCGCGCCTGGGGCTAACAACCCTGAGGAATTGTGGCAACTGATCAGTGAAGGTCGTGATGCGATTCAAAAAGTGCCGGCCGAACGCTGGAATGCCGATCAGTACTACGACCCAAAGCCTGGCAAACCAGGAAAATCCTACACCCGTCATGGTGGGTTTATCCAAGGCGCAGATCAATTCGAGCCTGACTTTTTTAATATCTCCGTGCGCGAAGCCGAAGGCATGGATCCGCAGCAAAGAATTTTACTCGAAGTCACTTGGGAAGCGCTTGAGAATGCCGGCATTCCCGCCACTGCACTGAAAGGAACGCAAACCGGTGTATTTGTCGGCGTGACTGCAAGCGACTATGGTTTGCTTCAAGCCAACAATGCGCGCGACGACGAAGTCAACCCCTACTTCAACACCGGCACACCTCTGAATGG
This sequence comes from Burkholderiaceae bacterium, assembly GCA_030728985.1. Taxonomy (GTDB): domain Bacteria; phylum Pseudomonadota; class Gammaproteobacteria; order Burkholderiales; family Burkholderiaceae_B; genus Zwartia. Next base: position 67,485 of record JANQYI010000012.1, on the reverse strand, counting down.
CTGCGCCGGTAGACTCTCCTATGTTCTGGGTTTGCAAGGCCCCTGCATGGCCGTTGATACGGCTTGCTCCTCATCCTTGACAGCGATTCATCTTGCATGCACGGCCTTAAGGGCACGCGAATGCGATATTTCACTTGCTGGCGGTGTCAATCTGACGCTTTCACCCTTGCTTTATGTCACATTGTCGGCTGCAGGCATGATGGCGCCGGATGGTCGCTGCAAGAGCTTTGATAATGCCGCCGATGGATACGTGCGTGGCGAAGGCTGCGGCATCGTTGTCCTCAAGCGCTACTCAGATGCGCTCGCGGCAGGGGATCAGATTCTTGGTTTGATTCGCGCTTCGAGCGTCAATCAGGATGGTACCAGTAGTGGCTTTACCGTTCCCAATGGGGCTGCTCAACAACAACTGATTCGCCGAACGCTGGATAAAGCGGGGATTGATCCAAAAGATATCGATTATGTTGAGGCACATGGTACAGGGACCTCGCTTGGCGACCCCATCGAAGCAGAGTCTCTTGGCATCGTGCTGGGCAATGTCCCTGGGCGTCTGACCCCCCTGAGAGTCGGCTCGATCAAGTCCAACATCGGACACCTTGAATCTGCGGCCGGTGTCATGGGCTTTATCAAGCTTTTGCTTGCACTCAAGCACGAGTCTTTACCTGCGACGCTACATCTTACTCAACCCAATACACGTATCGATTGGACGGGTTTAAACCTTGAACCCGTAGCGCAAACACTTGCGTGGCGCCGCGATCAACGTCACCCGAGACTGGCAGCTGTGAGTGCTTTTGGAGCGAGTGGGAGCAATGCACACCTTATCGTCGAAGAATCCCCGCATACAGACCACGAAGAACTCAGCGCACAAATCGATAAACAGTATCATTTGTTAGCCCTTTCGGCCAAAACTAAACCGGCCCTAGATGCACTGTGCAATCAAATCAGACAGTACCTTCAGAGTGCGGCGGGCAAGCAAATTTCTTTGGCTGAGCTCTGCTACAACTTGAATACAGGTCGGAGTCATTTTGCGCATCGACTCGCCATCACGACTCAAGATAAATTGGCTCTTACGGCGGCGTTGGCGGATGTTTGCCAAGGAAAATTCGACCCTGCAGTCAAAATAAGCCCTCCCGCTCCCGCCAAGACCTTACGTCCGGTTTTTCTTTTTACAGGACAAGGCGGTGTTTTCAGTGGCATGGGCAGGGATTTATATCTCACCCAACCCGTCTACAAGACAGCCATTGATGCCTGCGAGACACTGCTCGAATCTTGGCTCAGCGTCCCTCTGACTGCTCTGTTGCATCAAACGGATGATGATCACGCCCTCTTGTTGCAACGCGCCAGTCATGCTCAACCCGCACTGTTTGCCGTCCAGTATGCCCTCGCTCAACTTTGGCGCTCCTTTGGCATCGAGCCGACAGCCGCACTCGGACACAGCATCGGCGAGTATGCCGCAGCCTGTATCGCTGGGATCCTGACACTTGAAGACGCGATTCAATTGGTCGCGCAGCGTGCCAAGCTCATGGAGACGCTCGGTAACGCCGGTGGCATGGTCGCCGTCTTTTCAGATGAACAGACTGTTCGTCAGGCTATCGTCGGCTATGAACAAACGCTCGACATCGCTGTTCTCAATAGCTCGGGCAATACGGTCGTGGCCGGTGACAAGGCACATCTGCAGGAGGCGCTAGAGAGCCTTCGCATCTTGGGCATTCAAACAGTACCGCTGAGCGTGACCCATGCATTCCATTCTCCTTTGATGGATCCTATGCTGGAGCAGTACCAGAGCTTTGCACAAGATATCCCTGCATCTGCACCCAAGCTGCACTACGTGTCCGCCTTGAATGGCGGACCGATCGGCAAAGAAGATAAGCTTGATGGCGCGTATTGGGCGCGACATTGTCGCGAGTCCGTCAAATATGCCCTCGCCCTTCAGTCACTGATTGAGCGAGGCCATACCCTTTTCATTGAAATTGGACCGGGCAATGTCCTGTCGAAACTAGGTCGACAAGCGAACGCCGATCTCACGTGGCTCAACTCAATCGAGAGTGAAAAAAATGACAACGCAAACATGTCTGCAAGTGTTGCAAGCGCCTATGTCCACGGTCTCTCTATCAATTGGACTGGCTTTGAAATCGGAAACAAACAAACGCGCGTTGCCTTACCTACGTACCCCTTTCAACGAAAACGCTATTGGATTAACCAGAACGAATTGACTATGACCACCCCCTTCCTGAGCCACGCTGACAACCCAGCAAAGCAGGTTGATACGGAACAGCGACATCAGGTCTTGCTGACCAAACTGTGTGAGCTTTTTTCGAGTTTGCTGCGTCTTGATCCGAGCGAAATTAATGTCAATGCTCAACTCGTTGAGATGGGCGCCGACTCACTGGTCCTCGTCTCAGGGGTCAGCGTCATCGATGATAACTTTGGCGTGAAACTCGAAATCAGACAGTTTTTCGAAGAAATCACAAACCTCGATGCCATCGCGCGCTATATCGCAGCCAATTCGACCTATGGTCTTGCCCCCACCCCGTTGGTCGCACCACAGGCAGCGCCTGCGATGCAGATACTCAGCGCTGCAGTGCAGCCCATGAGCGCTCCGACGTTTTCGGGAGATCATTTGTCTGCCATGCAACAACTGATCTTTGCTCAGTCACAATTAATATCTCAGCAATTCGCCATGCTGAGCGGTTCGACCAAGAGTCCGGTAGCCATGCCTGTCCCTGCTGTCGCACCGGCACCTCCTACCACTGTGGCAACTTCGCCTGCTACCTCACCAGTCGAGGATCGCTCCTCACCGTTACGCGCCTTGAACACACCTATCAATCCATCCGCGGCTTCTGGCATGACGGCGCAACAAACTGCGCATCAAAATGCGTTGATGGAGCGATACCAACAGAAAACCGCTAAATCAAAAGCACTGGCTCAAGCATGTCGCCCAACCTTGGCTGACAGCCGCGCGAGTGTTGGATTTCGCTTTTCCACCAAAGAGATCCTCTATCCCCTTTCCGGCGTCGAATCGACAGGATCGCGTATGCGCGATGTGGACGGAAACGAATATGTCGACCTGACAATGGGTTTCGGCGTCCTGTTGTTTGGCTCGCGTCCCGATCACATGAAAGGGATTCTCGAAGAAGAAATCAAGCGTGGCTTTCAGCTAGGTCCGCGTACTGAATACATGGCGGAGATTTCGCAGCTCTTTTGCGAACTGACCGGTCACGAGCGCGTTGGCTTTACCAACTCCGGCACGGAAGCCATCATGATTGCGTTGCGCCTCGCTCGCGCGGCAACAGGTCGTGACAAAATCGTTATTTTTGATCGTGCCTATAACGGACACTCCGATGGGACGCTTGCCGAGTCGTTCCGCGGACCTGACGGAGAGTTGATCTCTAAGCCTGTCGCTGCAGGGATTCCAAAGAACGTGGCAAAAGACGTGATTGTTTTGGATTATGGCAATCCTGAGTCTCTCGTCACCATTCGTCAATATGCGCACGAACTCGCCGCTGTTTTGGTCGAACCTGTCCAAAGTAGACGTCTCGATCTACAACCGATTGAATTCCTGCGAGAGCTGCGCGCACTTACCAAAGCGCTCGATGTCGCACTGATTTTTGATGAAATGGTCAGCGGTTTTCGAGCACATCCGGCTGGCGTACAGGGTCTTTTTAATATCAAGGCAGATATCGCAACCTATGGAAAAATTGTAGGTGGAGGCACTCCGATCGGTGCAGTGGCTGGTGACGCACGCTATTTAGACGGTATCGATGGCGGTATGTGGCAGTACGGTGACGCGTCTTATCCGACGGCTAAACGGACCTATTTCGGCGGCACCTTCTGTCAACATCCTTTTTCCATGGCAGCTTGCCTAGCGACGCTGCGTCACCTCAAGGCCGAAGGTCCTGCCTTGCAAGAGCGTCTAACCCAGAGGACTGCCGCATTCGCCCAGACGCTCAATACCTTCTTCCAAGAGGAAGAGATTGCCTTGAGAGTCGTGACCTTCGCCTCGACGTTCGGCTTTAAGTTTCCGGGTAACCTCGAAGTGTTTTATTATCACCTGCTTGATAAAGGCGTCTACATCTGGGAATGGCGCGCATGCTTTTTCTCGACCGCACATACAGATGAGGATATCAATTTCGTCATTCAGGCGATCAAAGAAACGATTCAGGAAATGCGTGACGGGGGATTTTTCCCCCCAAAAAGCGGTCAGAGCAAACCTACTCTGGCGCTTAATACAAGCAAAGCCGCGATTGCGACCGCTGTCACTGCAATCTCCTCCACTAACGTGACAGCCACCACCAGCGCGATCAACAAAAGCGCGCAGTTTGGCTTGTACTTCTTTGGCAACTATGACGCTGCCTTCTCTCAAGACAAATACGACCTGATGATTCAAGGTGGACGCTACGCAGACCAAAATGGCTTCAGTGCGATTTGGTTACCTGAGCGACATTTTGATAAATTTGGCGGCTTTTCTCCCAACCCCTCCTTACTCGCGGCAGCACTTGCCCGCGAAACAAAGCACATTCAATTGCGTGCCGGTAGTGTTGTCATGCCTCTGCACCATCCCTTGAGAGTGGCCGAGGAATGGGCAGTCGTTGACAATCTTTCCAATGGTCGCGCTGGGATCAGTTTTGCTTCAGGCTGGCATCCCAATGACTTCGCCTTGGCGCCTGATAATTTTAGTAATAACCGTGCACTGACTTTCGAAGGCATCGATACCGTGCGTCGACTCTGGCGTGGCGAGAGCGTCTCGTTCAAGGGCGGCGATGGAAAAGACGTTTCTTTGCGCGTCTACCCACAACCCAAGCAACCAGAGCTTTCCGGTTGGCTCACAGTCGTTGCCAATCCTGAGACCTACCGCAAAGCGGGAGAGATGGGGTTGGGTGTATTGACCAACCTGCTTGGACAATCGCTCGAAGACCTTGAAAAAAATCTAACTATTTATCGACAAGCACTTGCAGAGGCTGGGCACCCTGCCAGTGTCGGACATGTCGCCGTATTGATGCACAGCTACCTCTGCGAAAACAACGAAACCGCAGTCGAACAGGCTCGCGAACCGATGTGCAATTATCTGTTGTCGAGCCTGTCACTCTTTCAAAGCATGGCGGAAAGCTTGCCAGCGCACCTCAAAGACGTGAATCGGGCCAGTCAGGAAGACAAAGACTACGTCGTGCGCAAAGCCTACGAGCGCTATGTCGCAACTCGGGCTTTGATCGGTTCGCCAGAGGCCTGTGTCCCGATGATTCAACGCTTGGTTGAGATGGGTGTCGATGAAATCGCATGCTTTGTCGATTTTGGTGTGTCGACTAGCCTAGTCATGGAAAATCTTCCAAACATCACACGCCTGAAAGAAATGTTTAGCGCGGCCTCTGTGTCACAAAACAAGAAATATCCCCTGAGCGAAGCGCAACAACAGTTGTATGTATTGTCGCAACTGAGCCAAGATGGCAATCGTGCCTACAACGATCCCGCTTGCGTCTGGATTGAAGGCACGCCAGATATCGCAGTGCTAAAGGCTGGATTAAATCAGATCATGCAACGTCATGAGTCTTTGCGTGCCAACGTCAATCCAGACGGTAAGACACAATCTATCTCTCAGCATGATGAAATCATTTGGAACGATATCGATCTGTCTGCACGCAAAGATCAACATGCTGCATTGCAGTCCTGGCTGCTTGAACAGTCTGCCAAGGTCTTTAATCTGAATGAAGAGCATTTATTTCAGGCGGCGCTGGTCAAGGTTTCGCACAACCAACACCTGCTTTTCCTGACAGGCCATCACATCGTCAGCGATGGTCCCTCTATGGGCACGATTATCGGTGAACTGATGAGCCTGTATGACGCCGCTAAAACCGGTGAACAGGCCAAACTTTCAACGCCTAAACAGTATCGCGATTTTGTTCAGTGGCTTGCGTCGGAGCGCTCGAACACTAAGATGCTTAAGCATGAGCACTATTGGAAAAAACAATTTTCCAACCCTCCCGCAAACTTGGAATTACCGATTGATCATCCCCGACCTGAACTCAAATCGTACCAAGGTGCAAGACTGCGTCATACTTTGCAAAATTCAACTCTCCAAGCCCTTAAAACTCTAGCAAGCAAACAGGGTTGCACACTTTATATGCTGTTGATGGCAGCATACACCGCATACATTCATAGATTAAGCAGTCAAGAACGTCTTGTCGTCGGCACCCCCTATACGGGTCGAGGCATGGAAGGCGCTCAATCTCTCGTCGGCTACTGCGTGCATCTCTTACCTATCCTGAGTGAGATCGACGACACGACAAGTTTTCAACATCATCTTCAGCATATTCGTACCACGCTTCTCGATGCTTATACGCACCAGGACTATCCCTTTGCCAGATTGATCGATCAACTCTCTCTCAAAAGAGACATATCCAGGTCACCACTGATCTCGACGATCTTTAATCTTGAACGTTTACCCACCCCTCAACGCGTAGCCGACATCACCGTCTCACCTTACAGTCCCCCTATCGCGTTCACTAGAGTCGATTTGACGCTGACAGCGAATTTGATCGGTGAGCAAGTGATCTTTGATTGCGACTACAACACAGATTTATTTGAAGCCATCACGATTAAACGCTTGGTCGATAATTTTGAATTCTTTATCCAGCAAGTGATCACACAACCAGAGATCATGCTCTCGCGTCTGCCTTTGTTGAGTCCCGCCTCAAGACACCAGCAGTTGATTCAATGGAATGAGACTGGGGCGGCTTCGATACCGCGCACCCTCGCTCAAGTATTTGAGACAGTGTGCGTTGAACACGCCGAGGACATCGCGGTCGTCGAGCACATGATCGATGGTCAGTCACTGACCTACGCACAACTCAATGCGCGTGCCAACCAACTTGCGCGCCATCTGGTATTACTGGGAATTCAGGCAGACGACCGTGTCGGGGTGTGTATGCCACGCTCTCTTGATCTGATGGTCGCGTTGTTGGCGGTGACCAAAGCAGGAGCTGCCTATGTTCCCATGGATCCCAACTATCCTGCGGCCCGACTACATTTTTTGCAGCAAGACGCAAAAATAAAAATTGTTCTGACAACGAGTGGCGTACAAGATAACCTTGATCAAACAGCGAGCCCCTTATTGTGCGTGGATCTTGAAGCAAAAGCACTGAATAAGCTCGGCTCGGATAATTTATCTCTCAAGACGGACCCTTCAAATCTCGCTTATGTGATTTACACCTCCGGCTCAACGGGCAAACCTAAAGGAGCGATGATCACGCATGCCGGCTTACTCAATTATCTGGAGTGGGCCGTTCAAGCCTATGAGGCCCGTGTCGGCGATGGATCGCCCGTTTTGGGATCGATTGGTTTCGATGCGACGATCAGCAGCCTCTTCGTCCCACTCGTCGCGGGAAATAAAGTTGTATTGCTACCCGAAGGCGAAGGGCTCCAGGCGCTGCAGGCGCTTGTTAATACGTCTTACAAGTACAGTTTTATTAAACTCACGCCCGCGCATCTTGAAATCTTAAACACGCTGCGCGAACAATCACCCGATCAAGATCTCAAGCTCGCCAAATATCTCGTGATTGGCGGTGAGGCGCTCCTGGGTTCAACACTGACACCTTGGTTTGAGCGCACAGCGACTCTGGGCATTAATGAATACGGTCCAACCGAAACGGTTGTGGGCTGCTGTACTTTCATCGCCAAACAACCTATCAATGGGATCGTACCTATTGGTCAACCTATTCAAGGCACCCGACTGTATGCGTTGAACGCTTCGCTCGAACCTGTTCCGCCAGGCGTGGAGGGTGAGCTTTATATTGGTGGCGCCGGTCTGGCGCGCGGATATTTAGATCGTCCCGATCTGACTGCAGCCTCTTTTGTACCGGATCCTTTTGCAGATCTGTTTGAAGCACCTGGCGCGCGCCTTTACCGAACAGGCGATCGTGTGCGGTATCTCCACGATGGCACCTTGATTTTTCTAGGTCGTATTGACAGTCAGGTCAAACTCAATGGCTTCAGGATCGAGCCTGGTGAAATCGAGACAACATTGATCGGCATTCCTTCCGTACGCGAAGCCGCGGTCATCTTACGTCAGGACACACCTGGTGCCGCGCGTCTGGTGGCCTATGTGACTGCCGCAGCGGGCCAAAGCATTGACGTTGGGGCAATTAAACAAAGCTTGAGACAAAATTTACCCGCACACATGGTTCCGTCCATACTCTCTGTACTGGACGAAATGCCCTTGACGACCCACGGAAAAATCGATCGAGTCAATCTTCCTGTTCCCGCTGAAAATGCATATGAAAGCGCTCAGGACAGTGCTGCCATTTTCATTAGTCCGGGCAGTGATGTCGAAGAGCAAATCGCACGGGTTTGGCGCACCTGCCTCATGAACGAAAAAATCGGTCTACTTGATAACTTTTTCGATATCGGCGGCAACTCCCTTCTCCTGCTTCAGGTCTTTAAAGGTATCCAGCACCTCTTGCCCAAAGACTTTGCCTTGATCGACCTGTTCCGCTTTCCAACGATTGGATCGCTGGTACGCCATCTCAACACTAAGCAAAGCGCCATCATCAGCGAACCCTCCATCATTGCGGACAGAACGAACGTCAAGAAAGCTGCTGCCGCGAACCAAGCCTCACGCCAACGCGCCGCAGCGGGCGCACGTCCGACTCGTCGTAAAACCGCATGACCATTGGAAATCCCTCTGTGGCTCAAGATTCAGACAACCGCGACCAGACAGATAGCATTGCCATCATCGGCATGTCGGCAAGAATGCCAGGCAGCCCCGACCTCAATGCCTTTTGGACCTTGTTGCGTGACGGTAAAGAAGCCATTGTCCAGTTTTCAAAAGAAGAAATGCTCGGCGTGGGTGCGGACCCTGATGTGGTGAATCATGAAAAAAGCGTCGCAGCCAAAGGTTATCTCGCCGATGTCGATCTCTTTGACGCAAGTTTTTTTGGCATTTCTCCAAGGGAGGCTGAACTCATTGATCCGCAACACCGAGTGATGCTTGAATGCGCCTGGGAAGCCATGGAAGGAGCGGGTTACGACCCTGCGCAATACCCAGGTCGCGTCGCGATTTTTACGAGTGCCGGGATGAATACCTATCTTGCATTCAATATCCTGACCAATCCAGGATTGATGGAGCAAGTCGGCGGTTTTCAGTTGTCGATTTATAACGACAAGGATTTTGTCCCAACGCGTATCGCCTACAGCATGAATACCCACGGACCGGCGATCGACATTGGTACAGCCTGCTCCTCTTCTTTGGTTGGCGTGCATATGGCCTGCCAACATCTATTGACCTACCAGTCCGACATGGTGCTCGTCGGCGGTGTGACAGTGCACCTGCCGCAGAAAACGGCTTATGTTGACGAGGGGGGCACGGCGTATTCACCAGACGGGCACTGCAGACCGTTTGACGCCACACCGAGTGGTTTGGTCGATGGCAATGGTGCCGCGGCTGTCGTTCTGAAACGACTCAGCGATGCCATCGCTGATGGTGATCACATTCATGCCGTGATCCGTGGCAGTGCGATCAATAATGATGGTTCCGACAAAATTGGCTACTCCGCACCCAGCATCGATGGTCAGGCCGAAGTCATTCTCGAAGCTCAGGCCATGGCAGGGGTCTTGCCCGAAGAAATCAGCTATGTCGAAGCCCATGGCACAGCAACTCCCTTGGGTGATCCCATTGAGGTCGCCGCGCTGACCCAGGCCTTTAGAACACAAACCGACCTAACAGGCTATTGCGGCTTGGGCGCAGTGAAATCCAATATCGGTCACGTCGACAAGGCCGCCGGACTCGCCGGGCTGATCAAAACAGCACTTTCACTTGAGCATGAGCAGTTGGTACCAACTCTGCACTGGCAAGCTCCCAACCCAAAGCTTGATCTACCCAATACGCCTTTTTATATTGTCAACACACTGAAACCTTGGCCACGCCAGGAAAACAAACCCAGAATCGCGGCCTTAAGTTCGTTTGGTGTCGGTGGCACGAATGCCCATGCCATCCTTGCCGAGGCCCCTCTGGCACAGCCAGGCTCAAGCTCGCGTGCCAACCACCTTCTGGTGCTATCCGCGCGCACCGAATCCGCCTTGAACTCAAGCGTCCAACGCTTGGTGAACCACCTGACCGAACATCCCACGTGTAACCTCGCGGATGTCACGCATACCTTGCAACGCGGCAGAAAACGGTTTTCTCATCGTTTGAGCCTCTCCGTTAAAGATATCCAAGAAGCGATTCAACAGCTTCCCAATACAACGTCTGCCTTCGTAGAGTCCTCAAGCGCGCCGGAAATTGTGTTCTTGTTCCCCGGACAAGGAAGCCAGTATTCAGGCATGGGTAGAGAGCTTTATCAACATGAACCTTTATTCACCGCCCTCATCGATCAGTGTGCCGAGTTTCTGGAACCCTTGATCGGTCAGGATATTCGCGCCGTGCTTTTCCCACTTCCTGAGGCGCAGGCTCAAGCTCAGGAAATGCTCAAAAATACCTCGTTGACACAACCTGCGCTCTTCGCACTTGAATATGCCCTCGCGCGCGTGTGGATGCGCTGGGGTGTAGCACCTAAGGCCATGATCGGTCACAGCCTCGGCGAATATGTCGCCGCCTGTCTGGCCGGCGTCTTTAGCTTGGAGGATGGACTAACACTGGTGAGTATTCGCAGTCGCCTGATGCAGAGCATGCCGCCTGGAGCTATGCTTTCTGTACCCTTGGCTGAGCACAAGGTCATGGAACAACTCACGGCAAGTAAGATCTCTCTTGATATCGCAGCGGTCAATGGACCAGCCCTTACGGTTGTTTCAGGCACCATTGAAAACATCGACGCCTTCAAAGCACATTTGCTCGCGCAGAACGTCAACGGCACGGTCCTGCAAACTTCGCACGCCTTTCACTCCTCGATGATGGAGCCAATGCTTGAGAGCTTTAGCGCTCAAACGCGGCATATTTCTTTTCAAGCTCCTCAGATTCCTTATATCTCCAACCTAACTGGCACCTGGATCACCGCAGCGCAAGTCACCGACCCCAACTATTGGCGTGAACACATCAGACAAACTGTACGTTTTTCAGCTGGGATTCAAACTTTATTGCATTCAGACAAGCATGCCGTTCTGCTCGAAATAGGTCCAGGACGCACCCTGACCAGCCTGGCTTCGATAGCGGTTCAGGAAAATCAACGCACGTTAGTCGTAAGCTTACCGACCGCGCAAGCAACCATCGGCGCGCAAGCCTTCATGCTCACCGCGCTGGGCCAACTTTGGTGTGCTGGTGTCGCCATTGACTGGGCAGGTTTTTATGAAAACGAGAGTAGACTGCGTGTCCCGCTTCCGACCTATCCCTTTGAAAGACAAAAATTCTGGATTCAACCTGGTGGTCAGAAATCAGCTTCAAGTTTCGCGCAGAACGATGCACGTCGCCGTAAGAATCCAGACGACTGGTTTTATTTGCCTGGCTGGGTACTAAGTCAGAGCCCAAATGGAAAAGCGACGCCAAATGCACAACGCTTTTCCCTTTACGGACCATCGAGTCCCCTTGCAAGCCTATTGCGCGACACCTTGGCTAAACAGGGTCATACCGTCTCTCTGTCGCATACCCATGATGAGTGCGTCGTCTCGAGCAAGGACTGTGACACCTTGGTGTACTTGCCCATTCTGAATGGCTCGCATACAGCAGACGGTGACAAAATCACCCGTACGCTTAGCACTGTCTGCGATCCACTGATCAAACTCGTTCAAGCAATCTCGGCACAGCGCGATGATCGGCCATTGCGACTCGCCGCGATCAGTGAACATGTTCTCGCGACCGATCCGAGCTTAACGATTGAGCCCGCTCAAGCAGCACTGCTTGGCATGATGCGTACCCTCAACTATGAATTCACACATTTCGATACGCAAACAATCGATATCATTACACCAACTACAACAAAAAAACTATCAAGACTCTGTGAAAAACTGACAGCGGAATTGGTAAGCGAGACCTGTGATTCAACAATCGTCTTGCGTAATAGCAATCGCTGGATTCCAGAATTGCGCCCAATCCACCCAGAGGAACGCGATCCCGCGTTGGGTATTTTTAAAGCTCACTGTGTATATGTAATTACTGATGGTCTAGAAGATATAGGCCTCGTCTTTGCCAAAGCACTGGCCAAACTTCCGGGTAGCAAAATGGTGCTGACCGCCCAATCAAGCGCGACACTGACACGCCGACAAGCGGAGATCGAGTCCTTAAGAGCGCTCGGAGCGAGCGTCGAGGCCGTAGAGCTCAAGGAGATCTCAACACAGTCACTCTCTGCGCTCCTTGAACGCGTCCAAGAAAAATGGCAAGCCATCGATGTATTTATACATGCCGTCGATATGCACTCTAAAAAACCCTTTGGGCTCATACAAGCACTAGACGAACAAGCGCTTTCGACCTATTGGAACGCGCAACAGAATCAACTCCTCGAGCTAGAAACGGCATTAGAAAAGCATGAAGTGAATCTTTGCATGGTGATGTCGTCTTTAACGGCGCAAATCAGCGGCACAGGACAAGTCGCCCACACTGTCGCCGCGCTGCATCTCGAAGCCTTTGCCCATCAACATAATCAACGTCACGATGTGCCATGGATGGTTATCCAATGGGACAGTTGGAAAGCAGAAAATACCGCTAAATCAGAACTTTCTGCACGGACAGATCTACCCTTGTCTCCTGAAGAAGGAATGCAAGCGTTTGAGCGTCTGATGAAGCTCGATGAAATGGCTTGCGTCACGATCGCAACCAATCCACCGATGGCGCGCCGCGAACAAATTCTGCGGCAACAGAAGAACAGCGCCTCGGGTCCAGCCACCTCTTCGGAAGATCGCCTGTACGAACGCCCCTACCTGTCCAACCCTTATGTTGCTCCGCGCAACGAGTATGAGCAAAGCGTTGCGCAAACATGGCAAAAATGCTTGGGTATCAAGCAAATCGGCGTCGAAGACAATTTCTTCGACTTGGGGGGGCACTCCCTGCTTGGGGCACAGCTCACTCTAGAGCTTCAATATGACTTTAAAGTCAACGTCGATATCGCGCTTCTTTTCGCGCATCCGACCGTCGCGCAACTCAGCCAGGCGCTCTTGGACAAGCAATTGGAAAATAGTGATACGGATCAGCTCGCCGCCCAACTTGATTGTCTTGAGAGCATGACCGACGAAGAGGTCGAGGCACTTTTAGCGAGCGGAGAGTTGTCTTTGGAGCTTTTGGAAGCGCTTGGAACCAGAGATTCCGTTGCAAATCATAAAAAAACGATAAAAAAATAGCCTCTCTTTAATCCTACTCTCTAGTATGATTGACCAAATAATGAGACAAAGTTTATTTATTTTATGACATGGGAGTGAGCATGTACTACATCATTGCAGCCCAAATTATTTTTTCGATATTGTTGGCTTATCTGGGACGCAACAGTCGATTAAAGTTTTGGGGAGTATTGCTGACTTCCTTGTATATGACACCGTTGGTCGTAGGGGCCGCGTTACTCTTTTTCGGTACAACATGTCCAAATACAACAAAGACAACAAATACAACAAAGACAACAAAGACAACAGAACTCAGCCCGGTAACACCCCTGCCCCCCCAGAAAAAGACTAGACGTTTCTTCTCTAAGACTAGACGTTTCTTCTCTTTTAGAGCCGCTTAGTTCACAATGTAATGCGTGTACCAAGACTCGTTTGATCTATTTTTTAATGGGTACCGCTGCCGCTGGCGCGGGGGGTTCATTAGTCGGTGACTCCTGAGGTTGTACATCCTTAGTGGCTCCCCCCTTCGCAGGGACGTCTTTTGTCACAGCATTCTTTTTTGTCTGGCTGCTTTCCGTTGATTGCATCACAGGTTGCTTCAACGGATCCTGAATCACAGTTCCTCCAATTGCTCCGGGTGGTGCATTATCCACCGCATTACCCAACACCAATGGTAGTCCAGATGGCCCTGAACCAAATATCAACGTCTTGGCGTTCGAAGATTTGGCTAACTCCTCTGTCGCCTGGATGCCGCGGAACCTCAGATAATTTTCCGTCATCCCCTCGTTCACAATATTTTGAAAGTCACGGATACCTGTCGCCTCAATCACCTTACGTTCGGCTTCTAGGCGAGAAGCTTGGATTTTGAATTTATAAGCTTCGGCAATTTCCGACTCGACGACTTTATTATCAATCGCCGCTTGAACGAAGGGGGGATATAACACTGAAGTAAGCTGAACGGAACTCACGCGAATTAAACGCACATTAGATAAACCTGGCGGGCTAAGTTGTTGGATCAAAAGGTTATCCGTCGTGATCGCGATATCACTGGCGACCTGACCAATATCACCGGTATACGCCATACGCGAATTCAACTGAGCGACTTTTTCACGGGTGACTTTAATGACCTGTGGAATGATCAGCTTTTCAAGATAGTCGACGCCAACATATTTGTGCAGCAACGGTAGCGTATTGGGATTGGCCTCGAACTGAAAAGAAACCGTGACGTTCGTTTTGAGCAGGTCCGATGTCATCAACTCAAGATGCAATTCTTTGAGTTGAATCTGCACCGTATACTGCGTCACCTTGTTCCAAGGCAAAATCAGATACGCACCCTCCCGCAACACAAAACCAAGGTCAACACCCTGACTCAAGGGTCGATAGATCACGCCAATATTGCCTGCGGGAACGAGGACAAACATCCGGGGCCACAATACAATTAATGAGGACACGAGCAATACGACCAAGAAGAAAATGGTCAATATTTTTTTTTGTGCCCAGCGCAATAACGCATTCCATGCGCGAGAGAAAATATGACGCTTTGTCTTTTGCATGTTCATCTCAGCTTGACACGAGTTGGCCATTTACCAACTGAAGCAAATGATCGGCGGATTGATAGTAATGATCATCGTGGGTAATCGCGATTACCGTTTTTCCCATCGCTCTAAACATCGGAATGATCTTCTCATAAAACAAATGACGGAACTCAGGATCCTGGTCCGCGGCCCACTCATCAAGAATAATTACTTGCCTCTTTTCAAGCAAGGCAACCATTAAGGCAAGGCGCTTTTTTTGACCCGTTGAAAATCTAAGATTCGAGAAAACACCGTCAGTGATCGACAATTTCTTTTTCATCTGGAAAAGTTCAATTAAATGATCAATTTCGGTAGGGGTGACATCACTCAAACCATAAAGCTTTTTAAACAGATGGAAATCCGTGAAAACAACCGAAAAGAGATTTCGATAGTCACTGGTGGCAGGCAAAGAAATCGGTGTGCCATTGACATAGATATCGCCCTCGTCAGCCTGAGCCAAGCCAACCAGAATACGAATCAACGTGGTCTTGCCTGAGCCGTTATTGCCACGAACAAAATACACCTTGCCAGCTTCGAACTCATAACTGATCGGACCTAGTCCAAATTTTTGATTGTCTACGCGAATTTCATTCGGCTTTTCATTTGCTTGTCCATTTGGATAGTGATATCTGATATTTTCAATACGAATAGATTCAATATCGCCAAAAACTTCACGCGCATTATTCTTGTGCTCATCACTGCTGGACAGTAATTTTTTCTCGAGTTGTGTCAAAGCGCGTGCTGCAGCGTTGGACTGAGAAAGGTTTGGAATGCTCTGGATAATACCTGTCAGAGACGCCGTCAAAAAGAGCGAGGTCGTCGCCGCCTGCATCACGCTCTTTGAAAAATCCGTAGAGATGATCGGAACGACGAAAATCATCAAACCAACGACAACATATAACAGCACCTGCAAATAGTTAAAAAAATTCGCCACTAAGATCAACACTTGTGCTTTCACGTCCGTCGTTTCTCGGGCATCGTCCACCATTTCGCGAGAGATATCATAAGCGCGATCTGAGTGCATCTTGATTTCTTTAAATCCATTCAAGAAATCAGAGAACATTTCATTGAGAGCACTTTCCCGCTTCCATACTTTTTCAAGCTCATCCGTCACGTTGCGCAGCGCACTTATGCCCGCCGTGAAGATAAGCACACTCGAGATCAAGATAATAAAAAATGCGGTTAACGATATCGTCGCCATATAAAGCGTCAAAAACGCAAGCGTCGCCAAAGACTGACATGCAGCAACCAAAATCGTGAGGGACTGAGAAACAGTCTGGGTGTCACGGGCTAGGATTTGCAGTATTTCAGCCCGTCCAATATCATCTACTTTAGAGATGTCGGACTGAAACACCTCGCGCATGATCCGCATCTTAAACTTATAGATCAGATTCTGGGTGCTTTTGATGTTTTCTCTGTTCGCGATATTCGTCATGAGCAGAAACGTCGTCAGCATGATGGCGAACATAAAAAACTGCAGAGTGACGCTTTCACCTTCGCTCACATCGGCTGCAGCATTATTAATCAGGGCAATCAGTCCCATATTGGTCAAACCAACAAAGAACGATATGGCGATAACTCTTTTCAGATCACTCAGGCTTTCACGCGCGATAAACTGAATTAAGTCTGACTGGATGTTAAGACGCATTATTTATAAACAACTCTATGATACTCAAGCGGTTGCAGCTTGTTTTTTGGAAAACAGTTTTTTACTTTTCTCAAACTGTTCTTGAAAATAAATGTTCATCTTACTCGTATCAAAATTCAAGAGCGTTCCCGAACTTTCGAAATGCTTTACAAAAACATAACCCATACTGTAGGTCGTCGCGAAAGCCAGAGTAGGTTGCAATACTTGTTCGACGTAGGGTATTGTTTTCAATGCCATCTCACCGGCTATTCGAGCAACACCTGAACTCAAAGATCCGCCGACGAGACCGCTTGCAACGGCGAGGGCAGATTTTTTTTCAAATGGGATGCTATAGATCTGGCACAAGTCATAAATCATCTTGACCTGAATACCCGATACCAATGCCACATCCATGAGTGGTACAGGAACAATTCCTGCTGCAACAGACCATTGAGACCAGGTTTTGACGACTTTCATCGCGCGCGTTTGACGATCGGAGATGAGGCGAACGCGTATCAACCCACAAGGTGGCTCTTTGCTCAACTCCGCATCAAACACATCGTCGGCACGTGGCTGATTTTGAATTGTTTCAGAGGACTGCTTTTTACTTTTCGAATGATTATTCGCTTTCGCTTGACTATTTGTGGCGTCAAGAATCAATACTTCAGCCAACTCATCGAACTTTGACATTGCTTGAGCAGACTCAACACTCGGTTCAGCATCTTTCTTGACGGTTTTTAATGCCGTCTTTTTTACAGGTGTCTCTTTTACAGATGTTTTTTTCTGAAGATTTTTTTTTGCTGAGCTTGGGGTTGTTTTGGTCAATTTCGAGAACGTCTTCTTAGCAGTGGATTTTTTTGAAGAGGGAGCTTGTATTTCTAAAGCGCTCTTTTTGGAAGGCGATACTTTTGAAACACTCTGAGGATTAATGTCGTCGAGCGGATTACTCAGGATGGTTTTTCTTGAACGTGAGGCCATAGTTTTAGCTTTTAGTTAAATGACGAAGTCAATGCAACAACCTCATCAGCCAAGTCTCTGTAATTTTGAGCTGCAGTGGAAAGTGGATTGTAAGTCAGGATACTTTGTTGAAAGGACGGAGCTTCAGCGAGTCTGACATTTTCATACACATAACTTTTTAATAACTTATCGCCAAACCGCTCAGACAGAGTCGACAACACATCTTTTGCATGGCGTGTTCTGAGATCGACGCGCGAAGCCACGAGTCCAAGTATATTAAGGTCTGGATTTAAAACTTCCCGGACCTGATCCACGGTTCTAAACATTTGTGCGACGCCCGACAAACTCATGACGTGTGTCGTCAGGGGAATCAGTAACTGCTGAGCAGCCGATAAAGCGTTCAGTGTAATCAGCCCTAAGGTTGGTGGTGTATCGATTAATACATAATCAAAAGCTTCTTTACCAAGCTTTGCCAGTCTGCGTTTAAGCAAAGTCTCGACTGATAACTCGCCCGCCAAGGCTTTTTCGAGATTAGCGAGTTCTCTTGAGCCGGCAAGCAAAGAAACCCCTGAAACACTGGAAGGAACAATCAGGCTTGCTAAGTCTTCACGTGTTGTCAACATTTGCCAAGAACCGGGCGTGCTGACGCTTCCAGCCAACCAGTTCGTTGCATTTGCTTGAGAATCAAGATCGATGACGAGAACTGAAAAGTCACGCAGTGCTAGGCCGGCCGCTAAATTCACGACTGTTGTCGTTTTAGCACACCCTCCCTTTTGATTTGCGACTGCGATGACTTTCATTCGATCAAACAACCTTATTGACAAAACAGCTCTCGGCTGCGGGATCGGAAATGGTTACGGATCATGTGTTTAAAGCACATGATCCGCAGAAAGAAATCTAACGAGTGCTCAGCTTTCCGAAGCTTGTGCGAATTCTTTTTTGAGGTCTTCCTGAACAGCAGCTGTACTGAAATTTCCTATCGTGCCACCTTTTTCAAAGTGACGAACAAACACCTTACCGATTGAGTAAGTCGCTGCTGTACCAAAAGTAGCCAAAGAAATTGTACCAATTGCCGTGCCGTAACCAGGCACCAACTTTGCGCTTGAAGTCACAGCGAGCTGCGCGGCGCCAGCCGGAACAAGCGTACCCAACATGACTGAAATCACGCCCTGCACTGCTTGTTTGGTCACCTTCTGATCGTACAAGGTTGCCAAGTTAACAATCATATTGACCTGTATAGCCCCGAGTGCGGCGATATCCAAATAAGGAACGGGGATCAAAGATGCCGCTACGCTCCACTTTGTATTAGAAGCAATAATTTCTCCAGCCGCATCCAGACGCTGAAATTTTTTTAACTCAACGGCATAAGTATCTGTTGCATCGGTTGTTGTAGTCATCATCTTCTCCATCTTAAGAGCTAGAAAATTAGAGTAATCATGATAATAAAGTTACGTTACTGGATTAAGACAGTAAAAGATAATCTCATTACTGTATCAAGATTCCAGGTGAAGCTGGAATCGCACCAGGGATCTTGCTTAATGTCACTAGTAGGGACAACAAGTCAAACACAACCGAGGAGTATCCATTTTTTTCGAGCGGAACACTGTAATCATTTCCAAAATACTTAACCGAAGCTATCACGGGACCAGACCCTGTGTTTGAACCCTTGTTAACCTTAAGAAGTGGTATGTAGTCGTACTTGCCATAACCCATATAAGTTCTAACCTTCATAACACGAGGCGTAGAGGCTGTTTGGTCCGCCGCAACCTTGCCGAGGTAGCGGAAGATATCGCGGGTGGAACGAATATTAATGCTAAGTCTCTGGACAGAAGCCGATCCTTTTGCTGCACTTTGTTGCTTGTTGATAACATTGCCTTTACTGTCAGTATCGCTACAGAAGATGCCTGTGCCGAAACGTGCAGCAATCTCGTTTTGTTTTTCGCGATTTCTCATGCAAAAACTAGTCGTCGGTTTCACGATGGAAGCCTGAAAACGCTCACCTTGCGGAGTGTTTAGCTTGCGCAGTATCACACCAGGTGGCAAATTCCCGATAGGGCTTGTCATGTAACGCACCGCTTGCTCGGAGGTCAGGACGGGCCCAAGATCAATAGGCTTAACGACAGCTTCAGTGGTAAGCCCGAAATCAAGAAGCGTATTAATGAGCGTTTCATATTTTGGGTAATCGGGATCAGCTGGATTGTTATAAAAGACCTGGGTTGGTTTGCCCGGCTCGTGTACTCCAATCGAATAAACCAAAATACTGAATAAAAGATCTTTAGATAATTGGCTTGACTTAGCAAAAAAGTGAACGTTGTCCAGAGACACCGGCGTCAAAAATCCCTTGGTAAATTGTTGATTATCGAGGGAGGAAAGAGTGAAACTAAACTGCCGGGATACTGTTAGACCAGCTTGAAGAGTGTAATTACTTTGTGGTGCCGCCGAAAAGAATCCTGCCAGCGTCGAGGGATCCATACTCATGATATTGCCAGTCAATCCGGCCTGCCCCTGAGTCAAACCCTGTCCCAAAACAGTAGGGATGTCCGTAAAAGTCATGGGCATGTCAAAAGCGGCACGCATGATATTAGTCAATATGTTGTTGCGTGAATGGACTTCCATGCTGCCCGCGTATGCGGCAGTCATTTCATTAAAGTCCGGGCCAATCGACTTGCAACCCGAGAGTGCCAATAAGGCCGCAGCAGACAGACCTCCAACAATAGATCTAATCGACATGGACGCAATTATCCTAAGTTTAAAAGAGTTATTCAATACGCATGAAATACATGTTAAGAGGCGCTCGTGCTTCAATGCTCGCAAAACCTCACAGGCCGGGCATCTGATTGAACCTATTGCAAAGAATGCGCGATCCAATCTGCTTGATTAAATACAACCGTTGTTTCTTTGCTCTCCGAGACGCCTTCAGCACATGCGATCGCGAGTGAAAACAGGAAACGATCCCTCAGAATCACTTGCTGAAACTGCCATGACGCTGATGGTTGCTGGGCACCGTGCTTGAGTATCAGTCTTGGCGAGTCGTTATCAAGACTGAAATAAAACGTATCAAGGCCCATGGATAATCCTTTCCCCTCCGCCTTGATATAGGCTTCCTTGAGCGTCCAATAAGATAGCAAGCGGTGAATTTGTCGCTCGGAAGGATGCGTTGCGATCTCTTCGCTTTCTTCAGGCGTAAAAAATCGTCTCGAGATCTCCACATCGAGACCCAGTCGGTTTAAGTGCTCGACATCACAACCAAGCCTGGATTGCCAAGACAACGCCACCACACAGAGTCCGTCTGTGTGGCTTAAATTGAACTCCAAGCGCGGCGTTGACGCAGGCTGCACCAGTTGAGGTTTACCAAACGCATTCGTCTCAAACACAAGGCTGCCAGGATCGCACGAAAGCTCTCTAGCCAATGCCCCCCTGACTAACGCATGGCTGATTAAGTAAGCGTGCCGATGGCGCGATGCATGAAATCTCTGCATGCGCGCGCGCTCATCATCGGACAACCATCGCATCAACGAATCACACGTTGCGGCATCTTCGATACTCTCAGGCTCGAGATGCCATACCAACGCCTGCGTGAGGTTTTGCGAGTAATCTGCCATGGTGATACTGCTTGCGCGTTGGTTTGATAAAGGATAGAGAATAAACTGAACTCTATACGAGTCGCGAGATTTGTCGTGATTTTTTCAATCGATGCACACGCTGAGGCATCGTGATTTTTAATCAGACATTCAACTATGACCTCAGAATCCAAAGAACCGATCTTCATCGTCGTGATCAATCACGAAGAACAATACTCTATTTGGCCAGACTTTAAAGACCTGCCTGCGGGCTGGCATGATGCAGGCTTCAGAGGCATCAAAAGCGCATGCCTCGAACATATCAATACTGTTTGGACCGACATGCGACCTCTCTCACTCCGAAAAAAAATGGCTCAACATGTTTAACCACGCCAAACCCTACGAAAAACTTATCAAAAAATGCTGGGCTGACGAATCATTCAAGCAAAGACTGCTTGCCGATCCCGCAGACTTGCCCGAAGCTGTGAGTGACCTCGTCGCCGGAGGCTATTTTATTTTTTCGCGCGGTGGATTCTCGTTTGATTTCGTCATTCACAATCGCTGATCACGACCATTATTCGATCAAGATTGAAGACACCAGCATTGGTCAGGAGTTTGTTGAATGAGTTCTGTCGCTGACCGTCTGGCCAAACTATCGCCAGCTAAACGTGCATTGCTGCAACTCTCCAAGAGTATAGGCGAACAAGAGCAATTCGGTTATGTAGAAATAAATAAGCGCGATCGCTCGAGCGGTCGCGACGTGTTGTCTTTCGCTCAGCAGCGACTCTGGTTTTTAGATCAGCTTGAAGGTGCGAACGCAACCTACAATATGCCAATCGCTTTCCGTCTACACGGGCAGCTTGACTATAAAGCCTTACACCGCGTCTTTGATGAAATCATTCAAAGACACGAATCATTGCGCACTAATTTTCAATCCGAGCGGGGTCAACCAGCGCAAGTCATTGCCGAGCGCGTCACCCTTCACATCCCTCAGGTTGATTTGAGCTTTTTAGACGTCATTGAGCAGGAACGACAGCTCGAAACACTCTTGCGACTCGAAGCGCAAAAAACATTCAATTTGACTCGCGATCTGTTGCTCAGGGTCAGTATTCTGCGGCTCTCTGCGCTTGATAATGTTGTCTCTGTCTCGATTCACCACATCATTTCTGACGGCTGGTCTGTCGGAAATGTCCTGCTTCATGAATTTAAAACCCTCTATGAAGCCTTCGTCAAAGGTCAGCCCTCACCCCTGCCTGCTCTCAAGATCCAATATGGGGATTTCGCTTCATGGCAAAGAAACTGGCTCAGCGGCTCTCGTTTAAACAACCAACTCAATTACTGGAAAAACAAACTCGCCGGCGTGCCCGCACTGATTGACTTGCCGACGGATCGTCCACGCCCGCCCGCGCAAACATTCAGTGGCGCGGCGCATAGCTTTGCTCTTCCCGCCGAGTTGCTGACTGAAGTCAAAGCCCTCAGCCAAGCTGCCGGATGCACCCTGTTCATGACCTTATTAGCGGGATTTTCGGCCCTGCTCTCGCGCTATAGCCGTCAAGAAGATGTTGTCGTGGGCTCTCCGATCGCCAATCGTACTCACCCAGATCTCGAGCCATTGATCGGGTTCTTCGTCAACACACTGGTCATGCGCACCTCGCTGGGGCCCGAGACGACGGGACACGAACTGCTTGCGCAAGTTAGAAACAATTGTCTCGAAGCCTTTCAAAATCAAGATATTCCCTTTGAACGGCTAGTGGAGCACCTCAAACCCGAACGTAACCCAAGCTTTACACCCTTGTTCCAAGTTATGTTTATTTTGCAGACGCAAAACCAGGAAAGAACAGGGCTCAAGATCGGCGATCTCTCCATGACCAGCATCCCGATGGATACCGCGACTTCGATGTTCGACCTAACCTTGAAACTCGAAGAGCAAGGCGGCGAACTGCTTGGTGAGTTCGAATACAACACGGCCTTGTTCGACTTGAGCTGGATCGAGAGGTTTGTAAGCTATTACACCAATATGCTCAAAGGCCTGATCCAGTCGCGCGATCAAATCGTTGCGCGCATCCCGCTGATGTCAGCGTCTCAAGCAAAAGCTGTTTTGTTCGAGGCGAATCAAACCTACCAGACCCTGCCGACTGAACAATCCATCGTGAGTCTGTTCGAAGAGCAAGCGCGCCAATCACCCGATAACATTGCAGTGTCGATGGGTGAACAATCCATAACCTACGCAGAACTCAATCTTGCCGCTGAAAAATTCGCGAGCTACCTCTTCAACAAAGGCGTTGGCGTAGAGACACTCGTCGGTCTTTGTCTGGATCGTTCGATCAATATGATGGTCGGCTTGCTTGGCATCCTCAAAGCCGGTGCGGCCTATATTCCCCTAGATCCTGATTATCCAAAAGAGCGACTGGCGGCCATGATCGAGAGCGCTCAACTCGGAATCATCGTTGCACAAACTGCGACTGAATCATGCCTTCCAGACGCTAAGCACACTAGTCATGCCGCTCATATAAGCTGTAGAGTCGCTGTCCGAATATTGTTGGATCGTGACTGGAGCGAGATCTTAATAACCCCGCCCAGAGCGAACAGCCCAAACATTGCACCCGAATCACTTGCGTACGTTATTTATACCTCTGGCTCTACCGGCAAGCCGAAAGGCGTACAGATTTCGCATCAAGCCTTGCTCAATTTCTTGCTAACCATGCAAGATCAGCAGGGCTTGCAGACCGAGGATGTACTTTTAGCCGTCACCACGATTTCGTTTGATATCGCAGGCCTTGAGTTGTATTTACCCCTCATTACCGGGGCCAGGGTCGTTCTTGTTTCTCGCGAAACGGTCTCTGATGGCTTTCAACTCCTCAGGGAAATTGAAACCCATCTGCCGACCGTCATGCAAGCAACACCATCGACTTGGCGTATGCTGCTTGCAACGGGGACTAAAACCTTTCCAATGCGGCGCATCCTCTGTGGTGGCGAGGCTCTCGACAGTGCACTGGCGAATCAGCTTGTACAAACCGACGCACAAATCTGGAATCTATACGGTCCAACAGAAACCACGATCTGGTCAGTGGCCACTAAAGTCAAACGCACAGAGGCCGAAAAGAATGCTCAGCTTGGATCCGGTGCGGCTATCGGGCTTCCGATCGGCAACACACAGACCTATATTCTCGACGCGTCATTGGATCCGACCCCACAAGGACTTTCCGGAGAACTCTATATCGGCGGTCTTGGCGTTGGTCGCGGCTACCTTGGTCAACCCGGCCTGACCGCGGAACGATTTCTTCCAGATCCGTATAGCGAAGTACCCGGCGCCAGAATCTACCGAACCGGCGATTTAGTTCGCGCGAGAGAGGACGGCATCATCACCTATGTCGGTCGCATTGACCATCAAGTCAAAATTCGAGGCTTTCGCATCGAACTAGGTGAAATCGAAGCGAAACTCGCCGAACATCCGGCAGTCAGCCATGCCGTCGCAATCGCGCGACCCGACCATCTCGGCCAGGCCCAGCTCGTGGCCTATGTGGAAACAAAGACCGATTGGAAAGAGTCTACTCAGGATCAAGGCCGAACCAATACCCTGAATGAAAAATGGCAGACTGTATGGAATGAAACATACCGCGGCACTGCCGGCGCAGAAACGAGCTGGGATGATCTCAGTGGTTGGCTAAGCAGTCACACTAGACAACCTATTCCAAAAGAGGAAATGAAAGAGTGGGTGACGCAGACCGTATCCAGTATTTTGGCGCTCAAACCCCAACGTGTCATGGAGATTGGCTGTGGGACTGGGCTGTTACTGTCGCGGTTAGCACCTCATGTCGCTCAATACACGGGAGTAGATTTCTCACGCGCAGTGATCGAACGATTGCAGAGACGGCTCGAAACACATTCTTTTGATCATGTTTCGTTACTGTGCCGCGACGCGAACGACTTACATGACATTGAGCAAGAATCAGTCGATACCTTCGTGATCAATTCAGTCGCCCAATATTTTCCAACCGTAGACTATCTGATCCAAGCTCTCTTAGGCGCTTGCTCAAAAGTGGCGGATGGTGGAAGGCTCTTTATAGGTGACTTACGTGGTTTGCAAATGTTGGAATTGCAACATACCTCGGTGCAGTTATTTCAGGCAGAGGACCATTGCGATAAAGAGGAATTAAACAGAAGGATTCAAGCCGCCATCGATCGCGAAGAAGAACTCTTGATTCATCCAAGATTCTTTTCGACTTTACGCAGTCTTGAACCACGTATTCAATCGATTTCACTGAGATTAAAGTCTGGCGCTGCGCACAACGAAATGACGTGCTTTCGCTATGACGTTGTGATTGAGATAGGTCGTCAACCCTTTCGCAGTGTTGCACTCGCAACACTGCAAGCCGCCCTTCCTGAAATTGACACCTCGCAACACGCGCTCACGCTTGAAGGTTTGACGCAACGCCTTCGTGATCATCCGCTGGGATTATGTCTTCGTAACGTTGACAATCAGCGTTTGCAACACGATGCGGCTACACATGAGTGGCTTAAAAGCACTCAATTTCACCAAGATGTCGCGGCATTTCGCAAGCAACTGGGACAAACTCCAGTCAAGGGGCTGAGCATCGCGTCGATGACCGAACTCGCGAATACACTCGGGATGGAAATGGGCTCCGCATGGAGCGAAAGGCAACCATACCGTACGATGGATATCGTCTTTGTCAAAAAAGAATCCGATGTCACGATGCATGGTATCGCCATCGAAATGGTGTACGAAGACGCCGCGTTGAAAACACCAAATTTCGCTGCTTGGACCAATTATCCAGATCGGAATCTAAGTAAAAAACTTTTAATCTCAAGCTTGCGACAAACACTCCAAGAAGCTCTACCCGCCTACATGGTACCGGCCTCGATCGTATGTCTCGATAGACTCCCGCTGACTCCCAATGGAAAAATCGATCGTTTCTCTCTTCCGGCTCCTGACGCCGTGGCGCAACAAGCCACTTATTTAGCTCCTCGCAACGAAGCTGAAATGCACTTAGTGAGAATATGGGAGGATATTCTGGGCATTGAGCGCATCGGCGTTCGAGATAACTTCTTTAACCTTGGTGGTCATTCTCTACTGGCAGTGCAAGTGATTTCAAAAATTCGAGATTATTTCTCTATTGAGTTGCCGCTCCAAGCTTTATTTGATGCGCCGACCTTAGGTCAGCTCGCTGAACTTCTCACCACAAACCAACCCAACAATACCTTGCAAGCGCCGACCATTCGTCTGTTGACCGAACAAGAGCGAACGCATGCCCCTCTCTCCTTTTCTCAGCAACGCCTATGGTTTCTCAATGAACTCGAAGGTACGAGTGTCACCTATCATATCTCTGGTGCCGTCAAGATCAAAGGAGCACTCGTCGTTGAGACCCTGGAACGCTGTTTCGATGAAATCGTTTTGCGCCACGAAACTCTGCGTACCCATTTTGTCAAGATAAATGGCGCACCCGTTGCAAAGCTTGCGCCTCACCAGCCCTTCAAAGTTCAACGCTTTTCTGTATTGAACGAAACAAAAGAGCAAAAAGCCGTCTCGGTTGCACAGCTTCTTGAAAACGAAGCGACTGAAACCTTCGACTTGACGCAAGACTTGCTGTTACGGGTCACATTGATCCAAACCAATCATCATGAACATGTCATGATGCTGACCTTGCATCATATTATTTCAGACGAATGGTCGCTTGGACTTCTGCAAGTTGAAGTCGCAAAACTTTACTCTGCTTTTAGTCAAGCTCAAACCTCGCCACTTGCACCCTTGCCCTTGCAGTTCGCTGATTACGCGGCTTGGCAACGTCAGTGGATGACGCGCGAGCGACTCGCCGAACACCTAAATTATTGGGTGAGTGAACTTCATGACGCACCAACGCTTCTGGAATTGCCGACGGACCGCCCCAGACCTGCCGTGCAGCGTTATATAGGCAAAACCATACCATTTCGCATTGAACCGTCTCTGACGAGCCGATTACGTACGCTCGGCCACTCTTGCGGCGCGACGCTCTTTATGACTTTGCTCTCAGGATGGTCCGTTTTACTCAGCAGACATGCTCGCACAAGCGACCTCGTCATTGGCTCACCCGTAACAAACAGAAGTCGTTCCGAGCTCGAATCCTTAATCGGATTTTTCGTCAATACCGTTGCGCTCAGAATACGTATCGATAGAACCAAATCCACCATTGAATTACTGGAACAAAATAGGCAAAAAGTCCTCGATGCGTTTAAGCACCAAGACGTACCCTTTGAATATATCGTCCAGGACGTCAAACCCGAGCGCAATCTGAGTCATGCGCCAATCTTTCAAACAATGTTCGTCATGCAAAACGCTCCGAGTGCCGATCTGTCCTTCGGCGGCTTGGCGCTTGAATTCATTGAGCAAGAATTACGCGCGGCAAAATTCGATCTGACCCTATCCATCGAGGAGCACCAAGCAGGACTGAATGGTGTGATTGAATTCAATACCGATTTATTTGATGCATCATCAATCACCCGTATGATTGAACAGTACGAGTATGTGCTCGCGTCGATGGCCCAACGACCCGCTGCAATGATCGACAGCATCAGTTTGATGTCTTCGTATCAAGCGAAACAGTTAAGCGACTGTCTGCACGCATCAGCGACGACTGAAACACACACGCAGACAAAGATTGATGCGAAACTCCCTTCCGTTCTTGAACAGTTCAAGAAAAAAGTTCTAGAGCAACCTGAGGCGATCGCGCTCAGCGCTGACCAAGCGACACTAAGCTATGGTGAACTCAATGCACGGGCAGAAAAAATCGCGGCCCATATTAGAACTTTTGGTGTACGCGCACACGACGTCGTAGGTCTTTACGCTGAGCCAACTCCTGAGATGATCATCTCCTTGCTCGCAATTTTAAAGGCAGGCGCAACCTATCTACCCCTTTTACCCGGCACACCTGCAGAACGCCTTAGTTTGATGCTAAACGAATGTTCAGCCAAACTTGTGATCGATGTGACAGATAGTTTGCTTAAAGTGCCTGGATCAGAAACACCCGTGCTCACGCTGGAGCAACTCACTCAAACCGAAGACAAGGTTTACCAAGATTGGGGCTTGGACGAAAAAGGAATTGCCTACATTATTTATACGTCAGGCTCGACGGGACAGCCCAAAGGCGTCATGGTGACCCGTGACAATCTCGCACAAGCGACCCTTTCAAGACTTAACTATTACAACAATGAATTTAGTGGACTGATCTTGCTTCAGCCCTTTTCTTTTGATGTAGCGACAGGTAATATTTTCTGGACACTTTGCGCCGGTGCAACGCTCTTTTTGGAACCTCGTTCCGTCGCGCAAGATCCGCAACGACTGCTCGATTGTCTTGTGCGGACTCAATCCTCGCACTTAGTCTTGTTGCCCTTGCTTTATGCTCCCTTACTCGACTTGGCGACGCCCGAACAACTCCTCGCGTTGAGAACGATCATCGTGGGCGGCGAGCAAATGCCCTTACCTTTGGTCCAAAAGCACAAAGAGATCGTGCCTCAGGCAGGCCTCTTTAACGAATACGGACCGACTGAAACAACCATTATGTGTTGCGCTTATGCTTGCGCGGTACACGATTCGGAACAGCCCATACCGATTGGCCGTCCGATGTCTCCAAGTAAAATGTATTTGTTTGATCACGCACTTCATCATGTCCCATCAGGACTGACAGGTGAAATTTGCGTCGGTGGTCCTCAGGTCAGTTCGGGCTATCTTGGACGACCTGCGCTCACAGCCGAGCATTTCTTGCCAGACCCTTTTTCCGATCAACCCGGGGCGCGCATGTACCGCAGCGGTGATTTGGGAAAGATTAATATTCAAGGCAATATCGAATTTTTAGGAAGACAAGACCATCAGGTCAAAATTCGTGGATTCAGAGTAGAACTTGGCGAGATCGAAGCGACCCTTCGGGCGCATCCTGGCGTCGCCGAACTTGTCGTGGTTGCCGTTAAACAAGGTTCGAGCAAGAAACTGACCGCCTATCTTGTGCCTCACACCACTGATCAAAGCAATCAACAGAGCAACCTGATCACCTCGCTCACGCAGTTTGCGCGGTCTTCTTTGCCAGAATACATGGTGCCATCGGCCTTTGTGTTGATGCAAGCCTTGCCTCTAACCGCAAACGGAAAGCTTGATCATAAATCGCTTCCGGCGCCCGATTCGATAACACCGAGCTCAACGTTTACTGCGGCTCGCAACGGGATAGAAGAGAAGCTTTGCAAAATTTGGGGCAATGTACTTGGGATCCAGCAGGTTGGCATTCACGATAACTTCTTTATGCTCGGCGGCGATTCAATTTTGAGCATCCAGATTGTGAGCCGCGCCAACCAGCTAGGTTTAGGCTTATCCGTTAAACAACTTTATCAACATCAAACCATCGCCAAGCTATCTGGTCAAATTGGTCAAGGAAATACGCGTTTAATCGAGCAAGGACCTTTGAACGGCCCTTTTCTCTTAGGACCGGTCCAACACTGGTTTCTTGATCAGCATCCACCCGAGCCTCATCACTTTAATCAATCTTTGCTCCTCAATCTCCAAACAGGATTGACGCAAGACATAATATTTAAAGCATTTTCAGCAATTGCTTCTCATCATGACATGCTTCGTTCGCGTTTCATTTGCAAGACAAATGGCTGGCAGGCGCATATCGAACCTATCGAAGAATGCACAGCAAGTGTCCATAGCATCGACCTCAGAGACTTGCCTGTCGAGCAACGCAGCACAGCCATGATCGAACATGCACGCAAGGCACAGGCCTCGCTGGATCTCGCTAGGGGTTCGATTTCAACAGCGATACGCTATCACCTCAGTGATGAAGGGCCAGACAAACTTCTTTGGATCATTCATCATCTTTCTGTTGATGGCATTTCCTGGCGAATCTTGCTCGAAGATCTTGAACAGGCGCTCGAACAATGCCACGGGCGGCGAGAAATCAGCTTTCAGCCAAAAACAGACTCCTTTCCCGCATGGTCTCAGCGTTTGACAGACTATAGCGCTTCGAATGAATGCGAAGCTGAATTGAATTATTGGAAAAATATCGTTTCCACTGAGGTGCCCTTTTTACCTGTGGATACAGTCTCGGTTGTTGATCCACGACTTAATACCAAATCCAGTGCGCTGACATTGACTAAAATTTTACCAGCCACGCTTTCCGAAGCGCTGTTGCTCAAAGCGCCAAGTGCCTTCAAAACACAAATGAACGACGTCTTACTTGCCGCACTCATGATGGCGCTCAACCGCTGGACAGGTCAGAACAGCGCGCGCATTACACTTGAAGGACACGGACGAGAAGAGCTTTTCGAGGATATCGATATTTCTCGAACAGTCGGATGGTTTACGAGTGGTTTTCCTGTTGTTCTGACGAAAGCTCCCAGCAATAACCATATCGACAATATCCTGCACACAAAAAATTTGTTGCAATCGATTCCTAATAAAGGCGTTGGTTTCGGAATATTGAGCTTCCTCCATCCAGACCAAGCCATCCGACAATCCTTGCATGGCGGACATGACGCACAATTAAGCTTTAACTATCTTGGACAATTTAAAGCTTCGCAAGCCAGCACTTGGATTCTGGGTGAAGCACTCGAACCTACCGATCACGAGCACAGCCCATTAGGCATGCGAAAACCGTTGATCGAGATCAACGCTTTGCACTGTCGCGATCACCTTGAGGTCAACTGGACTTTTAGTATCAACTTACATCACACAAAGACTATTGACTTGCTCGCAGAGCATTTCATGAACGTACTGACTGAGATCGTTGCCTTGTGTGATGTAGGTCCCAACAATCTACAAGATCTTTATCCCTTGTCGCCCATGCAACAAGGCATGTTGTTCCACAGCCAGTTGGGACAAGAGCCTGGCGCATACACCATACAACTTTCAAGCAGGATGCAGGGAGATTTTTGCCCTTCTCTGTTCATGAAAGCCTGGCAAGAGGTGCTAGATCGGCACCCAAGTTTACGTGCGGTGATCGTTACGCCTCCTGGGCTTGATCCTCTCCAAAAGATTGTGTCCCAAGCGAAACTCCCATGGTTTGATTTCGACTGGCGGGATTTGAGCCCTGAAGCACAACACGAGCAATGGCTCGCCTTGCTCGATACTGATCGAAAAAAAGGGTTTGACGCTGAAACCTGTCCCCTGATGCGTTGCACGCTTGTTCAAATAGAGGACCACTCCTGGCGCTTTCTGTGGAGCCATCATCATCTCCTCACCGATGGCTGGTGTCTGCCCATCTTGATGCGCGAAGTGCTGGAATGTTACGAGTCCTTTGTTTCGGATCGCCCATACGATGCACCCTTACCCCCCCTTTATCGTGAGTATATCGAGTGGCTTCAGTCTAAAGATCTCGATCAAGCTAAGACTTTTTGGCGAGATTATTTGCAGGGTTTTGATACGCCAACCTCCCTTGGTGTCGATCAGAAGCGTTTGCTCGCGCATGCTTCGAGCGAAACGCGTGACAACGAACCACGCTACGGATCGTGCACCATCGCTCTCGATGTCCAGACAACACACAGCCTGACTCAACTAGCCAGAATCCAAGGTCTGACCTTGAGTGTCCTGATTCAGTCAGCATGGAGCGTGCTGCTGAGTCGCTACAGCGGATCTGATGATGTGGTGTTCGGTGCGACGGTCTCTGGACGTCCCGCAGAGATTGTGGGCGTTGAGCAGATGATTGGTCTGTTTATTAATACTTTGCCTGTTCGCGCCCGTATTGACACAAGTGAATCACTCCCCGCGTTTTTCCTCCGTATGCGTGACGATCAACTCACCCGGGATGAATATGCATTCACGCCCTTAGTGGATATCCACGCATGTACCGATATCCCTAAACGGCATTCCCTATTCGACAGTATCGTCATTTTTGAAAACTATCCCGTCGACAGCACGCTGGACGCGCAAGCGCAAGCCCTACGCATCGACGAAGTTGAGGTGCATGAGCAAACAGGATTTCCGCTCACACTGACGGCAGCTCCGGGAGAATGTATTCCGCTCAAACTGTCCTGGGAAACCTCACGTTTTGAAACAGGGCAAGCCGTTCGCCTGCTCGAACATTTGACCAATCTATTGACGCGCCTGACCACAGATCTCCCTAACACAGTAGCGCAATGGAGTACGTCGATGATGGGGACCGAAGAAGTCGAACAACTGACCCAACAATTTAATCGTACTGCGCATGAGAGCCCCGATCACCAGTGTACGTTCTTTGAGCTGTTTGAACGACGAGTTCAAACGCACGCATCTTCTATCGCAGTGATCTGCGCAGAGGAAAAAATTTCGTACGCAGAACTTTACGCGCGCAGTCTAGCGATCGGCGCCTCATTACGCGAACATGGTGCGATACCTGGAACGCGCATCGGCATCTATCAACACCGAACCATCAATATGGTTGCCACATTGCTGGCGATCCAAAGCACGGGTGCAACCTATGTACCACTCGATCCTGGCTATCCATCTGGACGCATCCAATACATGCTCGATGATAGCCAAGCTCTCTTGATCATTTCAGAGGATACGCTGCTACATAAATTGCCTAAAACTACTGCAACGAGACTATCCGTCCAAACGCTACTCAAGGGTACGGATAATCTTGACAGCACAGAGATTTCAGACAAAATGTCGGAGAGGGTTGACGCCAAAATGCAGAATTTGGCCTACATAATCTACACCTCAGGCTCGACTGGCCGCCCCAAGGGCGTGCCCATTTCACATGCAAGCCTGACGAATTTCTTGCTGTCGATGCAACGTACGCCAGGACTGACTGACCATGATGTTTTACTCGCTGTCACGACGATTTCTTTTGATATCGCAGGTCTTGAGCTGTATTTACCTTTGATCACTGGATCAAGGGTCGTCCTGGCTTCCAGAAAGGATGCTGTCGATAGCGGCAAACTTTCAACGCTCATTCAGGACCATGGCGTCACAGTTCTTCAGGCGACCCCAACGACATGGCGTATGTTGCTTGAAACTAAGCACACCATTACCTCACTCAAAAAAGGATTCTGCGGTGGTGAAGGCGTTCCACAAGAGCTTGCTCAAAACTTGATTGGCTACGGTATCGAGTTCTGGAACCTCTATGGCCCAACGGAGACAACAGTTTGGTCTTGCGCTAAGCATATTGAAGCACACGCCATCAGTGCACCCTACGAAGATATTGGACACCCTATCGACAACACGCAAATTTATATTGTCGACCAGTATATGAATCTGATGCCTCGTGGCGCCCCGGGAGAGCTACTGATCGGCGGTGCGGGTTTATCCCTGGGATATTGGCATCGGGCAGATCTCACCGCTGAAAAATTCGTTCCAGATCCCTTTGGACTTGACGCAAGCGCAAAGCTCTATCGGACCGGTGATCTCGCCTATCAACGTGCGGATGGTTCGTTTGTTTGTTTAGGGCGCATTGATCATCAAATCAAAATTAGAGGTTTCCGTGTCGAGCCTGGCGAAATTGAAGCCCTTATTAAGCAACATCCCTCAGTAAAACAGGCACTTGTTTCGATTTGGACGCCCCATCCAGACGACAAAAGACTTGTCGCCTACGTCGTCAATCAACAGGACGAATCAAATACCGACACGCTTAAGTCGTGGTTACGCACTCAACTTCCCGCATACATGATTCCCACAGAGTGGGTCATTCTCGATAACTTTCCGCTCACACCCAACGGAAAGCTTGACCGACAAGCCTTGCCTGAACCTGGCAGAGATCATCATGATGCATTTGTTGAACCCTCCACACATACCGAAGCTCTTATCACGGAACTTATGTCACAAACCCTTCAAATCAGTCGCATCAGCGCGACCGATGACTTTTTTGATCTTGGCGGTCATTCCTTGCTCGCAGGACGATTCGTCGCGGCCGTCTCCAACAAACTTTCAGTGCAGCTTCCCCTTTCGACTATTTTTGAAAAATCAACGGTCAAAGCTTTATCTGAACACATCGATAGTTTGTTATGGGCGACCAAACAAATGAATCCGCGCAGCGAAGTGCTCAGTCATGATGAGGAGGAATTCAGACTGTGAGCCGTATCGGTGAACTCATCAAGCGACTACCCGGCCTCGAGATCACGCTCTGGCTGGATGGTGTAATTTGCGCTGAATCCTGACCCAATGGATCAGTTCTCGGTACAAATCAGCGCCCAGTGGACGCGATCTCTCGGCCATGAGCGGCTGGGACAACAGCAAATGGCTTGCGACCATCGCTGATACCATCAGTCATATGTACGACAAGCCGCTTTTTCTTCCAATGGAAAGTATCGCCAATCTTGACTGGAATGATCAGATCAGCGCACTCGCCGATCGGCTTGTCTCGCAGAAAAAATAAAAGCTTTGTTGGTACTAAAAAAATATTATCGTCGACGTTGCGTCGAGTGAAATCCTCTGAATACCTCTCAGTTAGGGGTTACGCATCACTCTTCGATTCCTTATGGTCCATAAGGTGCTTGAAAGCGCAACAACTTAATAGGCCTGAGCAAGTAACGCCTCATATAGATCCACAGTCATCACTTTTGTCTCCTCACTGAGTGATTGCAATCTAAGGTCGCATGTTCAAATACTGCAAGATAATTTTTAATGATCACTAAGGAAGCGGCAAATACTCCGCATCCAGATGCCCAGTTTTGACATAAATCAGCGCACCCTCACCTTTGGTAAACGGTGTGTGTATGCTATAGCGGGGACTCCGTATCCACGAACCCGTTGGATAGCTTCCATACTCATCATGAAACACACCTTCGAGCACAAAGATTTCCTCACCTCCAGGATGCACATGCCGATTGAATACGGTATCGGGTGCCCAACGCACTAGCGCCGTATTCACACCGTTGAATTCATGCAAAGGCAACACAGTCAAGCCAGGCACCATACCCTGATACCACTGCGCTGAGCGGGTATCGACCTGTACGGACTGATGGTCGCCGGAACAAAACTGCCAAAGTTTAACTAGCAACAAACAGCCCATCTGCGAACCAGGACTGTGCTGGCTGCCAGGTGGACTGCGTAAATACGTCCCCGCAGGATACTCGGCATGTTCATCAGAGAACACGCCCTCCAGAACCAAGATTTCTTCACCCCCACCATGCTCATGCGCCGCAAAAGACGCGCCTGGCTCGTAACGCACGACCGATGTGGCACGCGCTACCTCATTACCCATACGTTCAAGCATCTTGCGTTGCACACCGGAGGCGGGCGAGCCCACCCAGTCCATTTGAGGTGTGTACAAGACGACGCGTTGGGTGGTGTCATTGTGAATGTTTATCATATTCATCGTGTCCATATCGACCCAATCAATTAAATGAGCCACTGCTCAGGCGAGACCAGTAGAAACTCCTCAAGAGATACTCCGCCAGTCTCCACTAACAAAGCCTGACTCGAGGCGTAATGTTGCTTGAATTTCTTTAAACCTGGTAGAGAACCATTTTGCCCCACAACTCCGAATCATTGATCACATGATCAAATGTCAGACCGAGCCGAGCACATTGAGATAACTGAATAGATGCATTGCGCAAAATGAAATTATTCATGGTTTTAAGATGATTTTCATTCCCTCCACTTCGCAACCATAAGGTATTACCCCAAGACTACCGGCACATCGGATAATTCGTTTCGATCCGCGGTCCCGAGCGGAAAATGTTCCTGCAAATGCTGCGTCACAGCCTCGATTCCTGCGATCACACCACTCCGAAAATCATCCCGACGGAATGCGGCCTCCATCACGCGACATATCCTTATCCATTCAGCCTCTCCGACTCTGGCATGAATCCCGCGATCTGCCACAATTTCGACAGCATGATCCGCCATCAACACATAGATCAGCAAGCCACAATTATGCTCAGTATCCCAGATCCGTAAGTTTGAAAATAACTCAATGGCGCGTGTGCGAGACGTTTGTCCCCTGAGCACATCGAGCGGTTCAAGCGAGGACTCTACGGCAAAACGTACTTCGCCCGCATGGGATTGTTCGCCTGCCTGAATAACCGCCTCAATTTCGTTTAAAGTGGCTTTTGGAAAAGCCTGATTTAGCTGGAACCGAGTGGTCAATCCATGCCTGAATAATCGCTTTAAACGCATGGCTACCATCTCCCTGACGCGCCGCCGCCACCGAAACCACCACCGCCGCCCCCAAAGCCACCGCCAAAGCTGCCACTGCCTGATCCACCTCCAAAGCTGCCATGCGTTGAATCACGACCCGAGACTCGTCCAGAACCGCTGCCTCCGTAATGTCCAGACGTCAAACCTCCCAAGCCACCTCCAAGCAAGGTGACGATAAAGGCGATTAAGCCTCCCAACAGTGCCGTGATCAGGCTATCCGCGATAAACCATCCGATCATCAAAACCGCGAAGCCTGTGATCACCGCACCCAGACTACGGCCAAATATTTTTCGTAAAAATCCACCCATTAGCAGACCAATCAAAAATAATATAAAGAGGGATGACAATACCCCCTCTTGATCGACCACGAGTTTCTGAGCAGGCACTGGAGTAGGTAAAGCCTCCCCATCAATCACAAGACCAATCTGAACAACTCCCGCAAGAATGCCACCGTAAAAATCCTGCAGTTTAAATCGCGGAATAATCGCATCATTAATAATCCGTTTGCTCAAGGCATCGGTCAAGGCACCCTCAAGACCATAGCCCACCTCGATACGCACAGTACGGTCATTTTTAGCGATCAGCAAAATAACCCCATCATCGGCCTTTTTGCGACCCAACTTCCACCGATCAGCAACGCGGATCGCATACTGCTCAATCTCTTCAGGACTAGTGGTAGGCACTATCAGTACGGCCACCTGACTACCTTTGCGGGTCTCGATATCACGCAGCTTTTGATCCAGGGTACGAAGCTGTTCAGACGTGAGTGTTTTCGTTTGATCCATCACACGTCCAGACAATGCTGGTACGGCAACCTCTGCCGAGACGTGCCAAGGAAAAATCAACACAAACAAAAACATCACGCTAAAAAAACGCGCGACCCAAGCAGGCTGAAGCACTCGCTCACCCAGAATCATAGGCATTATTTGGCAGGTGCTTTATCAAAGTTGACCGCTGGCACTTTTGAAATATCGGCTTCATTTTCGACTGTAAAGCTCGCCTTGGTCTTGTAGCCAAAAATCATTGCCGTAATATTCGAAGGGAAGGAGCGAACCGCAACGTTATATTCCTGAACAGCTTGAATGAAACGATTGCGCGCAACGGTAATCCGATTTTCCGTACCTTCTAATTGCGCCCGGAGCTCTTGGAAGCTCTGGTTAGACTGTAATTTAGGATAGTTTTCCACCACGACCATCAAGCGACTCAACGCACCCGTCAACTGACCTTGCGCAGCCTGAAATTTTTGAAACGCAGCAGGATCGTTGATCAACTCAGGCGTGGCTTGAATACCGGTTGCACGGGCACGCGCCTCGACCACCTTGGTCAGTGTCTCTTGCTCAAAGCCCGCTTCCCCCTTGACCGTATTGACCAAATTCGGCACTAAATCAGCGCGGCGTTGATATTGGTTCAAGACCTCAGCCCAAGCAGCCTTGACCTTTTCATCTGTGGTTTGAAATGTGTTGTAGCCGCAACCTGACAGGCTGAGCATCGCGAGCAACAACATAAGAGAGAGATATTTACGCATGGGGCACCCCGTCTTTAGTCAATGATAAATACTAGACAAATACTGCGCAAAAAACGCGCCTGGCTCGTCACGCACGACCGACGTGGCATGGCGCCACCTCATCCCCTATGCGCTCCAGCTTCTTGCATTGCACACCGGAGGCGGGCAATGCCCACCCATGTTCAAAGTCTAATTAAAATCCTTTCTCACGCTGCCACGCTTCATAGCTCGGAACTTCCATTTCGAAGTGATCGGTCATACGCGCATACAACTTACCATACATCCTTCCTATCGGACGATACAGCTCTGGATTAATGTAATGCGTGACAGGATCGAACAAACCATCGCGCACATGCATTCTGACGACCTTGCCGATCGCGATATTGCGCGTGGGACCAATTTGTAGCAATGCGATTTTTTCGCACTCAAACGCGACAGGCGCTTCAACGATACGCTTCGGACGGACGATTCGAGAAGGTGTGAGCGTTAGTCCCGCCTCCTCGACCTCTGAAATGTTGCTTGGAAAATCTATCGCACAGATATTCATCGCTTGCGCCATCGGCTCATCTATCAGATGAATGACAAACTGACCGTTGTCACGAATATTGACAGTCGTATCTTTCAAGGACTGATTGTGTCTTTTGGTCTCGAGACCCAAGACCATGACGGGTGGATCCTCGCCCATACAGTTAAAAAAACTATACGGCGCGGCATTGTCACCAAACTCATCCGATATCGTTGTGACCAGAGCAATGGGACGAGGTACAACTGTTGAGGCTAACAGCTTATATTGCTCGATCGGTGGTAGAGCAGTGATATCGATTTCCATTACTTCCCCTCCCCCTTTAACTCCACAAACTTCGCCGCCATCGTCGGATTCCCTTTCGTCAGCTTTTTAATCGTCACATCCTGCGCTTTGTCATTTGCCAAACGCAGATTACGATCCGTGCTGAGCAGAGCTTCCTTGGTCTTTTGCAAATGATCGATTGACTTATCAATTTCATCGATTGCCTTATGAAAACGCTGCGAGGCCAAGTCGAAGTTTCTAGCAAAGGCGCTCTTAAACGTCTCGAGCTCGTTTTCAAAATTCGTAACATCGACGCTCTGTGCTTTGACGAGCGCAAGCTCGGTTTTGTATCTCATCGAATTCATCGCCGCGTTACGCAGTAGCGTGATGATAGGAATAAAAAACTGAGGACGTACGATATACATTTTGGGGAAGCGATGAAACATATCCACGATCCCCGTGTTGTAAAACTCATTGTCGGGCTCGAGCAGCGACACCATCACCGCATACTCACAACCCTTTTCATTTCGATCCTTGTCAAGCTCCTTGAGAAAATCCTCATTTTTACTCTTGGTCGCCGTCAAATCGCTTTCATTTTTCATTTCAAACATAATAGACACAATCTCAGTGCCAGCTTCATCCGCATCACGAAAAATGAAGTCACCCTTACTGCCAGATCTGGCGTCGTTGTCTTTCTCGAAATACGCTCTTGGAAAGGCCGTGGCACGGATGCGGTTGAATTCTGTCTCGCAATGCTGCTCCAACGTCTCGCCCACCATCTTGGTCGACAATCGCGCCTTCATATCCCGCAGACGCTCGATCGCATCATCACGATCCTTAAGCTGCGTTTCGTATTTATCTTTGAGTGATTTTTCCGCGAGCGCTTTCTCAAGCTGCGCGCGCTCAAGCCCACCCTTCAGTGCATCACGCTCTTTTTCAACACTTGCGAGTGCCTGGGCGATCGCCAGCTGCTGCGCCATCCCTCCGGCCTCAAGCTTTGACTTCAGGGCCTGAATCTCCGCATCCTTGGCCGCGGCTGCCTGCTGCGACGCATTGGCGAGCTTGGCCTCGGCGAGTGCAACGGCATTACGTTTCTCCTGCTCCGCAAGCTCTAGCCGTTCGTGCAATTGTTGCTCAAACTCGCCATCGCGGACTTGCTTGAGAATGTCGGCGTAGCCCGCTTCATCGATCTTGAACGCTTTACTGCAATGGGGGCAGATGATTTCATGCATGGAAGCCTAGCCTTTGATTGAATTCAGGAACTGCCGCTCAAACGAATGAATATTATTTTGTTGATGACTTCATTAATTTTAAAAAAAGTGTACAACACTTATGATTTATATTAATGTTCAAACATCTACATACCGGATCCCTATGAGCCTCTCCCCAGCAACCTCAACGTCTATGACGATGACGGAAAAAATTTATGCTGCACATAGCAAAGAAAAAAACGTGCGGTCCGGTGATATCGCGATCATCGTGCCAGACGTCGTACTTTTAAACGATACCAGTGGCACGATCACGACCGCGCAACTCAAACTGATGGGGGTTAAAAAGATTGCCAACCCTGATCAAGTCGTCGTCGTGACCGATCACTTTTACCCACCTAAAGACATTACCAGCGCTGACTCCGTGCGCATACTAAAAAATCTCTCAAAAGACATGGGTATCAAGCATCTCTACGACTCCGGCCGCGGTGGCATCGAACATGCACTGCTTCCAGAGATCGGGTTGATCGGACCTGGGGGACTTGTGTTTGGCGCAGACTCTCATACCTGTACTGCTGGGGCTCTCAATGCCTCAGGCATGGGTTTTGGATCCACCGATCTCGCAGCTGTTTTAGCTGCTGGAGAGTTGTGGGTCAAGATACCTCCCTCAATCAGGATCGAGCTCAGCGGAAAACCCAAATCTTATGTGACAGGCAAGGACATCATCTTGTCAATCATCGGACAGATTGGCTGCGATGGCGCGCTCAACACTGCCCTTGAGTTCGGTGGATCCGGTCTCTGCAATCTCAATATTGATGAACGCTTTGCTATCGCAAATATGGCGGTTGAAGCAGGTGCGGAGACGTGCGTATTTGAGTTTGATGAACAAGTTAAAGACTATATCGAACGCTCTGGATGGCAGCAGCATTCCCCTGTTTACCCAGATCATGACGCGCAATATCAAAGCGTCATCCAGATCGCGCTTGATACGTTGCAACCGGTCCTCGCAGCACCTCCCTCTCCCGACAATTGCAAACCACTCACAGCATTGCTTGGAACTAAAGTAGACCAAGTCTATATCGGCAACTGTTCAAACGGAACGATGACCGATCTCAGACAAGCCGCGAGCATCTTGCGCAATCACGATGTCAAAGCCGAGGTTAGGCTTGTGATTGTTCCAGCCACTAACAAAATCTATCGACAAGCCAGCCAAGAAGGATTGCTCGACATCTTTGCCAGAGCGGGTGCATTTGTTTCAATGCCAACCTGTGGCGCCTGTTTTGGAGGACACATGGGGATTTTGGCTGCAGGCGAGACCGCCGTTGCCACCACCAATCGAAATTTCCGCGGCAGAATGGGGCATGTTGATTCGCAAGTCTTTTTAGCCAACGCTTGGGTCGCAGCAGCGGCTGCCGTCAGGGGAGAGATTTGCGATCCTGCGCTCCTCCTACAGGAGCCGCAGCCATGAAAAAAACTGCATCCGTGCATCGCTATGGCCATGACATCAACACAGATTTAATTTTGCCTGGTCAATATCTCAACCTCTATAAAGCAGAGGATCTGAAACCCCATTGCCTCGAAGGCCTCGATCCCGAATTCATCACTCGCGTAAAAGTAGGTGATGTGGTGATTGCCGGTAAAAATTTCGGCACAGGCTCCTCTCGCGAGCATGCGCCCATCGCCATCAAAGCCTCAGGAATCTCCTGCGTGATTGCGACGAGCTTTGCCCGAATTTTCTACCGTAATGCCATTAATATTGGTCTACCCGTATTCGAATGTCCCGAGCTTGTGGAACATTCCAAGATGGGCGATATCATCGACGTAGATATCGCATCTGGCACGTTCATTCTTAATGCAACCACTTTTCAAGCTCGACCCTTTCCCGCCATCATTCATGAGATTCTTAAGGTAGGCGGTTTAGTCCCATTTATCAGTCGCAAGACCATGTGACCGCTGCCTTTTTAGCTTCATGATGTTTACTTAAGCAAAAGATTGTTATCGGTCAGATATTTTTTATACCACTCCGTCTCTTTTGCCAAAGACTGTTTGAGCTGGGCGCTGTCCTTAAAATCATAGGGAAGATTAAAACGCTTGAGAAGCTCTTGAAAGGAAGCTTGTTCCACAACAGTTTTCATTGTTTGCTCAAGCTTTTTAGCGACATCCGCTGGCAAACCCGCAGGCGCAACTACAATCATGCCAAGTGCCGGATTGCTTGGTGGGCAACCGATATCCTTCATGATGGGCACATTAGGCTTTGTAGGATCCCGCGTTTCACGATGGAGAACGACCAACTCACGGAACTCACCCTGTTGGACGAAAGGTAAGTGCGAGCCAGAGCCCGCGATAAAATCAATATGACCGCCCATCAACTGCGTGTTCGAGTTCGAGCCACCCTTTTGTGGAACATGCTTAAAGGTCAGACCTTTGCACTTGGCAACGGTTTCAACACCAATTTGTTGCTGCGTATTGACACCAGAGGACGCATAAGTCATGCCTGGATTTTTCTTGGCATGCTCAACGAATTTCTCAATTGTGTCGTAGGGTGCATCTTTGCGTACCGTGAGAGAACCCACATACTCACTGTATTGAATCAGAGGCGTAAAACTTGAAGGCTTAAAAGCCACCTTCATCATCATCGGACGCATAGTGAGCAGACCCGTGGAGGCGACCAGGAGCGTATAGCCATCAGGCTTTTGTGCCGCCAACAGAGCACCGGACACTGTTCCTCCGCCCCCACCCTTGTTTTCAACCGCGACAGGGACACCTAGAATTTTTTCCATACCCTGTGCAATCGCGCGTGCCGTTAAATCAGTGGTACCACCAGCAGAAAACGCCACATACATCGTAATCGTTTTAGTCGGGTATTTTTGAGCCATCGCCGTACCTGCCGCCGTCAATCCCACCGCCATCGTGAGCGCGGTCAAAACCATTTTTGCTTTCATACTGTCTCTCCTAGAGTTGATAAAAGAATGACTTCTGTTGAGTTTTAGGGTCAAACATCTTCCTCGGCTTGCGCCACGATTTTCTCCCGCTTAGAGCGAATCGAAGGAATTAAAGCGGATAAAAGTAAAAGTGCTGAAATCACAAGCAGCGTCAAAGAAATCGGTCTGACAAAAAATATACTGATGTCGCCACCTGAAATAATCAAGGATTGACGCAATGAGAGCTCGAGAATAGGCGCCAAGACAAAGGCCAAAATCAAAGGCGCAGGCTCATAATCGAATTTGCGCATAAAGTAGCCTAGGACACCAAAACCCAACATCAGATACAAATCAAGGATGCTGCCATTGACCACAAACGCGCCGGTCAATGCCACGAATAAAATGATGGGAAACAACACGCTATATGGCACCATTAGGAGACGAACCCAGAGCCCAATCATCGGTAAGTTCAAAACAAGCAACATGATATTGCCGATGTACATACTGGCAATCACGCCCCAAAATAATTCTGGTTCATTTCTCATCAACAGCGGACCAGGCTGAATCCCGTGGATCATTAGTGCACCGAGCAGAATACCCATGACTGCACTCGCTGGAATACCTAAGGACAATAGCGGTATAAAACCCG
The DNA here is from genome assembly GCA_030728985.1 of Burkholderiaceae bacterium. GTDB lineage: Bacteria > Pseudomonadota > Gammaproteobacteria > Burkholderiales > Burkholderiaceae_B > Zwartia. Next base: position 24,377 of record JANQYI010000012.1, on the reverse strand, counting down.
CTTGCGCTGCGGCGTTATTTGAGGCTTCAGGACCTGCAACACCAGCAATCGCACCCTTACCAAATTTTTCTGGTTCTTTTGAGAGACGCTTTTCAACGCCATAAGAAAGAAAAGAAGACAGTACAGTGCCACCGCCCGGCAGGATTCCAACCAGATAGCCAATCGCAGTTCCCCTTGCCATTGGCGCAGCAGAATCTTTCCAGTCCTGCAAGTTAGGTAGTAAATTTTTAACGCGTTTGACGACCACACTACGTTTAATCTGTCTTTCGATATTGAGCAGTATTTCAGATACACCAAAAAGACCCATCGCAAGTGGCGCGATTCCGATGCCATCGAGCAACTCAGGCATATCGGCCGTAAAACGTGGCATCCCAGTAATGCTATCAAGGCCGATCAAACCAAGAACAACACCAAATGAGGCCATCAACAGAGCTTTCACCATCGACTTTTGAGCGAGATAGGTCAAAATGATGAGACCCAATACCATCAAAGAAAAATATTCAGCAGGACCGAATTTAAGCGCGAACTTGACCAGCGGAACAGACATCAACATCAGCCCTACAATCGCCACCGTACCAGCGATAAAAGAACTGAATGCCGCAATCCCCAGCGCAGGACCCGCACGACCTTGAAGCGCCATCTGATGTCCATCCAGCGCTGTCACCACAGATGAAGACTCACCTGGAATCCCCACCAAAATTGAAGTGGTCGAGCCCCCATACTGGGCACCGTAATAAATACCTGCCAGCATCACGATGGCGGTCACCGGAGAAATGCCATAGGTGATCGGCAACAAAATCGCCATCGCGCCGACGGGTCCCAAGCCCGGCAATACCCCAATGAGCGTGCCAATCAACACACCTACAAAACAAAAGAATAGGTTTTGCCACTGAAACGCAACGGAAAAACCAAGCGTAATGTTGTCAACTAAATCCATGATTGATGCCCTTTACCAAAGACCGATCACGCCACGCGGCATATTCGTATCCAACATTGACGTAAACAAAAGGTATGTCAATGTGACGGTAATGATGGGAATCACAATCGATTTAAACCAGTTCAGTTTTTCCAGAAATTTCATAATGACGACCAACAACAAGATGCTCGTCACAAAATAGCCAAGAATTTCAATGAGCCAAACAAAGGCAAGCGTCAACAACACAAGGATGATGGTGCGCGACCAATGCGTACCCTGCCAATGATCCGAAAATCTGGACTTCGCCATGTCCTTGTTGGTATAGGTTTGGAGGTAAATGACAATAGCCATCGCACAGATAAAACCACCGGCAATGATAGGTAAAAACCCTGAGCCGGGCTCACCACCACTCCCTAGGCCAAGACCATAGCTCGTGTGCATCACGGCTCCACCCACGATAAGCCAAAGCACGCTCACGACTCTTTCTGCATTCATATGACGCTCCCCCTGCTGGCATGACTTTATTTTTCTCTGGTATTGAAAACTTAGGTTTTCGTTCTTACCTGATGGTAGGTGTCGGGGTTGTCATTTGTCAACCGGGTAAAACAGAAGAAGTGTGGCAGTCCAAATAATGGAAAAACCTCCATTTCACCTTTGTCATTCAGTGTTGATCCCATGCATAAAAATCTATTTAATAATTTGCTCAGTTTGGACTATCGTATCCATATGAAAATCTCCAAACAATCTCTCAACCAAGCCGCCGATAAAGGTCTCATCACAACTCAACAAGTTGAAGATCTTTGGAGCTATCTGGATCAACAAACTCAACCTACCCCCTCGTTGAACTCCACCAGTATCCTTTATTACCTAGGGGGATGTATCGCCATCGGCGCAATGACGATCTTCATGAACCTAGGCTGGGAAACCTTTGGAGGAAAAGGACTGAGTGCGATCGCGTTTGCCTATGCCTTAATCAGCCTTCTCTTATCCGAATACTTTCAAAAGAAATCACTCACCATTCCAGCAGGAATCATGGCCGCACTCACCGTGGCGATGGTGCCGCTCTTTGTATACGGGATACAGACGACGCTGGGATATTTCGAAAAAGGCACTACCTATCAAGGCTTTTATAAACTTGTAGATACTCGCTGGATCATCATCGAACTCTCCACAGTAATCGCGGGCTTGCTCGTACTAATGCGCTATCGAATCGGCTTCATCTTGATGCCGATCTGTTTGGCGCTGTTTTACCTAAGTATGGATTTGACAGCATCTTTGTTTACCGAAGAAAAATCCATCATGAGCTTTTACCCAAGCGTTTCTGTTTGGTTTGGACTTTGCATACTTGTCGTCGCCCTCTTCACAGACATTTATGATCGCAGTAACAAAGACTTTGCGTTTTGGTTGTATTTCTTTGGTGTATTTACGCTGTGGTTAGGTATTAGCGTGCAAGAGAGCCACTTTCTTTTTGCAAAGCTACTTTACCTTGGCTTCAATGTGCTGCTGATCGCCATCGGCACCTGTCTGATGCGTAAAGTTTTTTTGGTGTTTGGTGGCTTAGGCGTCCTGATCATACTGGGTGATCTGTCTAGAACGATTTTTAAAGACAGCATCGGGTTCCCCTTAAGTCTCACCGTGCTCGGCTTACTGACTATCGGGATCGGGATTTGGTGGCAAAGAAATGAACGATCAATTCAAAAGTGGGTGGCAAGGGTAATGCCTCCCGCGCTTGTTAATCTGAGAGAGCGCCATCTTGATCATGGTCAATAATACAAGCTGTACCAACACCAACCAGTCCAGCCCTAGCGTGACTGCCGAGGGCTGCAAAGATGTTTTAGAGCTTTTTAACCAACATCGATAGGGAAATCTTATAAATGAATAGCAAACGAAAAATCTGGCTACAAAGCAGCTCATCCGACAGTGACGCAGCGATATGGAGTGTCTATCAGCAAGCGGCCCGACGTCATGCACGTACTTTATTAAGCCCGCAATACGATTTTGAGTTTCATGGAGTCAGTCGTACCTACCCCGCTGTTGACTATTCAGATAGCTCTTTTCACTTAGCGACCCGAGAAGTTGTCCGAAATGCAATTCTTGCCGAGCAAAGTGAATATGCGGGATTTGTAAATGTCAGCACTAATGAAACGGGCCATCGCGAAATTCGTGAGTTGACAGATTTTCCAGCTGTTTTCATTACCGAAGCTGCGGTTCATCTTGCCGCCCAAATCGGTGGTACTTTTGCTTTCCTGACACACAATAGCGGCTCACGTCTTCGAATGGAAGCTTTTACGCGTCAATACGGACTTGAAGATCAATTAGTTGAAGGCGCCTCGATGAACCTCACTTATCACGACTTTGCGGCGATGTATGCCAATCCTGCGCCTGCTCTTGAGTCCTTTAAAGTTCTAGCCCGTAAAGCGATCGCGCGAGGTGCCCGCGTGCTGATTCCAGCTGGGGGGCCACTCAATATGTTTTTTATTGAAAACAACTTTCGTGATGTCGACGGCGTTCCTCTGCTTGATATTCTTGGACTTGCTCTTAAAGAAGTTGAGACACAAATTGCTCTTCGAGATTCTGGCATGCTAGTACGCGGGCCAATTGTCTTTTCCACAGAGTGGAAACAAAAACTACGTGAACTTTTCCTCGTTCCACCTCCCTGATCATGCATTGCAGCTTGTATTCTTGCGACTGCTCAACTACGATCAATAAAATATCAATATTGATAAAAATGAGTTTTAAAACTCAGTAGGAGACAAAATGAAATTGACTACATTGATTACCCTTGCTTGTACCGCGCTCATCACAGCGGCTACAGCTTCAGCCCAAGACTACCCAAACCGTCCTATTCGTATGGTGACACCTATTGCTTCAGGTGGTATGACAGACGTCGTTTCACGCGTTATCGGTGCCAAACTCGCTGAACGCCTTGGTCAACCTGTTATCACAGAAAATCGACCTGGTGCAGGCGGCAATATCGGGGCGGAAACCGTAGTGCGTGCTGCACCTGATGGCTACACACTTTTGTTTGCATATCCAGGACCAATTGTCGTGAGCCCAACTCTGACTAAGTCGCTTAGTTACGACCCTGAGCGCGACCTGAAAGCTGTCAGCTTGCTTGGCACCTACCCAATGGTATTAGCCGTTCATCCCTCCGTGCCAGCAAAAACAGTATCTGAACTCGTTGAATACGCACGAAGTAAGCCCGGCCACCTATCCTACGGCTCTGCTGGCAATGCGAGCACATCACACCTCGCAATGGAGCTACTGAGACGCCAGGCCGGCATAGAAATGACGCATATCCCTTACAAGGGAGCAGCGCCAGCGATGACCGACCTGATATCTGGTCGTATCCAGTTAGTTTTCGACTCGGTGCAGCTCGTTATGCCTCAGCATCAATCCGGCAAGCTTCGTGCATTAGCTGTCAGTAGTCGCAATCGCTCTACAACAGTTGATTTACCTGGTATGGAAGAAGCAGGGCTTCAGAATGTTGACGTAAGTGGTTGGTTTGGAATATTTGTCCCCGCCGGAACCCCACAACCAATAGTAGATCGACTTTCACGCGAATTAGCTTCAATCGTTCGTGATCCCAAAATAGTAAAAGACTTGTTAGGTCGAGGAATTGCTGCAGTGGGTTCTTCGCCACAGGAACTCGCTACCCGTGTGAAAGATGAGAGACAAATGTGGGCGAAAGTTATCACTGAAGCTGGCATTCGCGCTGACTAACCAAGCCTTTTCTCCGGCTCAACGAATTTTAACGACTATAACGATACGAATTATGCAGCATAAACCATCTTCTCTTTTTACGCCTTATCGACTGCGGAATACCACCTTTCCAAACCGTCTCGTTCTAGCTCCAATGATGCAGTATCGAGCAACAGATGGTTTTGTTTCTGATTGGCATATCGTCCATCTCGGAAAATTTGCACTAGGTGGTTTTGGTGCTGTTATGACTGAAGTCGTCGCTGTTGAAAAAACGGGTCGGATTTCCTGTGGCGACTTAGGACTTTGGTCTGATGAACAAATTGTGGGGCTGAAACGCTGCACCGATTTCATTCACTCTCAAGGATCACTCGCCGCCATTCAGATTGGTCATGCGGGACGAAAAGCGTCGACCCGAAGAGCATGGGAAGGCTCTAGTGCACTGACGCAAGAAGATGCCGCCAAAGGTGATCACCCATGGCAACCCGTCGGCCCAACTGACGTTCCTTATGGAAAAGATTTTCCCAAACCACACGCCCTCACTATCAAAGAAATTGAAAGACTTGTTCAATCTTTTGCTCAAACCGCTGCTCGGGCGGATCGCGCAGGCTTCGATGTGATTGAAATTCACGGCGCGCATGGTTATCTAATCTCTAGCTTTCTAAGTCCTATTACCAATACGCGCACGGATATTTACGGAGGCGATCGCAAGGGGCGTATGCGATTTTCTTTAGAAATCGCGACAGCGATTCGTGAGGTTTGGCCAAAAGAAAAACCACTTTTTTTTAGAATTTCAGCCCAAGATGGCGGCGGTCCCGAAGGATGGGGAATGGAAGACTCCCTCGCCATTGCTCCGCTCCTTAAAGACGCGGGAGTCGATTTAATAGACTGCTCATCTGGAGGCATCCAAGGATCTGCTACCGTTCAAAACACCAAACTTGGGCTGGGTTATCAGGTTCCATTTGCTGACCAAATCAAAAACATCACCAAAGTCCCTACTATGGCTGTCGGCTTGATATTGACTCCTGAGCAAGCACAAGACATCATTGACTCGGGTCAAGCCGACTTAATTGCTCTAGGCAGACAAGCACTCTATGACCCATACTGGCCACTTCATGCACGCCAACATTTATCTCCAGACGCAGAGTTTGAAAACTGGCCTGTTGAGCCAGGATGGTGGCTCAAAAAAAGAGCGGTCGCTATTTCAAATTTTGGCTTGACTCCCTCAGGATCCCCTGTTGGTAAGTTTGAGCCTAGCTGACAAGATAATCGTCGAGTGTAGGATCGTGCGTCAGTCGCCAATAATCTACGAGGCGCCATGGCTGATTTGTCACGATTCGACCTGCTGCATTTTTATACCAAGTTGATACGCTAGGGTGACTCCAAGAGAGTTTTGCCAGTTTTTCATCAATCAATTCGTTATAACGATCATGAACATCTTGTCGGCACTCAGCTATTTTTTTATCTTTGTGACGCAGCGCCAATATTAATTTCAAAGCATATCTAACCTGACACTCAGCCAAAAATATGGCACTGCCACCGTGACCGAGATTGGTATTAGGGCCAAATAAAATAAACATATTGGGATAGTCAGGAACAGTAATTCCTAAGTAAGCTCGGGCATCACTATCTCCCCATTTCTCTCTGATACTTACACCAGACCTTCCACAAATATGCATTGGCCAGAGCATTTTTGTTGCTTGAAAACCTGTTGCAAAAATAATTGAATCTGCTTCAATCTGTGTTCCGTCCTCAAGAGCGATACTTCGAGCATGGATTCGTTTTATTGCAGCAGTATGCAACTGAACATTATGACTCCGTAACATCTTGAACCAACCTGGGTCGCCAAGCACACGCTTTCCAAATGGTGGGTAAGAAGGAATCACTTTCTGCAAAAGATCCTCTCGGCCTTCGAGTTCCTTATGAACATACTTCACCATTTTTTCACGGATCTGTGCATTCAAATGACTGATCGACTCATGACCACCTTGCCAAGCAGGATCAATCTTTAGCGCTTCAAACAAACCATCGCCAAATGCCCAAAATAGTTGAAATCTATACCATGCCGCATAAAAAGGTACGTGATCCAACACCCATTTTTTATCTTCAGTGACTACTCCGTCAATATTTGGACGACGCATCACCCAACTGCCCGAGCGCTGCAACACGGCGAGTGACTCAACCTGATTGACAATCGCGGGACCTACTTGTATTGCACTAGCACCTGTGCCAACAAGGGCGACTTTCTTGCCTTGTAAGTTTGTCTCCTTTGACCATGATGCCGTATGTAAAACTTCTCCTTTAAAGTTTTCAAGTCCTTCTATATTTGGGAGTGCGGGGCGATTTAATTGTCCAACAGCACAAAAAATAGCATCTGCTCTAAGTGCAATTTTCTCTCCCGTTTGAGTTCGAGCCATTACATCCCAGGCACCATTTTCCACATCATAAATCGCAGATTCAGCCTCTGTATTGAAATGGGTGTGCGACAGCACATCATATTTATTTGCACAATGAATCAGGTACTCTTGAATACTTTGTTGCTTTGAAAAATAATTAGGCCACTGGTTGTTTGGTTCAAAGGAGAATTGATAGAAATGATTAGGCGTGTCTACTGCGCAACCAGGATAGGTATTTTCAAACCACGTTCCGCCTACATTTTCATTTTTTTCCAGAACGGTATATCGAATACCTTTTTTTCCCAGTTGTATGGCAGCGCATAGTCCTGAGGCACCCGCACCAATAATGACAACGTGAAAATCATCTTCCTTGTCATCGGTCGTCGATTTAGAGAAAATTATTTTTTCACTCGTAAGCTCCTCTCTGCTCAAGCCCATTTGTTCAAGCAGCATTGGGATATATTCAGGATGAACTTCTTCGGCCACGGCAACAGACATCATTCTTTGAATCGTTTCGTACGAAGGATTTTCCAACTCAGGCTGCCCTCCCTCCGAAATGCGTTTCATTTCCTCTGCGATCCGATTTCTCAATCGATCTGCCAGGTCAGGAGGGACAGCTTCGAGATGTTCCCAAGCTCCACGAACGTAACTTTTGATCTCATCTAGAATGGTCAAATCACCGCTTAAGTGAATTAAGGCCATCGCTAACGGAACAACATTTCCTCCATCTAAATGCTTTCTGACTTCTATGTCATGCTTCATATTCATATTTGTCTCAACAAATGACCGTAACTGAACGCATTAAAAACCATATTTAATATTTTTAATGATACTTGCTAATATTGCGCAAATCGATCTGACCAATGACTGTAATCTATAAACAATAAGATGGAGACAAACACGATGGATCGTCAAAAGTTAAGCTCAGTGCCTCAGACCATTCCTTCCGGCACAGCCTTAGTAATAGGAGGCAGTGGTGGGATTGGCCAAGGAATCTGCCAAGCACTTGCAAGAAATGGCTTCAATGTTGCCCTCACATATCGGAACAACAAGCAAGCCGCAGAGACAACCGTTTCAATGGTCGAACAGCTAGGCTTTCAATCTTCCGCTTTTCAAGTCAACCTCTCAGAACGTGCTCATGTAGAGGAGTTGTTTATTGCTGTTCAGGAGCGATTTGGATCAATTCATTCCGTCATTTTCGCAGCCGGGGCTGATATCACAATGACCTATGTCGCCAATATTGATCCTGATGAGTGGCAGGCAACGTTGGATGGCGAATTGACAGGTTTTTTTAACGTGATCAAAGCAGCACTGCCTATGATGCGCAAGAGTGGCGGTGGATCCATTTTAGCTGTGACCTCTGCAGGAATTCATCGACACCCTCCTTTAGATATTCTATCTGTAGTTCCGAAAGCCGGCATAGAAGCGTTGATTCGAGGAATCGCCCGAGAGGAGGGTCGCTTTAATATCCGCGCCAATTCGATTGCACCTGGCGTGATTGACGGTGGTCTGTTTGATCGTCTTAAAACACAAATTACACCGCAGTTTATTGAAGCGATGAAAAAAAACACGGCCTTACGACGCTTTGGTTCTATTCGTGAGGTATCTGATGTCGTTGCATTTCTGGCTTCACCCGCAGCCGCTTACGTCACAGGCCAACATTTACGCGTTGATGGTGGTTATTCCGTATGAAAAACATTTTGAATCATCCGGTTGTGGACCAACTCAATGACACAACCATGGGTCAGGCGCTTAGACGTTCAGCATCCGCGTATTCGGACTATTCTTTTTTTAAAACAGCAGATGACGACGTTACCTTTGCTGATTTTGATCAAAAAGTCGATCAATTTTCCAGTGCCTTATTGAATTTAGGCATAGAGCGCGGCGATCATGTCGCAGTCTGGTTGGGCAACTCGCTCGAATGGGCCCTATCCTTTTTTTCATGCGCCAGAATTGGCGCGGTTGTCATCCCTATTAATACACGCTACACCGAAAGTGAAGCTGCTTACATTATCAAGCAATCTGACTCAAAAGTATTGATCCTGACAGGCACACTCTTCAAAATTAATTTCCCGAAGTTACTGGAATCTATGGCTCCAGAGATCGTGAAACAAGAACCAGGTCATCTAATCTTAGAAAACTTTCCTTCACTAAAACATATCATTGGCATTCAAGTAGAGGAAGCGGCCTATGCACATGATTTCGATCGTATGGTAAGCACGCCTCATGAGCACGCATTGCTAGCACAGGCAGAGCAAAGCGTACGTACAGATGACTTACTCATTATTTGCTATACCTCTGGCACGACGGGCCATCCCAAAGGCGTGATGCATCACCATGGCGTGATCAAGCAGGCTACACGGGTCGGCCTCGCACTTGATCTCAAAGCCGGCGATCGACTACTTGGACATATGCCTCTTTATCATGTCGCTGGTTTATATATGGGCCTTATTCCTGCGATGACGCTCGGCGCCTGTTTCATCAACATGCCGCACTGGGATGGCGCTCAAGCGCTAGACCTCATTGAACGCGAAGAAGTCACAACATTTGGCGGGATACCGACACACTTTGTTGATCTCGTTAACGATCCTACCCTGCCGGAACGAGATCTTTCTCGTATTCGTAACGGGTGGATTGGAGGAGCGCCCGTCATGCGCTCGACATTTGAAAGATTTAAAAAATTATTAAATATTAATCAACTTATGTCCACCTACGGGATGACAGAAAATACAATTTCCACCACCTTTAATAGACTCGATGATCCGATCGAACGTTGCTGTCTTAATCAAGCTCCTATTTTAGGCCCAACTGAAATTGTCCTGATTGATCCAACTTCGGGAAAAGTTTGTGGGCCTAACGAAATTGGCGAAGTCTGGTGTCGTGGCGAAACCGTGATGCTTGGTTACTATAAAAATCCTCAGGCTACACAAGATACCGTCGATGCTGAGGGGTGGCTCAAGACAGGAGATCTTGGCTGCATGGATAAAGAAGGCTACCTAAGCATCACTGGGCGTCTAAAAGAAATGTTTAAATCTGGTGGCACCAATGTTTATCCTGCTGAGATTGAGCAACATTTAGTCAAGCATCAGGCAATTAAAATGGTGGCAGTAGTAGGTGTTCCTGACGAGCGACTCAGCGAAGTTGGCTTTGCCTTCGTCGAGTGTTATGAGGGTCACTCAGTGACACTTCCCGAGTTACGAGATTTTTGTCAAAATGCCTTGGCCACTTACAAAGTGCCGAGATACTTGAAAATTGTAACAGCCATTCCACGCACCAGTACTGGGAAAATTCAAAAAGGGGCGCTCACAGAACTTGCTAAACAGGATCTTAATCTGACGTAATCTAAGACTCCATATCTCTCCCAGTACAACCTAGTAATTTTCAAAATTAATGAAAAGGGTCTTCAGAGATTAGATGTAGGCAATAGTTATATTGACAATCACAATGGTCATGTCTTAACTTCTGAACCATAATGATCAAATGAAAATCTGGCATCAAAGCTTTACTGTACTGAGTGACTTAGGTCCATATTCCGATGCGCTGAAAAAACACTTCGCGCGCATTGCTAGACCAGATACAGAAATTGTGATGCATGGTATGGCTCCCGGGACATATCGCAGCAATTACCCTGGCAACGATATTCGCCACGCCTCTCTGTACTATCTTCACAGCCTGCAATTTATGTTCAATGCAGTAGAAGCGCAGAACAACGGCTTTGATGCCTATGCCATTAGTACACTTCCTGATCCAGCTCTGCGTGAAATTCGTGGAATGATTGATATTCCAGTCGTGGGTTACGGGGAGTCGGCCATGCTGACATCTTGCACGCTCGGTCGCAAATTTGGAGTCTTAGTATTTATCGACGATTTCAATGAACTAATCGCCAGCAACGTCGAAAGTTATGGTTTGAGCTCTCGTTTCGCAGGCTGTATGCCCGTCGGCTTTGCCTTTACTGACGTGCTTAATGGCTTTGCCGACCCAGAACCTCTCATTGAGCGATTCAAAGCCGGCGCGCGTAAGCTCATCGCTCAAGGCGCAGACGTCATTATTCCAGGTGAAGCCCCTATGAACATATTGATGGCTCAAAATGGAATAAATTCAGTGGACGATGTGCCCGTCGTCGACTCTCTTGCAACATGGGTCAAGCAAGCTGAAACGATGGTTGACCTTCGACGCTTATGCGGTACGCAGGCTACTCGCAAAGGCTTCTATCACAAGCGCCCCGAAGCAGATCGCATCAACGAAGTTTTCTCATTTTACGGTCTGAACCGACTGCGATCTGACTCTTGAGATCGGGCCGATGCTCAGGGTCCAGAACCTCGAGCATAAAGTCTATAAAGGCACGAATTTTAGGTGATGCAAATCTAGACTTGACTGTCACAGCGTGGAACGTACACACCGAAGTCTCCCAATCGGAGAAAATTTGCACTAATTTTCCCTGACTGATTGCCTCGACAACAAATATATCCAAAACATAGATCAGACCCATTTTTGACGTCGCGGCCTGAATCAACGCTGCAGTATTGTTAAAACTTAAAGCTCCTTGTGGACGAATCACCACCTCCTCGCTTTGACATGTCAAAGTCCAGAGATTTGGGGTTTGGTAATTGTCTTTGAGCAAACCCATACAGATTCGAGGATCAAGTTCAGAGGGGCTAACCGAGCCAAGCTCTATCACGAGCGATGGTGCGCCGCAAATAATATATCGTGCCTCGTATATCGGTCTGGCTACAAGATCAGCGTCTTCGACACGTCCCATCCTTATCGCAACATCTGTCGCGCGCTCAATCATGCTGTGTGGCTCATTGGTAAGATTGACTGCGACAGAAAGATTGGGATAACGCTTGTGCAACTCGGGAAGCTTTGGACAAAGAATATTTTGCCCAATGGCGAACGGCGATTCCACACGCAACATACCTGAGATTTCTGTCGCGTGCACAGTGACTTCTGACTCAATCTGCGCAACAGATTTAAGAATTTCTTTACATTTTGGGAGAAAGATTTCTCCTTCTTCAGTCAGCCTGAGATGACGAGTATTGCGCTGAATCAACATGACGCCGAGGTGGGTTTCAAGATTACGGAGACTGGACGTTATCGTCGCATTCGCAAGATTGAGTGACTCTGCAGCACGTGAAAAACTGCCGCACTCCATCACACGAACAAAAACCTCCATTGCCCAAAGTTTGTCCATTTTCCGTCTTTCAGTTTTATTTAAAAGGGCTTTAGATCCCGAGCGCTATTTGTAGCTTACTTGAAGCCATACACTTGGTCAGTTTATATTGAAAATCGTCTTTGAAAGGGCTGGACTTTGTCATGAATCAGGAATTTGATGTCGTTGTAGCGGGTTGTGGCGTCGCAGGCTTATCGGCAGCTGTCAGCGCAGCGGAAAAAGGGCTGAAAGTTGCGATCTTGGAGCGCGCCACACGCGAAGAGCGCGGCGGACAGAGTAGATACACAGAAGCTTATTTACGCATGAAGGCGATGGATCAAGTCACTGACGACTTTGAAACCCATTTGGCAGAAAATCTTGGGCCTTACAACGATCCGGATTTGATGAACGAAATGTCGACAGGTCGAGACGGCTGGTCTCATCAGGCGCGCGCTTTAGCCATCACAGATACCGAAGTCATTGCCAATTTCGCCGAACACGTTCCTGCGACGATCAAATGGCTTCAGGGTTTAGGCGTAAAGTTTGACTTTCTTCCAACTCAGTTTTTGACGAAGACCCAACCGAGACTGCTCCCCGTGGGGGGTGGATGGGCCCTAGTAGAAGCCTTGGCGGCCGCTGCCGAAAAAATCGGGGTCACCTTTTTTTATCAAACAACTGCCCGCAAACTGATCACCGATGACGATGGTGTTGTCAAAGGGCTACAAGCACACCAGCAAGGAAAAGGTGTCTTGCGTTTATCCGGTAAAGTTGTCCTAGCCTGCGGTGGTTTCGAGGGCAATCCTCAAATGCTGACAAAATACATCGGCCCCCGTTCGGTTTACTTACGTCCAATCTGTAAAGGCGGTTTTTACAACCGAGGCGAAGGTATAGAAATGGCTTTGGATATAGGCGCCGCCCCTTCGGGTGAGTTTGGCAGTTATCATGCAGAACCAATCGACCCTCGCTCTGGTGTCGCCGAAGCATCTGTCTTCATCTTTCCTTATGGCATCCTGGTTAACAAACAAGGAAAACGCTTCGTGGATGAAGCTCCGGGTACGGTTGACGCTTACTACGAGCGCATCACTCGCCAAATCTATGAACAACAAGAGGGAATCGCTTATGTCATTCTCGATCAGCGCGTAAAGAGCATTCCAAACTATCGTCTTGCCATTCGTACTGACCAGTCCGCGATCGAAGCCGACTCCATCGTCGCACTAGCAGCCAAGCTGCAGATGCCTATTGAAATGCTATCTGAAACACTCACACAATACAACGCAAGCTGTAAATCTTCCTCTCAATACGACCCTCTCAATCTCGATGGTGTCTCGACCGAGGGAATCTACCCTCCTAAATCAAACTGGGCCTTGCCAATCGATCAAGGTCCATACATAGCCTACCCAATTATTTCAGCCAACGTGTTCACCTTTGGTGGACTGAAAGTTACTCCTGAAGGTCAAGTGGTAAACACTGATGGCGAGCCAATGCCAAATCTTTATGCAGCGGGAGAAGTGATTGGTATGTACTACACCAACTATACAGGGTCAACTTCTGTGCTCAAGGGGCTTGTTTTTGGACGTTTGGCAGCACACCATCTTGCTCGCTCAAAATGACTCAAAGCAACATGTACAGCCCGACGCTGCTCAATGAGCGCGTCGCGTTAGTCACTGGTGCAGCGGGAGGTATCGGTCAAGCAGTTGTTCAAGCCTTTTTGCAAGTAGGCGCTCGGGTAGTGGGAGCAGACCTCGGCCCGCAGGTTGGTCTCACCCACGAGCGTCTGACTTGGCTTACTATGGATGTGACACAAGCAAGAAACATTCAATCCTGTGTGGCTCAGGTCTTAGCCGCGTATCGCCGTATTGATGTATTGGTCAACGTCGCCGGGGTTGTTTCAGCAGGTAATGCTCAACACCTGAGCGAACAGGAATGGGACCGAGTGATTGATATCAATCTCAAAGGTACTTTCCTGATGTGCCAGGCCGTGATGGGCATTATGAAGCAACAAAAATTTGGGCGTATCATTAATTTAGGTTCTGTACTTGGAAAAAATGGTGGTAACCCTCGCCCTTGGATTGATCCTGCAGAGCAAGATCGAGCAGGAAACATCGCTTATGGCGTTTCCAAAGCCGGCGTCCACATGATGACCGTTTATTTAGCCAAGGAGCTAGCTTCTTTTGGCATTACGGTCAATGCAGTCGCACCTGGACCCATTGGATCTGCCATGACCACTAACTTTCCAAAAATATTGCGTGATTTGATACCTGCAGGGAGAATGGGAAATGCGTCTGAGGTTGCCTCTGCGATTCTATTCCTTGCGGCGCCTGATAGTGCATTTATTACAGGAGAAATATTAGATGTGAATGGCGGTCTGTGGGCTGATTAATAAGTGATCATTAATTTTTTTAATAGAGAGAAAACGAATGCAACAAGCACGTTCTATTTATCTTGTCCTCGATATGCAAAACGACCTGGTTCATGCCGACGGTCCAAACGGAAAAAGCCCACTCGGTGCTCAAGTCCAAAAACGACAATTGATTGCCAAAACTGCACAAGCCATTAAAAAGGCCCGAGAGGCCGGCATATTGGTGGGATTTGTTCGAGTTGGCTTTACCGCGGGATATCCCGAGTGCCCCCCCGGGTCACCTATTTTCTCAGGTGCTCCCGGCGCTGGACTGTTCAAGCTTGGTGCATGGGGAACTGAAATTCACCCCGAGCTCGAACAACGTGAAGGTGACATTCAAGTTGCTAAACATCGTGTCAGTCCCTTTTATTCAACGGGACTCGAAGCCGCATTGCGTGCACGCAACATCACACGTATCTATTGCTCTGGCGTTTCAACACAAGCCGTTGTTCAAGCAACTGTTCGCGATGGACACGACCGTGACTATGAAATGATCGTGCTCGAAGATGCAAGCTGCGCACATAGCGATGAGGAGCATGCCAACTCAATGGGGAGCATTGCCCGATTCTGTAAAGTAGAAAAAACCGATACAGTCGTTTTTGCTCACCCCTCAATCTAACGACTTCACCTCGAGCGAATGGAGCTTCGCCTCGAGGGCGGGGACAATTTGAGACCAGTCTGCGACAACTCCGATCTGAGCCTGTTTGAAAATAGGTGCCTCTGGATCGGAGTTGATTGCAATAATCTGTGTATGGGGGTCAATCCCAGCCATATGTTGGGGCGTCCCCGACATTGCAATGGCCAGATAGATATCAGGCCTGACATACTTTCCTGACTGACCGACCTGTCGAGCCACAGGGGCCCAGCCTGCATCCACAGCAGGTAAGCTTGCACTTACAGCCCCTCCCAACGTCTCAGCTAACGCATACAGGCTCTCAAAACCAGCTTCACTTCCAATGCCTCTTCCGCCAGAAACAAGAATTCGCGCACCGTCAATGCTTGGATAGCGTTCTGACTTGGGTAAAAGCGTAATAAAAAATCGAGGACGTTGTTCGATCGCAGACACTTCATGCTTCGTGACTATAGAGGTCTTTGGCGCAGACGTAATCCTGGGCTGCTCGACACAGCGCACTGCAGCAAAAAAAATCCCTGCTGACAGTGAGCGCGTTATTTTCATACGCCCCCCAAAGCATGATTTCACTACCGAAAGCTCATTTTCGTCATTCACTAAAATCTGTTCGCACCGGCCTAGCGCCCAAGCATTCATGCGAACTGCGACTGCCGCAGCGACCTCCTCTTCATCCCCACTTGCATTCATGAGAAAGAGGCAATTTTCATGAGCAACCTGTAAAGTGGGCAAGATCGCTGCCAACACATCAATGCGCTCATGCCGCTGCAAAGTCAAGATATCGACTTGGGTCTCAAGACACCAGACTTGATCAATGCCGAACGAAGACGCGAGCGCAAAGATTCTCTTAGATGTCGGATCATTGGAACCCAAAATGACAGCACCCGTTTCACAAGGGTATTTCTCAGCGAGATCTCTAATCCGCAACAACAGCGACTCAGCGCTCTCAACATCGCCTGGCAATCCGCAAAATACAGCACAAATATTTTTGATATTAACTATCGACATTTTGCATTCCAGACTGGCGCCACCGGTCAAGATGCTGCGCTAAAGCCTGCACCTGTTGCTCAACACTCCCCTCGATCATTTTGCAGGGTTTCAGACCTCGCGCGGCAAGGTCAGTCGGTACCAACTTAGAAACTGGACATGCCTGCGTCAGCATTGGGCCCGTCAACGGAGTTTGCGGTGAATGCACATCGATTGTCTGCTGTTTTGCCAACATGACGTTTTTCATCAAAGGATGGCGCAACCGATTACTTTTATCATTACTGACACTCAGAAGGGCCGGAAAAGGGCATTGAACTAACTCGATCTGATCGCTCGCCATTCTTTCTACCAGCACTGCTTGGTCAGACGCCAGATCTTTTTTTACTGTCAGGACAAGACTTAAAAATGGGAGTCTCCAACTCTCAGCCAGTGTCACAGGCACCACACCGTCGTCCATGTCACCATGCTCTCGGCCAATCAGCCACAAGTCAATTTGCAAATCTGCAGGAATCAGTTGCTTCACATGCTGACTTAAACAACGCGCATCACCGCGTTGCGTAGGCTCTATGCGAAGTCCGACCAAGGAGTCTGGCCGGTAAGACGCGATATGTCTCATTAGCGCAGTATCAAGCGAACCATCTGTAACAATGATATGAACCGTCGTGCTCGAACAGCGGTCACGCATTTTCAGAGCAACCTCCAGTGCTGCCTCATCAAAAGGACTCAGTTTGAACGGCGTCGTAGGTGTTGCTATTAAGTCGCTCCACTGACGAGTGGAAGGCATTTCAATCGGTCTTTTAGCGTCCGCGACACCTGAAATCACCACAGCAATTTTCATAACAATTTACTGTAATGTCGAAATAGCGGAACGAGCAGCAACACGACCAAATATAGTCGCTTTACCAAGAGCTGAGCCTGTCATATAGGCAGCTCCATGCAGTCCTCCCACCACCTCGCCCGCAGCATAGAGACCTTCTAAGACTTGCGCATAAACATCTATCACACGCATGCTCGCGTCGACACGCAATCCGCAATAGGTACCAAATACTGCCGCCGTTGACGGATAGGCATAAAAAGGGGCTTGTAGGATTTTGACCAGACTTCCATGCTGATGGACAAGATGTTTTCGATTGAACTCAGGATCGTGACCTGCATCAACAAAACTGTTGTATCGCTCGACTGTTGCCAGTAACATCTCCGCGGGTATTTCAGTCAGGATGGCGAGTTCCTCCAGAGATTGCGCCTCAATCATGAGGCCTTCTTCAAGACGACGTTCAAAGTCCAAAATTCGTGTCAAATTATCTCCACTTTTTAAGATGGCGTGATCAAGTATCTGATAAGTTGCACCATAGGGCTGAGCGATACAGGCATCACCTAACAATTTATAAGAAATGGATTCGTCGACAAACCGTTTTCCATTCTGGTTCACGGCAATCGCGCCTTTGTAAACCGCCAAGCAACTGTGATGATTTGTTTCGTCAGTGGGATGCTTACCAAAGGTCCCTTTGATGTAGGCCATGTCGCACACATCAGCACCCAGTTTCCAGGCCATTTTCAAACCATCACCGACATTACCTTCACCGCCGATAAATACAGCATTGTCATACTGCGGTGCATAACGATGAACCATCGTAAGGTTTTTACAAAAACCACCGCTTGCTAACAGCACACCACAGCGGCTCTCAATAGACTGTTCATTTTGCTTGTGAATAAATGTCACTCCGCTCACACGTCCCTGAGCATTCACGATCAAACGCTGTGCTGCAGCACCTGTTAAAACCTTTACGTTTCCTGTTTCAAGCGCACGCGCTGCTACCGCTCTAACAGTGTCGGCTGGATCAACGTTGTGCACTCGAGGAACCGATTGACCAGACGAAGTCTCGATGAGAGATGAAAACTTGACACCTGCTTTCTTGAGCCATTCGTATGTCTCGAGTTGATGCGTGACGTAGCACTCTACAAGTGATTCATCGTTTTCAAATTTACCGACTTCTCTCAAATCCTCGAACAAGAGCGCATCTGAATCATTCACACCCTGTGCTTTTTGTAAATCCGTTCCGGCAAAAGCCAGACAGCCCCCACTCATCGCTGAAGACCCCCCTGTTTCAGGCATTTTCTCAAGAAGCAATACCTCTCGTCCCGCTTGACCTGCCTCTAACGCTGCTGAAAATCCAGCTAAACCACCACCAACAATGATCAGATCTAATTCTTTTTGCATGGAATGTTCAGTCTTTCTCTAGGATTGTCATGGGTATGCTTTATTTTGATTCTATTCAGCAGCAAGAAAAACACTTTAGCCTTGAATAGACTTTTCAATTTTATTGTTTCATCACTCACGCTAAAAAAAATCGGATGATTTCTCATCCGAATAATTTACTGAATAACCTTTAATATTTACTTTAATCTACGGAGATTTTCGCGTTTTTAACGATATCTCCTACTCGAACATTCTCAGAGCGAACAAAATCAGTCAATTGTTTTTGATTCATAAAATTTGGATCTAAACCACCTTTAGTCAACTCTTCGCGTACCTTTGGATTTTCAATGACAGCCTTAAGCGCTGCTGTCAGTTTGTCTGCACGGTCAGCAGGAATTTTCGCAGGCCCCAATACACCCATCCACGAAATCCAGGATCGAACGCCCTGCTCAGCCATTGTCATGAGCTGAGGTGCAGCAGCAAGTCTGTTTTGACTAGAAACACCAAGAATCTTTGCGCGTCCAGAGTTGTGATGAGGCAAAGCAACCACAGCAGGGACAAAAACTGAATCAACTTGCCCTCCCAGTACAGCCGTCATAGCGGGTGCTGCACCCTGAAAAGGCACATGCAACATCTTGCTACCCGTCTGGGCCAAGAACATTTCAGTTGCGAGATGACTTGAACTACCGATCCCCCATGATGAGTAAGTCATCTTTGAAGCGGGATTTTTTCCCTTTTGAATAAACTGTTTTAAGTCTCCTGGATTATTTTGGGCATTCACAACCAGAACAAAAGGGAAAAACCCAACCATGCCGATATTTGTAAAATCTTTATTTACATCGTAACGCGCTGTTTTGGGTGAAACTAAGGGACTCACAATATATGAGTCTGCGATGAAAACAATGGTGTAACCATCTGGCGCCGATTTCACTAACGCGTCCGTACCGATCAGACCTGTGGCTCCAGCTCGATTTTCAACGACAACAGGCTGTCCCAAAACATCAGACATGTATTTAGCAACGATGCGACCCAAAACGTCTGAGCCACCCCCAGGAGGCCATGGAATAATCATTCGGATCGGTTTATCAGGAAAGCTTGCAAAAGCAAGATTACTGATTCCCGTCGCTAAAACAAGCAAAATAGCTTGCAGTAAATGTCTTGCCCAAAGTCTGAAAACGTTCAAAATACTCTCCCTTTTATTTTCTCAAAATGCGAGCACAACTCTGCAGGCGCAGGCACCCTTGACACCTTTAGTCGGCTTTAATACCCGCCGCCTTGACTGTCGCCCCCCATCGGTCGAACTCAGTGATCAAAAACTGACCGAACTGCTTAGGATCGAGGATCTCAATAATCAAACCACCTTTAGTTAGTGCTTCTTGAAGACCAGGCTCCTTGGCAGCCTGTATTAAGGCTTTTGCAAACGTCTGCGCAGCTGCGGGCGACATCTTTGCTGGACCTAAAATGCCGATCCAGGGAGAAGTGTTTAGATCAACCCCTTGCTCAACGAGAGTAGGAACATTCGGTGCATCTGAAAATCTCTTAGGAGCACCAAGACCCAGAATTTTGACTTTCCCAGCCTGAGCATTCGGGACAGCTAAACTCAATGGCACAAACATTGCATCCACTTGACCACCCAGAACTGCAGTCATTGCCGGGGCAGCGCCCGTAAAAGGGACGTGAAGAATGTTTAGCTTTTGCATCACGATCAACATTTCCATCGCGACTTGACTAGAACTGCCAACCCCCCAAGAGGCATACGTCAATTTACCAGGCTGACTTTTAGCCAGGGCAATGAACTCTTGAACATTATTAGCCTTAATCTTGGGGTTGATGACTAACGCATATGGCAACAAACCCACCTGCGCAATAGGAATAAAATCTTTACGTGCATCATA
Source organism: Burkholderiaceae bacterium (assembly GCA_030728985.1). Lineage (GTDB taxonomy): Bacteria > Pseudomonadota > Gammaproteobacteria > Burkholderiales > Burkholderiaceae_B > Zwartia. The sequence goes on along the minus strand of JANQYI010000012.1, from coordinate 4,112 downwards.
AGAAATCTTAGGGTATACGTGCGGGTTAACCGAATGAGTATCCGCCGCCGTCATCAGCAAGGTATAACCATCAGGTTTAGATTTTGCAACATAGTCTGAGCCGATCATTCCACTCGCACCAGCACGGTTTTCCACTACGACCGACTGATTAAGAATTTTGCTGGTAGCTGCTGCTACTGATCGCGCCAACACATCGGTACCTCCACCCGCATTGTAAGGAACGACCATTCTTATTGTTCGATCAGGGTAGGTCCCCTGAGCATTCGTCACAAAAGGACTTAAGACTGCAAGTGCAAAAGCAATGACTGTCTTGGATTTAATTAAAGAGATTACATTTACCATTATTTATGTCTCCTAAATAGATTTTTATATTTGAAGATAGCTCTCTAAGGTCGATGACCTACTTTAGCAACTATCTTCCAAAGTTCCAGCTAAAAATTTCAACAACTGTATTAGATAAAGATGAAAATAAAAAGATAGTCTAAAAGTAAAAATCATTTACAAACTAAATCATTCGAGCTTAATGTTTGCAAGCTTGATGACTTCAGCCCAAGTCTTTATTTCAGCGTTGAAAAAATTCGAAAACATCTCTGACGTCCCGCCTTTAGGTTGTGCACCCATAGATTCCAAGCGTTTGGAGACTTCAGGCGATGAAATAGCCTGATTAAAAAGCGCGTTGATTTGCGTCACGATATTTTTAGGAATGCCAGATGGACCGATCACACCCCACCATACGAAAACCTTGAACTCAGGCAAACCTTGTTCGGCAAACGTAGGGACATCAGGCAAAGCAACGGATCGTGTCGGACTCGTGATACCAAGGGCACGCAATTTACCAGAGCGGATATGAGGAGTTGCGCCAAGCTGATTATTAAAAAATAACTGGATCTGCCCACCTATTAGGTCTGTGTACACTGCTCCACCGCCCTTATAGGGAATATGAACGCCCTCCATTCCAGTTTGTCTTTTGAATAACTCAAATGACAAGTGCTCAGCGGTACCACTTCCGCCAGATCCCACATTAAAACTTCCAGGCTTAGCTTTTGACTGCGCCAAAAGTTCAGCTATGTTTTTTGCTGATACTGTAGGCGCTGCAAGTAGAACCATTGGCACTTGCCCCACCAATACAACCGGAGTAAGGTCTTTGGAAGCATCATAACCAGGGTTTGGATACAAGCTTTTGTTCACAGCATTTGCATTAGAGCCCAATAACAGCGTGTACCCATCAGGATCGGACTTGGCAACAAAAGTAGATCCAACATTACTACCCGCCCCTACACGATTTTCAACTATGACAAGTTTGCCGAGTTTGGTTGATATGTAATCACCCAGGGTTCGAGCCACGATATCAACTCCCCCACCCGGCCCGTAAGGGACAATCAATTTAATTGGTTTATTTGGATAGTCCTGCGCGAATACTGAGTCGACCGTCATGACTGAAGTGAGCGCAACCATTCCAAGCGCTAAAGCTAAACGACGTGATACGCCAAATTTCATATTAAAGTCTCCGATATTGTTATTTATTCGTATACAAGCGACTATTGAATGCAGTATGAATGCTAAACAACACGCATGTGCTAGTTTTCTTTTATTTAATATATTGATTAGATATACTTCTGTCAATGAATAATAATTAAAGCAATTGATGATTCCTGCCACGCCCTCCCTCTTAAATTGATGATTCCTGCCACGCCCTCCCTCTTATTTACGCCCTTTGATCTCGCCGGAAAAACACTGCGCAACCGAATTGTGCATGCATCAATGACAACACTCACTGTCCGAAATGGAGCAGTCGCCGAAGAGCAAATAGCATATTTTGAGAGTCGTGCGCGCGGAGGCGCGGCCATGGTGATTACTGAGCCACTCTCGATGTCACCTATGCAGGCTGTTCCAACTAAAACACATGTCTTTAACCCTGACAACGCTGAAGGCCTCATGCGCATGGCTCAAGCAGTCGAACAACATGACTGTAGACTACTAGGACAGATACAAGACCCTGGGCGAGCAAGGCATCACGCTGGTAGACATCTAAACGCAATCGCACCCTCTGTACTACCGGATGATATGAGCTGGTCCGTACCTCGCGCCTTAAGCATTGAAGAAATTGAGCAACTTGTCAGTGACTTTTCAGATAACGCAGCACGTCTGCAGACCTATGGCTTTAGTGGTGTTGAGCTGTCATGCGGACACGGTCATTTATTTCATCAGTTTTTATCGCCCCAATCCAATATCAGAGAAGACAATTATGGTGGGAGCTGGATCAACCGCTGCCGATTCGTTAACAATATCGTAGCGTCGATTCGCGAAAAATGCGGCTCGGCTTTTATCATCGGACTCAAGCTACCAGGCGACGATGGTTTACCAGACGGCATTGGTCCAGATCAAGCTGAAATCATTGCACGCATACTGACTGAATCTAATCAGGTCAATTACGTGTGTTTTGCTCAAGGCACGCACGCATTTTCTCTAGAGATGCATATTCCAGATCGGTTTGGATCTCGCACACCCTACAGAGATCTGATTAAAAAATTACGTCAAACAATTCCTAACATCCCCATTATGTCTCTTGGTCGGATCAGTGATCCGGCTGAAGCAGAAGCTATTCTAGAAAATCAAGAAGCGGAGTTAATCGGCATGGGTCGCGCCTTAATTGCAGATCCCGCTTGGCCACTCAAGGTTGCTCAATCCCGCATCAACGAAATTCGTTACTGTCTCGCTTGCAATACCTGCTGGGACACTATTATTTCTAGGCATGAACCCCTAGCCTGCGTCAACAATCCTAGAGTTCGAAAGTCTGATGAAGTGGATTACTGGCCGAATCCCACCCCGAATAGCAAACGAGTTGTCATCGTGGGCGCAGGGATTGCCGGCATGGAAGCGGCCTGGACCGCTGCGGCCAGAGGTCATCGAGTGACCGTTATAGGCTCAGGAAGTCAAATCGGTGGCAAAGCCTGGCTTCGCTCCCACTTTCCAGGTGGCGAAGAAGTCAGCAGCATCTACGACTATCAAACAGTCGCTGCCATGCGAGGAGGTGCAAAAATCGAACTAGGGCGACACGTAAGCGTTGCTGACGTTGTAAACCTGGAGCCTGACGTCGTTGTTTTAGCGACTGGCTCCACAATGATTGCTCCTTCGTGGCTGCCTGTCAGCGTTAGGGATGAAGGGCTCGTGCTCGATCTCAGAGAGACCATGTTAGGACTGAAGGACGTTACTTTTAAACAGCCTGGTACCGCAGTGATTTTTGATATGGATCACACCGAGGGGACGTATGCGATGGCTGAGCGACTCAATGAACTTTTTGAGCATGTTGTGATTTTGACGCCTCGACATTCTCTAGCAGACGATATGGCTGTCGTAACACGTCAAGGCGTTCTTCGTCGTTTGTATTCTAAAAAAATTGGAATTCAATTGCTCGCTGTTCCTGTATGGACTGATGATGTTGAAAACGGCATCCTTACCTGGCAGCATGCCATCACGCACGAACAGTATCAAATCAAAAACGTTGCCTTGGTCACCTACTCCACACCTCGAAAACGTAATGATGAACTCGCATTGCCTCTCAAGCAGCATGGTATCGAAGTTTATTTAATCGGTGACTGCAAATCACCCAGAGATATGATTGCGGCGACGTCAGATGGCCATCAAGCTGGTCACAGTATTTAACTAAACCGCAAAAATTTTTATCAATTTAAATACTATTCAATCTGATTTTCTGAGAAACTTCACAATCTCTGTCATATCAGTATTTGAACCCATCATACTCAAGGCATCACTCCAAACAGCAGCACTTTCTGATGAAACAGTGGCTTTCATTCCCATTGCCTGAAGAATAGACATGCCAATATCGACGTCTTTTTTCATGAGTTGAGTAGTAAAACCAAAATCCCAAGTTTCTGGGATGATGGCTTTGGGCCAGACAATGCTTGACATAAAGCTGTCGCCACTCGATGCGCTCACAATTTGCTGCATGACGCGGGGATCGAGACCAAATTTCGTGCCCGCATTAAACACCTCCCCAGTTGCAACCAATATAGCCGCACAATCATTGCGGTGATGTCGGTAGCGCATCTGCCGTAAAAGTCATTAATAATTTAATTTGCATCACCAATATC
>JANQYI010000011.1 GCA_030728985.1 Burkholderiaceae bacterium | reverse complement strand
TCGACCACGGAACCGAATGTATCGAACACCATGGCTTTGACAGTAGTTGTGAGAGAGGTCATGAGGAGCGCTCCGTGACTTACATGACAGCGGACAAGCCGCCGTCCAAGTTCACACTACTGCCCGTGACGTAGCTGCCACCTTCGGACGCAAAAAAGGCGACGACGTTGGCAACCTCTTCGGCGCGACCGACACGTCCAAGCGGGATGGTCTTACCCATGGTTTCGTACATTTGCTCGACCGGAATGCCCGCTTTTTCGGCCTTGCGCTCATGTTGGCCAGCGCGGATCAAACCGATACAAACACTATTGACCAAAATATTGTTGGGGGCAAATTCTTTTGACAAGGCTTTTGTCATCGCCAGACCGGCTGCTCGGGTGACCGTCGTGGGCATGGATTTTTCTTTGGGCTGTTTGGCGCCGATATTGGTCACGTTAATGATGCGACCCCAGTTGTTCTTTTTCATCTCTGGAATCGCCAGGCGAGTCAAACGGATCGCAGCGAACAATTTCAAATCAAAGTCGGCTTGCCATTTTTCATCCGTGACGGATTCAAACTCGCCCGTGGCGGAGGTGCCGGCGTTGTTGATCAGAATATCCAGACGGCCGTGGGCTTTCAGGACTTCTTGCACGAGACGTGTGCACTCAGCGTCTTGAGAGACGTCGGCTGCAATCGCGGTGACCTTGCCACCCGCAGCACGAATCTGCGCTGCGACTTCGTCGAGCAGGGCTTGCCCGCGGGCGGCGATCACAACCGTCGCGCCTTCTTCGGCAAATTTCATGGCGACGGCTTTGCCGATGCCCTGTGAACCACCTGTTACCAAGGCGACGCGATTTTTAAGTTGTAAGTCCATGCGATGTCTCCGAACTGAAATACTCGACATCTAAGTGATCGAGTTGTTGTTAAGTTGAAATGAAGATAAAAAAATTAAATCTTTTCAGTGCTTTCTGCGGCGATTTGACGCAAAGCCTGTTCAAAAGCCTCCGGAGGTTGGGCGCCTTGCAGCAGATATTGATCGTTGATGATGATGGCGGGCACGGAGTGAATGCCTAGGCTGGTGTATTTATTTTCTTGCGCGCGCACTTCGTTTTGAAATTCTTCGCTCTTCAAGATTTGGTCTGCGCGCGCCGTGTCCAGACCTGCGCGCTCAACCGCGGCAATCAGGTTGCTCTGGTCATCGAGGTTGACTGCCAGGGTGAAGTAGGTCACTAAGAGTTCGCGTTTGAGACGATGCTGCGCGGCAGGACCGTGCTCGAGACCTGCCCAGTAAAGCAGGCGATGCGCATCGAAGGTGTTGTAGACGTGCTTGCGACCTTCGGGGTGGAAGGGGTAGCCGACCGCAGCGGCCCGGGCTTTGATGTCCTCTTGGGTCGCACGGACTTGCGCAACGGTTTTGCCGTATTTTTGCGTCAGGTGTTCGAACACCTCTTGACCTCCGGGTGGCATCTGGGGGTTCAGTTCGAACGGCTGAAAATGAATCTCAACGGGGATGGTTTCACCCAAATTTTTGATGGCGATTTCAAGACCGCCAAGTCCTACCGCGCACCAAGGGCATGCAATATCTGAGACGTAGTCGATTTTGATGATCATGCGCGTTCCCGTGTTCGAAAAGGGCTATAAAAAATAAGAATGGAATTCTGACACCAAATCATTGTAAACATATACTACACATGCGAAGGTCAAAGGACTCAACAGAAGGGTTCTTGGTCCGCCAAATGAATATTGGAGACACTAAAGAGATGGCTAAGTACCAAATTGCGACGATTGAAGGCGACGGCATCGGACCGGAGGTGTGCAGCGCGACCGTGAAGGTACTCCAGGAGGCGCTGGGATCAGGCGTGATGGACTTCAATCAATTTCCGGGAGGTGCTTCTCATTATGTTAAATCGGGTTTTGTCCTGCCTGAGGAAACTTTCGTGGCCTGTCAGACCTCGCATGCCATGTTGCATGGTGCGGCCGGCTTGCCCGAGGTGACCTACCCTGACGGGACCGAGGTCGGAAACGATTTGCATTTGCAGTTACGTTTCAAGCTCGATTTGTTTGCCAATGTGCGTCCGATCCGTCTGTATCAAGGCGATTTTTCGCCCCTCAAAAATCGCCAAGCGGGCGATATTGACTATGTCATCGTCCGCGAAAACACCGAGGGACTGTATGCCAGTCGCGGTGCGGGTGTCTTGCTGCGCGGAGAGGTCGCGACCGATACGTTGGTGTTGACGCGCAAAGGCGTTGAGCGCATCGCTAAATTTGCGTTTGAGCTCTCGCGCAAGCGTGGGGGTGCGCCTTCGGATCACAAGCGACGCATGACCGTGTGCGACAAAGCCAACATTTTGCGCAGCTACGCTTTTTTCAGAACGATTTGCGACGAAGTTTCGCAGAGCTATCCTGACGTGGCGATTGACTATGCCTATGCGGATGCGATCACGGTGCATTTGGTCAAGCGACCTGAGTTTTACGATGTGATCGTCGCGGAAAACATGTTCGGCGACATCATTTCTGACTTGGGTGCCGCCACGGTCGGAGGCATGGGAATCGCGCCTTCTGGCGAGTTAGGCGATCATCACGGTTTGTTTCAGGGTGCACATGGTTCCGCCCCTGATATCGCAGGTCAAAACATCGCTAGTCCCTTGGCCACGATTCTTTCAGGGTCTTTCATGTTGCGCTGGTTAGGCGATCGTCATCAAGACGCGAGCTTGTCCGAGGCGGCAGGGCGCATCGAGCGCGCGGTCGAGTTGACACTCTCCCAAGGTCAGTCTATCCCGCGTGATTTGGGTGGCCAGGCCTCCTGTGCGGACGTGACGCAAGCGATTTGCCGCAACCTAAAGTAAATATAATTTAGCTCCAAGCACGATTGAGGTCAGTTTTCTTGGGAAATCTGGCCTCTTTTTCTAGATGCTTGGGTTTACCCGTATAGAATCAAAGGATTGGTTGAATGTTTGGGAATCCCACATGATCGGTGCAGTGCGTAAATCATTACTTAGTGACATCATAAAAAATGTGCAGGCTATCAGTGCGAAGCAGGTTGGCAGGATCGTATTGGGGGTTTCTTGTGTCTGGTTAGGGGGCTTGGGCATTTCTTTGGCTCAACCCGCTGGACCAAAGGGGCCTGTGCCCGTTTCCGTTATCGAGGCTCAGCCCACCAATATTCCTAATGTGCTCGAGATCACTGCGCAAGCCGAAGGCGCCAAGGAAACCGAAGTGCGCTCCCGCGTCAACGGGATTTTGCTCAAACGCCTTTACGACGAAGGTAGTCCTGTCCAAGCGGGTCAGCCACTGTTTCAAATTGATCCCGAGCCTTTCAACATCACTCTCGAAGAGGCGCAGGCACGCGCCAAACAAACGGCTCGCGAAGCTGCTCGCCTGAAATTGCTCTTTAGCAAACAAGCGGTCAGTCGCAAAGAGTTCGATGATGCGACGTCATTGAACGAAATCGCCCAGGCGACGTTAAAGACCGCCCAGCTCAATCTGACATGGACGACAGTGACTGCGCCTGTCAGCGGTATATCAGGACGTTCGCTACGCTCCGAAGGAAATTTAATCTCCAATACGGGTGATGCAGGCTTACTCACCTCCATTTATCAAATCAACCCGATTTGGGTGCGATTTGGTTTGTCGAGTAGCGATACGGCGCAACTGCCCGGGGGCCGTCTCGACCCCAAGCAAAATACGAGTGTTGAGTTGTTGCTGTCCAATGGCCGCATATATCCTGAAAAAGGAAAACTCAACTTTCAATCAATATTTATCGATGCAAAGCTTGGAACGCAGCAGATGCGTGCGGAGTTTCCTAATCCAAACAATGAAATTTTGCCTGGTCAGTTTTTGCGGATTCGCGTGACAACCGGCATGCAAGAGAATGTGTTCCTGGTGCCTCAAGCCGCTGTCGTTCAGAGCGAGCGCGGCTTTACGGTGTGGACCGTTGGTCCCGAAGGCAAGGTCGTCCCGACGCCCATCAAGGTGGGCAAATGGGCCGGAAAAAATTGGATCGTGTTGTCCGGCCTGAAGGCGGGTGACCGTGTGGTGACCGACCAGCTCATCAAAATTCGTCCGGGTACAGTGGTCAAGCCCACGGTGGTGCCGTTGAGCGAGGCTTCTCCGGGTGCAGCCCCTTCGTCTGGACAAAAGAACGCGGCGACCCAAAAGGATGCCCGATGAGTTTTTCTAGTTTTTTTATCAGTCGTCCGATTTTTGCTGCGGTCATTTCCATCACCATCGTGATTGCCGGGTTAATGGCGGCGCGCGGCTTGCCGGTGGCGCAATATCCACAGATCGCACCACCCACCGTGATTATTACTGCGAACTATCCGGGCGCCTCGACAGAAACCCTGACGCGTACCGTCGCGGGACCGATCGAAGAGCAATTGTCCGGTGTTGAAAATCTTTTGTTTTTCAACTCAAGTGCGCAATCAAACGGCTTGCTCGTCATCACAGCAACATTCGAAGTCGGTACCAATATCGACACGGCCACAGTGAACGTCAATAATCGCGTCAAAATCGCTGAGCCCCGTTTGCCCGATATCGTGAGGCAATTTGGCGTGACGGCGCAAAAGCGCTCCAACGATATTTTGCTGGTGACAGCGATCACGTCGCCCACCGAAGAGTTTTCTAATCTCTATCTTTCAAATTATGCGCTTGTCAATATCGTGGATGAGCTCAAGCGTTTACCGGGTGTGGGTGATGCCCAGATTCTAGGTGCCAAGGATTACTCGATGCGGATCTGGCTCAAGCCTGATCGCATGGCTCAACTAGGTATTACCGTAGCGGATGTGGCGGCCGCCATTGCAGCGCAAAACAAACAAAACGTCGCAGGAAAAATTGGCCAAGAGCCAGCACCACAAGGGCAGCAGTTGGTTTACACGGTGACGGCAAAAGGGCGTTTGGTGACCCCCGAACAGTTCGGCGACATCGTGCTTCGATCAGAGGGTGCGAGTGGTACGCTGCGTCTCAAAGATATCGCGCGCATTGAACTTGGCGCCGCCGACTACGATGCCAACACCAAGCTTGTCGGTCAGCCTGTCGCGCTTGTAGCGACCTATCTGCAGTCGGGCGCCAATGCGTTGGCCGTTGCCGAAAGCGTGCGCAACAAAATGCAGGAGTTGGAGAAAAAGTTTCCGCCTGGCATCGATTATGTGATTCCGTTTGACACGACAAAGTTTGTGTCGGCATCCATCAACGAAGTGATCAAGACCTTATTCGAAGCCATGATCCTGGTGGGGCTTGTGGTGTACTTGTTTTTACAAAACTGGCGCGCGACACTGATCCCGCTGATCGCGGTGCCGGTTTCATTGATCGGGACTTTCGCGGGCTTGTGGGTGTTTGGTTTTTCCATCAATACGCTGACTTTGTTTGCGATGGTGTTGTCGATCGGTATTGTGGTCGACGACGCGATCGTCGTGTTGGAAAACGTTGAGCGCTTGATGGCAGAACGCAATCTCTCTCCCAGGGAGGCTGCTTACGAAGCGATGCGCGAAGTATCGGGGGCGGTGGTCGCCATCGTTCTGGTGCTGTCCGCAGTATTTATACCCGTGGCGTTTCTAGGTGGTATTGCCGGAACGCTTTACCAACAGTTCGCCGTGACGGTCGCTCTCGCTGTCATTCTGTCTGGCATTGTTGCGTTGACCTTGACGCCCGCGCTGTGCGCAGTATTGCTCAAGCCGGGTATGCACGAGCCCAAAGGTTTTGGCTGGTTCAACCGCGGTTTTGCGGCCTTTACGACACAATATACAAAACTCGTTGATATCACCTTGCGTCATCGGTTGATTGGTGCGACGGTTTTCGGCGCGATTTTGATCGGGTGTGTCGTGATGTTTCGTTTAGTGCCAGGTGGTTTCGTTCCCGCCGAGGATCAAGGCTATCTGATCAGTGCGCTGGTGTTACCGGATGGCGCAAGTTTGCAGCGGACTGAAGAGACGGGCGATACTTTTCGAAAACGCATTGCTCAAGATCCAGCGGTCGCGCGCGTATTCGTGATCGCCGGCCGTGACATCATTGGGGGCGGCAACAAGGCGAACGCGGGGACGATTTTCATCCCTCTCAAGGATTGGGAGGAGCGTACGACTTCTTCCGTCGAGCTCGCCAAGAAATTCACGGGTGTCGGGATGAGTTTGCCCGATGGGATGGCGCTGGTCTTTAATCCTCCACCGATCCGTGGTCTGGGTTCTGCCGGCGGGTTTGAGTTCTATGTGCAGTCAAAGGGTGAGCCCTCGGTCACTGCGTTGGCGACCGTTGTCACCGACTTTACTGAGGAACTGAAAAAGCAACCTAAGCTCACAGGGATCAACACCTTTTTTAGACCTACGGCACCGCAACTGTTTGTGGAGGTCGACGAAGCGAAAGCGATTTCGCTTGGCATTCCCGTGTCAGATGTGTATTTGAGTTTGCAGGCCACGATGGGGGCGCTCTATGTCAACGACTTTAATTTGAATGGTCGCACTTATCGTGTCCAAATGCAGGCGGACTCGCAGTACCGGACTGAACCGACCGATCTCGGTCAGATTTATGTGCGCGCCAACAATAGCAGTATGGTGCCAGTCTCTGCGCTGATTTCCGTCAAACAAGTGGTGGGTCCCGAACAGCTTGAGCGCTTCAATGGTTTTCTGGCGGCAAAAGTATTGGGTAGGGGCGTGGAGGGCGTGAGTTCTGGCGAGGCGATCAATATTGTTGCGGATACTGCGCGTGCGACCTTGCCCTCTGGCTATGAGCTGGCATGGGCAGGTCAGGCCTTCCAGCAGATTCGCACGGGGGATGCCTCTGGTTTGGCCTTTATGTTTGGCATTGTGATGGTGTTTTTGATTCTCGCCGCGCAGTACGAGCGTTGGTCACTGCCGATCGCGGTATTGCTGGCGGTGCCGTTTGCCTTGTTTGGTGCTTTGCTCGCCGTGTTTTTACGCGATATGCCCAATGATATTTATTTTCAAATCGGCTTGTTAGTGCTGATCGGACTTTCAGCCAAAAATGCGATTTTGGTGGTGGAGTTCGCATCACAAAAACGAGCGCAAGGCATGAGTATCATGGATGCTGCAAGGACTGCGGCCCGGCTGCGTTTCAGACCGATCGTGATGACCTCTCTCGCGTTTATTCTGGGGGTGTTTCCGTTGGTGATTTCTTCCGGCGCAGGAGCGGCGGCGCGTCAGTCCATGGGCACGGGCGTGTTTGGCGGGATGTTGGCCTCGACTTTCATTGCGACTATTTTTGTGCCGATGTTTTTTACTTGGCTTTCGTGCAATAAAAAAAATGAGCGCGCGGAGAAGAATCATGACGCTGCTTAACGCGATCCCATGGCGTTTGATCGCGCGTCTGCCCCTGGCTCTGGCCACAATCGGGGTGCTCAGTGCCTGTCTGCTTGGCCCCGACTATGAGCGCCCTCAAGTTGCTTTGCCAGAGAACTTTCGAGCGCAGGCGCCGGCGATCCCCGCGGCCAACGTTTCTACGGAAGTCGTGCTGACAGAGTGGTGGACCCTGTTCAATGACCCTCAGCTCAACGAGCTGGTCGCACATGCCCAAATCAATAATGCGGATGTGCAGATCGCGGTTGCGCGTCTAGGCCAGGCTCAGGCGCTGGCGCGTCAAGCGGGTGCTGCTTTATATCCGACGCTGAATATGACCGCTTCTGGAACGCGCGCATCCAGCGGAACTTCAGTTTCCCGCTCGGGTGTGGGCTTTCAAGCCAATACCGCACAAATCGGATTAGTGACGTCCTACGAGATTGATGTCTGGGGCCGTGTCCGACGCAATATCGAGTCGGCAACCGCGGTCGCGACCGCGAGTCAGTATGAGCAGGATAGTGTGCGGCTGACCTTGTCTGCGCTGGTGACGAATACGTATTTGCGTTTGCGTGCCCTGGACGCGCAGATTGACGTGGTGACCAACTCTGTTAAAACTCGTGAAAATTCCTTACGGGTTGCGCAGGCCAAACTGGATGGCGGTTTAGTGTCGCCGATCGATGTCAGCCTGGCACGCGCGGCCAAAGCGGCCTCGGAGGCGAATCTTTCCGAACTCACTCGTCAACGAGCGATTGTTCAGAACCAACTGGGTATTTTGACGGGTCAGTTGCAGTTGACGCTAGCGCCCGGCGATCTTCGGGGCTTGCCGATCCCGCCGATTCCTCCTGCAGGTCTTCCTTCAACGCTTCTCGAAAGCCGTCCGGATATCAATCGGGTGGAGCAAGAACTCACCGCTGCTAATGCGCGTATTGGCGTTGCGACGGCAAATTTCTTTCCAACGTTATCATTGACGGGTGTTTTCGGGGCTCAAAGCGTCGACTTTAGTGCCTTTCTCTCGGGTCAGAGCGCGGTCTGGTCGGCGGGGTTAGGCTTGTTGCAGCCGTTGTTTTCCGGTGGGTCGCTCAGGGCACGCTTGGATTTTTCTAAAGCTCAACAGCAGGAAGTTCTTGGTAATTACGTTAAAGTTGTAAGAAATGCCTTTGGCGAGGTCAGCGACGCACTTGTTTCGGTGAGTCAGACGCTACAGACGGAACGCTATTTGACTGAGCAAGTTGCAGCCGCGACCAAGGCTCAGGAGCTCGCGACTGTGCGCTACGAAGCGGGCTATGTCGATTATTTGAATGTGTTGGAGGCCCAGCGCGTGCAAAACGAGGCGAATCTTGCCTTTGTCTTGAATCGATCCCTGCGCTTGCAAGCTGGGGTGGATTTATTTAAGGCCCTCGGTGGTGGTTGGAAGAAGGAGCGCATTGAATGAGTCTGATCTCTAGCCCTAGGACTCAATATCAACTATAAAAACGGGACAAACAAGAGGAATACGTGATGAATGAAGCGATCGAAAAACAATACAACCCACGCGCGACGGTGACGCCTGAGCACCTGGCTGAACTCAGCGAGTTTGACGCTCGACTGAGCGAGCAAACGCGCCAGAAATATGTCGGAGTTTACGACTTACGCTTTGGCGAGGGTCCCTTGGAAACCGCTGATTTTTTTTATTGCGGTAAACCTAATCGTCCCTTGATGGTGTTTTTCCATGGTGGCTATTGGCGTGCCCGGGATAAAAAAGATTATAGTTTTATCGCCAATGGAATCTTGCCGCTGGACTGTTCACTGGTCGTCATGAACTACGATCTGTGTCCCGCCGTGACCGTGCAGGAGATTGTGAGGCAAACCAAACGCGGTTTGGAGTGGGTGGCTCGCCAGGCTGCTGGCTGGCAAATCGATCCCGCGCAGCTCTATGTGTCGGGTCACTCCGCAGGCGCGCATATTATCGCGGCGACCCTCGCGCAAACAGGTGCTGCCTTTGAACTCAAGCACCACAAGATTAAAAAGGCGTATTTGATTAGCGGTGTCTTTGATGTCGAGCCGGTTTTGCAGATTTCCGTCAACGAAGAAGTTAAACTCAAGCCTGAGGATGTGGCTGAATTGAGTCCGATTCGTTATCCTTTTTCCTCTGCGGTCGGCTATGAGGTGATTGTTGGGGGGGTCGAGCCCAAGGATTGGATTGGTGAATCCGAGCGCATGGCCGCGCACCTTCGCGCTCAGGGTTGCGAGGTGGGTTTGCACATTCTTCCGGGTTTACATCATTTCTCTGTTTTGCATGAAATGGATCGTCCTGAAGGCTATGTATCCAAACTTTTTGCCCGCGATATCGGATAAACGATGGAACATCTTGAACCGCAGAAGCTCGAGCAGGACACATCGATCGTCGCCTTGCGTGTTCAGTTAGGTGGGTTGCTGTCCCGTGAGCGGTTGAGTCAGCAAAAAGAGGTCGTTGACGTCGCGCAACGTCTGATGCTGTCCAAACTTCAATTGCTCGCGATCGAGGCTGGTGAAGCATCAAGTTTTCATCACGAGCGGCGGTATATTCAAGGTATCAAAGCCTATACCTTTTATCTGGGTCTCCAGAGCAGAGCGGAGGTCAATGCGCTTGTGACGCAGATAGAAAGCTGGTCGGCTGAAAGTTCGCAGACCTCTCCGGCTGCAGGTGTTGCCCAGCTGCATCGTATAGCTGCGGCTCCGGTCGCTGCAAAATCTTATGGCTCGCGAAAACCTCGTGTTCTATATTTGGGTCTCGGGGTATTGGTTCTAGGTGCGATCGCACTCGCTATTTCCGAGGGGTGGCCTTTCAAAGAGGACACACAGGAAATTGCGACAGTCAGTCCTGAGCAAAGGGCCACCACCTCGACGCTTGCGACACCGCTATCAACGCCTCAGATGCGCCCTGTCTCTCCCCCTTCGCCTTCCAGCACTGTGCCCCCAAACGCCGCCGTGTCCTCGGAGCCAGCCGCACGCCCAACGGAGGTGTCCGCAACGGCAGCATCGCAGTTACCAGCGCCTACACCTCCAACACAAGTAGATGGCACTCAAGCGAATGTCACCCTACCCGCGCCCGTACCTGCCGAAGAAGGCAAAGCCATGATGCGCATTGATTTCAATGCGGAGTGTTGGGTGTCGCTCCAGACCATGGATAGAAAAAGAGTCGATCGCATCTACAAGTCGGGTGAAAGCTTGTCCGTGCCCGTCGCCAATGTGAGTGCCTTGGTTTTAGGTAATGCACCTGCAGCGAAAGCGACTTTGGCAGGTCGTCAAGTCAATTTGATGGCGAGTAGAGTGACCCAAGGTAATGTCACGCGACTCGATCAACAAGGGATACAACTTTTACTAAAAAACTGAATTCAAGCTCAGTTTTTTAGTTGGGTTGACAAGGTCGCTGGTAACTTTTGATCGGCCTCTGCTACCTCATACTGTGCGAGTCCCTCCCAGCCGCCGCCCAACGCCTTGACCAGGTTCACACTGGCAATGAATTGACCTCCATGCATCTGCCACTTGATGCGTTGAGCCGTGAGCTGATTTTGTTGAATCAGTGCCAAGGTTTGTGCGGTATCGAGTCCTTCTCGATAACGGATCGCACTGATTTGATAAGCCCGATTCAAATTCTGTACCGCTTCGTCCTGCATCTTACGTGCGCGATCGAGTTGCGCGAGCGCGCTCATGGCGTCTTGAGTTTCTTGCAACGCCACCATGATGGATTGACGGTAGTTGGACAGGGTCACGCGATAGCCTGCTTGCGCAAAGCGATAGTTAGCGCTGATACGACCGCTATCAAACACGGTTTGAGTGGCTGTTAGGCCAATAGACCAGATGAGCGAAGGCGCATTGAACAGTGCGCTCAACAATGAACTTTCTCCCCCAAGAAAGGCAGGTGCGAGGGTTAATGTTGGAAAGAAGGCTGCCTTTGCAACACCGATTTGCGCGTTGGCAGCGACCATCGCACGCTCAGCAGCTGCGACATCGGGTCGTCTTTCTAGCAAAGTAGAGGGCACTCCAACAGGGAAAGCAGGCACGCGGGTCGGTAAACCGCCTGGGGCAAGGCTAAAGGCTGAGGCGGGCGTGCCGGTTAAGGTCGCAAGTAGATTTTCTTGTACGTTACGTAACGATCTCAGAATTTCAAGTTGTGCGCCACTCGATTGGGTCAGGGCCGTTTGTTGCGAAAGTTCTGTGCGTCCGGCAGCACCCATGTCATAGCGCTTTTTGATCAGAGCCAGGAGCTTATCTTGAATCTGCACGATGCCGGAGAGCACGCGAATCTCTTCATCGTATTGACGTAAAAGAAAATACGCATTGGCGAGTTGCGCAGTGAGCAGGAGTTTGACGTTTTGCGTGTCGGCCGCGGCTTGTTCGGCGGTGCTGCGTGCCGCCTCGACCTCACGGCGAACCTTGCCTAACCAGTCGATTTCATACGTCATGACCGCGACAGGCCGAAAGTTATTTTGAGTC
Organism: Burkholderiaceae bacterium; assembly: GCA_030728985.1. GTDB lineage: Bacteria > Pseudomonadota > Gammaproteobacteria > Burkholderiales > Burkholderiaceae_B > Zwartia. The sequence continues at coordinate 98,936 of JANQYI010000011.1, read as the reverse complement.
GTGGATTGGTTGATTGAGCTGTAATTGGCGCCGGGACGATTGGCCGAGGTTTCAGTGCGCACACCCGTCGCTCCGATCGAAACTGTCGGCAAGAGTGCCGCACCACGTGCCTCACTTTGAGCGATGGCTTGATCGAGTCTCGCGAGCGAGGCACTCAGGGTGTTGTTATTCGCGAGACTGGTCTCGATAAGTTGCTCCAGCGTCGAGTCACCAAAAGCCTTCCACCACGGATCTTTTGGGGCATCGTCAGCCGGCGTCGCCAATTTCCAAAGGGCCGGGTTCGCGCCGGGCAATGCTTTCCAGCTGTCAGGAAACTCAACGATTGGACGTTCGTAGTCCGGTCCGATGGTTGAACAGCCGACCATGAGGAGGGCCGACAAGCAGAGGGCTAGACTTGGTTTCATCATGCGCTCAAGAACCACGCCGGGACGAGGGAGCACGTGGCGCAGGAGACTGAGGGACTACGGCTTGACCATTCACCAAAGAATCCATTGGATTCAAAATCAGTTGATCGTCAGCAGTAATCCCGCTTCGGATTTCGACTTGATTGCCAAAATCAACGCCAAGCGTGACTTTTTTCTTTTCAGCTCTATTGTCCTTGTCGACGACGGCGATGTAGGGGCCACCCGCTCCAAAGATCAAGGTGTTGGTAGGAACAATCAGGCTATTGCCCAGAGCGATTTGCATCGCGACTTCGACATAGGCGCCAGGCAATAATGCATTGTTCTCGTTCGGGATCTCGATATCAACTTGCAAGGTCCGTGTATTGATGTCGATCGCGCCTGCGGTGCGCGCGATGCGACCCTTGATGATTTTGTCGGGTGCGTTGGTCTGATATACCGAAACTTCGTCGCCGACCTTGACTTGAGACGTGCGATCCTGAGGCAGATATACATAGACGCTTAAACGATCGGTGCGCGCCATCGAGAACATGGCTTGTGCGTTTCCAACATTACCGGCATTGACAAGGTCGCCTAGGTTGACATTGCGACGCGTGATGCGACCCTCAAAAGGCGCGGTCACATTACCAAAACTTTGTAGCTGTTTCAAGCGATTCAAGACCGCTTCACTTTGTCGGTAGAGACCCGTTTTTTCGTCCATTTCCTGTTGTGAAACGGCGTCCTCGGCACGGAGTCGTCTCCAACGATCGTATACCGTTTTGGCGAGTTTGAAATTGGCGGTCGCCTCTTCGACTTGACGATTGATCTCCGGGATATCGATCAGGGCAAGTGTCTCGCCTTGCTTGGCGGTATCGCCAAGATCTTTGAACCACTGTTTGACATAGCCCGTCACACGCGAATGAATTTGTGCTTCATTGATGCCGCGCAGAGTGCCGGGCAGAACCAAGCGCATATTAGGGCTGTTTTTGTCCGGAGCCGTGGGTTTGACGACCAACACATGCATGAGCGCGCTTTCTTCGGTGCGCTTGGCCAAGACCTCGGCAAAGGTCCAGCGGTCAAAGAGTGCCGAAGCAAGGCCGAACAGCAGCAAGGCAACAATCAGTACCGCGAAAAATGTCACCTTACGCAATGTTTTTTTCAGCTTAATCTCGGAATTGGGATTGTCGGGGTGTCCGAGTGGTAGACCATGAGAATCGTGGAGCGTGTCCTTCATGCTGTGGCTTCCTTGGGGGCGTGGCGCTGATCAAGCCAGCCATGCAGACTTGCGAAAAGAATGGGTACGAATAACAAAGTGGAAACAGTGGCAAGTAGCAAGCCACCAATGACGGTGCGTCCCAGTGGGGCGTTTTGCTCAGAACCCTGACCTAAACCGATCGCCATCGGAATCATACCGATAATCATCGCCAGCGCGGTCATCAACACGGGCCGGATACGCGTGGCACCTGCCTCAAGCGCCGCCGCGAGTGGGGAGAGACCTTCCTTTAAGCGTTCGCGCGCAAAAGAAATCACCAGCACGCTGTTGGCTGTCGCGACACCCATCGTCATAATGGCGCCCGTTAGGGCCGGCACGCTCAAGTTGGTACGCGAGATGACGAGCATCCAGGCGATACCCGCTAGCGCTGAAATCAAGCCGGAGATGATGATGAAAGGATCCAACCATGATTGAAAGTTCACCACAATCAGCAGGTAGACCAACAACACCGCACCCAACAGGCCAATACCCAGTCCCGTATAGGATTGTTTCATGGTTTCTACTTGACCACGCATCGTCATGCTGCTGCCGCGCGGGAGTTGAGACTTGGCTTCATCCATGATGACTTGGATATCCATCGCGACCGCCGCCAGATCGCGTCCACGCACATTGGCGTAAATGTTGATCGAGGGACGAATGTTATAACGCGTCAAAATCGCGAATTCAGTGGTGGGTGTGGAGGTCACGAGGTTGCCGATCAGTTGCGTACCGCGGTTGGCCGCGGCGTTGGCGGTCGCTGCGGTCGCTGACGCGGCAGCATTGGAGGGTCCGACCGGAAGTCTAAGCAGATCATCGAGTGAATCGATATTGTATTGAGGCGTCTGTGCTTGAATGGCATAGCTGATGTTATTGACTGGATTCAGCCAAAACGATGACGAGGTTTGGGCGCTTCCTGATAAAGGGAGTAATACGTTTTGCGCGAGGTCTTGCGGCGTGAGTCCCATGCCTTGCATACGGGTCCGATCCATTTTCAACGCAATCGAAGGTTGGTTCAAGCGCTGATGGATATGGACATCCGAAGCACCCGGTACAGCTGCGATCTTGTTGATGAGCTTTGTCGCCAGTTGATGGTTTGCCACATAGTTATTCCCGACAATCTGCACATCGATCGCGGCAGGCGTACCGAAATTTAAAATTTGCGTGACGATATCAGCGGATTGATAAAAAAATTCGATGCTAGGAAAACGCTCGCGCAGGATGGGCAACAGTTCGTCCATGTATTCCAAACTCGGTCGATGCCCCGGTTTGAGTGAAATCATGATGTCGGCATCAAACGAACCGATGGTACCCGAACTGCTATAGGAGAGATTGATGCCGCTGTTAGGCAAACCGACGATATCAAGAATACCCTCCAAGTCTTTTTCAGGGATGACTTCTCGAATGACCTTTTGGACTTCATCGGCCAAGATCGCGGTGCGTTCGACACGTGTGCCCGTGGGTGCTCGCATATGCAGTTTGATCTGGCTCGTGTCGACAAACGGAAATAAATCGCGGCCAAGAAGAAAAAAGATGCTGCAGGATAAAAGACAGAAAGTCAGAAAGCCCGCGATAAATTTTTTGCGATGACTGAGAAGAAACCCGAGCAGCAGGACATAGCTCGCGCGAAACACCTCAAAACGCGCGTTAAAAGCGACATGCACGCGATGGATCCAGCGCCCGATCGGACCGGGCTTACCCGCATTTTTGAGCATTAGAAAGGCAAGCGTGGGGACCAGTGTGCGGGACAGCACGTAGGACGCCAGCATGGCGAAGCTGACCGCCTCGGCGAGCGGGACAAATAAATAGCGCGCGACACCGCCCAAGAAAAACATCGGCACAAAGACGATACAGATGGAGAGCGTCGCGACAAAGGTCGGTACCGCGATCTCGCCGGCGCCATCGAGGACGGCTTGATAAAGATCCTTGCCCATATGAATATGGCGTTCGATATTTTCAATGGTGACGGTCGCGTCATCAACCAAAATACCGACGGCGAGTGCCAGACCTCCAAGGGTCATGATGTTGATTGTTTCACCCAGAAGATGCAAGGCGATCAGCGAGGTAAAAATTGAGAGGGGAATAGAGATCGCGATAATGGAGGTGGTGCGCCAGTTGCCTAAAAAGAGCAGCAGCATCAGGGCTGTGAGGCCGCCCGCGATCAAGATTTCGTGAATTACGCCCGCTAGCGCTTTCTCTACAAAGATGGATTGATCGCCCAATAGTCTGACGTCGATGCCTTCGGGCAGCAAAGGCAAGATGGAGGGCATTCTCTCTTTGACCTGATTGACGATCTCGAGCGTGGACGCGCCGCCATTTTTAAGTGCTGTCAACACCAGTCCGCGCTCACCGTTTTGGCGGACGATGTTGATTTGCGGAGAGAAACCGTCGCGAACGTGCGCGACTTCTCTCATATAGGTGGTCGCTCCGTTGACAGTTCTGATCGGGATGTTGTTGAGTTCCGCAATGGATGCCGGCGCTGAGTTTAATGAAATACTAAATTCGACATCGTCGATTTTCGTTGTGCCGGAGGGCAGGGTTAGATTTTGAGCTGTAATCGCATTGATGACATCCGAGGAGGTCATGCCTTTTGCGCGTAGCGCTTCTGGATCGATATCGACCGAAACGGCACGGACTTTACCGCCGTAGGGAAACGGCACCGCAATACCGGGGATAGTGACCAGTTGCGGACGCATGATGTTGAGCGCGGCATCAAACAACTCTTTTTCCGACAGTGTTTTGCTCGACATGCCAATCTGAATCACGGGAATCGACGAAGCCGTGTATTTGATGATCAACGGTGGCGCCACACCCGGTGGCATTTGACGAACTGCGGACTGCGAAATCGCGACGACTTGAGAAATCGCGGTTTGGATATTTGCCTGCGGTTGGAAATAGATTTTGATGATCGTGATGCCGCCCAGCGAGCGCGATTCGATGTGTTCGATGTCGTTAACGGTCGTGGTGATGGAGCGTTCGTGATTTTGGGCGATACGTTTGCCCATTTGCTCGGCCGACAGACCGCGATAATTCCAGATCACGCTAATGACGGGAATATCGATTTCAGGCAAGACATCCACTGGCGTGCGCAAAATCGCCAAAGGTGCGGAAAGCAGAATGAGAATAGCCATCACGATAAACGTGTAGGGCTTATCAAGTGCTATCCGAACGATCCACATCCTGAATTACCTGCATTAAAGCGCCTTCGTTCTGCAAGCCAACACGGCTTTACTCGTCAGATCAGCACGCAAGAAGTATAGAGAAAGCGGTCTTTAGCGGATAGAGGTATTTCAAAGGCCTTCGTAAAAATGCATCGATGGATCAGCAAATCAAGGGTTTTCCCTTAATTTACGTGTTGTGCAACCTCCCGCTCTAAGACTTTCATGAGCGCTTGTGCGTCCATCGGTCTCGCTTGGGCATAGCCTCGGCCAGCCCAAAGGCTCTGGTGTTCCCCATCATCATGCTGCACGGCAAGTTGGCGCAGCGGGGTTGTCAAGGTGTTCTGAAGTGGAAAGGGCAGATGAGGTTGACCCTGCATGGCTTCGATAAAACGATTTCGTAAACCCTGCGCGCGCCTGCCAGAGAACGCATGGGTAAAGGCTGTCCCTCGGGTGGGTTTAGTGAGCAAGAAATGTTTGTGTGCGGGCGAGGCACCTGACTCATCGCAACAGAGAAAAGCGGTACCCAGTTGAGCGGCGCTTGCCCCAGCATGAATTGCAAGTGCAACATCTCCTCCCGTCATGAGACCGCCGGCTGCGACAACGGGTATACGTAATGAGGTGGAAAGCTGTTTGACGAGCGCCAGAGTGGGTAGCTCCTCATCGAGCGAGTCGGGTTGAAAAGTGCCACGATGCCCACCCGCCTCGACGCCTTGGGCAACCACGAAGTCAGCGCCGGCGGCTTCGATGGCTAGCCCTTCGGCGAGGCAGGTGGCGGTGACGCCGACAGCAATATTTAAAAGTCGAGCGCGTGCCAGGATATCGGGATGTGGCAGCCCAAAATGAAAGGTCAGCACCGCAGGGCGGTGAAGCCAAACAGGCTCGAGCATGGTGTTCAAATCCGGGTAAAAAGGTGGCTCTGGGGCAGTGAGTCTTAGGTCGTGCGCGAGGGGGAGGTGTTTGATCGCGGCGATGGCTTGCTGTTGAAGCTCTATGCTTGGAGCGGGCACGTCTTGAAAGACGAAAAAATTAGCATTAATTGGGCCTGAAGTCAGGCGTTTAGCCGCTCCTAGGTCATCACTTATTTTTTGAGGCGCGCTGTAAGCAAAGCCAAAACTCCCTAAGCCACCCGCATTGGCCACCGCGGCAACAAGGGCGGGTGTGCAGATTCCGCCTGCCATGGGTGCTTGAATGATTGGAACGCGCAAGGTGTTCAGAGCAAAAGCCATGGTAGATACCGCCTTTTAATGGGTGTGATAATCCATTCTATCCTCGGAATGCCGTTTATCATTACCCTAACGAATTAAAAATTTCAAAGATATGAAAAACGAAAAATTACTGACTTTTGTCAAATCCCTCAGTCGCTTGCTAGAGGGGCAGCCTCCAGAAGTATTGATTCTCGAGCGTGGCGGCGTATTGCTGGCGGACCTCGTCAAACACGATGACTGGTTGCCCGAAGCATTTACCAGACCGCACCCGCAGTTCTATCAGCAATATCTTTTGTACGCCGATCCGTTGGAGCGATTTTCGATGGTGAGCTTCGTGTGGGGTCCAGGGCAAAAAACACCTGTCCACAATCATATGACGTGGGGACTGATCGGGATGTTACGTGGCCAGGAAATCGATACGCATTATTTTAAAGAAACCGATGGTCATTATCGCCGTGGCGACAGCATGATATTGCTGCCTGGTCAGATTGGTTCGGTTTCTCCAGCGACCCATGATGTTCACGAGGTTGCTAATTATTATCAGGACCGTACCTCGATTAGCATCCATGTGTATGGTGGCAATATCGGTCGTATTCAGCGTCATGTGTTTGATCCCGTTTCTGGTCAAGAAAAATCTTTTGTATCAGGCTATAGCAATGATGTCGTTCCCAACCTTTGGAATTAAGTGAGAGGCGCAGCGTGAGTTCGGTTAAAACGTCCCTCAATATTCATCTTTGCGATTACCCGTCTGTCCGCCAAGCATTATTGGATAAGCGTGAGATCGCTTTTCTTGATGTGCGAGAGGAAGACCCGCACGCGCGGTCTCATCCTTTGTTCGCAGCGAACTTTCCCTTATCGCGTGTCGAGCTCGATGCGTATGACAAATTACCGAGGCGCGATGTCTGGATCGTGACACTCGACGAGGGTGACGTATCGATTGCGGATTCGGATGCAATGCTAGCCGCTCGGCGTCTTGTCCAGCTCGGTTTTACGAAGGTGAGCGTCTTCAAAGGAGGCGTACGTGCTTGGGCTGCCGCCGGCGGAGAGCTCTTTAAGGATGTGAACGTACCGAGTAAGTCTTTTGGAGAGTTGGTTGAGGCGCGACAACACACGCCTTCATTGTCAGCTCAAGAAGTCAAGGCCTTGATCGATGAAAAAGCGGATGTCGTGCTTTTAGATGTCCGGCCATTCGAAGAATTCAACACCATGAGTATTCCTACAGCGATTAATTGTCCCGGTGCTGAAGTCGTGCTGCGTGTTGCCGAGTTGGCACCGCGTCCGGAAACGCGGGTGATCGTTAATTGTGCAGGTCGTACGCGCAGTATCATCGGGACACAGTCCTTGATTAATGCGGGCATTCCCAACAAGGTTTCTGCTTTGCGCAATGGCACGATCGGTTGGACACTCGCCGAGCAAGTGCTCGATAAAGGTCAGGTCAGAAAGTTTGCCGATGTCTCGGTCGCAACGACGCAAAGCGCTGCGGTGCGTGCTCGTGCTGTCGCTGACCGTGCCGGCGTCAAGCGTGCGACCTCCAAAGAGGTCGAGTCTTGGCGCACGCAGTCCGATCGAACCACTTATTTTTTTGATACGCGCCATCCAGAGGAATATGTCGCGGGTCATTTAGCAGGCTTTCGTTCCAAGCCAGGCGGACAATTAGTTCAAGAGACCGAAATGGTCGCACCCGTGCGCGGCGCCCGATTCGTTTTGGTGGATACCGATGGCGTGCGTGCCAATATGACGGCCTCATGGCTCGCGCAAATGGCCTGGGATGTATATGTACTGGATCAGACACAGTCTCAGGATTTCAACGTCAAGGGAGGCTGGCAGCCCTTGCTCCCGACGCGTCCTGAGCTTGCTTCCATCAGTCCCATGAGTTTGGCTGATCTGTTAAATGAAGCCCGATCGAAGCAGGAAACGATCGTGATCGATCTAGGACGCCATGCGCAATATGTGCAGGGACATATTCCTGGTGCGCGCTATGTCTTGCGCTCTCAATACAAGCAAGCTCTTGCGCAATTACCCAAGGCCTCGCGCGTCGTCTTGACCTGTCCCGATGGTGTGATGGCCGGTTTTGCGTTTGAGGCGTTTTCAAAAGCGTTCAATGACGTCGACAGTCGTGTGCAAGTGCTCGTGTTGGAAGGCGGGACGCAGTTCTGGCGCGACGCTGGCCTGCCGCTTGAGAAAGGGCCTACGCACTTGATCTCGCCACCACTCGATCGCTACAAGCGGCCTTACGAAGGTACCGACAATGCCCGCGAAGCGATGCAGGGTTATCTCGACTGGGAGTTCGGCTTAGTCGAACAGCTCGGTCGAGACGGGACGCATCATTTTTGGGTACTTTGACCCAAAGAGATCACGCACGTTGAGCGCGCTAGTCCTTTTTGGGCCAAAGAACCATTTGGGTGCAGCGAAAGATCGCGATTTTCTTGCCCGTGTCCGCATCTGTGACGACCGCATCCCATACTTGCGTATTGCCGCCTAAGTGTTGCGCTGTTGCAGTGCAAGATATGACGGCGCCTTCGCCGCGTACCGTCCCTAAGTGATTGCTTTTAAGTTCGATCGTCGTAAATGACAGAGCGCCCTCGGGGAGATGCGCGATCGTCGCGTAGCCACAGGTGGTATCGGCGAGAGCGATCACGCTCGCGGCGTGCAGATAGGTGTTGGGGGCGAAATGGACTTTGCGCAACTTCATTTGGCTCTTGAGGGTGCCCTCTGAGAGTTCCAGCATCTCAACGCCCATCAAGCCAGGCAGGTTTTCACCGCTACGTTGATTGAGTTCGTCGACAGTGATAGATGGGCGAAGCTTGGGCATACAACAGATTCCTGAGGGTGAGGGTTTGAATTAACATAAGATTATGCCGTAACTGAACTCTAATCATCTGTGTGGATCGCCATGACAACGACAACTTCTTCTACTTTGCGCCCGGGCCCTGAATACGAAGCGCACGTGCGCCAAGGCTTTTCGCAGTCCAGGCTCGAGCGTTTGGGGGTGTCCATCGAAGAACAAATCGCCACCGGCATTTTCCCCGGTGCGGTCACCATGGTGCTGCGCAACGATGAATGTGTGCATTTCGAAGCCTACGGATATCAAGACGCAGCTTGTACGATACCGATGGCGCGCGATTCGATTTTTCGGTTAGCCTCGATGACCAAACCACTGGTGACGGTCGCGGCCATGATGTTGGTCGAGCGCGGACGCTTCAATCTTTACGATCCGATCACGAACTGGCTCCCTGAGCTCAAGGACCTGAAGGTTGAGACGCCAGAGGGCGATGTACCCTTGATTCGCCCGATCACGGTGCAGGACTTGATGCGCCACACCGCAGGCTTTGTGCATGGTGATCGCGCTCAGTCACCTCGCATCAGAAAGCTGTATGACGAGCTCCAGATTGAAGCCAACAAGCAAGATATCTTGGGTGATCAGATGCTTAAAAATCTGGGCACCATCCCACTCGCGAGTCAGCCTGGTACGCACTGGGAGTACTCCATTGCCGTCGACGTGTTGGGACTCATGCTTGAACGCATTGAAAACAAGACACTCGAAGAGATTCTCAACACACTCCTGATCAAGCCTTTGGGAATGAAAGACACTTCTTGGTGGGTCGAGCCCGAGCGTTTGGGCAGGCTCGCCGAGGCGCCTGACGCGGATCCGCTGAAAGCCAAAATGCTCATTGCGTATCGTCAAACCACCAATCCCGTGGGTCGTACCTATCTGCGCGGCGGTGCAGGCCTACTTGGTACGGCTGAGGATTACATGCGATTTTTACAGATGATGCTGCGAGGAGGAGAGCTCGATGGCAGACGCTATTTGTCACGTCCTACGGTCGAATTCATGTGCTCCGAGCACACCGTAGGGATGACGGGCTCGACCTATGCCAATACCGGGCCCGGTTACGGTTTTGGACTCGGGTTTGCGGTCAGACTCAAGCAGGGTATGTGTTGGGTTCCGGGCTCGGTCGGCGAGTCACTGTGGTCTGGCATCTGGGGCACGAGCTTTTGGCTAGACTACAAGGAAAATCTGACGGCATTGATTTTGACTCAAGGCCCGAGTCATAAAATTCAAAGTCGTATGCTTTACAAGACTTTGGTGTATTCGGCGCTAGTCAAGTAATCAAGATGAATCTAGACGCAAAAGAGTTTGTTGCCAATCAGCCCCTGGATCCTGCGCGGGTGCAGGCGCTGGCCGCCGCAGTTTATCGCAGCATAGGCGTACCTGAGCAAGAGGCTTGGCTGGCTGCGGACACCTTGGTTCAGGCCGACTTATGGGGGCATCAATCGCACGGTATGTTGCGTCTCGGTTGGTATTACGCCCGGCTCGAATCGGGTGCGATGAAAGCGCACACGCAGACAACGCTTGAAGTCGATGCGGGCGCAGTCGCCGTGATGGATGGCCACGATGGTGTCGGCCAGGTCATCACGCGCCGCGCCGTCGATGAGGCCGTTTCGCGTGCCCGCACGCACGGAGTCGGGATTGTTTCGATTCGCAACTCCAATCACTTTGGGACCTGCATGTACTACACGCGTCTGGCCGCAGAGCAAGGCTGCATCATGATGTTGATGAGCAATGCAGGACCGAATATGGCGCCGTGGGGTGGCTTGAAAAAAAAGATCGGCACCAACCCCTGGTCGATCGCCGTGCCGGGTGGCGCCTATGGGCCTGTTGTCATGGATATGGCGAACTCGGGCGTGGCGCGCGGCAAAATCTATCTCGCCAATAAACGGCGTGAGTCGATTCCGGACTATTGGGCGGTCGATGCGCGCGGTCGTCCCACGACGGATCCCAAAGAAGCCTTGGAGGGCTTTATTCTGCCGATGGCGGGCCACAAAGGCTATGTCATGGGTGTGATGGTGGATATTTTGTCCGGCGTTTTATCGGGCAGTCAGTTTCTCGATACGGTTCATGGACCCTATGATCCGATCAACCGCAGCGGTGCGGGTCACTTTATGGTGGCCATGAATGTCGCAGCCTTTCAGCCGTTGAGCGAATTTGAACAACGGATCGATACGTATATTCGTTCATTAAAAGATGTCCCTTTAGCCGAAGGGCACGAGCAGGTCTACTATCCGGGTGAAATGGAAAAATTGGCCGATCTGAATAATCGGAAGCAAGGCTTGCTCTTACCAGAGGATACGCTCTCAGATGTATTACGTGTCGCCAAGCATGCGGGTGTGTTGAATTAAAAAGAATTCAAATAATTAAACGAAAAAAGGTGGAGAGCATGGAATTTAGTATTCAGCACGCCAAAGACAAACCTTTTACTCATGACGGTTTGCGGGAGTATTTTGACTATCGCGATCTAGGAATTTTCGAGGCAACCAAGGGTGCCGCTGTGATGCATGTGATCCGTGCAAGCAAAGGCAGCAATGCGACGGGTGAATGGCATCGCCATGAGTTGGACTTTCAATTTGTCTATGTACTCAAAGGCTGGGCGATTTTCGAGTACGAGGGGCATGGCGAACACAAACTTGTCGAGGGCACGTGTGTCCATCAACCTCCCAATATCCGCCATCGTGAAATCAGTCACTCCGATGATTTTGAAGTGCTTGAAATCGTGTTGCCTGGAACCTTCAAGACGGTAGCGCTGTGAGTTTTAGTAGGCGTCGCTGGCTGGGCGCCATGAGTGGCGTTGGCATGATGGGTGCAGCGGGCGTGACCGGAGTGATGGGTTATTCCGGGCGGAGCTCGGCGCAAGTCCGCAAAGAAACGAAAGACGCGAAAGACGTGAAAGAAACATTCAAGCCGTCTGATCCCGCTATCGCAACAATCATCAATCCAAAAACTGACCGAGCGATCAAGCTGCGCATTCGCTTGCCGGCGCGGGTAGCCCCGACAGGATTGATTCTGTATTCGCCTGGTTTAGGGAGCGGAACTTCCAATGGCCAAGCATGGTGTGAGGCTTGGCGTCAGGCGGGTTATCTGGTGGTGACCTTAGCGCATCCGGTGACCGATGATTCCATTTGGCGCACGAGTGACAAGCAAAGCTTTAAAACCAATATGCAATTGGCGCTCGCCGGACCACAATATGGTTTGCGTGTATCCGATTGCAGCTTCGTGCTGGATCATTGTCTAAAGTCTGCCGAGCTCGCGCCTTTTATTGATCTCGCCAGAGTGGGGCTGGCGGGGCATTCTTATGGTGCGCTGACTGCGCAGACGATCGCGGGCCAGCCCCTTGGCGCTAATAGCCTGCGCGATCCACGAATCAAAGCGGTGATCGCCTTTTCACCGGGAGCGACTTCGTTCGAGCGGGCGCGCTCCATGTCCAAGGTCCAGATCCCCTTTTTTTGTATCACGGGCGATCACGATCAGTTTGTGACCTTTAAAAAGGATGGGGAGGCGATCAAGCTCGGCGTGAGCCTCACAAACCGGGAGTTGGTCTACGCTAACTTGCCCGCAGGGAAAAAACTGCAACTCAAGTTACGGGATGCCGATCACATGAGCTTGGCGGGCGAACCTGTTGACGCGCTGCGCTTGAGTCGCGATATCAAGGTCACTGAATCTGGCCACCAAGCTCTTTGGGATCGGGTGAGTCAGATGACAACTGCTTTTTGGGAATATTATTTGGCGGTGCCGAGTCATGCCGTGCCATCGACACAAGAGGCTTTCGAGGCGCGTCTGCGCGCCGCGCTTAGCCCCGGCGATGAATTAAAGTTTGGTTAACCAGCGTCGGCCTAATATACGACTAAATTGATTTATTCTTATCCTTGGTCATTATTAAATTTAAACCTAGAGACTCATCATGAAAATTATAGTGCTGCCAGGTGATGGCATTGGTGTTGAAACTGTATCCGTCGCGGTCGATGCGCTTGAATTCATTTCCAAAAAATTCAAGTTGGACGTGTCTTTAAAGCACGATATTGCGGGTCACGAAAGTCTCAAAAAACACGGCACCACCATCCACTCCGGACTGCTTGAGTCAGTTAAAAACGCCGATGGTCTGATTTTGGGACCGATGTCTACGTATGATTTTAAAGACGAAGCCAAGGGCGAGATCAATCCTTCGAAATATTTCCGCAAGAGTCTCGACCTCTTTGCGAATATTCGTCCGGCCAAGACTTTTCCAGGTTGCGGCACCGCTCATAAGCCACTTGATCTTGTCGTCGTGCGTGAAAACACTGAAGGCTTTTACGCGGATCGCAATATCGAGTCTGGTGGCAGTGAAATGCTCATCACCTCGGATGTGGTGGTCTCTTTACGCCGCATCACGCGTCAGTGCTGCGAGCGCATCGCGCGGGCGGCCTTTGAGCTTGCGATGACGCGCAGGAAGCATGTCACGGTCGTACATAAAGCCAACGTGTTACGGCTCGGCGATGGCATGTTTATTGATTCCTGCCGTTTGATCGGTAAAGAGTTTCCCGAGGTCCAGATCGAAGAAATCATTGTCGATGCGATGATGGCGCACGTCGTTCGTACCCCTGAGCGTTATGACGTGTTGGTCACGACCAATATGTTTGGGGATATTTTGTCCGACTTGACGGCCGAGCTTTCCGGTAGTTTAGGGATGGCGGGCTCGATCAATGCTGGGGTTAACTACGCCATGGCGCAAGCCGCGCACGGTTCGGCGCCCGATATCGCAGGCAAAAACCTCGCTAATCCGTTTTCTCAGGTCTGGTCTGTCGCGATGCTTCTGAATTGGTATGGTCAGCGTCAAAACAAGCCCCAGTTCGTGACCGCCGCGCAGGTGATGGAAACCGTGATGGCTCAAGCCATCGCTGCGGGTGAGTCAACCAGAGATATTGGTGGCAAGCTTGGCACCAAAGAAACGGGTCAGGCATTGTTGGAGCGTCTGGCAAAAGTATAAATAGGTGGTGTCACGATGTCCTGAGGCGAGTAGGCCATTTCTAGGCCAACCTTTATGCTAACGTTACGCGCACAACAACACCCTGCTAGATTTGATCTGCCAGGTTGTTAAAAAAGACAAGGAATCACTGCAATGACAACGAACACATTTAACGAATCCGCCGAAGGCGTCTACCTGATCACCGTCACCCCTTTCAAGGATAACGGAGAGCTAGATTTAGCTAGCACGGATCGGATGGTGGATTTCTGCCTCGAGCGTGGCGTCACTGGGCTGACGATTCTCGGAATCATGGGCGAAAACACCAAACTCACCGCTGAAGAATCGCGCCAGTTCACGCGTCAGGTTCTCGCGCGTGTGCAAGGCAAAGTACCTGTTGTCGTTGGCGCTTCCTCCGCAGGTTTTGCGCCGATGAGTGAACTCACCAAGAGTGTGATGGATATGGGTGCGGCCGGCGTGATGATCGCGCCCCCCTCGACCGTGCGCACCGATGACCAGATTTGCAGCTATTTCGATATGGTCACCGAGACCTTAGGACCCGATGTTCCCTGGTGCCTGCAGGATCACCCGACCTCGACCGGTGTGCAGATGTCGGCGGGCGTGGTGTTGCGTATTTTGAAAAATTCACCCACCTGCGTGATGCTCAAACATGAGGATTTCCCCGGCTTGGCCAAGCTTTCAGCCGTGCGTCAAGCGATCGAAAAGGGTGATTTGCGTCAGATCTCCATCTTGACCGGTAACGGCGGCGGTTTGTTTTTGCCCGAAGAAATGGTGCGGGGCGCCAATGGTGCGATGACCGGTTTTGCCTATCCTGAGATGATGGTTGACGTGGTCAAGGCCTTCAAAGCAGGAAACGTCGAGCGCGCGTTCGATATTTTTGATTGCTACTTGCCACTGGCAAAGTACGAACAGCAAGCTGGCGTGGGCTTGGCGGTGCGCAAGCACATTCTGGCGCAGCGTGGTGCGATCGCCTCTGCTGCGGTCAGAAAGCCCGGCCCCAAACTGTCCGCACCCGATTTGGCGGACATTGCTCGACTGATTACCAGGCAAGAGAAAAAACTCGTGGCTTTAGGTTAATCCCGCGCGAATTCAAACCGTTTTAAACACCTACACGCTTAGTGACCCGGAGAGTACTCATGGTAGATATGCAACTTGATCCCAAGGTGAAAGACATCCTCGCAGGGATCTCCACCGCAACGCTGACAACGATTTTGCTCAAGAAAGGTTTGCGCAATGTCTGGATGCGTGGCACCAAACCGATTCGTGCGGGTCAGCCGCGTTTGGTGGCTCGCGCATTCACGCTGCGTTTCGTCCCGGCGCGAGAGGATTTGGCGACTCCCGAATCTTGGTCTTCCCCCAAGTCGACGCGGGGTGCGATCGAAGACATGCCCGAAGGTTGTATCGCCGTCGTGGACTCAATGGGTGTGCAAGACGCCGGCATTTTTGGCGATATCCTGTGCGCGCGCATGGCGAAAAAGAAAGTCGCCGCGTTGGTGACAGACGGCGTAGTGCGTGACCTCGCAGGCGTGCTTGGGACAGGTTTGCCTGTCTGGTGCTCCGGTGCCGCGGCCCCCCCATCAGTCGCCGGATTGACCTTCGTCGATTGGCAGCAGCCGATTGGTTGTGGTGGCGTCGCCGTGTTCCCCGGTGACGTCGTGGTCGTGGACGACGATGGCGCGGTGTTGATTCCCGCCGCGATGCTCGATGATGTCGTGACGAGCGCAGCAGCCCAGGAGAAACTTGAAACCTGGATCATGACGCAGGTTGAAAAGGGCCAAGCACTGCCCGGCCTCTACCCGCCAAATGCTGAAAACTTGGCGCGCTACAAGGCTGAAACCGGTCAGAAGTAATAGAAAGAAAGTCGTGCGGATGTGATCGGGGCCTGCGTGTATGCGCAGGCCTTTTTTATGGGGCCGAACGGCTTGGATCTTCTGAGAGGCTGGGCTTGGCTGCAGTAAAGGAGCGCCAGGTAAACCAGGCAATGCTGATGCTTGCGATGGCTGCTGCGACCCATTGAACGGGTTTGGTTTGCGGAAAATCAATGGTGGACGTCAAGAGAATCACCACGCCAACGACACCCGCTGAACTGATGATCCGCATGAGCCATGACTGAGGAACTAAGGCGCGTGCCGGGATGAACTGCGTCAGGCTGGCACCCGCGATCCCGCTAAATAAACCAATAGCCGCCCCTGCGCAGATGTCAGCAGGCCAATGCGCACCCACTGCAATACGCGCTAAACCGGCCAGCGTCGCGACAACGAACAACCACCAATACGCGGCACGCTTGGTAGGCTCCAACGCAAAATAAAAGGCTGTCAGAATCGCAAAAGCAGTCAGCGTATGTCCCGAGGGCATTGAAAAATGCGTGAGTGCTTTACCCAAAATATGAAAGCTCGCTGGATCCAGGATTGCCGCAGGACGCGGCATCTCAAGCGAATGTTTTAAAAAATGAGAAAGCACACCAGAGATTGCGCCACCCACCAGTGCCGCGGTCAGAAGACGTGGCGCAAGCAACAACAGAGGGCAGGCCAGAGCGAAAATGGCCCAGCCGTTGCCCAGTATATTAAAACTCACCCAAAATAGTTCAGGCAGACTCTGAGCGGCGTGATTCATCCAAAGAAAGAGTTGTGGTTCGGGGGCGAACAACCACAACGCCAGCCAGACGGCCAAGGGAACCAGACACCAAAGAAAATCTTTTGCTTGCACGGTCTTCATGGTAGACGCTTGATTCATGCGCGCGCTGCTTCGAATTGGATCGCGACTTTTTCCATCACTTGCCCGACAGAGATCGCCTGCATGCAGACATTGTCAGAGCAAGGTGTTTTACGGTGATTGGCCGCGCTCACGCAAGGCGAGCAGGCGAGTTGCGCGGTGATGGGAATGGATTTACCGAGTGAGCCATACAAAGCAGGCGTTTCGGGTCCGAAGAGCACGACGGTGTGCAGATCTGTGACCGAAGAAAAGTGTCCGGGTCCCGAGTCATTCGTCACCATGACATCCGCCAGACTATAAAGCGCCGGGAGTTCGGAAAAAGAAACTTGACCTGCAAAATTGAGCGCACTGGTTACTTGAGCACCGATACGCACGTTTTCTACATACTCAAACTCGGCGGGCGAGCCGGTCAGGAGGATCAAACTATCAGGCCATTTGCGTTGGAGCTCGACAATGAGCGCTGAAAAACGTTCGGGTGCCCAGCGACGCTGAACCAACAGTTCGCTGGCATTCGGATTGACCAAAAACAGCGGTTGTTCGCCTAGATTGAAAGGGTGTTGCGCCTTGGCGGCCAGTTGTTCAATACGCTCAAGTACGGTCAGCCGCACCTGAGGATCAATGACCGCCTGGGCGATGCTGATGGCAGAATCAGGAATATGGATTTTGCTGAATGGTGTTTCCTGTGCGGACGAGAACGCGGCATGAATCAGGGACAGAAAGTTTTTTGCAATATGGATATGCGGGTTGTAGTGCACCTTGTGGGTCAGCATGTTGCCGCGCCAGAGGCCCTCGCCATGAAAGATGTGATATCCGACCCGGCGTCGTGCGCCACTCAGTCCGGTCAAAAGCGCAGTAAAGCGCGAAAAAAGCTCTAGATCAATGACTGTATCGATATTGCGCGCGCGCGACCAAAGCAAAAATTTAAGCGTATCGAATGCCATGCGCATCACTGAACTCGAGTCGATTGTGAACACGTTCTGAGGTGGCACCGTGTTGAGCAAACTCAAGCTTGCGCGATTGCTTTTAAAAATCAAAAAGAAAATTTCAGCGCCGCGCGCTTGCGTGTCCCGCATGGCAGGATCAACGATGATCGCGCTTCCCATTTCAGAAAGCTCGATAAAGAGGACTTTGCGCGGCGTGGCAGGCTTACCCAAGAACAGGCCGATGATCTTGTCCATCAACCACACGACGGGGGTAAACACGGCGCAAAGCGGAACACCGACTCGATGGTCGATGGTACGCATGGTGTCAACACTTAGGCTCATAGGCTCAGTATTTTAATGATGGTTGGAGGGCGCGTGCGTCAGATTCTCAGCATCCTCGCGCTTTCGCCGCAACAGCGACACGGCTCCGGGAAGATAGGTGACGAGCGTCACAATACCAAAGCTGACCGCCGCTAAAACGGTAATGCCGCTGTCAATGCCCCAGAGTGCGAGCGTGGCTGACAGCGTGGCTTCGCGAAGCCCCCAGCCTGAAATGCTGATGGGCAGCATCATGAGCAGGGCCAATGCCGGCATGCCGATCATCAAGGCCGAAAAGGGTGCGTTGACGCCAAATGCCTTGAGGCAGCACCAGAAACTCGTGAGTGCCAGTACATGTGTCATGACTGATATAAGGACTTGGGGGGCGATGTTTGGCCAGCCGAGACCGGCTTTCAGTGCAAACATGGCCTGGGGCATGCCGAGCTTGTTTAGAATGTGTTGAATCAGGTTGCGTGTTTTAGTGATTTTTAATATTACGGGGGCCAGTATCGAGGCGCTTAGCATCGCGCCTAGTATCCACCAGCCCAGTGACTGCCCCCAAGGTGCGAGCATTACGCCACCCAAGATGAGTCCTAACGCCCCCACAATATTATTCGCCAATAAACCGAGGCCACGATCCATCGCCACGCTAAAAAACCCTAGTCTCAGTCTCGGGGGCGCCCGGGTCAGATCAACCGGTTGGTGAAGCTCTTGATCAAGCGTTTGCGGTGCCTTCGTCTGCGCAGTTGGCTGCGCCGAGGGGTTGGCAAAATAAGGGCGACTGCCTTCGACGGCACGGTAGCTGTCGCCACCAATCGTACTGGGAAGCCCTTGGTTGATCAAACCGCCCGCGAAATAAAGGGTGATGTAGTCTCTGGCGGGACGATAGAGTTTGACGCTGCGCATCAGCCAGCCCCAGCGTAAAACAGCCAGCAAATTGGTGAGCACCAGCGTGAGGAACGCCAAACCGAACCACCCAGGATTGATGGCGATTTTGGTATCTCTAAGGGCTTGCCAGTCAATGTTGCGTGTCGCGAGCCAAAGGAGGGCGATTGAAAGCGCGATGCGTATATAAGGCCAGAGTTTTTTTAAAAGATTTTTCAAGGGGAAAGAAGATCGCTTTATTGGGCAGTGGGGAAGGGACCCCATTGACGGCAGTGATAATAATCAAAGCGTGAAACTTGACGACCAAAGCGTTTGGCCTCAAAGGTGTCAAGCAGTTGACACTCTTTAAATTCGCCGGCTTTGGTCGGAAGATCAAACTTAACTTGTGACCAGTTTACAAAAAGACTGTCTACGCCGGGTGGAATTTGACCAAACCAGAGGTCGAATTGATCAAAACGGGTGTCCAGTACATGGACAGGCAAGGGACGGGCATACCAGGCCAGACGGCTTCCTAAGGTCCAGTGGCGCACCGAGAGCGAAGATAAATGGTGCTTGCGAGCGAGCGCACGGGCCTTGAGCCCGGCCTCATCCCAGCCCCACAGGTCTGCAAGAGGATTTTTGCGTATCAGTGGATGGTCCGCCGAGAGACCAGGAACGCCAACAAAAAACAGGGCGACAAAAGCGACCAGGCAAATCACGGTCTGGGCGCGAATAAAAGCCAGAATGAGCGCCTTGCGTCCACTCGCCCAACGCTGTGCCAACGCCAACGCGGCAAAAGGAGTGATGGCCATCCAGGCAGGTGCGGTCCAGTGCGGCAGGCTACCTCCACCGCCGGACATGAGACCCGTGACTAAAAAGGGAATAAAGAAAAATAAAAGAAGCGCTGCGCGTTGCCATTGCTTGTTTTGAATGATCTGACGGGTCGCAAGATAGGCACCTAAGACCAGAAGAGGACCGTAGGCGACCAGTTGAATACCGGCAAAGGCGGCGAGTCTGCGGGCATGCCAGGTGCCGCCGCTGCCGTGCTTAAGCTGATAAACGAAGGAAATCCATTCGTTCTGGGCATTCCAGATCAACACAGGGCTGATGAGCAAGAGCGCCACAAGCACGGCGAGCCAAGGGCCTAGCGTCAGCAGGACACGCAGGCCTCGTCCTGCGAGCAGGGTCACGATCACGGCCAGAGCGGGTAGAACGGCGGTATATTTTGACAAGCCCGCCAAACCCAGCAACAGGCCGAGCGCGAGCCATTTTGACCATTCAGCGGAACGCGCAGGTGGTCGCGCGCACTGGTTTGCGGCGTGTTCGGTCGGGGTTAAGCTTAGTGTGACTTGCATCAGCAACAACACCAGCACCATTAATACGCTGTCGGGCAGCAAGCCGACTGCAAGCACATGCATCAAAGGAGCGAGCAGCACCAGCGCGACGGCCCAAAGCCCGACTGTCTCGCGACCAACGCCAGCTTGTGTGACTCGCTCAGCTTGACGGTCATATAGATTGAACGCAAGCTTTCTCGCTAATAAACACGCTGCCAGCCAAAGCAGTTGTGGAATCAGCCGGATGATGCCGTCGGGCGCACCGAGCACCACCAAAGGCCACTGAATCCAGCCCACGAGAGGAGGGTGGTCGAAATAACTCCAAGCTGGAATCGCCGCATACATGACGTAGTGCGCTTCGTCTACGGAAAGCGTCAGCAAATACCCAAACCCGAAATGAATCACCAGCCCGAGTGCGAGCAGTGTCCGTAGGTTCAGGTAAGGTGCTGTCCAAGACTTCGCGGTGTGACGGGCATCATGGGTCTGCACAGTGAGTTCGTCGGCCTTGTTCGCTTATCTGATCACGACGGGCAGGATGCGCCAGGTCACCTGTCGCTTGCCGTCTTCTGCGATGATTTTGGCATTGGCCCGCGTGGCTGTGAAGCCCGCAGGTAGCTCAGTCGTGCCGGTGATGTGTAAATAGTGGTTGAGTTTGATCGCCATACGAGGCAGGGTCACGGTTTCAACCCGTCCATTGGCATAGCGACCTTCAAATGACAATTCAAACCAGCCTTTGAACTCGGGTCTTTGCGCATTTTCTTGTAATAACCAAACCAAGTAAGAGAGTTTTGTGGAGTTTTTTGCTTGGGTGATTTGACTTGTGCTGACCCCGATGGGGCCAAAGCGCGGGTCGAAGGGCAGCGTTTTCGCAAAAACATCAAGCTGTGCACGCAAGGGCCCGATCATTCCCTCGACTTTTGACAGGTCGCTCTTGAGCCCGATAATCTGCGCATCGCGCGAACGGATCTCAGTGTCGAGCGTTTTTTGCGCTTCGTCCACGCGTGTTTGCAGCGTCTGTTTTTCGACCGAGATATTTTTCAGTTCTTCGGTGAGTTTTTGCGTTTCAGCGATGGACATGCGTTTTTCACCGTAGCTCGCTTGCAAAAAAAGTACACCTCCACCACCTAGTAAAATTCCGACCGTCAATAAAATCAGCCAGCCGGGCAGGCCGCGCGAACCCCGCCGAGTGTCGTATGGCGCGGGTTTAAAGATCGCGCGTTTGGCTTGTACACGTATGACCATCATTTTCTCCGTGTCGCGGGTATCCATTCCTAAGAGAACATTCTAACGTGTTGAGCCTCTCAGGGGTACCCACATCCATCCACGAACCCGTGTGGAGCTGTCCAAAAATGCTTTGTCGCGCGATGGCTTCGCGCAGCAGTGGCGCAAGTTTTGCGGCCTGTCCAGCAGGCGTCTTTGCAAACAGCGATGGAGCATACACGCCGATGCCGGAGAAGGTGTGTTTGAGGGTTGTGACATCAGTAACAAGGCCGTTCGACGTCAAGCCAAAGTCTCCGCCTGGATGGTGCTCAGGATTGGGAACCAATAACAACCAAGCTTGTTGCGTGCTTTGGCGTATTGAGGCTGCGATGTCTAAGGCCTGCGCAGGATCCCAGTCGCACCAGATATCGCCATTCATCACCAAAAAGGGTTCTGTTCCCAAAAGGGGGAGCGCCGTCGCGATGCCACCCGCAGTTTCGAGTGCCTCGTTCTCGGGGGAGTATTGGATTTCAACCCCCCACTGATGACCATTACTGAGTGTCTGCTCAAGCAGCGCGCCGAGCCAAGCGTGGTTAATGACGATCTCAGTGATGCCTGCCGCAGCCAGTTTTTCAATATGCCATTGAATGAGGGGTTTGCCTGCGACCGGGATCAAGGGTTTGGGCAGGGTATCGGTCAGCGGACGCATCCGTTCACCGCGCCCTGCGGCGAGAATCATGGCGCGCATCAGAATGTATACCCTACCTTGGTTTGGACTTGGTCGAGCTCATCCAGAATCCGAATCAAAGGTTTAAAAGCAAGATAGCGCCCCGCGACTTGTCGCACATACTGGTTGACGCGTGGCATGTGCGCCAGATAGGCGGCCTTGCCGTCGCGATGGTTGAGCCTGGCAAAGACACCGAGGATGCGCAGGTTGCGCTGCAGCCCCATCCATTCGTAGTCTTGGTGAAAATCTGCAAAATCGGCCGGCACCGGCAAGTCCTTTTTACGCGCAAGTTCCCAATACCGAATCGCCCAGTCCAGTTGTTGTGGCTCTTCCCAGGTCGTGCGCGCGTCCATGACGAGTGAAGCCAGGTCGTATGTGATCGGTCCCGACACGGCATCTTGGAAATCTAAAACACCCGGGTTGGCGCCGTGCTCTGGACGCTCGCAGAGCATGAGGTTAGGGGAGTGAAAGTCGCGATGCACGAACACGCGAGGTTGCGCTGCGTTGCGCGCGACGAGCATATCAAAGACTTGGTCGAGTCCTTTAAGAGCGGAGGCATCCAAGCTGACCTTGCAGTGCACGGTGACATACCATTCGATAAACAGACCGAGTTCTTGTTTGAGTCGTGTCGTGTCATACGCAGGCAATCCTGTTACCTCGGCGCCTTGCATTTGCACTAAAGCTGTCAACGCATCGCGATACATCTTTTGTAAACCCACTTCATCGAGACCTGCCTGAATGCGGTCGTAATAGGTGGTGGGCCCCAGATCTGTCAACAGTAAAAATCCCTGAGTCAGATCTTGCGCAAGCACCTTGGGTACGTTGAGCCCCGTCTTGGCAAGTCTATGGGCCACATCCACGAAAGGTTTGCAATCTTCGTGAGGTGGAGGGGCATCCATCACGACGAGTGTGCCCTGGGCGGCTGTGATGCGGAAATAGCGCCTAAAGCTCGCGTCACCAGAAGCGGGTTCGAGGCTGGCCAGGTCGAGTGTCAGCGACTGGGTGCATGTGCCCAACCACGCGACGAGCTTTGACATTCTGGCTTCTAAATCTAGGGTTGAGATCATCGTGAAAATGTAATCAAAAGGTGAATTAGGTCGAGGGTTTAACCGATCGCAGCAAAGTTGAGGGGCTTCTCTATAATAGCGGTAGGATTAGGCATAATCCGAGGGATTTTTTTGCGGCTAAAAAAGCTATTTTTTTTGCTAAGTGTATGTATTAAAGTGACTTTTTAGAACGTGCGACTCTTTTATTCGCTGTGGTTGCTGTTGGGGCTCGGGATTGCGACTGCGCATGCCCAGCCTGCTCCTGCGCCTGCGACCCCAGTCATTGTAGGGCCTGGACTGCGGATTTCTCCTTTGCTTGAGCGCAGTACCTTGCCCGAGAAGGAAATGCCGGCGTTTCTCGAGGGAACGCAAATGGAGGGCGACAGCTTGGGTAATGCCAAGCTAAAAGGCAACGCCATCATTCGGCGTCAGGACGCCGTCCTCAAGGCCAATATCATTGATTACAACAAGCGCACCGGTGTCATGGATGCGCAAATCAATGCCCGTCTGATTCGAGATGGCAATGTCATTACGGGTAGCAGCATCATCTATAACTCCGAAGACGGCACCGCCAGCGTGGACCAGCCTAATTTTTGGTTAGACGACGGTGGTGCGGGCTCTGGCTCTTGGGCGGATGTGTTCAACCGCGACCAAATGAGCATCACCGATGTCACGTATAGCGGTTGCCCATGCCCTCAGCCGTCATGGTATATCAAGACTGAAAAGCTTGATTTGGATTATGCCGCCAACGAGGGCGTCGCGCGTAATGGGGTGCTGTACTTTAAAAATGTACCGATTTTGGCTTCGCCCTACCTGACATTTCCACTTAAAAAAGAAAGAAAATCTGGCTTCTTGCTGCCGACTTACGGCAGTACGTCGAATACAGGCTTTGACTATACCCAACCTTATTACTTCAATATTGCTCCCAATTACGATGCGACGCTGCAAATGCGTGCGATGTCCAAACGTGGCGTGCAGTGGGGAGGTGAGTTTCGCTATCTTGGTGCCAGCTACGCCGGCAAAGTGGCTGGTACCTATTTGCCTAAGGATCTTAAAACGGGTGAGGATCGGTGGTTATATAGCGCGCAACACAGCCAAAGTTTCGGTCGAGGTTTCTATGGTGCTTACAACGTCAGTGGTGTGTCTGACAGCAAATACTTTGATGATTTCGCGAGTTTAGGTATCAATCAGGCTGTTATTACGGCTCTACCTCGTCAAGCAGGCGGAGGTTGGGCGAATCAGTACGTGAGCACTAGCGTGCAGGTGTCGACTTTTCAGACAATCTCAGGCGTCCCTCAGTACAACAAAGTTCCTGAGTATGCAATCAATGCCTCGCGCTTTGATTTCGGCGGATTCGATGTGCAGAGTTTGAATACCTTTACCGAGTTTCGCGCCCCGCTTGACAATCGTTATGCGTTTGGTCCGGGCGGTAGTTTACGGTTCCGTCCTGATGGTCAGCGGCTTTTGTCGTATAACTCAATTGCTTATCCCTTCGTGCGACCCGGTTGGTACATTACCCCTAAAATCGCGATGAGCCTTTCGCAATACCAAACTAACTGGTACGGGCTGGAGCAGATCTTCGGCTATGGACAGCCCTCCAACGGGCGCGCGCTGCCGATCATGTCGATTGACTCGGGTATGACGTTTGAGCGGGACACTTCTTTTTTTGGAAAAGCAGCGCTCCAGACGCTTGAACCCCGCGCCTACTATTTGCGTGTTCCTTATCGTAATCAATCGCAGTTTCCGGTCTACGACACCACCCTGGCCGACTTTAGTTTTTCTTCGGCTTTCCAGGAAAATATTTACGCAGGCTTCGACCGGATTGCCAACGCAAACCAAGCGACTCTCGCGCTGACGACGCGTTGGCTCGATGCAAACTCTGGTTTTGAAAGACTGCAGCTCGGTATTGCGCAGCAGTTTTACTTTGAGGATCAGGAGGTCACTCTGCCAGGAGAGGTCCCCCGCACGAACACCAAATCTCAATTTTTGTTTGGTGGTAGTGCGGCTTTGACCGACACGCTCAACTTGTCTTCGCTGGTGCAGTACAACCCCTACGCAAGTCAGATCAGTCGGGCTCAGGTGACCAGTCGCTGGCGCCCGCAGAGACTCGCGACCCTTGCGTTATCCTATCGCTATCAGGTCAATCCGTCTGCGCTCTCACTCTATCAGTCGCAGGGTCAAAATCAGGTCAGTGCGGCATTTCAGTGGCCGTTGAGTAAAAAATGGTACTCGATCGGTCGCGTTGACTACTCGCTCAATAACGTCACGGCGCCTAGCGTGATCGACCCCTCCCGGATTGTCGCGATCCCAAAGGTGACACAAGCCGTGATGGGATTGGAGTACAAAGGCGATTGTTGCTGGACCGGTCGAGTGGTCCTGCAACGTTATGTTGTCAGCGTGGACCAAACCAATACGGGCGTGTTTTTTCAGCTCGAATTAGGTGGTTTAGGTAACCTAGGGCAGAACCCTATGGGTGTGATCGGTCGCAGTATTCCGGACTATCAGCCGATCAATCCACCGACACCGAGGGTGAGTAAATTTGAAAGGTACGAATGATGATTAGCATGGTGAAAAGGACTGTGATGAGCGCGACCAGTGTGCGACGTTGTTTGGCATTGCTGACATTCATGGCTATGATTTCCATCGCGCTTCCTGGCGCGGCACAGCTCGGTGCACCGCAGCCCGCCGCGCGCGCAAATACCGCCCAAAAGCCACCTATTGAACGCGATGCGGACGGCATCGTAGCCGTCGTGAATCGCGAGGTGATTACACGTCGGGAATTGGACGCGCGTATCCGGATCGCCAAGCGCGAGGTCGCTGCCCAACGCATTCAATTACCTGCAGAATCTATTCTCGAGGGACAGATTCTGCAGCGTTTGATTACCGAGTCACTGGAGCAACAAGAGGCTCGTCGTCTCCGAATCAACGTGACGGACGCGATGCTGCAGTCCGGTCTAGAGCTCATTGGCAAACGCAACAACACCACCGTTGCGGCGATGCGTAGACAACTTGAGGGTGCGGGTATTAGCTGGGCGGACTATACGTTCATGATTCGTCGAGAGATGATGATCGAGCAACTCAGACAAAGAGTGGCCGATAGTGGTATTTTTGTCAGCGATGCAGAGGTTGATGCATATTTGCGTGAACAAAAGGCGCGTAAGGAAGGCAACCTCCCCCTCTCGGTGCGCCCCGCACCGCCACCACCACCACCTCCACCACCAAAACCAAAAGCTACGACCCCCGCCATTATGGGCATAGCGCAGATTTTGGTCCGTGTGCCAGAGGGCTCGAGTGAAGAAGAAATCAAGACCTTGCGCGCTAAAGCGCAGGGTTTACTCGCGCGAGTCCGCAAAGGTGAAAAATTCGAAGACGTCGCCAAAACCTCCTCGGACGGACCCGAAGCAAGTCGTGGCGGCGATATGGGCGTGCGCCCCCTCAATGGCTGGCCTGACTTATTCCTCAAAGGAGTCGCGGGTGTGCCAGATGGTCGTATCAGTAATATTATCCAGAGTGCGAATGGCTTTCATATTCTCAAGGTGATCGGTCGCGCGGGCGGGGCTCCACCCGCACCGAAACCTCAGCCTCAGGCAGCACCAGCACCAGGCACACCTGGAGGGCCTGTCCCACAGGGACCCATGCCTGTGCAGCAAACGCAGGCTAGACATATTTTGATTAAAACCACTGCCGTCGTGAATGATGAGACTGCGCGTAAGCGTCTGGAGCAAATTCGCGAGCGTATCGTTCAAGGCGGAGAGCCTTTTTCGGACTTGGCCAAGCGGTTTTCAAATGACGCCTCAGCGCCTCAGGGAGGTGTCTTAGGTTGGCTCAATCCTGGCGAAACGGTGCCACCTTTTGAAAAGGCGATGAACGCTCTGAAAGAGGGTGAGATCAGTCAACCTGTGCAGAGTCAATTTGGCTGGCACTTAATTATTGTCGATGGCCGTCGCACACAGGATATGGCTGACCAGTTCATCCGTAATCAGGCTCGCCAACAAATTTTCCAACAACGTTCGAACGCGGCGTTTGAGGCCTGGCTACAGCAGGTTCGTACCCAAGCCTTTATCGACAATAGGCTTGAAAAGAGCCAGCGTCAGTCAGGACGTTAAGGTGTCGTGAGTAGCCGCAGCAATCAGGATCATCAGGCACGCAAGCGCTTTGGCCAGAATTTTCTGGTCGATGCGGCGGTCGTTGAGTCGATCGTTCGTGGGATTGACCCGCAACCGCAAGATAATATGGTCGAGATTGGTCCTGGTCTGTCTGCGTTGACAGTGCCACTGCTTGAGCGTCTTGAGCGTTTGTCGGTGATTGAGATCGATCGCGATCTTGCGCAGCGACTACGCGATCGGTTTCCCCCCGAACGGCTCAAGATGATTGAGGGTGATGCGCTTCAGATCGATTTTGCGCAGTTTGGCGACAAGCTTCGGATCGTGGGTAATCTTCCCTACAATATTTCAAGCCCTCTGCTTTTTGCGCTCGTCAGCTGTGCCGAGCAAGTGGTGGACCAACACTTCATGCTGCAAAGAGAAGTAGTGGATCGCATGGTCGCTCGTGCAGGGGAGTCTGATTACAGCCGTTTATCCGTTATGTTGCAGTATCGCTATCGTATTCAAAAACTTTTTGACGTATCGCCTGAAGCCTTTGATCCACCACCGCGCGTGACATCATCGATTGTGCGCATGATTCCCTTGGGGGCCGAACGACTGCGTGCTCAAAGCGATGCGTTGTTTGCGCGCGTCGTCCAACGTGCTTTTTCCCAGCGCCGCAAAATGTTGCGCGGTGTGCTGAGTGATTGGACGTCGATGATTCCTTGGGAGAGTTTGGGTATCGAACCAACTTGGCGCGCCGAGCAGGTCTCCGTCGCGGGCTTTGTCGGGATCACCGATGCCTTATGGCAAGCGGGCGAGCGCTAAATCCTGCGGCCTATTATTCAGAGACGTTTTGAGTTGCGAGCCAAAGTCTGAGAATGTCCTGCGCACGGTCATTTAAGAGCTGTTCGGCATTGGCGCAGGCATGCTCAAGCGTCATTGGACCTGAGACCAGACTAAACGCCGCCACGATTCCGCTTTGATACAACGCCTGATAGCCCTCGCCAAGAGAGCCAGCGATAGCAATAACGGGCACGCCTGCGGCCTGAGCGATTTTGGCCACACCCATGGGCGTTTTGCCGTGGAGTGTTTGTGCATCCATACGCCCTTCACCGGTGATGACGAGCTGAGCGTCCTGTATGGCCGAGGCGAGACCACCAAGTTCTGCGACGACTTCAACACCAGGACGAAAGCGCGCTTGCATCCAGGCGCGCGCGGCAAACCCTAGGCCACCTGCGGCACCAGAGCCCGGGTCCTGGCGATGGTCCTGCCCCAGAAACTGGGCGCACAGGTCGGCAAAGTGTGCGAGGGCGCGATCAAGGGTCATGACTTGATCGGCTGTCACGCCTTTTTGAGGTCCAAAAACTGCCGAGGCACCCTTGGGGCCGCAGAGGGGATTATTGACATCCGAGGCGATAGTGATTTCCACGTTTTTAAGTCGTGCATCCAAGCGGCTGCTGTCAATGTGAGCAAGCTTTGCAAGTGCGGCACCACCAGGGGCAAGTGCCATGCCTTGAGCATCTAACAACGCGAGACCGAGCGCCTGAAGCATGCCGGCACCGCCATCATTGGTGGCCGAGCCGCCAAGACCGAGGACAATATGTTGGGCACCCATATCAAGTGCGTGACCCATGAGCTGACCCACACCTAAACTACTCGCGCGTAAGGGGTCGCGATCCGCCACTGCAATGTGCTCCAAACCTGCTGCGCAGGCCATTTCAATGATCGCGATCTTGCCTGGAAGCCAACCCCACTGAGCTTGGATCGGACGACCTAGCGCATCCTCGACAACATTGACGCGCGACTCGCCACCCGTCGCAGCCAAAATCGCCTCGACCGTGCCTTCGCCTCCATCGGCCATCGGAATGCAGACACAGCGCACGTCGGGGCAAGCCTGAACAAACCCCCGGGCAATCGCCGCGGCAACCTTGGGCGCAGACAGAGACTCTTTGAAGGAGTCGGGGGCGATCACGATTTTCATAGCTTTAGGCAGCTGTCTTTTTTTGAATCAACTCAATTTTGTAGCCGTCCGGGTCTTCGACAAAGGCGATGACCGTCGTCCCATGCTTCATCGGTCCTGCCTCTCGCGTCACTTTGCCGCCGCGCGCGCGGACCTGATCGCAAGCTTCGTAAGCGTTATCGACGGAAAGGGCGATATGACCATACCCTGTGCCAAGATCGTACGAAGAGGTATCCCAGTTGTAGGTGAGCTCCAGAGCGGGACCTTCGCTTTCGTCCTGGTAGCCGACAAAGGTGTTGGTAAAGCGACCGCTGGGGTACTCGGTGCTGCGCAGCACGCGCATACCGAGTACCTTTGTGTAAAACTCAATCGAGCGCTCGAGATTGCCGACGCGCAACATGGTGTGCAAAATTCTCATGGATGTTCCTCTATTAGACGTGATTCAACTCTGATGGAGCAATGATAACAACAGTATGTTGTTGCTCATCAAAGATCAGGGACGTGATCGGGCGTATGTTTTTGCAGCATTTTTTTAGCTTCCTGATAGTCCGGATAGAGTTGCTGCACCTCTGACCAGAAATCTTGGCTGTGATTCATTTCTCTTAGATGCGCCAGCTCATGGGCGATCACATAGTCGATCACCATAGGTGAAAAATGAATGAGCCGCCAATTGAGCATAATGTTGCCATCGCTCGTGCAAGAGCCCCAGCGGGTGGCGGCGGATGACAAGCGCCAGCGACTGAGGGTGAGGCCAGTTTTGTCCAGAAAATGTTTGATGCGCTGACCAAACCAGACTTTGGCGCGTGTTTGCAGCCAAGCCTGGGTCATATCACGGATGCGGTGCGTGTCGGCATCGTTGGGCAAGGGGAGCCACAACACTTGACCGTGTTCGGGCGCCTCAGTATTTCCCTCGAAATACGCCGCACCATGCTCGACATGCGAACCCGGCGTGCCGCTGCGTAAGATGATCTTGCATCCCATGTACGGAAGCTCGCCACCAGATTGCCAGCGTGTATGGGCCATGGCGAGACGTTCTTTACGGGCTTGCCAATCCTGTAGTTTGGACAAAATCCAAGGCATTTTTTCAATGACGGCTGCGTCAATTTGACCTAGGGTGACCCAATTCGGCGCCGTCACGCGCAAACCTTCATCCTGGATGACAAAGCCGATACTGCGCCGGCGAGAGCGAAACAAACTAAAGCCAACCGCTTGATCGCCATGTCGGACAATGCGCCATTTGGCACCGAGTGCAATGGTTTCAGGCGCGATGGTCCACCCAGGTTTTGGTGTGTCTGCATCTGAAAGCAAAAGTTCGAGCTGGCTCATGATTGCTGCGGATAGCGCTCAGGGTTTAAGCGCTGCATCTCGGCTTCGATCCACGCTTGAACCCGCTCATTAAGTTCTTCGGGTGTGAGACCCACCGAAGCAATCGCTGGACCGATTGAGACCGTGACGCAGCCGGGTTTTTTGATGAATGCATTGCGCGGCCAGCATTCTCCAGCGTTGTGAGCGATCGGAATCACCGGCGCACCAGTGCGTGTGGCGAGTAAGGCGCCACCCATTTTGAAGCGTCCAGTTTTGCCTGGCGCAATGCGAGTGCCCTCCGGAAACAGAATGGGCCAGCGCCCTTCGTCTAAACGCTGCTGGCCGACTTTGACAACTTGCTCAAACGCATCGCGGCCTTTGCTGCGGTCGATGGGGATCATGGCAAGTAAAGCCAACCCCCAGCCGAAAAACGGCACGCGATGTAACTCGCGTTTGTAGACAAAACAGACCTCACGCGGCAAGTAGGCGGGTAAAAAAAGCGTTTCCCAGGCGGACTGATGTTTCGAGAGCACGATCGCGGGACCGTCCGGAAGGTTTTCCCAGCCTTTAACTTGCCATTTGACGCCGCAGATGACTCGCGCGCCCCAAATCGCCAGTCTTGGCCATCCCATCGTCAGTTTGTAGCGCCAGTGCAAGGGTAAGGGCGACCAGACCATGCAAGCGAATGCATACGGGATCACCGTCACCACCAAAAGCAAGGTGTAGAGTACCGCGCGCGAGACAAGTAGAGGTTTATTGAGCATTGGAAAGAATTTTATCGACTGCTTCGGCCAGGTGTTGAACGACCTGCGTGTTCGGTGGAAGATTGCCTTGTCTGAGAGTTTTCTGGCCGTTACCCGTTTGAACCAACCAAGGGCGGCAACCTGCGGTCGCACCCGCTTGAATGTCGCGAAGTGAGTCGCCGACGGTCGGGACATCCTTGAGATCAACGTCGTAGCGTCTGGCAATGTCGTGAAAAAGTCCAGGGAGGGGCTTGCGGCAAAGGCAGCCTTCTTTGGGCCCATGAGGACAGATATAAATTGAATCCACGGCACCGCTCAACAGTGCGAGCTCTTTCCGCAGTTTGAGGTGGATCGCCGTCAGCGCCGAGATGTCGAACAAGCCGCGCGCGAGGCCCGACTGATTGGATGCGATTGCGACTCTCCAGCCAGCTTGATGCAGGCGTGCGATCGCCTGAAGGCTGCCTGGAATCGGATGCCATTCTTCCGGGCTTTTGATGTAGTCCGGACTATCCTGATTAATCACGCCATCGCGATCGAGGATGATGAGTTTCATGGTGCCAGTCTGGAAATATCGGCGACTTGATTCATCAGCCGATGCAGTTGCGCGAGTAGTGCGAGGCGGTTCAGTCGCACGGCTTGATCTTCGGCCATGACCATGATGTCGTTGAAAAAGGTATCAACAGCCGTACGAGTTTGCGCCAGTGTCGCCAGTGCTGCTTTGTAGTCTCCTAAGTCGAACTGTTTTTGTGCCACGGGCTGCAAGGCCGCGATACTTTGCGCAAGCGCTTGCTCGGCAGGCTCGGTGAGCAAAGAAGTATTGACGGCGGGCAAGGTACCTTCGACTTTTTTCAGTAAATTGCCAATGCGTTTGTTGGCTGCGGCCAGACTCGCGGCATCCGGGCTCTGCGCGAAGGCTTCGGCAGCCACGACGCGGGCGGGGATTTGGTGAAGGGGGGGCGTCAGCGCCAGCACGGCTTCGACGGCGTTGCGATCATATTGAGTGATGAGTTGATTGCGCAGTCGTTCGAGAATAAAAGTTTGCACTTCATGAACGGTATCGGCCTGAAGTGCTCCCACGGCGAAGGTATCCGCGGAGGCTTGCAACAGGCCGTGCAGCGTGAGCGGACCGTCTTGTTGGATATTGAGCACGGTGCCGGCGGTCAGTTGCTCAAAGGCACTGATCAGGCCGAGCGCGGCGCGGCGCAAACCAAACGGGTCGCGCTCACCGGTTGGTGCCAGACCGATCCCCCAGATACCCACCAGTGTTTCGGCGCGTTCGGCCATAAACAGCACGGTGGCGGTGAGGTCGTCTGGTTTGACGGGAGCCTCAAGCCTAATGCGATATTGCCCGGCCAAGGCTTCGACCACGCGAGGAGATTCA
This sequence comes from Burkholderiaceae bacterium, assembly GCA_030728985.1. Taxonomy (GTDB): domain Bacteria; phylum Pseudomonadota; class Gammaproteobacteria; order Burkholderiales; family Burkholderiaceae_B; genus Zwartia. Next base: position 66,547 of record JANQYI010000011.1, on the reverse strand, counting down.
TCATCGCCCCGCGCATAGTAAGCACCCATGATGCCTTGCAGCTCGGGAAACTCGCCGACCATGTTGGTATTGAGATCGGCTTTGGCGAGCAATGCTGCCCGCGCACATTCGGCGACATTCGCGCCAAGCGTGTGTGCGAGCCAAGCAGCGATTTTTTGAACACGGGTCGTGCGTTCAAGCTGGGTCCCAAGCTTGTTGTGATAAACGATTGCGCTGAGCTGATCGACGCGCGCAGCCAAAGGGATTTTGCGGTCGGTTTCAAAAAAGAATTCTGCATCGGCCAGGCGAGGACGGATCACGCGCTCATTGCCTTCGATGATCGCCGCAGGTGTGTCGGTTGGCATGTTGCTGACAATCAGAAACTGATGGGTGAGCTTGCCTGTGGTGGGGTGAAAAAGTGGAAAATACTTTTGATTCAGACGCATGGTCAAAATCAGACATTCTTGAGGCACAGCAAGGAAACGTTCTTCGAAAGTCCCGACATAGACGACGGGCGCTTCGACAAGCGCGGTGACCTCATCCAATAAAGCGGGAACTTCTGGATCTTGACCGAGCGACGCGCCGAGACGCAAGGCTTGCGCGTCGAGCAAGGCCTTGATTTGCGCGCGTCGCGCGTCAAAGGATACGACCACGTGCCCGATTTGCGCCAATTGCGTCTCGTAGCTATCCGCGCTTGTGATCGTGAGTGGACCGGGATGTAGAAAGCGGTGACCATGCGTCACACGACCCGCGGTCAATCCTAAAATCTGAGCCGGAATGATCTCGTCACCAAACAGCGTGACCAGGGCATGCGCAGGACGCACGAACTTGACCGAGGTCTGGCCATCGGCGAGTTGATACTTCATGACCTTTGGAATGGGGAGTCCCGCGAGGGTCGTTTCAATGGCGACTTGCAATACCTCGGCCAGTTTGGCGCCGGGTGCGGTTCCGCTGGCGACGAGGTAGTCTTGCTTGCCGTCGGATTCGCGTCCAAGCGTGTTGATATCCATGTGCTCCCAGCCCTTGGCAGCCAGTTTTTTGAGCAGGGCGGGCGTGGCCGCGCCTGAAGCATCGAGGCCGACTTTGACGGGCATCAGCTTTTCAGAAAAGGCTTGCTCGGAGGCCTCGCCATGAACTTGAGTCAGTCTGACGGCCATGTGTCGAGGCGAGGCAAAAGCGACGATGGTGTTTTCTTTCCCAATCAGTCCATGTTGAGCGAGGGCGGCATAAAGACCATCGGCAAATGCCTGACCCAGCTTTGGCAGGGCTTTGGGGGGAAGCTCTTCGGTAAAGAGCTCGACAAGCAAGGGGCGCGTGATCATGGCTGTGCCCCTTTGGTTGAGTGCAACATGGGGAAACCTAATTTTTCGCGGGATTCGTAATAAGCCTGCGCGACTGCGCGTGACAGGTTGCGGATACGACCAATATACGCGGCGCGTTCGGTGACGCTGATCGCACCGCGCGCATCCAGCATATTAAAAGTGTGGGCGGCTTTGAGTGTGGCCTCGTAGGCGGGCAGTGCTAGCGGCACCTCCATCAAGCGTTTTGCAAGAACTTCAAAGTCTGTAAAGTGGCGAAAAAGCGTCTCGGCATCGGAGTGTTCGAAGTTGTACGTAGATTGCTCGACCTCGTTTTGGTGAAACACATCGCGATAGAGTACGCGTCCGTTTGGACCATCTGTCCAGACCAAGTCGTAGACACTCTCAACGCCCTGCAGGTACATCGCCAGGCGTTCCAGACCATAGGTGATCTCGCCCGTTGTCGGGGTGCAGTCTAAACCACCTACTTGTTGAAAATAGGTGAACTGTGTGACTTCCATTCCATTGAGCCAGACCTCCCAGCCCAAGCCCCAGGCGCCAAGTGTTGGGTTTTCCCAGTCATCTTCGACAAAGCGGATGTCATGTTCGGTCGGGCGGATCCCCAACGCCTCAAGCGAACCGATGTAGAGATCAAGAATATTTGGCGGAGCGGGCTTGAGCACGACCTGATACTGGTAGTAGTGCTGCAATCGGTTTGGATTTTCTCCGTAGCGGCCGTCTTTGGGGCGGCGCGAGGGCTGGACATAGGCGGCGCGCCAGGGCTCGGGGCCTATCGCGCGTAGAAAGGTCGCGGTGTGAGAGGTGCCGGCGCCAACCTCCATGTCATAAGGCTGGAGCAGGGCGCATCCCTGTTGATCCCAGTACTCCTGCAGGCGCAGGATAATTTGCTGAAAGGTGATCATGAAAATTTGAACGCATTAAGGGCGAAATAAGTCCTCATTTTAGCTTGGGGGCGAGGTGTGTGCGCCCGTAGAGGGGGACTCTGGAGACTGATTGGGCGTGAATCGCCTATGATTTAAGAAATTCAGCCATTTCTAGCGAATATTTCGCCTTTTTCCAAGGAGCCCCCATGTCCAGTTTGGTTAGTGTGGATTTCACCGACGGTATCCTGATCATTACGATCAATCGCCCTGAGGCGCGTAACGCCATTAGTTTTGAAACCGCACAGCAGCTTTCCGCGGCCTTTGATGAAATGGATGCCCGCGACGATGTCAAGATCGGGATCCTGACTGGAGCAGGTGGGACCTTCTGCTCTGGCATGGACTTGAAGGACTTTGCCAAAACGCGCAAGCGTTCGTCGGTGGAGGGAAAGGGTTTTGGCGGATTGAATGAGGCTCCTCCCAAAAAGCCTCTCATCGCAGCGATTGAGGGCTATGCAGTGGCAGGTGGTTTTGAAATGGTGCTGGCGTGCGATTTGATTGTTGCCGCTAATAATGCCAAATTCGGCTTGCCCGAGGTCAAGCGCGGGCTGGTCGCGGGTGGCGGAGGTTTGGTGCGATTGCCACGTCAAATTCCCTATCATGTTGCGATGGAGGTTTTGCTGACTGGCGATATGTTGTCGGTTGAGCGCGCCTACCAGCTTGGTTTGGTGAATGTGGTCACTGACCCGGGTCAGGCTTTATCTGAAGCGATGAAATTAGCGGCCCGAATCTGCGAAAATGGACCTTTAGCGATTCGTACTGTCAAGGACGTTGTCGTCAAAGGGCTCGATTTTCCAGTGGCTGACATGTTCAAACTTCAGCGTCCTTTGACGGATCATATTTTTATGTCAGAAGATGCCCGCGAGGGCGCGACGGCGTTTGCGGAAAAGCGCAAGCCGGTCTGGCGGGGCAAATAATACTAATTTCAGGCATTCTGATTTTTATTCATTGCAGCATCGTTTTTACACATCGAAACACAGATAGGGTTCTCCATGTCCATTACCATCCAAGAAGAAGATTTCGTCAATTCGATCGCTGATGCGATCCAGTTCATTAGCTACTACCATCCGGCCGATTACATTAAGCACTTGGCGCGCGCCTATGAACGCGAGGAAAGCCCCGCGGCCAAGGATGCGATTGCGCAGATTTTGACTAACTCGCGCATGAGCGCCGAAGGGCGCCGACCCATTTGTCAAGACACAGGCATCGTCAACGTCTTTTTGAAAATCGGTATGGACGTGCGTTTCAACTCCAAAAAGAGTGTTCAGGAGTTATGTGACGAAGGCGTGCGCCGTGGCTATCTCAATCCAGAGAATCCTTTGCGTGCCTCCGTGCTGGATGATCCTATTTTTCTGCGCAAAAACACTAAGGACAATACTCCCTGTATCGTCAACGTTGAACTGGTTCAGGGCAATACTGTCGACGTGCAGGTTGCCGCGAAGGGTGGCGGCTCCGAAAACAAGTCCAAGCTCGCGATGTTGAACCCAAACGACTCGATCGTGGATTGGGTCTTGAAAACCGTTCCCACTATGGGTGCGGGTTGGTGTCCGCCAGGGATGCTCGGGATCGGCGTGGGCGGTACTGCAGAAAAAGCCGTACTGATGGCCAAACACTCGTTGATGGAAGATCTCGATATGTATGAGTTACTTCAGCGTGGTCCCAGCAACAAGCTCGAAGAGTTGCGGATTGAGATCTATCAAAAAGTGAATGCGCTCGGTATTGGCGCGCAGGGCTTGGGTGGTTTGACCACTGTGCTCGACGTGAAAATCGAGACCTTTGCCACGCACGCAGCCTCCTTCCCTGTTGCCATGATCCCAAATTGCGCAGCGACACGTCATGCGCATTTTGTGCTGGATGGTTCGGGCCCTGCGCACCTGCAGCGTCCCTCGTTGTCAGACTGGCCAGATGTGCATTGGGCGCCAGATTACAAATCTTCTAAACAAGTCGATCTGAACACGCTGACGCGCGAAGAAGTCGCGAGTTGGAAGCCAGGTCAGACCTTGTTGCTCAACGGTAAAATGTTGACCGGGCGCGATGCCGCGCACAAGCGCATTCAGGACATGCTGGCCAAAGGCGAGTCATTGCCTGTCGACTTCCACGGCAAAATGGTCTATTACGTGGGTCCTGTTGATCCCGTGGGCGGCGAGGTCGTGGGGCCTGCAGGTCCGACAACGTCTACACGCATGGACAAGTTTACCGACATGATGCTCGAGAAAACGGGTTTGTTTGCGATGATTGGCAAGGCTGAACGTGGTCCCGCGACAGTGGAGTCGATTCGCAAACATAAGTCAGCTTATTTGATGGCGGTGGGTGGAGCTGCGTATTTGGTTTCCAAGGCGATCCGTAGTGCTAAGGTGATTGGCTTTGAGGATCTGGGTATGGAGGCGATCTATGAGTTTGATGTCGTGGATATGCCTGTGACGGTGGCGGTGGATTCTCAGGGTATTGCGGTGCATACGACTGGGCCTCGGGAGTGGTCGGCTAAGATTGCTGGGATTCCTGTGGTTGCGGGTTAATGACTTTTTATAGGTGAAAGCCGCGCAGCGCCCTAGGGCTTAATACGCTGGCTTTCTCGGCCTGCTTCGCAGGCTACCCTCAGACCCCTTGCGTTGACGGAGACGACCCCAAACTCGCTTCGCTCAGACAGGGGGTCGTCTTTTTCCGTCATCGCTGCAGGGCTTCGGCTCGACAGACAGCGTATTAAGCCCTAGGGCGCTGCGCGTCTGTGCTCAAGAATGCGGTCGCTCATCTTACTGTTTGAGAGGTGATATGGGGCAATGGACTGTCTGACGAGCTGAGAGTTTCGAAGATTTGACGGAGAAAGTCGTCCCCCTGTTTGAGCGAAGCGAGTTGGGGCGACGCCGTCAAATCAAGAAGCGCAAGGGAAGCCTGCGAAGCAGGCCGAGACAATCAGGCTATTGCGCCATATCACCGCTACTGTTTTGTATTTATTCTCTGCTGGGCCATTTCTCTTAGTTTGACGCGCTGGAACTTGTCGCCATTGGCGCTTGCTGTGGCGGGAAAGGCGTCGATAAACCAGAGATGAGTGGGGACTTTGAAGGCGGCGAGTTGTTTGGAGATTCTGTTCAGAATGACGTTGGGATCGCTTATTTCGCTGTTCGTATGGACACTGTATGACTCTGAGGCGATCACAAAAGCGACAGGCCTGAGTTGACCCTTGATTTCAATGCCGACCACTTGAGCGCTTTTGATTTCAGATTGCTCAGCGAGCACCTGTTCAATCTCTGTCGGATCGACGAGAAAGCCGCCAAGTCGCATGGTGTCGCCCATTCGTGACTGATAGACAAAGCTGCCATCTGCTCTGATATAACCGAGGTCGCCTGTTTTAAAAAAGCCATCCTCTGTAAAGGCATCTAGGGTTGCTTGTGGGTTGTTGAAATAGCCTTTGAATAAAGTCGGCGAGTGGATTTCCAGTTCGCCTGAAACACCAATTGAGCAAAGCTCTCCCGAATCTGGGTCGCGGGCGCGTACTTGAGCGAGTGCGCCAGCTGCGGGGTATCCGCCACCGAGCGCGCGTTCTTCAATGAGCATGTCTGCGTGTTGCAGTGAGAAAAGAGCCATGACTTCGCTCGATCCGTACAAACCACGCATCGGGATACCGCGCGGGATGAGAGCTTTTGCCAAGTCAATGAAACGTGGACTAAAAGCGGCAAAGCCAAACGTCTTTAAGGAAGGAAAGGGAGTTGGAATCTGTTGTTCGGTCAAGCGACGCAACATCTCATCGCTACCAAAGACATGGGTAATCTTCTCACTATTGATCAGTGCCGCAGCGGTATTCCCCTCAAAGAAATCCATCAGCACGACCGGCATACCAGCAGCAATCGCACCCAGCACACTATTCAAACCGAAGACGCCGCATAGCGGGAGTGCTGCAAGTATCTTGTCGTTTGCCTCACCGAATCCATACCCAAAAGCTACATGATTGGCGTGCTCGCTGAGTGTACGTTGTGTGTGCATGACGAGCTTGGGACCTTTGGTAGTACCTGAGGTCGTAAAAAACGCGATATTTTGATCTGCGAGCGTCTCGGACTCGGCGTAAGCACCGAAATCTAGAGATGAGCCTGATGCGTTTGTTGTTACATCATCGGTCATTGCGTCAAAAGTAATCACGGGTCTGTCAAGCAAATTTATGGGTGTCGAGCTATCAGCATCCAACATAATCACGCGCTGAAGATGCTTGAGGGACTGGGGGTCAACCTCTTTGATGATTGCGGCGAAATCAATCTTTTTAAAATTGAGTTGCAAGATCAGTGTCGTCGCCTGCGAGTGACTCAAAATATATTGCAACTCATGCGCGCGATATTTAGTGTTGACCGCAACAAGTGTCGCACCAATTCTAGCTAATGAAAAAAGTAGCACAAGCCATTCGGTTCGATTTACGAGCCAAACTGCGACATGATCGCCAGATCGAATGCCTTGTCTATGTAGCCATGCTGCTGTCGTTTGAACGTTCTGGTCAAACTGTTTATAGGTCACTGGGTGACTTTCTTGGATGAGCATGGCTGCGTCCGGTGTGCGCGCTAAGTGGTCCTGATAGATCAAGCAAAGCGTACCCGGATGCGACATGTCAATATAATTCCATCAACTCGGTGTTGTCGCTAAACGCCTCTGGTGAACCCTCGCGGATGATCTGACCGGATTTCATCACGATAACGCGATCTGATATTTTGAGTGCTTCACGAACATTTTGCTCGACGATCAGGATCGACATTTTGCGTTCTTGTTGGAGTGCGCGGAGTGGACCCGCCAAGTCCTGAAAAAGTTTTGGTGCCAAGCCAATTGAGGGCTCATCAAGCAGTAAACAACGAGGTTGGCTTAACAGTGCGCGACCCAGCGAAACCATTTGCTGCTGCCCGCCCGAGAGAGTTCCTGCGCGCTGCGTATAAAAACGCTTGATCATGGGTAGCACACCCATTACCCATTCAATCCGAGCGGCTTGCTCTCCTGCCGGGATGTTGTGGGCCCAAAAACCGAGTTTCATAATTTCGGCGACAGTGAGTCCAGGGAAAACGCCACGCCCTTCAGGAACGAGCGCGATTCCTGAGGCGCTTAGCTCGCGTGGATCGGGTTTCGTGACGGCTTTGCCTTCTAGCGTGACGGAGCCTTGCTCTAGTGGAACCAGCCCAAATAAAGCCTTCAGGAGTGTGGATTTACCTGCGCCATTGTGACCGATCAGACACAAGACCTCGTCATATTGCAAGCTGACATTGAAGTCTTCTAGGACAGGACGCCCGCCATAGCCAACGCGGAGATGTTTTGCTTCGAGAAAAGGACCCTGACTCATGCGCGGTCTCCAAAATAAATGGCCGCGAGATGCGGATCCTTCAAGATATCTTGAGAGCTACCTTGCGCCAAAAGTTTACCTTGATCCAGAAAGGCAACACGGTCAGAAAGTTGGATCACGATATCAAGATTATGCTCAATGATACAAATCGTGATGCCGCGTTTGGCATAGCCACGCAATAGGGACACGAACCGTTCAAACGAGCGTGGATCGAGACCTGAAGCTGGCTCGTCGAGCAACCATAGTTTGGCTTTGCTCGCCATGATACGAGCTAGACTGAGAAACTTACGCTCCGCATACGCGAGATCTACGGCACGCTCGTGACGTTTATCGCTGAGTTGTGTTTCTTCAAGAATTTCGGTGACACGTTGTTCGGCTGCCGCTTTTCCGCCTTGCCAAAGCCAACTGCTTCGTTCCATCACCGTCATGATGTTTTCTTCTACCGTCATTTGGTTAAAGAGGCGCAAATCCTGAAAAGTCCGAGCGATACCCATGCGGGCAATGCGCCAAGGTTCGATGCCTTTGAGGGGCTTGCCAAGCCAATGCACTGTTCCACTGGACGGAACTAAGTGTCCGGTAATGAGGTTAAACAACGTGGTCTTACCCGCACCGTTCGGTCCCACCAGTGTGGTGATAACACCTGCGGGTAAATTCATCGTCACGTCCGCAATCGCCTGAAGTCCACCAAAGTTTTTATTGACGTTGCGGATTTCAAGCAAGATTTCTTGCGGTGCGGCTTCGAGAGGAGCAGTTGCTGTTGTCATGCTGCTTTTCCTTTTGTGCGTCCGCCGACTAGACCGCCTGGTCTAAACATCATCAACAGCACCATTGCCAGACCATAAATAATCTGCTGGATCGTGCCCAGCTCTGAAGGAGGCAGGAAGGGCAGGTAAGTCAGGGCCGCAGGCAAGGACATGAGTAAGGCAGCGCCAACGATTGGACCAAATAACGTTCCAGTCCCGCCAATAATGACCATAGCCATCAACAATATCGACATCTCCAACATAAAACTCTCTGGGTTGATAAAACTCATGTAAAAGGCATAGAGAGAACCCGCTACTCCGGCAAGGCCGGACGAAACAGCCACAGATAAGGTCTTCACCGCGTTGACATACTTACCATAGGTTTGAGCGGCTGACTCACTGTCGCGTATCGCCATCAGGCTGCGACCGAAACTGCCTCGTACCAGGAGTGCTGTGATGCCAAGCACCATTAGCAGCACCACCAAGGCGAGCACAAGAAAAGCGGTGTCGTCATTGAAGACGTAACTGAAAAGCCGGGGTCTCGGGATGCCAATCATTCCGCCGAGTCCGCCAGTGACGGATTTCCACTCCGAGAAAATGGTCACACCAATCACTTGCAGACCTAGAGAGGCCGCAACGAAATACTCGCCTCTTACGCGTAAGGCTGGAAGAGCAAGTGCCATGGAGAGCACGGCGGAAATCAATGCCGATGCTAGCAGGCATAGCAAGAGTGAGTCGCTAAAGTTCAGTGCGATGTAAGCTGTCGCATACGCACCGACCCCAAAGAAGATCGCATGTGCCAGTGAGAAAATCCCCGCGTAGCCCATAATGAAATTCAATGTCAACGCGAGGACGCCGTAGATGCAAAAAAGAACAGCGATATTTTGTAAGTAGGCAATCATATTGTGTTTTTCCTCAAGAAACCGTAGCTCGACCGTATACGCCACCGGGGCGGAACAGGATGAACAGGAACAAAATCACAAAAGTGACCGCTTCACTCCACTGCGGATCGATGAAAGCCAAACAAAGGTTTTCGGCGAGGCCGAGTAACAAGCCTGCGACGGCTGCGCCTCTTAGGCTGCCGACTCCGCCAACGATTGTCGCGGCGATACTAATCAGCATGATGTGATGCCCCATTGCAGGGTTTAGGCCAGAAGTCGCAGCAGTTAAAATGGCCGCAGGTACTACAAGAATGGAGCCAATCAGAAATACATACTGAGAGAGACGTCTCGGTGTCAGGCCGTAAACTTCGATGAGCGCAGGATTTTCACCTAGAGCACGCAGAGCAATACCAAGATTGGTACGAGTGAGTAACCATTGCAAAAGTGCGAACGAGACGATAGCGCAAGCAAATACAGCAATCGCGATCGGCGCGATAAATAGACCTGGAACGATTTCAAGGCTCTTGCTTAGTGGTGTACTGACAGTCACCATGCCTCGTCCGAAAACGATGGAGATGACGTTTTGCACAACGATTGCCGCGCCAAAAGAGGCGACAAACACTGTAAAAAATGAGCCCTCGTGACGTTGGATCACTGCGTAGACGTATCGGTCCAACAATACGCCAAACAAGCCCGCCGCAGCGGCGGAGGCCAGTGCTGCGAGTGGCCACGCCCAATCGAGCACTGCGTAAAATTCATAAAAAATAAAACCTGCGATCGTAAATGTCGCACCGTGCGCGGCATGAAATACGCGAGTCATGCCGAAGATGAGCGAGAACCCAGCCGCAATGAGTGCATAAAGTGCGCCCGTTTGCAGCCCATTGGCGAGCAATTGAACAAACAGCATGACGCAGTTTTCCTATTTAGGCAAAAAGGACGCGTGGGGGGAGTTTCCCACGCGTTGATGACCTCGATTGATTATTTGCCTGCGGCAATCAATTTACTAGTGCCATCACCCACGATCTCGTTGATCTGGATGGGTGATTTAACAGTGCCATCAGCAGCGAAAGAGACTTTTGCTCCAACGAATTGGAACGTTTTTGTGGCCTTACGTTGCGCTAGCAGATTTTCACCCGTGACTGGTTTTCCAGCTTTTTCGAGCGCAGCGGCTAGATCGGCAAACGTCAATACAGCGTTGTAATAATTGAGTACGTACATATTTGGTTCTTTACTGTATTTCTTTTTATAGTCTTCCTCAACGCGCTTGGTTAAAGGATCATTCTTGTCCAATGTGACTTGCTGGCTGGTATAGACTAGGCCTTTGGCTTCAGGAAGCTTCAGGATCGATGGTAAGGACATGGCCGAGTAACTTGCCAAAGGTTGGCTCACGCCGTTATCACGGAGCTGCTTTACCAGTTGAACCTGTTGATTACCGTAGGTAGCGATGTAAACCGCATCTGGTTTGGTGTCACGTACTCTTGCTGCAACTCCCGAAAATTGCTGAGCGGTCGTTGGGATAGAAAATGATCCGACGACATCGCCACCCGCTGCTTTAACCTCTTTGGTGAGATCCTTGAGTATGGCTTGGCCAAGTGGATCATCAACATAAATCAGCGCAATACGCTTGTAGCCCTTTTCTTTGACTAGGTAAGGCGCCATTGCGGTCACTTCAAAGTTCGCCAGTGGAATGGTGTTCCAGAAGTAATCGCCTAGCATGGCAAGGTCTGGTCCAACGCCACCACCATTGACCATGACGGTCTTGGTGCGTGCGCCGATCGGAGCAATTGCTTTTGAAACGCCTGTGAAAGCGGATAAGACAAATGGAACTTTATTCACGTTGATCAATTTATTGGCGGCAATCACACCTTGGGCAGGCAATGCTTGACTGTCTTCGTATACCGCACTAAGTTTGCCTGATAATTTTTTATCCGCGTTGATGTGTTCGACTGCCAGATTAACCGCGGAACTAAATACTTGGCCATATTCAGCGTTGGCACCGCTCAAAGGAAAAGCAGCACCAATGACAAAATCTTTGGCAAAGGCGGGTGTGGCGAGTACGGCATGCAATAAAGTTATACCTACAAGAAGTTTTTTCATTTTTTGTCTCCGGGTTAATCGATAAAGTTTATTTGTAATTTTGTTTAATACTTTTACTCTAATTTTTAAGTGAGTGTTTTAAATTGCTGGTATTTCCTAACAATTCCTTCAAAATCTCATCCGTATGCTCCCCCAGCAAAGGCGCCGCGCGCTTGTACTCGACCGGCGTCGCAGAGAAATTCATCGGACTCGCCGTGGTGGGTGAAGTCCCACCTGTTGGATGTGGAATATTTTTCCAGATTTCTCGGGCTTTGACCTGTGGGTGATCAAACACTTGGTCAAGCGTTTGAATCGGACCACAAGGAACGCCAACCCCTTCCAGTTTGGCGATCCACTCATCGCGCTTACCCGAGGCCATGATTTTTTCTAGCACAGGAATCAGTTCGCTGCGATGAATAATCCGCTGTCGATTGGTGACGAACTTTGGATCCGTTGCATATTCGGAAAGGCCGATGGCACCACAAAAGGAGCGATATTGAGAGTCGTTGCCGACGGCCACAATCATAAAACCATCAGAGGTTTTGAATACTTGATAGGGCACAACGTTTTGGTGGGCGTTGCCTGCGCGCACAGGGGCCTGGCCTGTCGTCATGTAGTTCAGGTTTTGATTGGCGAGCATTGAAATATGACAGTCGAGTAGTGCGATATCGAGATGCTGCCCCAGGCCGCTGTGATTGCGCTCTTGGAGTGCGGCAAGAATGCCAACAGATGCGTACATGCCTGTAATGATGTCTGTCACCGCGACACCCGCTTTTTGCGGTCCGCCGCCGGGGAGATCGTCGCGCTCACCCGTGATACTCATCAGTCCGCCCATGCCCTGAATCATGAAGTCATAGCCAGGACGCTCAGCATACGGACCGGTCTGGCCAAAACCGGTAATCGAGCAATAAATCAGGCGAGGGTACTCGTCCTTCATGCTTTCATAGTCGAGGCCGTATTGTTTTAGTCCGCCGACCTTGAAGTTTTCCACCAGGATGTCGCAGTGTTTCGCCAACTCTTTCACGAGCTTGATGCCTTCAGTGCTAGCCAGATCGATTTCAATCGAACGTTTGTTGCGGTTCGTGCTGAGATAGTAGGCGGCTTCGGTGGTGTCGTTGCCATCCTGATCTTTTAGAAACGGTGGACCCCAAGCGCGAGTGTCATCGCCAAGCTTGGGACGCTCGACTTTGATGACATCGGCACCGAGGTCCGCAAGATTTTGCGTACACCAGGGACCTGCCAACACTCTGGACAGGTCCAAAACACGTATTCCTGCGAGGGGGGCACGGCGTGTTTGCTGGTCTTGCTGCTTCACATCCGAGGTCATGCTTTGATTCCTGCGTAGCCATGGCTTAAAACAACGATGTCGCGCTCGGCAACCTTGGCTCTGAAGCGTACCGCGTCCTTGCCATCGTGCCACATTTCACACACGAGTGTTTCGCCTGGAAAAACCGGCGAGGAAAAGCGCGTGTGAAGGGCGGTCAGTCTGGATGCATCGTTCTCGCAGGCGGCTTGGACAATGGCTCGGGCGGCAACTCCATACGTGCACAGGCCGTGGAGAATCGGACGTGGGTAGCCGGCGCGTTCTGCCACGCCTGGATCGGCATGCAAGGGATTATTGTCTGCGCACAAACGATAAATCAACGCCGCTTGAGGCAGTGTTGGCAAAGCGCAGGTCATATCCGGCGCACGCTCTGGCGTCGCTTCAAGTGGCGCGGGGCTTGCGTCTGAATGGCTCAGTCCGCCGTCGCCGCGACAAAAGGTCGTTGAGCCGATGGTGACAAGAAGCGTACCAGTCGAGTCATGCAGCGTGCGCTCGGACAGCACCAAAGCCCCTTTGTCGGCGCCCTTGTCGATGACGTGTGTGATGCGCGAGCGACCAATGACGCGACCCGCCGGCGGCAAGGGTTTATGAATCGTTAGACGCTGCTCGCCGTGTACGAGTTTGACCCAGTTGATGCCGGCTTTTGGGTCTTTCATCCAAAAGCCGGGATAACCGAGCACCACAGCCATGGTCGGAAAGGCTTGAAGGTCTTGCTCGTAGACATATTTCAAATGGTTCGGGTTGGTTGGTTCCTGACCGAAACCGATACCGAGGGCATACAAAATACTGTCGTTCTCTGTATAGGTACGATCGACCTCTGGAAACACCCAGTTTTTGATCAGCTGATAATCCATGATTAGATCGGATCCCAGTCAATGGCGTCGGGCGAGCGTTCGAGCGCCATGAAGTGGTGGCGCATTGCGGGTGCTGCGATTTCGGCGATGGCCTCCGGCGTCCAGCCAGTGCTCATGTGCACGGAGCGTATGGGGCGTGGCTGACTAAACAGCATGATTTCGTTGGCACGCACACCAAAAATCTGACCAGTCACTTCTTTCGCTTGGTCGCTGCCCAGGTAAACAGCCATCGGGGCAATTTTGTTAGCTTCCATTTTTTGAAGTTTGGTGACTCGCGCCTTTTCCTCGTCGGTGTTGGCGGGGATCGAACTTGTCATTCGGCTCCAAGCAAAAGGGGCGATGCAGTTGGAGCGGACGTTGTAGCGCTGCATGTCCAACGCGATGGACTTAGATAGCGCGGCAATGCCGAGCTTGGCCGCCGAATAGTTGGCTTGACCAAGGTTACCAATCAAACCCGAGGTCGATGTCATATGCACGAACGCACCTGACTCTTGTTCGCGATAGTAGTTGGCAGCCGCGCGACTGACAAAGAAGGTGCCATTGAGGTGAACGTCTATGACCTGTGTCCACTCTTCTTCACTCATTTTGTGAAATACGCGGTCGCGCAAGTTTCCAGCGTTATTCACAACGATGTCGATGCGTCCAAAGGTCTGAACAGCTGTTTCGATAATGTTGTGGGCGCTAACGCGGGTTGCCACGCTGTCCGTATTTGGAACGGCTTGACCACCTGCTTTGATAATTTCGTCGGCCACTTGTTGAGCAGGTCCGGCTCCCGATCCTTCGCCTGACAAGCTCGCGCCGATGTCGTTGACAACAACCTTGGCGCCTGCTGCGGCCATCGCCAGAGCAATACCACGCCCGATGCCACCGCCGGCGCCAGTCACGACAACAACTTTACCTTCTAACATTCCACTCATCTAAAGCTCCATTCATTCAATTAAAGTTCTAAATCGCTATCATCGGAATCAATGATTAATTCGGGTAGATATTGCCCTTTGTCATCACGCCTTCCCACATTTTGTAATCTCTGTCGATCGTGGCACTCAATGCTTTGGCATCACCCTTATCGAGCGAATAGCCGCCTGCTTCAATCATTGTAGGGATGTTGGGCAAGCTTGGATTGCGTTGTTTCGACTTCACAGCCAAGCCACGGGCCTTGCCACTCTCAATAAAGGCTCTGCCCGTGCTGGTAATGTCAAACATAAAGGTCACCTTGCCACCCATCACATCCACCATCGCAGGTGCATTGCCTTTGTAAGGGAAATAGTTTTTTTGATCAGGACTGAAGGCATATTTTGTCTCTAAAGTAGCTTTCTCGAAGGCAAAGTAGGTTTGGTTGAAGTGTAAATACTCTTTTATTGTGCTGCAAAAAAACTTAACTTCCATCCATATCTACCCGTAGGTGGGGCTGCCTTGATGATTGCGATAAATGGTTTTGAGGCTAGGCGCAGGGGTCAACGGAGCGCCTGTTTTTTGCTGCAACGCGTCGAATGACAACCCGTCGACGATCGCACGCACTTCAAAACCATTCGGCGTGACATCAATGATCGCCAAGTCTGTGTAGACTTGATTGACGACGCCTGCTCCCGTGAGTGGATAGGTGCACTGCATCATGAGCTTAGGTGTTTGATCTTTGGCGACATGCTCCATCATGACGATGACGTTGCGCGCGCCAATCGCCAAATCCATCGCGCCGCCGATCGCTGCGATCGCATCAGGACCGCTCGTGATCCAGTTTGCCAGGTCGCCATTGGCGGCTACTTGAAAGCCGCCTAGTACGGAGTAGTCAAGGTGGCCGCCACGCATCATGGCAAAGGAAATCGTGTGCTCGGTGATGGAACCGCCAGCAAGAAGCGTAACGGGGGTGCGGCTCGCGTTAATGAGATCAAGATCGATCTCGTCGCCGACGGCCGCGCGACCCATGCCCAAAATACCGTTTTCGCTATGCAGCAAAATCTCGCGGTCTTGAGGTAAATAATCGGCGACCTGTGTGGGCATCCCAATGCCGAGATTGACAATCGAGCCATCGGGAAAATCGTGGGCCACAAGATAGGAAATCTGTGCGCGCGAAAGCGGCTGGAAGGTACTGGCTGCGGTTGTGCTCATCGTTCGCCTCCGATTGCAACGACTGATTGAACGAATATCCCAGGTGTCATGACGGTTTCGGGAGCCAATTCTCCGAGGGCCACAACGCGGTTGACTTGTGCGATGGTGTGTTTGGCGGCCATACACATGACGGGGCCGAAGTTGCGCGCGGCCCAGCGATAGGTCAGATTGCCCCAACGATCGCCGAGGTTGGCGCGCACCAAAGCAAAATCTGCATGCAGAGGTTGCTCGAGAATGTAGCCCTTGCCGTTAATCACGCGCTGCTCTTTGCCCTCGGCAATGAGTGTGCCATATCCAGTCGGGGTAAAAAAAGGACCGAGCCCCGCTCCAGCGGCACGGATTCTCTCTGCCAGCGTGCCTTGGGGCATGCACTCTAGTTCAACTTGGCCTGCTCTGTAGGCATTGGCAAACACATCTGAATTGGCAGGGCGGGGGTGCGAACAGACGATTTTGCGTACGCGTCCCGCTTTAATCAATCCAGCGATCCCGATTTCGTGCGTGCCTGCGTTGTTGCTAATAATAGTGAGTTCCCGTAAGCCCTTGTCGAGCACCGCTTGCATGAGTTCGAAAGGAATACCCGCATCACCAAAGCCGCTGATCATGATGGCTGCACCGTCTCCGATCGGCTCTACGGCTTCTTGTAAGGAGGCTTTGACTTTGTCGAGCATGCTGACTCCAGAACCGACATTCGGTCATAAAAGACGCTGCCGCGCCTTGTATTAGGGTTTTCATCAATATAGATGCTGTCTCTGTCATACTTTTTTTGTGATTGTAGGGGCATTTTTAAATTGCGAAAGGCGGCGGGGATTTTCACTTGCGAAATGCGGTCTTCCAAAATGAAAGACGGTTTTAGATCTTGTGAGGGTTAAGATAATGTGCATAGGAGAATATCAATGGACTTAACTTGGTCACAAGATGAACGCGCCTTTCGTGAAGAAGTGCGCGCGTTCGTGCACGATAAATTACCTGCTGATCTACGCGCCAAAACTTTCGCGCACCACCGCCTCAAGCGCGATGACTATTTGCGTTGGCATCGTATCCTTGCCGAAAAAGGTTGGGGCGCACCGAGTTGGCCCAAGGAGTATGGTGGCACAGGATGGAACGCCGTTCAGCGTATGATTTTTGAGATCGAGTGTTTCAAAGCCGGCGCACCGCGTTTGTTGCCTTTCGGTTTGGGCATGATTGGTCCAGTGTTAATGAAGTATGGCAGCCAGGCTCAAAAAGACCGTTTCTTGTCCCGCATTATTAATGTCGATGACTGGTGGTGTCAGGGCTATTCTGAGCCCGGCTCAGGCTCGGACTTGGCTTCGCTTAAAACGCGCGCCGAACGCGTCGGCGATCGCTACATCATCAACGGCCAAAAAACCTGGACGACGTTGGCACATTACGCCGACTGGATGTTCTGCCTCGCGCGGACGGATCCCGCGGCTAAGGCGCAGCGCGGTATCTCGATGATTTTGATCGACATGCGTCAGTCCGGAGTGGAAGTCAGGCCGATCAGGACACTCGACGGCGGCGCCGAGGTCAACGAAGTCTGGCTTGAAAATGTCGAAGCCCCCTTGGAAAACCTTATCGGCGAAGAGAACAATGGTTGGACTTACGCGAAATATTTGCTCGGCCATGAACGTAGTGGTATTGCCGGTATCGGTCACTGCCATCGCGAATTGGCGATTTTGAAATCACTCGCCGAGCGTACGATGGCAAGCGGCGAGTCTTTGAGCCTGCACCCCCGTGTGCGTGACAGTATCAATCGTGTCGAGGCGCAAGTGTTGGCGCTTGAGATGATGGTGCTGCGCGTGGCGGCGGATGAGTCGAGCGACCCGGGACCCAAAGCCTCAATTCTTAAAATCCGCGGCTCTGAGCTGCAGATGGAGTTGGCCAAGTTGCAGATGCAAGTCGCGGGTGCGGACGCCTGGCCTTACGATCCCGAATGGATGCAGGCCGAGTCTGCGTTTCATGGTCCCGGTCCCGAATACTCGGCCGCCGCTGCCGCCGCGTATTTCGATATGCGCAAGACCGCTATTTACGGCGGAACCAATGAGGTTCAAAAAGGCATCATCGCTAAGCAAATTATTGGGGTCTAGGAAACATCATGGATTTTTCATATTCAGAAGAGCAACGGATGTTGACAGACAGCCTGCGTCGATTGGTCGCGGACAACTGGACACGCCCATTGCGCCGAGCGCGACAAAAAACTGGCAAACTTGATGTGGCAGCTTGGAATAGTCTGGCCGAACTTGGCATGGGCGGTTTGCTCGTCGCAGAAGAGTTCGGTGGTTTTGGCGAGACACCGGCGACCATGCTGGCTGTTCATCAAGAACTCGGTCGTGGTCTGGTCAGCGAGCCTGTGATCTCTAGTGCGGTCATGGGTGTCACCTTGTTAGGCCAAAGCGACAACCCCGCACTCAAGCAAAAATGGTTAACCGCGCACGCCGAGGGCGAAGCGATTCTTGCGCTGGCTTGGCAAGAAGAGGGTGAGCGGGATGCGCAACAACCGCTCTCGACGCGTGCTTCAAGCACGCAAGGCGGCTTTCAGCTCGATGGTAAAAAAATTCTGGTCTGGCATGCGGCAGGTTCCGATGCTTTGCTCGTTTCCGTTGTGTTGGACGGAGAAACAGCAGTTCTGCTGGTGCCGACAAACAGCGTAGGGGTGACCGTCACTGACTTTCCGACGTTTGATGGTTCGCGTGCCGCCACGGTGACGTTTGAGCGCGTGATCGTTCCTATCGAAAATCTGCTTATCAAAGGCGCGCTTGCCCAAGACGCGCTGCGTAAAGCGCTGGATTTTGGCATCGTGGCGCTGTGTGCGCAGGCCTGTGGCGCCATGGCGTATCTCACCGACAGCACGATTCAATATCTCAAAACACGCAAACAGTTTGGACAACCCTTAGCTAATTTTCAAGTGCTGCAGCATCGCTTGGGTGAAATGTTGATTCAGTCGGAAATGGGTTTGTCGATGACCTATGTGGCCACCATCGCCTTGAGCGAGGCTGATGCAAACAAACGCAGTCGCGTGGTCTCGATGGCCAAAGTTGAAGTCGCAGCGGCTACTCGTTTCGTGGGTGAGGCCTCGGTGCAATCACACGGCGGTATGGGTGTCACGGACGAGCTCGAGGTTGGTGATTATTTCAAACGCTTGACCTACCTCGATGTATTGCTGGGCGATACCAACTATCACTTGCAGCGGATGCAAGACCTCGAAGCATAAATAAGGAAGCCTGTAGATGTCGACGACAGATTTAAATGCCTGGTTAGGCAAGTCCCAAACGGTGGTGGATCGCATGGATCCGGGTCATACGGCTTGTATTGCCTCCACGCTGGGTGAATCTACCCCACAAATAGGACAAACAATTCCGCATCTCTGGCATTGGGCTTTTTTCCTTGAGACGGTGCCCATCGCGCAAACAGGTCTCGACGGCCATCCTGCTCGCGGCAGTTTTCTGCCGCCTGCAGACAATCGTAATCGGATGTGGGCGGGTGGGCGTGTTACCTTTAACGAGGGCTTACTCGTCGGCATCGAGGCGCAAAAAACCTCTACGGTCTTGGCGATCAAAGAAAAACAGGGACGCACGGGTTCTCTGTTGTTTGTGACTGTCAAGCACGACATCGTGCAAGAAGGCAAACTTGTCATCAGCGAAGAGCAGGACATCGTGTATCGCGAGCCCAGCCCTCCAAAGCTTCAAGGCACTGAGCCGGCACCCGAGGCGCAATGGAAAGAGCCCGTCGATCCCAGTCCTGTATTGTTGTTCAGATACTCGGCCGTGACGTTCAACAGCCACCGCATTCACTACGATCATCCTTATGTCACGCAGACCGAGGGTTACCCGGGTTTAGTGATTCACGGTCCTTTGATCGCGACGCTGATGTGTCGCGCTTTTGTCAACGCCAACCCTGCCGCTCAGTTGCGGCATCTCGCCTATCGTGGTTTGCGTCCCTTGATCGCACCAACACCTTTCTCGGTCGCCGGGATGATCGCTTCGCCTGGCGAGGCCAAACTGTGGGCCGAACAAGACGGCACACTTGCCCACCAAGCAGAACTGAGGTTTGAAGTATGAAAAAAGTTGGTCCACGCCCACTCGATGGGATTACGGTTGTTAGCCTGGAACATGCGATTGCGGCGCCTTTTTGTACGCGACAACTTGCTGACAACGGCGCGCGCGTCATCAAAGTTGAGCGTCCAGGTGTCGGCGATTTTGCCCGCAAGTACGATGAACGTACGCGGGGGATGGCTTCGCACTTTGTGTGGACGAATCGTTCCAAAGAAAGTCTGACGCTAGATCTCAAGCATGAGGACGCGGGTCCGATTTTGAATGAACTATTGGCCGAGACCGATGTACTCGTACAAAACCTGGCGCCTGGTGCGGCTGCGCGGATGGGCTTGTCGTTCGAGGCTTTGCACAAACGTTTCCCCAGGCTGATTGTGTGCGATATCTCGGGTTATGGTGAGGGTGGTCCGTATGAGACTAAGAAAGCCTATGATTTGCTGATTCAAAGTGAAAGCGGTTTCATCTCTGTCACGGGTTCGCCCGATGCGCCTGCCAAAGCGGGTTGCTCGATCGCGGATATCGCTGCAGGCTCCTATGCCTACTCCAGCATTTTGAATGCCTTGCTGTTGCGTCACAAAACTGGTCTGGGCAGTCATCTTGATGTGTCGATGCTCGAGAGTATGGTCGAGTGGATGAGCTTTCCGTTGTATTACGCGTTCGAGGGGCAGTCACCACCACCACGCGCAGGCGCTGCCCACGCCACGATCTATCCCTACGGTCCCTTTCCGGTCGGAGATGGAAGCAACGTCATGCTCGGGCTCCAAAACGAGCGCGAATGGCAGATCTTTTGTGAAAAAGTGCTCAATCAACCTGCGTTGGCGAAAGACCCGCGTTATGACTCAACATCCAAGCGCGTCGCGAATCGCGATGGCTTGCGTGGGCTCATTGTGGACGCGTTTGCCAAGATGACGATTGACCAGGTGATCGAGGCGCTGGAAAAGGCTCAAATCGCGAATGCCCGCGTCAATGAGATGAAAGACGTCTGGGCGCACCCACAACTCAAAGCCCGTCAGCGTTGGACAGAGGTACAGACGCCCGTGGGCGCGTTGCCGGCTTTGCTGCCACCCGCGACGAGCAGCGCTTTTGATGCGCGTATGGATCCGATCCCGGACATTGGCGAACACACGATCTCGATCTTGAAATCTTTGGGTGTTAGCGCCGAAATTATTGCCAAACTCGAGGCGGCCAAGGCCATTTAGCGCAGCGCGATTAAACTCAAAGCGGCCAGAGCTTTTGGTCGCCGCATCGCTCAAGCAGCACCATAATGCTGCCTTGCTTGAGCCTGAGTTCGGGGACAAGATCTCCCAAGGGCTTGAGCACAAAGGCTCTCTCGTGCATGCGCGGGTGAGGCAAGGTCAGCCTGGGTGTTTCCATCGTGACACCGTCGTACCAGAGCAAATCCAGATCCAGTGTGCGGGGCGCGTTGCGAACCGACCGCTCTCGTCCATACGCATATTCAAGCGCCTGTAAGGCATCAAGAAGTGTCAAGGGCGCCAGAGTCGTCTGGATGAGTGCCACGGTGTTCACAAAGGGCGGTCCCTGCGCATCGATCGGATCGCTGCCATACAAGGGAGCAACGACCAATGACTCGATGCCGGGGGTATTTCTGAGTCCCTCAAGCGCGCGCTCGATGGTGTCTCGGGCCTGGCCTAGATTCGCCCCTAAACCAATCAAGGCTCGCACAGACATCTTGTTCAAAACCTAGTTAACGTCAGCAGGAGGGGAACGAGTCGCGCTCGCAGCCGTTCGTGGGCTGCGTTTGCGACGACTGCGCGCGCGCGTCCCCGTCGTACTGGATTCGCGGGGGAGTCTACTCAACGCTTCGAGCATCTCCGCGCGAGCATCGTCGTCGGCATTGGCGAGATCCATCCACCATTGCGCAAGAACGCTATCAAACTGATGGGCCGCAGCCCGAAGTTGTAGAAAATCAACCGCCGCTCTAAAACGAGGTTGTTCGAACATTCGCCAGATAGATTTGGGCAGACGCTTTTCAAAACGCGGTTGCATAAACCAGATTTCTCGCATGTCCGCGCTAAAACGTTTTTGAATCGCAAGCTTTTCTGTTTGCTCATCGAGCACAGAGTCCGCAGCTTCCATCAGTGCCTGAATAGAGGATTCGCCAGCGGCAATCCGTTGTTTCCAGCGCACGTCAACCTGATGCCAGAGCAGGGCGGCGAATAAAAAGCTCGGACTCACCGTCTTACCGCTCCGCACGCGTTGATCGGTCCGCTCAAGCGCAAGCTCGATAAACGCCTCTCCGCCCGGTTGCTCGAGCACGACATCCAGCAAAGGGAGGATGCCTTGATGCAAGCCGTCTTGACGGAGTTGCTTTAAGCACTCCATTGCTTGACCACAGGTCAGAAGCTTGAGCATTTCATCAAACAAACGCGAGGCGGGTACATTCTCGATAAGATTGGCCAACGAGGCTAAAGGCTCTCTTGTGGAGGGTTCGATCTTGCCTTTGACCTTGACCGCGAAGCGAACCGCACGCAGCATTCGCACAGGGTCTTCGCGATAGCGAACACTCGGATCCCCAATCATACGGATTACCCGATGTTTAAGGTCGTCGACACCATTGTGGTAATCGATGACTTCTTCGGTCGTGGGGTCGTAGTAAAGCGCATTGATGGTGAGATCGCGCCGTGCGGCATCTTGGGCATGCGTGCCAAACTCGTTGTCGCGCAGGATGCGACCATGTCCATCCGTCGATTGCGACTCTGAAGCGGGCGCTCTGAAGGTAGATGTTTCAATGATCTCCTGTCCAAACACCACATGGACCAGTTGGAAGCGTCGTCCGATAATACGGGCGCGTCTAAACAACGGACGAATTTGTTCGGGTGTTGCATTGGTCGCGACGTCAAAGTCTTTGGGTTCAAGACCGATAATCAAATCTCGGACGGCGCCTCCAACGATATAGGCTTGATAGCCCTCGTGTTGCAAAACCTCGCAGACCTTGATGGCGTGACGTGAAACAAAACGGCGATCAATGCCGTGCTTATCTTTATTGATCCGTCGTAAACCTTGAGATCTCTGGCCAAACAACTGACCGACGAAGCGTTTAAGGGTGTCTGTAAGCATCAGGATTTATCGTCGGCGAGCTTGTTAAAAAGGTTGAGCACGGGCCAGTTGCGTTGTTGTGCGATCGCGAGCAGGCTTTCGCTCGGATTGGTCACGATCGGATGCGTGACGGCGTCGAGCAAGGGAAGGTCGTTGATGGAGTCGCTATAGAAATAGGATTCATCGAAATCATCAAGACGCAGATCGCGTCCCGCGAGCCACTGATTGACGCGCACAACTTTGCCGTGTTTAAAGCTCGGTGTGCCTAAAATTTTGCCTGTGTAGCGTCCGGCAATGTATTCGGGGTCTGTGGCGATAAGCGTCGGGACCCCAAAAGCGCGCGCGATCGGTGCGGTCACGAAACTGTTTGTTGCCGTCACGACCGCGCAGAGGTCGCCGGCTGCCAAGTGCTGTTGCACCAATTCGATCGCCTGTTGCGTCATGGCGGGTCGGATTATTTTTTGCATGAACTCTTCGTGCCAAGCCGCAAGCAGGTGCGCAGGATGCGCCGCGAGTAAACCCAGCATGAATTCGGCGGCTTGCTCCGCGGTCAACTCGCCCGCGTTGTAGCGGTCCATCAACTCTTCGTTACGGCGCAAGGCTTCGACGGGGTCGCCGGCGCGTCCGGACTTGGCCATAAAAACCGCCCATTGATAGTCGCTATCGAGAGGGAGGAGTGTGTGGTCGAGATCGAAAAGTGCGAGTCTTTTGGAGGTCATGATTGTAAAAATTCTCGGTCTGTCAGCATTTGGCGCACAAGCGGGACCGTGACGTTACGGTGTTTGGAGAGGGAGTACCGGTCCAGGGCGTCCACCAGAGCAAAAAGTTGCCGGATATCGCGGGTGTAGTGGGTCAACATCCAGTCCAGCACGTCTTCGGAGAGTGGCAAACCACGGTTAAGCGCATAGGCGGAAAGTGCCTCGAACTTTTCCGCATCCGAAAGCGGCTCGAGCCGAAACACCAGATCCCAGCCTAGGCGAGTGCGCAGGTCTTCGCGCAAAGACATCATCATGGGTGCCCGATCCCCGGTCACAACTAGCCGAAACGCCTGATCTGTCGCAGCAAGCTCGCGCCAGCGATTGTACAGGGCAAAGACCGCAGCCTGCTGTTGCGCGGTCATTTCCTGAATATCGTCGACCGCAATCGTCTCCGCGCGGTTCAGGTCTGCGGACAGGGTGGCCAATGCCATCATCTCTTCTGGGGCGGTCGCGATGTCGATCAGTCGGGCTTTTTTGTCTTTGATCATCGCACGGAGCAAATGGCTGCGTCCGCAGCCCGGAGGGCCCCATAAATAGAGCGCTCGGCCGGGCGACAGCGTTCTAGCCGCCTCGAGGGCAGCGGCGTTTGCACCCACCACAGTATTGTCCAAACTAGGACTTTGGGTCGGTACGATTTCTAGAAGTAACTGCCGACTCATCGACTCATCGTAAAATTAGTAAAAATACGGACATAAGTCCACAATTGTCACACAACCACGGCTTTTTCCCATGACTCAACCTCAAGCACCTCTGACTTACCGTGACGCTGGCGTCGATATCGATGCGGGCGATGCCCTTGTAGATCGTATTAAACCCCTTGCCGCGCGCACGATGCGCGAGGGCGTCTTGGCTGGTATCGGCGGTTTTGGTGCGCTCTTCGAGGTGCCTAAGCGCTACAAAGAACCTGTTTTGGTCTCTGGCACCGATGGTGTCGGTACCAAGCTCAGACTCGCGTTTGATTGGCAGCGCCATGACACCGTGGGCATTGATCTCGTGGCGATGAGTGTCAATGACATCCTTGTTCAGGGCGCTGAACCGCTCTTTTTTCTGGATTATTTCGCCTGCGGAAAACTTTCCGTCGATGTCGCAGCCCAAGTGATCGGCGGTATCGCCAAGGGTTGCGAGCTTTCGGGTTGCGCCTTGATCGGCGGTGAAACGGCTGAGATGCCCGGGATGTACCCGGATGGTGAGTACGATTTGGCTGGTTTTGCCGTCGGTGCGGCCGAAAAGTCTTTGCTGATCGATGGCAAGTCGATCCAGCCGGGCGACGTCGTGCTTGGATTGGCCTCAAGTGGCGCACATTCCAACGGTTATTCCCTTTTGCGCAAAATCCTACAACGTGCCAACGCGCGACCCGAGCAAGACTTTCATGGTCGGCCCTTGGGCGATGTCGTGATGGCGCCCACGCACTTGTACGTCAAGCCGGTTTTAGCGGTCCTCAAGAGTTTTGGCAAAGCAATCAAAGGCTTGGCGCACATCACGGGGGGTGGTTTACTCGATAATGTGCCGCGTATCCTTCAGCCTGGCTTGCAGGCGCGCTTGCACCGCGATGCCTGGGAAATGCCCAAATTGTTTAGCTGGTTGCAGCAGCAAGGTGGCGTGGCCGACACTGAGATGTATCGCGTTTTCAACTGCGGAATTGGGATGGTTGCGGTCGTCTCCTCCTCGCAGGCAGAGGCGATTAGTCAGGCTCTCAGGGCACAGGGCGAAACAGTCTATCAAATCGGTGAGATCGCTGAGTGCGCCGCGACAGACGCGCAAACGGTGGTGCTTTGACGCTGCCCGCAATACTTCAACCCACAATCGTTCGGTCATCGATCAGCTGACCAACGATTGCTAATGCTTGACGGTCTGCAGCGGGGGCATCAGCCTCCACGGCGATGCGCTCGGGCAGACTCCGGAGCCAAGTGAGCTGTCTTTTCGCGAGTTGTCGGGTCGCGGCGATGGCTTGCTCTCTGGCCTGAGCTGGCGTGATCTCTCCATTGAGCATCGACCATAGTTGTCGATAGCCCACGCAGCGGATCGAGGGCAAATCCGTATGGAGATCGCCTCGCGCGCGCAATGCCTCGACTTCTTTGATCAATCCCTCGTCAAGCATCTCATCGAAACGTAACGCGATGCGTTGATGCAAGTGACTTCGCTGCGCAGGCTCAAGGCTGAGCGTCACAGTCTTGAGCGGCTGGTCTGTTTGCTCCGGGGCGTTTAGCAACTCAGACATAGGTTTGCCACTGATTCGCCAGATCTCAAGCGCCCTCTGAATCCGTTGACTGTCATTGGGCGAGAGCCTCCCCGCCGTGATGGGATCAACCTCACCAAGTCGCGCATGCATCGCAGGCCAACCGATCGCTGCCGCACATAATTCGAGCTCTTTTCTGATTTCTGGATTTGCAGTGGGAAGGTCATTGAGCCCTTCACGTAGCGCTTTAAAATAAAGCATCGTGCCACCCACCAAAACCGGTAAGCGACCCCGTGCGCGGATTTGCGTGACACGCTCGAGCGCATCACGCCGAAAGGCTGCAGCTGAATAGGATTCGAGCGGATCTAGAATATCCAGTAAGTGATGGTGAACCGAAGCGCGCTCCTCGCGCGAGGGCTTGGCTGTACCAATATCCATGCCACGATAAATGGTGGCAGAGTCGACATTGATGATCTCACAAGGCCATTGCTCTGCGATCGCGCGTGCGATCGCGCTTTTGCCGCTCGCAGTCGGACCAGCAATGCAAAGTAATGCGGGCGCTGTCATTGACCACGTAAAAATAATTTGTCCAAGTCCGAGATATTCCAATGAATCCAGGTCGGACGCCCGTGATTGCACTGGTCGGCGCGTTCGGTTTGCTCCATTTGGCGAAGCAACGCGTTCATTTCTTCGAGCGTCAATTGGCGATTGGCACGCACAGCACCATGGCACGCCATGGTCGCCAGCAAGGTGTTGCGTTGTTCGGTTAAAAGTTGACTCGCGCCAATTTGTTCGAGATCGCGCAAGACACCACGGGCGAGCGCTTCTAAATCGCCGCGTGCGAGCATCGCGGGCACGGCACGAAGCGCCAAGGCTTGTGGTCCCACGGCGGCCATTTCAAAGCCTAAAGATTCAATGTGCGGCTGGAACTCCTGAGCGAGTGCGAGCTCTTTTTCAGTGACGCGAAACACAATAGGAACCAATAGACTTTGTTGAGGTAGTGTGCGCGCGTCAAGTGCTTTTTTGAGTTGCTCATAGACGACTCTTTCATGCGCGGCGTGCATGTCGATCAACGCCAACCCACTGTTGGTCTGCGCCAAGATATAAATGCCATGCACCTGAGCCAGTGCGCGTCCTAAGGGCCAGGCGGGTGTCGGCTCGTCAAGCGGCTGGTAGAGTGTCTGCCAAGCCTGCGGTGAAGTGGAGTTGGTTTGAGCCGTTTCTCGCAGCTGGAAAGCGCGCTGAGTCGTGGCTTGCCATGGTGCGCTGGACGATCCCGAGGTGGCAAACGCGGTCGGCACGAAAGCGGAGTCAGTCATTTGCGCGGCGCCGTAGGAGGTGTCCGCGCCGGTTGCAGAGACGTGTTGCGTTCCTGCGACACCCGCGAGGGCCTGAGTGACCGTTTGCTGCACAAAACGATGCACCGCGCCAGAGTCGCGAAAGCGGACTTCGTGCTTGGCCGGATGGACATTGACGTCGACGGCGGTGGGATCCACCTGCAAAAAAAGTACAAAGGCAGGCTGTCGGTCACCATGCAGGACATCGGCATAGGCGCTGCGTATCGCATGCGAGACGGTGCGGTCACGAACATGACGGCCGTTGACAAATAAAAACTGGCGATCCGCACGGGCGCGAGCCGCCGTGGGGCGGGTCACAACGCCCATCAGAGCAATCAAGCCGCCTTGTGCGTTGACCTCGATGCCGTGCTCATTGAATTCTGCGCCCAGTACATCGCTGATACGTTTGAGAGCGGAGGTGGGAAGCCATTGACGTACCGCGCGATCGTTGTGAAAGACGCGGAATCCGACCTCTGGAAAAGCCAATGCGATGCGTTCAATCGCATCGATGCAGTGACCAAATTCAGTGGCCTCCGCGCGTAAAAATTTACGTCTCGCGGGAACACGATCGAATAAATATTTAACTTCAACCGTCGTACCCAGTGCACCAGAGGCCGCCGAAGCTTCAAGGGTGCCGGGCTCGAGGCACCACGCATGGTCTGCGTCTTTGGTGCGTGAAATGAGGGTGAGTTGAGAGACTGCTGCGATCGAAGCAAGCGCCTCGCCGCGAAAGCCCATCGAGTGGACGGACTCGAGTTCTTCGAGCGAGCTGATTTTGCTCGTGGCATGACGCGTGAGCGCCAGTGCGAGTTCATTCTTCTCGATGCCGCTCCCATCATCGATCACTGCAATCCGTCTGATTCCGCCCGCTTCGAGTCGAATCTCAACTGACTGCGCACCCGCATCGACGGCGTTCTCCACCAGTTCTTTGAGAACGGAAGCGGGTCGCTCGATTACTTCGCCAGCGGCGATTTGACTCACCAGCAAGTCGGGCAGGGCACAAATAGGGCGACGATTCGACATCATTAGCCTATCGAGGCTAAATGCGGATTCGCCCTGAAAAACTGCTGAATGCCATTTTGTATGGCAATGGCAAAGCGCTCTTGCGTTTGCGGGCTGCGCAGCAGTTGTTCTTCGGTTGGGTTGCTAATAAACGCTGTTTCTACCAACACGGAAGGCATATCGGGCGCGCGAAGGACTGCGAACCCCGCGCTTTCAACCTGAGGCTTGTGCAGGCGATAAACGCCGCGCAACTGATCCAACATGGTCGAAGCCAGTTGGGTTGAGTCTTTGATTTGAGCCGAGGTCGACAAATCAAGCAAAATTCTCGCGACTTGATTGTTTTGCGTTTGAATATTGATGCCGCCGATCAAGTCGGCCGAGTTTTCTTTTTCAGCCAACCATTTTGCGGCAGTACTGGATGCGCCGCGCTCGGACAACACGTACGCCGAGCTTCCGCCCGCTGTTGGTCTAGGAAACGCATCGGCGTGCACAGAAATAAACAAATCTGCTTTGACTCGACGCGCTTTTTCAACGCGGACATGAAGGGGAACGAAAAAGTCGCCATCTCGCGTCAAGAAGGCGCGCATACCAGGCGTCGCATCGATGCGGGCTTTGAGTTTTTTTGCAATCGCAAGCACGACGTCCTTTTCACGCGTGCCCCCTTTACCAATCGCACCAGGATCCTCTCCGCCGTGTCCGGCATCGACCGCGATTGTCACCATGCGACGACGACCCAGTGGCTTCGGGCTCGTGCTTGGCCCATGGCTTGGTGCGAGCGACTCGGGTATCACAGGCGTGACTGCCATGCCAGTGCCTTTGGGATTTTTACTGAGTTCGCTGAGCACGCGCGCGAGCGGATCTTCATCCAGCTTTTTCTGAGGCATTTTTCTCAGCAGTGCCGCCAGCGGATCTTGCGCGACTTTAGGGTACAGATCGAGCACGAGGCGGTACTTATATTCACCAACGGGCTTGAGCGTGAATACTTGAGGTGCGATAGATTGCTTGAGATCGAAAACAATCCGGATCACATTCGCTCGATTCTGCGCCACGCGCAGCGAGCTGATAAAAGGATCGTCAGGTCTCACTTTGCGCACTAGGTCGTTGAGTGCGGAATTCATTTCCATGCCTTGAATATCGACGACCAAGCGATGGGGCGTTTCAAGGGTGAAGTGCTCGGCGCGTAATTCGCTATCGAGCTCCAGCGTGACGCGGGTGTAGTCGTCCGCTGGCCAAGTTCGCACAGCGAGAAGTTTGGCGGCCATCGCCACGCGGGGAATAACAGGTAAAAGTAAAATCGTTGCAGCGCCTAGAAGACGACGGCGGGCGGGCGCTCTTAGCTCTGCTGAGCGTCCTGTCTTGTCTGAGGCATTGCATCGATCCATTGGAGCCCTTTCGCTGTGTAAGCACTCAGTGTTGCGTGACGACCTTGGCCAACGTAGACCAGTTGAATTAATAAATCCGGATGACCTAATAAATCACCTGCACGCTCAGGCCATTCGATCAATACAAGTGCGCGCGCATTGAGCAAATCTTTGAATCCGGCGTCTAACCAGTCGGCAGTATTGCTAAATCTATAGAAATCAAGATGATACAAGTATAAGTTAGAAACTTCATAAGATTCAAGTAGTGCGTAACTTGGGCTTTTAATTCGACCAGAAACACCACACTGTCGTAAAAAAGATCTGGCTAAGGAAGTCTTTCCTGCGCCAAGGTCGCCTTGCAGATGAATGCGTCCCCCCGCCAAGGCGCCAGGGCTCAGGCCGTCGGCTGTCGACAGCAGGTCCGCCGCGACACAGGCGAGCGCCTGCCCGAGCCTCTCTGTCGCGGCTTCGTCGGGTAATTCAAGGGAGAATGTGTTGAGTGGATTCAACATAGAGGGGCATACTGAGTCATCGAGCAAGGGTAGTGAATGCTACTATTAATTTCTCTTTTTGCGTCTCTGCAACTCTCATGGGCACTCAGGAATCCAGCGCCGTCAGTGCGTTTATCGATGCCGTCTGGCTCGAGGACGGTCTGGCTGCTAACACGCTCTCGGCCTACCGACGAGACCTGTGCGCGTTTGAGCAGTGGTTGCAAGCTGAGCGCGGGATGGCGTTGGATGCGGCCAGCAGCGCCGAGATCCAATCATGGTTTGCCGCGTTACATGCTCACTCCAAACCCAGCACCGCCAATCGCCGACTCGCCACGCTGCGTCGCTATTATCTTTGGGCCATCCGCCACCAGCGCGTGTCGACGGATCCCTGTTTACAATTGACGACAGCCCGACAGCCGTTGCGTGTTCCCAAAACGCTTTCTGAAAGTCAAGTCGACGCCTTGCTCAAGCAGCCTCCTGTCCATATGCCCAGAGGTTTGCGAGATCGCGCCATGCTCGAGGTCTTGTACGCCACAGGTTTGCGGGTATCTGAACTCGTCAGCGTGGGTGTCATGGAAATTAGCTTGTCTGACGGTGTGCTGCGAGTGGTGCAAGGCAAGGGTGGTAAAGATCGTCTGGTGCCTCTGGGCGCCGAAGCTGCTCACTGGATCTCCACCTACATGAAAGAGGCTCGGCCAGTCTTGCTCGGTCCACGCACCAGCCCAGCCATGTTCGTGACGGCTCGAGGGACGCCGATGACGCGTCAGTCTTTCTGGCTATTGATTAAAAAATACGCTGTGCTCGCAGGTGTGCGCGCGCCTTTGTCTCCTCACGTCCTGAGGCACGCCTTCGCTACTCATTTGCTGAATCACGGTGCGGATTTGCGCGTGGTGCAAATGTTGCTTGGACATGCGGATATTTCGACGACACAGATCTACACGCATGTCGCGCGCGAGCGCTTAAAGAGCCTGCATGCGCAGCATCACCCGCGCGGTTAAGGGACTTTTGTTCAACCTTGCTAAACTACGCATCACGCCGCCGTAACTCAGTGGATAGAGTACCTTCCTCCTAAGAAGGGAGTCGCACGTTCGATTCGTGTCGGCGGCGCCACCCCTATTTTTTTGCCTGTTCATCACATGACAACAACAAACAGCACGGTAACGGATCCAGGCAAACTGCTTGATAATCCGCTTGCGTTCAGAACGATCCTGATGGGAACCTTCATCGTGCTGCTGGCAATGGGGATTCGCGCCACGATCGGTTTGTTTATTCAGCCAATGGGCCTCGAGAGAGGCTGGGGACGCGAGGTATTTTCGCTCGCCTTTGCGATCCAAAATCTCGTGTGGGGTTTCGGCGCGATCGGCGCGGGCATGATGGCGGATCGCTTGGGTTCGGGACGCACCATCGCACTGTCCATTGTTTTGTATGCGCTGGGTCTAGTGGGTACTCGTCTGGCTAGTACCGAGATGGAGTTTTATCTCACAGCGGGTGTCTTGATCGGACTGGGTCAGGCGGGTACAACCTTTGCAGTGATTTTGCCGGTCATCGCGCGCACGGTTCCATTGGCGCATCGCAGCACAGCAATGGGAATCGCAAGCGCGGGCGGTTCGCTGGGTCAGTTTCTGGTGGTGCCAGCGGGTCAACTTTTGATCGATACACTTGATTGGACGGGCGCCTATTGGGTCATGTCCGCGGTGTTCGCCGCCACGCTTCCTCTGGTGTGGTTCTTGCGCGGAAAACCTGACGCAGGCTCGGGGCCTCAGCAGTCCATGTTTTCGGCGATTGCCCAGGCCTTGCGCCATCCCACGTTTCACTTTTTGTTTTGGGGTTACTTTGTCTGCGGTTTCCACACCGCCTTCATCACGCTGCACTTACCTTCCTTTGTGGTGGATCAAGGACTTAATGCAGGGACGGGGGCGATCGCGATCGGCCTGATCGGACTGTTTAATGTGTTTGGCTCCTTTACTGCCGGTAAGCTCGGCGGTATCTATAGTAAAAAGTATTTATTGGCGGGTATTTACGCCATGCGCTCGGTGGGTCTAATCTGGATTTTGCTGATGCCGACCACCCCCTTAGTGCTTTATGTGTTTGCCGCTTGGATGGGAATATTTTGGCTCGGAACCGTTCCTCTGACGCAAGGTCTCATCGCACAGATCTACGGTTTGCGGTTCGCAGCCACTTTGTCTGGCATGGTCTTTCTCGGACATCAACTCGGCAGCTTTATCGGGGTTTGGCTCGGTGGAAAAATACAATCGATCACCGGCAGTTATGATTTGGTGTGGTGGATGGCGATTGCTTTGTCGCTGGTCGCAGCAGCTCTGTGTTTACCTGTGCGTGAAAAACCGATTGCGATCAAGCTGCCCGGCATGACGAGTCCCCAGGCGACTTAAACCCTGTCTGGGCAATCCATCGCACAATTTTTGGAGATCTGATCATGACGCAGCACGTGCAGCAGTCTCAACAGTCTCAATTTGCGCAGCCCGCTCAGGTCAAGCCGCGTGTCTCAACATGGCTCAGGGTGACGCTCGGTGTCATGCTCGTCGTTGTGCTGGTGGTGGGATTTATGGGCTATCTCACCCCGGCCATGCGCGTGAGTTGGGAGGCCATCGCTTCCATGTGCGGCTTTTGAGCGACGCCTGCCCCAGCATTTTTCTTCCTTATTTCGATACTGAGTTTATCCATCAGGATTTATGATCAATTTCAATGCCTTTCCCCGAGTTTCTTTTTCCGCACTAGCGCGACTCGAGGCGGCTGAAACGATCGTATTGACCGTCAACAACCGCTTGGCCAGACGTGTCGTCCAAGAATTCGCATTGCAAAGCCGAACGCCCGCCTCGGTTGGTGAAACGCCTTTAATCGTCCCTTGGTCAGGCTGGATTTCGCAGCAGCTGGTACAGGCAAGCTTTCATGAATCGCTCAAGGCGCATGCCGTTCTCCTTGATCCTTTTGGTTCCCAGTTGTTATGGGGGAAGGTCATTGATGAGGTTGAAGCCGATGAGCCGCTTCTCGATTCGCAACAAGCGGCGATCGCTGCGCAACAAGCGGACAAACTGATCGACGAGTGGAGGATCGAGGTGACTCCGTCATCGTCGACAGAAGAGCACGCGCACTTCATGCTGTGGCGCGAACGCTATCGCCAAGAACTTGAGCGCTTGGAGGCCCTTGATCCTAATCTTGCGATTGAACAGGTGATTGAGCATGTGCGCGAGGGGTTTCCAGTCAGACCGCAGTTGTTGCTGGCGGGGTTTTCTGAAATCACACCAAGAATGGCGGAACTACTTGAAGCCTTACGTGAGCGTGGTGTGTCAATTTCTGTGTTGGAATCAGGCTCGCCTGTGCAAACGCAACTTGAACGCACGATGCTCGATACCACCCAAGACGAGTGGGTTGCAGCAGCGCATTGGGCGCGGATGCATCTTGAAAAAAATCCTGAGGGGCGTTTCGCCATCGTTGCGGTTAGCCTCGAGGCCGAGGTGGCTTATGCGCGTAGGACTTTGACGCGCGTGCTACAGGGTTCGCCTGAGTCCGTCGAGTCCTCGGCGCAGAGCTTCTCTTTTAACGTCGCGGTCGCAAGGCCTTTGTCGGAGTGGCAAGCTGTCCGCGCGGTGCTGGCCTGGCTGCGTTCGTTTGTTTTATTTAAAGAGCAACGCAAAGCCCGCGCAAGTGAGCTTGGCGCGGCTCTGTTGGCGGGCTATTGCGCAGGGGACTTGTCAGAGCTGGGTCAACGAGCCTGCGTCGACGCGGACTGGCGTCATCACCAAGTCGGCGAAATGGACGTGATGGCGTGGTCTAAAAAAATTGAGCGACTCACGCAGCTTTCCCCCGCTTGGCAGCTTGCCTGGCAAGCTTGGACCGAGTTGCCGCGCAAGGGTTCGCTGCGTTTTTGGTCGACGGCCTTTCGGCAAACCTTGTCAACGCTCGGCTTTCCCGGACGCGCGCAACAAAGCTCGACCACCTATCAGGTCATTGAGGCACTTGATCAACTCTTCGAGCGCTTCGATGCTTTATCACCGCTCGTGCCAACGGCCTCCGCGTCCGAGGCATTGAATATTCTGTCGCGTTTTGCGCGCAGCATCCCTTTTCAGCCGCAACGTGATCCAAGCGCGCGACTCGATGTGCTGGGTATGCTGGAGGCCGAAGGTGGCCGTTGGGATGGCGTGTGGATTTTGGGCCTGACCGATGAGGTGTTTCCCGCAATCGCCAAACCTAACCCGTTCGTCCCCTTGTCCGAGCTTCGCCGGGTGGGGGCGCCACGCGCAACGCCAGAGCGCGAACGCGAGTGGGCGACACACATGTATCAGCAGTTATGCGCACTTGCACCCAAGGTGGTGCTGAGCTCTGCCAGGCACGAAGGGGAACGCGGCTTGAGACCTTCGCCCTTGATCCAAGGGATCGCGCTGAGTCCTGCCATTGCACCGCTTGTGGCTGAAACGCCAAGCGGTGCGTTACTCGAGTACCTCGAGGATGACCGAGCCCCGGCTTTGCGCTCCGAGGAAAATGTGACGGGCGGTATTGCTTTACTAGAAACCCAAGCGCGCAATCCTTTATGGGCTTTCGTGCGTTATCGGTTAGGGGCCTATGGGTTGCCAGCCTATTCGGATGTAGTCCCTGCATCAGCGCGCGGTAAGTTTTTGCACAAGGTGATGGAATTGGTTTGGCTTGCCTTTCGCAGCCAGGCTGAATGCCAGCATGTCACGGAGTCGGGCGAACTACGAAAAAAACTTGAGGCATTCATTCGTCTCGCGGCTGACAAGGAACTGCTTGCCCAGAATCCGGCCTTGCGCGCGCTCGAAGAAAAGCGTGCTTTGGCGATTGTGACGGCTTGGCTTGCGATCGAGTGCGCAAGAGAGCCCTTTGTCGCGGTACAGATTGAGGAAAAACACGCGTTGACAGCGGCCGGCTTGACATTAAATGTTCGCCTGGATCGAATGGATCAGTTAGAAGATGGCAGCCGAGTCGTGCTTGACTACAAAGGGGGCTCAAACCTACCCAACGTTCTAAATGACTGGGGGCGTGAGCGGCCCGTTCATTTGCAGTTGCCTGCTTACGCCGCCGTGCTGGACAAAGAGGGAATGTTGAATACGGTTGCAGGTCTGATGCTGGTCCATTTGCATTCAGGCGCGCAAGCGCCTGTGGGTCTGCTGAGTCGAGAGATCGGACTCGAAGGACCCACGCTGTTTGCTCAGGCAGAATATCCTGACCCGGATTGGTCCGCAGCGATCATTCGGCTCAAGGACGTGGTGCATGCCTTGGCATCCGAATTCACCTCAGGTCTGGCAACCAATCAGTCCTGGTCTCGCACAGATTTGCAATATTGCGATGTGTCAGCGTTGCTTAGACGCTATGACGATGGACAACAGTTGTTCGAGGACAGTGAGGAAATGACAGGGTCGGTCAGCCGCACGAACGGGGCCACACATGGCAATTAAACAACCCAGCGATTGGGCCGTCCGAGAGCGCGCCACGGATCCCCAATGCTCTTTCCTGGTTCAAGCACCCGCGGGCTCAGGTAAAACCGAGTTGCTCACTGATCGCATTCTTGCCTTACTCGCCACGGTCGAACGCCCAGAAGAAATCGTTGCCATCACGTTCACGCGAAAAGCGGCAGCCGAGATGCACGAGCGCGTTCTCGAAAAACTTCGACGCGCTGAACACCCCGCGCCGCCCGAGAGCGCGCATGAGTTTAAAAGCTGGTCGCTCGGCCGTGCCGCGCTCGAACGTGATCGTGCATTTGGCTGGGAGTTGTTGCAGCATCCCGCGCGTCTTTCCATCAGAACGATCGATGCGTTTTGTGCTTCACTGGTGCGCAATATGCCGTGGCTGTCATCGATGGGGGGTGTGCCTAAGCTTGTTGACGATGCTCGGGTGCATTACCTCGAGGCGGCGCGCCAGACGCTTGAGATGGTTGGCGAGTCTGAGCCCGTCACACGCTTGCTTGAACATATGGATTTGGATGTGTCCCAAACCTGCGAGGCGCTTGCTGATATGTTGGCGCAACGGGATCAATGGCTGCCACTGCTACCGGATGGCGATGACCGTCACGTGTTGGAGGCAAATTTTCAAGACGCGGTGAGCCAGGATTTAATGGGGTTGAAGTCGTTGATGCCGGTCGGTTGGGCTCAGCAGTTAGCGCCCTTGGCCCGCGCGGCTGCCGAGGTCCTGTCAAAAGACAGTCCTTCGCACGCGCTGCTGCCATTGCAGGATTGGGAGGGTCAGGCTTTTGAGACGGAGGCGTTTGATCTCGCGCGCTGGAAGGCCCTGGCTGCTCTGCTCCTGACCAGCACGGGTGGGCTGCGTAAAACCGTCAATAAAAATCAGGGTTTTCTACCTAAAACAACAGAAAAAGACGACATCGTTGCGTGGTTGCGCAGTCACGATTCGCCTGAGCCCCCAGCTTGGATTCAACGGCTTCATGCGACAGTGCATAC
This sequence comes from Burkholderiaceae bacterium, assembly GCA_030728985.1. Taxonomy (GTDB): domain Bacteria; phylum Pseudomonadota; class Gammaproteobacteria; order Burkholderiales; family Burkholderiaceae_B; genus Zwartia. The sequence goes on along the minus strand of JANQYI010000011.1, from coordinate 30,384 downwards.
GCCAGAGCCCGTGTTCACCGAAGAGCAGTGGGCGATTTTGCAAGCGCAGCTTAGTTGTTTGCGGATCGCTGCGGCGCAGTTGATGCTCAGATTTATGGAGGCCGGCGAGGTCGACTTCATCGAAATCGCCCGTCGCGCCGATCAGGCACTCGGTCGGGCCGAAGAACCCACGGAGCTTTTGCTCAAGCTCGATCAACATATTCGGCATCTGTTGATCGATGAGTTTCAGGATACCAGTCAGTCGCAGATTTCCTTGATCGAGAAAATCACTGCGGGCTGGCAGCAAGGCGATGGCCGAACCTTGTTTTTGGTGGGCGATCCGATGCAGTCCATCTATCGCTTTCGAAAAGCCGATGTTGTGCTTTTTTTGCGCGTGCGCGATGAAGGCTTAGGATCGATCCGTCCCGAGTGTTTGACGTTGACGGATAACTTTCGCTCTCAGCGTGGCATTGTTGAGTGGGTCAATCATGCATTTTCATCACTCTTTCCTGCGCATGATGATCCTTCAGCGGGTGCGATTGCCTATGCGCATTCGACAGCCTTCAAAGATGCCACGATCTCTCCCGCCGTGCGATTCCATGCAGTTTGTCCTCAACTTGGACAGCGCGCCGAAGACACCGTCTTGGAATTAGTCAAAGAAGCCCTGTTCGCCTTTCCCGAGGCGGAACACCCCGTCGCGATTTTGGTGCGCGCGCGCTCTCATCTCAAGGATGTCACGCAACTGCTCGCTCAAGAGGGTATCGCTTGTCGCGCGGTCGAATTGGTGCCTTTGCATCTGCGTGCCTACGTGGTCGATCTAGTGCAAATCATTCGCGCGCTGGCGCACCCCGGGGACCGCGCTGCCTGGCTGTCCGTGCTGCGTTCGCCTTATTGTGGTTTACGTCTCGAGAGTTTGCACAGTCTCTTTGCGTTTGACCGGGAGACCGCGATTCCGACATTGCTCGAACATGCTTTGCGCGCCAAAGATTCAGCTTTACTGTGTCAGGCACAAGAACGGCTCGCACCAGGTGAGTATCAGCGTTTGTGCGCGGTCGCGCCGGTCATGCTGGACGCTTTGGCGCAGGACGATCTGGCACCCTTGGCCGCACGCGTCGAACGTGTCTGGCGCTTGTTGGGTGGTGTTGCGCTCGCCCGGACGGCGACCGACTTGCAGGACGCGGAAAGCGTCTTTGGGTTGATCGAGAAAATCGCGCCTTATGGTGGGCTTGATGTCGATGTGTTGGATGCCCGCCTCACCCGTTTGTTTGCCTCTCCCGAGGCGGGTGCGCGCTCGGTCGAAGTCATGACTATGCACAAAGCCAAGGGCCTGCAGTTTGAGTCCGTGATCTTGTTTGGTCTGCATCATCAGCCTGTCTCAGACCGTGCACCTCTGGTTCGCATTGAACAAGTCGCGAACAAGGTGATGCTCGGGCCGATCAAGGCCCGCGCGACGGCTGAGCAAGATGTGATTTCCAGATATCTTGCCCAGCGCGACAAGCGACGCAGTGACTTCGAAGTCGATCGGTTGTTGTATGTGGCGGCGACCCGGGCGAAACAAAGTCTGCATCTTGTTGCTGAGTTGCAGCGCGACGCCGACACAGGCGCTCCCATGGCGGCTCGTTCAGGCAGCTTACTCGCGCGCCTGTTGCCTTATGTGCAAGTGCCTGAGCTTGCGCCCATGGTTGAAAAAGCGACCACCTCTGAACAACGGTTACCCGCATTTTCGATGCCGCGTCTGTCGCGCCTCAAAGAGCGTGTCCCTCTGCGCCTTCAAGCGCCGGAACCGGCAAGTCGGGCCTACACTTGGCGCGCGCAGCCAAGTTGCGAGCGTCTGACCGGGATATTGGTGCACGGCTGGTTGGCACAGATAGGTGAGCAGGGTGTCGCGAACTGGTCCGTGCTGCGGGTCTCCGAGCAGCGCACCCGCATTGAACGACAGTTGCAACAGCTGGGGGTGGCACAAGAGGAGCGGGTTGCGGCGACCACCGACGTGGTCGACACCTTGGTCGCGATGTTCAAGAGTGAGCGAGGCCAGTGGTTGCTAAGCCAGCCCCAGGCTCGGCATGAATGGGCATTGCTGGATGAAACCGGTCAGCTCTCGGTGCTGGACTATGCCCTTAAAGATGACAAGGGATGGCTGGTCGTCGATTACAAAACCGGACGGCCCGAGCCAACAGAAACCCCGGAGGCCTTTGGCCAGAGGATGATGTTGCGTTACCAAGCGCAGTTAGAGCGGTATTGTGAAAAACTGCACGCTTATGATGGCGCTCCGGCGCGTGCGGCCTTATATTTTCCAAGGGATCAGCTCTGGTTCGAGTATGTTCCCGTGGAGTGAGGCAAGCCCTGCTAAAATCTAGTTTGGCGGGCCCCTTCGCATGGTTCGGCGGTCAATCTGGTCAGGTCGGGAACGAAGCAGCCACAGCCGTGCAGAATTAGTGCCGAAGTCAGGCTCGCCTCTTCCATTTCCGTCTGTGGTCGGTAAAACTTATGAGCTATTTGGTTCTCGCGCGTAAATGGCGCCCTCGCTCGTTCGATACGCTGGTCGGTCAAGATCACGTTGTTCGCGCTTTGACGCACGCTCTGACGACTCAGCGACTCCACCACGCTTGGTTGTTTACTGGCACCAGAGGTGTCGGTAAAACAACACTCTCGCGTATTTTGGCCAAAGCGCTCAACTGTGAAACCGGTATCACGGCAACGCCTTGCGGCGTTTGTCAGGCTTGTACCGAAATCGATCAGGGCCGTTTTGTCGACTATTTGGAGCTCGATGCCGCCTCCAACCGAGGCGTCGATGAAATGACCCAGTTGCTTGAGCAGGCTGTCTACTCTCCGAGCGCGGGACGCTTCAAGGTCTATATGATCGACGAAGTCCACATGCTGACTGGCCACGCCTTCAACGCGATGCTCAAAACGCTCGAAGAGCCGCCTGCCCACGTCAAATTCATTCTTGCAACCACCGACCCACAGAAAATCCCCGTCACCGTGTTGTCGCGCTGTTTGCAATTCAATTTAAAACAAATGCCCGGCGAGGCGATTGTTGGTCATCTCGAAAATGTCCTCGGACAAGAGCAAATCCCCTTCGAAGTGCCTGCTTTGCGTCTGCTCGGTCAGGCGGCCGCAGGTTCGATGCGCGATGCCTTGTCGCTCACGGATCAAGCGATTGCTTACAGCGCTAGCAATTTGACCGAGGAGTCAGTGCGAGGCATGCTCGGTACCATCGATCAGCGACATCTGGTTCGGCTTCTTGATGCCTTGCAATCAGGGCAAGCAACCGCGGTGCTCGAAATCGCCGACGAACTCGCGACGCGCGGTCTTTCCTATCGTGCCGCTCTGGCTGATTTGGCCGTGCTGTTGTCACGTATTGCGATCGCTCAACGCGTGAGTGCCGCTGTTGACGAGGCGGATCCCGTCGCACTCGATATTCGTCGTTTTGCGACCTCCCTGCACCCTGATTTAGTACAGTTGTTTTATACGGTCGCGGTCCATAGTCGTTCAGAACTCGCGATCGCTCCAGATGAGTACGCAGGTTTTGTGATGGCATGTTTGCGGATGCTTTCTTTGGCAGGGCCCTCAGGCGTCGCGATGCCTGCTCCGGATGCTTCACCCGTTGTCGTACCCGTCGCACCCGTTGCGGTGTCTGTTCAACCTGCGCCCGCGCAAGCGCCAGAGCTAAATCCTGGGCCAGACGATGAACCGGACCATAAGCCTTACCATGCGCCAGGACCTCATGTCAGCGCCGTCTCGATCGTCTTGCCCGAATCCTGGGCCGCCTTCGCGGCCAAATTACCTCTTTCAGGTATGGCTGAGCAGCTTGCTCGTCAGTCCGAGTGCGTCGCGATTGCCGGACAGCAACTGACTTTGCGTGTGCCGAGTAAAGCCTTGTTAGAGGGTGCGCCGTCCGAACGCTTGCTGACGGTACTCAATGATTATTTTGGTTTCGAAATCGAGTTACTGTTTGAGGTCGGAGCGGGCGAAGGTTCTTCTGCGCATGCACTTGATCAGGTGGCTCAACAGGCGCGTCAAGATGCCGCAGAAGTCGCGATCGAGCAAGATCCTTTCGTGCAGGCTCTCATTCAGGATTTTGGCGCCAAGGTGGTCCCCGGATCCATTCGACCCAACCAGCTCAATTAGCATGCTGAATGTATTTCCCTCTTTAATTTTTATTCAGGACATCCAAACATGATGAAAGGACAAATTGCCGGCCTGATGCGTCAGGCACAGCAGATGCAGGAAAACATGAAAAAAGCCCAGGACGCTTTGGCCGATATCTTGGTCGAGGGCGCTTCGGGTGGTGGCTTGGTCAAGGTCACCATGACGTGTCGACATGACGTCAAGCGTGTGACGATTGATCCTAGCTTGCTCGCCGACGACAAAGATATGCTCGAGGACTTGGTGGCCGCCGCCTTTAACGATGCCTTGCGTAAAGCCGAGGCGACCTCTTCGGAAAAAATGTCTTCAGTGACGGCGGGCATGCCTTTGCCCCCTGGAATGAAACTGCCCTTCTAATGAGCAAATTCAGTTCCGAACCGCAACCACTACTCGCGCTCGTCGATGCTTTGCGTCGTCTGCCGGGCGTGGGCGTCCGGACGGCGCGTCGCATGGCATATCATTTGTTGCAGCATGATCTGCAAGCCGCTGAGCAGCTCGGACACGCACTGACCCAAGCGGTCGAGCGTCTTCAGCACTGTGAACAGTGCAATGGCTTTACCGAGGTGCCCGTGTGCGCAACCTGCGAGCACCCAGAGCGTGATGAGACTTTGCTCTGCATTGTTGAGACGCCTGCGGACCAAAACTCGATCGAGGCCACGCACGGTTACACCGGTTTGTATTACGTGCTGATGGGTAGTCTGGCGCCGCTTGAGGGCAGAGGCCCTGATGAGCTTGATTTTGGTCGCGTCTTAAAAAGAGCGGGTAACGGCGTTGTCACCGAGGTGATTCTGGCGACCAACTTTACGGCCGAAGGCGAGACGACTGCACATTACTTGTCGGAGTCGCTGCGTGCGCTCGGCATCAAGGTCACACGCCTCGCACGCGGTGTGCCTGCAGGCAGCGAAATCGAATATGTCGATGCTGGTACCGTCGCTTGGGCACTGATGGAGCGCCGTCCCACCTAAGCGCTTACGACCTAAGCGCCTAGGTCTGCATCTACTTCAACACCCGCTTCAGCATCAACGCTGCGCGTCAATCAGTGTGTCGAGTTTGCGGGCGTCGGCGACAAAAGCCCGAATGCCTTCTGACAGCTTTTCACTGGCCATCGCGTCTTCATTCAACAGAAAGCGAAAATTTTGCTCATCGCAGGGTAGGGCTTGAGGTTGACTGGTTCGCGCATGTTCGGGGGTGAGTGAGGCCGCGAGAGGATCCTGAGCCTCGCTCAGGTTTCCTAACAGCTCGGGACTGATCGTTAACAGGTCGCAGCCAGCCAAGGCCAAGATCTGACCTGTATTACGAAAGCTCGCGCCCATGATTTCGGTCGTAATCCCAAAATATTTGTAGTAGTTGTAAATCTTAGTGACAGACAGGACGCCGGGATCGTTGTGGCCGCTGCTCGCGACCTCGTTCCACGCGCTGCCTTGCTGTTTTTTGTGCCAGTCGTAAATACGCCCAACGAAAGGGGAGATCAGCTGAACGCGCGCGTCGGCACAAGCAACGGCCTGCGAAAGTGAAAAAAGTAGGGTCAAGTTGCATCGAATCCCCTCAGACTCCAAGACCCGCGCAGCTTGTATGCCCTCCCAAGTCGCAGCGACCTTGATCAAGACACGTTCTCGACCAAAGCCCTCGGCTTCATAAAGCGCCATAATTTGACGAGCCCGATCAATGGTTGCGCGTGTATTAAAGGAAAGGCGGGCATCAACCTCAGTGGATACGCGGCCTGGCACAATATTAAGGATTTCTTTTCCGAACGCCACTAGCAAGTGATCCACCAGTGCCTCTTTGGAGGCCTTGGGGTGCGCCTTGACGCAACGCTCCAGCATGGGGCGGTAAGCATCCTGCTGCACAGCCTTCAAAATCAGCGAGGGATTGGTGGTCGCATCGGTAGGCTGATAGCGTTTCATACTCTCAAAGTCGCCCGTGTCTGCTACAACGGTCGTGTATTGACGTAAAGATTCGAGAAGGCTGGCCATCGGGTTATACTTCCAAGGTTTGCTTACAAGATTTGATGCCGGGGTTCATTGTGCTGCCAAATATATTTACCGAAATAGAGCTTAAAAACCCAGGGTCTGGTGTTGAATCAACTGCCACTAAAACAACTGCCATTTTAGCCTTGGCTGATGGTACCGTGTTTCGAGGTGTCTCGATCGGTGCCCCGGGGCATACCGTCGCCGAAGTGGTGTTCAACACCGCCATGACAGGTTACCAAGAAATTTTGACGGATCCCAGCTATAGCGGTCAGATCGTCACACTGACCTACCCACACATCGGCAATACCGGTATCAACCTCGAAGACGTCGAATCGACCAAAATTCACGCCGCGGGACTGATTGTCCGCAATTGCCCCAAACGCCTCTCCAACTTTCGCTCGACTCAGTCCTTGCCCGACTATCTCAAGGCGCAGGGCATTGTCGCGATCGCCGAAATCGATACCCGCAAGCTGACACGCATCCTCCGAGAGGGTGGTGCGCAAGGCGGTTGCATCTTTGTCGGAGACGATGCAGAGCAGGCGCTCAAGCTTGCCGCGGCGTTTCCAGGTATGTCCGGACAGGATTTGGCCAAGGTTGTTTCCGCCACTAAAAACGCCACTTGGACAGAGACAACGTGGCAGCTGGGCGAAGGCTATGGCAATAATAATAGCCAGACTCCGCATGTCGTGGCCTATGATTTTGGTGTGAAATCCAACATTTTGCGCTTACTCGCTGAGCGAGGTTGTCGCATCACTGTGGTGCCTGCCCAAACAACCGCTGAGCAAGTGTTATCCCTCAAGCCAGACGGTGTGTTTTTGTCTAACGGCCCTGGTGATCCAGATCCTTGCGATTATGCGATCGCCGCGACCAAGGTTTTCCTAGAGCGCAAGTTGCCCACGTTTGGGATCTGTCTTGGACACCAGATCATGGGGCTGGCCATAGGCGCCAAGACGCTCAAGATGAAAACGGGCCATCACGGTTCCAACCATCCTGTGCAGGATCTGGCGACCGGACGCGTGTTCATCACCGCCCAGAACCACGGCTTTGCCGTGGATGCCGCCACGCTTCCCGCTAATGCCCGCTTGACGCATATTTCCTTGTTCGACGGTACCTTGCAGGGCTTTGCGCTCACGGACCGCCCGGCATTTTGTTTTCAAGGGCACCCCGAAGCCAGCCCTGGGCCGCACGACATCGTGGTCCTGTTCGATCAATTCATGAGCCTGATGGCCGGTCAAAAATAAAGAGTCACCATGCCCAAGCGTACAGACCTAAAAAGTATTCTCATTATTGGCGCAGGCCCGATCATCATTGGTCAAGCCTGCGAATTCGATTACTCCGGCGCCCAGGCCTGCAAAGCCTTAAAGGCCGAGGGTTTCCGCACGATTTTGGTCAACAGCAACCCTGCGACCATCATGACGGATCCAGAGACCGCCGATGTCACCTACATCGAGCCCATCACGTGGCAGGTCGTTGAAAAGATCATTGAAAAAGAGCGTCCTGATGCGGTCTTGCCCACCATGGGTGGTCAGACTGCGCTCAATTGTGCGCTCGATCTCGACAAGCACGGCGTACTCAAAAAATACAATGTTGAACTGATCGGTGCGAACGCGCACGCGATTGAAAAAGCCGAAGACCGCCAGAAATTCAAAGTCGCGATGACCGCGATTGGACTTGAGTCTGCCAAATCCGGTGTCGCACACAGTCTCGACGAAGCTTGGGAAGTTCAAAAGCGGATTGCGATTGAAATTGGCACCTCCGGTTTTCCCGCCGTGATTCGCCCGAGCTTTACTTTGGGCGGCAGCGGCGGCGGCATCGCCTACAACGCCGAAGAATTCGAAACGATTTGTCGCCGCGGTCTCGAGGCTTCGCCCACCAGCGAGTTGCTGATCGAGGAGTCACTGCTCGGCTGGAAAGAGTTTGAAATGGAAGTCGTGCGTGACAGCGCCGACAACTGCATCATTGTCTGCTCGATCGAAAACCTCGACCCAATGGGCGTGCACACGGGTGACTCTATTACTGTCGCACCGGCACAGACCTTGACAGACAAAGAATATCAAATCATGCGTAACGCCTCGATCGCGGTGTTGCGTGAGATCGGTGTTGATACCGGCGGTTCAAACGTTCAGTTCGCCGTCAATCCTGAAAACGGTCGCATGATCGTCATTGAAATGAACCCCCGCGTGTCCCGCTCTTCGGCACTCGCGTCCAAAGCAACGGGTTTCCCGATTGCTAAAGTTGCTGCGCGTCTGGCCGTGGGTTACACGCTCGATGAGTTGAAAAACGAAATCACCGGTGGCGCGACGCCTGCCTCTTTTGAGCCGACGATCGATTACGTTGTGACCAAAGTGCCGCGTTTTGCGTTCGAGAAATTCCCGACCGCCGATGCGCGCTTGACCACACAGATGAAGTCGGTCGGTGAAGTGATGGCCATTGGTCGCACCTTCCAAGAGTCTTTCCAGAAAGCGCTGCGTGGTCTCGAAGTCGGTGTCGATGGTCTTAATCAAAAAACAACCGATCGCGAAAAAATCCAAATCGAACTTGGCGAGCCCGGTCCCGAGCGCATTTGGTACGTAGGCGATGCCTTCGCGCAAGGCTTTAGCCTTGACGAGGTTCATCAACTCACCAAGATCGATCCCTGGTTCCTCGCGCAAATCAAAGAAATCGTCGATATCGAACTGGCGCTCGAGCAACGTACGCTGGCTGATCTTGATGTCGAGACGTTGTTGCAGCTCAAGCGTCGCGGCTTCTCCGATCGTCGCCTCGCTTTCTTGCTCGACACGGTCGAAGCCGAGGTCCGCAAGTTGCGTCACCAGTTCAACGTGCGTCCCGTGTACAAGCGTGTCGATACCTGCGCAGCCGAGTTCGCGACCAATACGGCGTATCTTTACTCCACATATGAACAAGAATGCGAGTCCGCACCCACTGATCGTAAAAAAATCATGGTGCTTGGAGGCGGCCCCAATCGTATCGGACAGGGTATCGAGTTTGATTACTGTTGCGTGCACGCGGCTCTCGCCTTGCGTGAGGATGGTTACGAAACCATCATGGTCAATTGCAATCCAGAGACCGTCTCGACCGATTACGACACCTCGGATCGTTTATATTTCGAGCCGCTGACCCTGGAGGACGTACTTGAAATCGTCCACAAGGAAAAACCAGTGGGCATCATTGTCCAATACGGCGGCCAGACCCCTTTGAAACTCGCGCGTGCGCTCGAGGCCAACGGTGCGCCGATTATCGGCACCAGCCCTGAGTCGATCGACGTCGCCGAGGATCGTGAGCGTTTCCAGAAATTGCTCAACAAGCTTAATTTGCGTCAACCGCCTAACCGCACCGCGCGCACCGAAAGCGAAGCGCTCAATCACGCCCAGGAAATCGGTTATCCCTTGGTGGTGCGTCCGAGCTACGTGCTCGGTGGCCGCGCCATGGAAATCGTGCATGAGCAAACAGATCTTGAGCGTTACATGCGCGAGGCCGTCAAAGTCAGTAACGACTCGCCTGTGTTGCTCGATCGTTTTTTGAATAACGCGATTGAAATCGATGTGGATTGTTTGTGCGATGGTCAGGAGGTCTTTATCGGTGGAGTGATGGAGCACATCGAGCAAGCGGGCGTGCACTCCGGTGACTCCGCATGTTGCTTGCCACCCTATTCGCTGTCACCCGAAATGACTGAGGAAATCAAACGCCAGACCGCGTTGATGGCGCGTGCGTTGAATGTGAAAGGTTTGATGAACGTTCAGTTCGCTGTCCAAAATGGCGATGTCTACGTCCTCGAAGTCAATCCACGCGCGTCGCGTACCGTCCCCTTCGTGTCCAAAGCCACAGGCCTGCAACTCGCCAAGATCGCCGCACGTGCGATGGCGGGACAGACCTTGGCGTCTCAGGGCATCACAAAAGAAGTGGTGCCGCATTACTTCTCTGTCAAAGAAGCGGTCTTCCCCTTCGTGAAGTTCCCGGGTGTGGACACGATTCTCGGACCCGAGATGAAGTCGACCGGTGAAGTGATGGGCGTGGGCGAGACCTTTGGTGAGGCCTTCGTCAAATCCCAGATGGCTGCCAGCGTCAATCTGCCCGAGTCCGGTACGGTCTTTATCAGCGTGAAAAACGCCGATAAGCCCAAGGCGGTAAAAGTTGCACAAGGATTGCATGCCTTGGGTTTCAAAGTGGTCGCGACCCGCGGAACGGCTGCTGCGATCCAAGAGGCAGGTATTCCCGTGCTACTGGTCAACAAAGTCGCCGAAGGTCGTCCTCATATTGTCGACATGCTCAAAAATGGCGAAGTTTCTCTCGTGATCAATACTGTCGAAGAGCGCCGTAACGCAATCACCGATTCGCGTGCGATTCGCACCCAAGCCTTGGCTGCTCGCGTGACCTATTACACGACGATCGCGGGCGCGCTCGCAGCCGTGGAGGGTATGCAATACTTGCGTGAAGGTCTCGGGATCAAGGTGTACTCACTCCAAGACTTGCACCGCTCGCTCGCTTCTTAACGATACTGAAGGCAGACTGGCTGATGACGCTTCCCTATACTGGATTACGTGTTTTAGACATCAGTCAGGGCATCGCAGGCCCCTATTGCGCGCATATTCTTTGGCAGCAAGGGGCCGAGGTGATCAAGGTCGAACCTCCCGCGGGTGACTGGATTCGCCATGTCGGTGTCACCAAGGGTGGACATAGTGCCTATGGCATTCAGCACAGTGCCGGTAAAAAAGCCCTTGCCTTGGATGCCCGTACCGAGGAAGGTAAAAAGATTTTGTTCGAGATGGCGATGCAAGCCGATGTCATCGTGCAAAATTTTCGTCCTGGTGTGGCGCAGCGTCTTGGCGTAGGCTATGAGACGCTTTCCTCGCTCAAACCGGAACTTGTGTATGTCTCGATCAGTGGTTATGGTCCTGATGGTCCTTATGCCGATGCCCCCGCGACAGACTCTGTGATGCAGTCTGACAGTGGGTTGATGTTTTCCAATCAAGATGAGCATGGCACACCGCGCCGCATCGGTTTGTTGGCGGCAGACGTCATGACGGGTTTGTATGCCTCGCAAGGGGCGGCGACCGCCTTGTATCAGCGTCTGGCGCGCAAGCAAGGCACCCACGTCGAAGTCAGTCTCTTCGAAGCTTGCGCCTCGTTTCAAGGCATGTGTTTTATCGAAGAGGCGATCGCGGGCAAGCGACCGTTTGGCTCGGTCAGCGCACCCAATGGTGTATTTGAGACCTCGGATGGAAAAATTTCTGTCGTGACAGTCCACACGGAGCATTTCCATCATATTTGCGATGCAATGGGCCGTGCGGAGTGGAAAACCGATCCGCGTTTTCTAGATAACTACATCCGTTTTGAAAACAGAGCGGCGCTGCACGAGGCGATGAGCCAACAACTGCGTCATCATTCCACCGAGTATTGGACTGCATTATTTAAAAAGCACGATGTCCTGCATGCCGTGGTGCGTGATTATCAGGGTGTGCTTAATCACCCTCAGGCACTTCATCTGAAACTGGTTCAGCAGCTCGAACAGCAGGGCGTCGGAGTTCTTCCTTACATTGGTATTCCCATTCACCCGCATCGTCGCCCCGTTGTAAGCTCGCCGCGTATTGGCGAACACTCTATCGAGATCTTGCAACACCTGGGCTTAACCCAAGAGGCGATTGAGCAGCTCCTCGTCTCGGGTGTCGTCAAGCAGGCAGGTCGCTAGTCGTGGCTGTCTTTATTACAGGCGCCAGTAGTGGTCTCGGCGCAGCCTTGGCGCGTCACTACGCGGCACAGGGCCATGTGCTGGGCTTGCTCGCGCGTCGCGGTGAGCGGCTCAGAGAGCTGGTCGCAACCTTATCTGGCGTGCATCATCTGTACGTCGTGGATGTTTGCGATCGCCCGGCCTTGCATGCGGCCGCCGCAGACTTTATCCAACAGGCGGGTCGCGTTGATATCGTGATCGCTTCAGCCGGAATCAGTGCTGGAACCTTAACCGAGCAAAAAGATGATTTTGCGGTGTTCAAAGCCATCTTTGACACCAATGTATTCGCGACGGTGTCAACGTTCGAACCCTTTGTTTCACACATGAAGCAGGCGAGGGCAGGCACGCTGGTCGGTATTGCCTCGGTCGCTGGTGTGCGAGGCCTGCCCGGTGCGGGCGCCTACAGCGCTTCGAAGTCCGCCGTCACCACCTATTGTGAAAGCTTGCGCCTAGAACTCAAGCCCTTCGACGTCGGTGTTGTGACGATCGCGCCGGGTTACATCAACACAGAGATGACCGCGAAAAACCCCTACAGCATGCCCTTCTTGCTAGAGGCAGACGTCTTTGCAACCCGGGCTGCTCGGGCGATCGCGCAAGAACAATCCTATACCGTGATTCCCTGGCAAATGGGCGTAGTGGGAAAAATCATGCGTGCGCTGCCGAACTGGGTGTATGACCGCCTAGCCGTCAATGCGCCGCGCAAGCCTCGCCAGAACCCTTAGGGCGTCACGTCGTTTTGTGAGCCATCACCGAGGTGATCCACCTCGCCCCAGCCGAGGATCTGCCATGACTCTGGAGATACACGCAGGCGATTGAGGCTCGCGTTGAGCAAGGGCGCTTTGCGATCCGCCTGCAGTCCAACCTGACTGGCATGGCGCCAGATGATATCCATCGCGCCACCATGACTCACCACCATGATCCGCTCGCCACGATGTTTGACGGCGAGAGTGTTCATCGCGCCCACGACTCTGCGATGAAAAAAACCAAGCGACTCCCCCTCCGGCATCTCCAGATCTGGATCTCGGCTGCGCCAGATGCGGTAAGCCTCAGGCTGATGCTGCTCCATTTCGCTGTAGATCAGTCCTTGCAGGACGCCAAAGTGACGCTCGCGAATACCAGGCTCCAGTGCGAGTGGTAGCCCGATCGACTCGGCGACGATGCTTGCGGTGTGCTGCGCACGTTTGAGATCGCTGCTGTAGATCGCGTCTAGGCGCGTGCCCGAGTCATTCAGGCGTTTCATGTGGCGCGCCAGAGAGTGCGCTTGTTCGATGCCATGTTCATTAAGCCCGATATCTTCCCAGCCTTGAACGCGACTTTCGACATTCCAGGGTGTTTCACCGTGACGAACCAACCAAATTTCAGTCATGCTGTGCATCAATCCTCAAAATAAAGACTTCAGTGTACTGCGCGCTCAAAAGGGTCTGCTCAATCACTGTTCAGCGAAAGCCCTTTCAATCACAAAGTCCCCGGGGCGCGTCGTATTGCCCTCGTTGAAACCACGCGCTTCGAGCATGGTTTTGAGGTCACGTAACATGCCTGGGCTGCCACAAATCATGATCCGGTCTCGTTCGCGGTCCAGTGCTGGTAAGCCTAAGTCGGTAAAAAGTTTGCCGTTTTCAATGAGTGTCGTGATGCGTCCGGTATGTGTATACGTCTCGCGCGTCACGGTCGGGTAGTAGCGTAGTTGCGCGCTGACCATCTCACCCAAAAACTCGTGCTGTGGCAGCGTCTGGGTCAAATAGTCGTGATAAGCGAGCTCGGCGATTTCGCGTACAGCATGGACCAGCACGACTTCGTCGAATTTTTCGTATGTTTCGGGATCTCGAATGACGCTCAAAAAAGGTGCCAAGCCTGTGCCAGAGGCAAACATATACAAACGCTTGCCGGGTAACAGATAATCAATGAGTAGGGTGCCGGTGGGCTTGCGGCCCACAATGATCGAGTCACCCACTTGGATGTGCTGTAAACGCGAGGTCAGGGGCCCGTCTTCGACCTTAATGCTCAGGAACTCCAGATGCTCCTCGTAGTTGGCGCTCACAATACTGTAAGCGCGTAAGAGGGGTTTTTCATTGATTCTCAAACCGATCATGGTGAAATGACCGTTACTAAATCTCAGTGAGGGATCACGCGTCGTCGTAAAACTAAAGAGGCGATCTGTCCAATGATGCACGCTCAGGACTTTTTCTTCGTTAAAGGCACTCATGCGGATTTTCTTTATGTCTGACAATAAAAAACTATAACAAATATGGCGGCAAATCTTCGCCAAGTTGACGGATATCTACGGTTAACACGTACCCTGCGTGCAATTTGGTTAACGTTTTTGGTCTCTAAGGCTATAGTGGCTATTCGCCACAACGCGCGATCGAGATGTTGAATAGCTGTAGGAGCAAATTTCATGAGTATGCAGGCCCCGTTTAAATGGACTCGTCTGGTGTTGCAAACCACGGCAGTGTTGGCGTTCTCCTCTGTCGCGCTGGCGCAGGGCACGCTTAAGATTGGTGAAATCAACAGCTACAAAGCGCAGCCCGCTTTTCTCGAGCCCTATAAAAAAGGCATGGAGTTGGCGGTCGAGCAGATCAATGCCGCCGGTGGACTCAATGGCAAAAAAGTCCAATTGATCACCCGCGATGACAATGCCAACCCAGGCGACGCCGTGCGTGTGGCCGAAGAACTCATTTCTCGCGACAAGGTGGACGTGCTGACGGGGTCCTTTCTTTCGCATATTGGTTTAGCTCTGACCGATTTCGCTAAACAGAAAAAAGTATTTTTTCTCGCCAGCGAGCCCTTGACCGACAAGATCGTTTGGCAAAACGGCAACCGCTACACCTTCCGTCTGCGCACTTCTACCTATATGCAAGTGGCAATGTTGGTGCCCGAAGCGGCGGCGATGAATAAAAAACGCTGGGCGATTGTTTATCCCAATTACGAGTACGGTCAATCCGCTGCGGCAACCTTTAAGGCGCTGCTCAAAGCCGCACAGCCGGATGTTGAGTTCGTGGCGGAGCAAGCTCCGCCATTGGGTAAGCTTGATGCGGGGAGCGTGGTTCAGGCTTTGTCAGATGCCAAGCCCGATGCGATTTTCAACGTCCTGTTTGGGGCTGATCTTGCAAAGTTTGTCCGCGAAGGCAACACCCGCGGTTTATTCAAGGGGCGCGAAGTCGTGAGCTTATTGACAGGAGAGCCCGAGTACCTCGATCCACTCAAGGAAGAAACGCCAAACGGCTGGTTGGTCACGGGCTACCCTTGGTACGGCATCAAGACGCCGGAGCATGAGGCGTTCATCAAGGCTTATCAGGCGCGCTTTAAAGACTACCCGCGACTCGGTTCGATCATTGGCTACAGCACCATCATGTCGCTGGCCGAGGGGATTAAAAAAGCGAAAGGTACTGATACCGAGGCTTTGATCGCTGCCTTTAAGGGACTACAGTTGATGACGCCGTTCGGACCGATCACTTATCGCCCTGAGGATCATCAGTCGACCATGGGGGCCTTCGTCGGTCGTACTAAAAACGAGGGTGGCAAGGGTGTGATGGTGGATTTCCGCTACATGGATGGCGCTCAATTTTTACCCTCCGCCGCCGAGGTTAAAAAGCTTCGACCGGCGGATTAAAAACGCTCACAGCACTGTATGGATCTTGCAAGTTTCATTGTTCAACTTTTAAACGGCCTGGCCAGCGCCTCCTCATTGTTCTTGGTGGCGGCTGGGCTGTCGTTGATTTTCGGTGTGACGCGCATTGTCAATTTTGCCCATGGTTCTTTTTACATGGTGGGCATTTATATCGCCTACAGTTTGGTCACACAGTTTTCCGCCACGATTGGCTTCTGGCCCGCGATTATTGGGGCAGCGCTCTGCGTAGGGGTGCTGGGTGCTCTAGTTGAAATGACACTCATGCGACGCATTTACCGTGCGCCCGAGTTGTTTCAGTTGCTGGCGACCTTCGCGCTGGTGCTTGTGCTTAAAGACGCCGTGCTGTGGTTTTGGGGGCCCGAAGAGTTGCTCGGTCCTCGCGCGCCCGGCTTTAAATCCGCGGTACAGATTCTGGGGCGCAGTTTTCCGACTTACGACTTGTTGCTGATTGTGTTGGGGCCGGTCGTGTTAGGGCTGCTCTGGCTCTTGTTGACACGAACACCCTGGGGAACCTATGTCCGCGCCGCCACACAAGACCGTGAAATGGTGGCAGCGTTGGGTGTCAATCAAGCTTGGTTATTTACTAGTGTGTTCGCTTTGGGTGCTTTTTTAGCGGGTCTGGGCGGCGCGTTGCAATTGCCGCGCGAACCCGCCAGCCTTGAAATGGATCTCAACATCATCGGCGCGGCTTTCGTGGTGGTGGTGGTGGGCGGCATGGGTTCGATCCCGGGCGCCTTTGTGGCGGCGTTACTGATCGCTGAAATCAAAGCGATCTGCATCTGGTTAGGGATGGTGACGATTTTTGGTGTGGAGATTTCTTTTTCTAAACTGACACTGGTGGTCGAGTTTCTAGTGATGGCGACGGTCTTGATGCTCAGGCCTTGGGGGATTTTCGGGCGTCCACAGCCGCCTGCTCGCCATGCAGGTCATATCGAACCACCCCTGCGCGCAGCCGGGATCTGGAGCCTGAGGTTTTGGGTGGCGTTGATTGCCTTTTTAATCGTACTGCCCTGGCTGACGCAGTCTTCGCCTTATGTCACGATCTTGAGTATCGATTTGCTTGTGGCCGCGCTCTTTGCCGCGAGTTTGCACTTCATCATGGGGCCTGCCGGCATGCACTCCTTTGGACATGCCGCGTATTTTGGTCTGGGCGCATATGGTGCCGCACTCTTGTTGAAATATGCGGGTATCCCGATGGAAGGGGCGCTCTTGCTCGCCCCCGTCGTTGCCGTCCTTGGCGCCGCTTTGTTTGGTTGGTTTAGCGTGCGTTTATCTGGGGTGTATCTTGCGATGCTTACGCTTGCTTTCGCGCAGATCACCTGGGCCGTGGTATTTCAATGGGATGGTTTTACCGGCGGCAGCAATGGTTTGACCGGTGTGTGGCCGGCGCAATGGTTGGCCGACAAGCAGCACTATTACTGGCTGACATTGGCGTTGGTGGTCGCTGCCGTATGGTTGCTGCGTCGCATGCTGCATGCGCCTTTTGGGTATGCCATGCGCGCTGCGCGGGACTCGGTGTTGCGCGCGGATGCGATCGGGATCGATACCAAACGCTTGCAATGGCTCGCCTTCATAATCGCAGGGGGGATCGCGGGTTTGGCGGGCGCCTTGTTCGCTTTTTCCAAGGGCAGTATTTCCCCAGAGGTGTTGCACGTCAGCAAGTCAGTCGATGGACTGGTGATGGTGTTGCTGGGCGGCATTCAGACCCTGGCGGGTCCCCTGGTCGGTGCCTTGAGCTTTACCTGGCTGCACGATACTGTCGCGCGCAACACGGAATATTGGCGAGCCATGCTTGGCGGCATTATTTTGTTGTTGGTGCTGCTGTTTCCCGAGGGGATCGCTGGTGCGGCCCGCCGCCTTTTTGTCCGGGGCGCGCGATGAGTTTGCTGGTCGTGAAGGATCTCGGTAAATCGTTTGGCGGTCTTGCCGCCGTGGATGACGTGAGTTTTTCCATTCAACCGGGCGAGCTCTTGGCGATGATTGGTCCAAATGGCGCGGGAAAAACCACGACCTTCAATATGATTAACGGACAGTTGCGCGCGGATCGCGGCTCGGTTGTGCTATCGGGCCAAGAACTACTTGGCAAGGCACCGCGCGAGATCTGGCGTTTTGGTGTGGGACGGACGTTTCAGATCGCCGAAACCTTTGCTTCGCTAACTGCGATTGAAAATGTGCAGATGGCCTTGCTCTCGCATCATCGTCGCTTGTTATCCTTTTTGAAGCCGGCGCGAGACTTTGCTCTGGATCGGGCTGGTGCTTTGCTCGAGCAAGTGGGGATGTCCGAACAAGCCGATTGCGCTTGCAGTGCGTTGGCCTATGGCGACGTCAAACGCATCGAGCTCGCAATGGCCCTGGCCAATGAGCCGAAACTCTTGTTAATGGACGAACCGACCGCGGGCATGGCGCCCGAGGAACGCCATGCCTTGATGGCGCTCACCAAACGTTTGGTGGTCGAACAAAGTATCGCTGTTTTATTTACCGAACACAGCATGGACGTGGTGTTTGCTTTTGCTGATCGCGTGATCGTGTTGGCTAGAGGGCGTCTGATTGCACGAGGCACCCCCGCGCAGGTTCGAAGCGATCCGCTCGTCCAAGAGGTATATTTTGGTTCTGGCACCACTTTTTCTGGGGGTGAGCATGACTGAGTCACGGTCAAGCATGCCCGAGTCGACACTTTTGCGCGCCGAAGGTTTAAGCGCCTGGTATGGCGCGGCGCGCATCTTGTTTGAGGTCGATCTGCAGGTCAACCAAGGTGAGGTGGTGGCCCTGATGGGGCGCAATGGCGCGGGCAAATCGACGACGATAAAAAGTCTGATGGGTCTATTGGACAAAAGAGAAGGGCAAGTGCGCTTCATGGGGCATGATATTTCTCGTTTTGCGCCTTATCAGATTGCTTCGCTAGGCCTAGGTTTTGTTCCCGAAGATCGGCGCATCTTTACAGATCTCACCGTGTTGGAAAATCTCGCCGTCGGTCGTCAACCCTCCCGTCGCTGGCCTGATGGTACGCCCGCGCCCGCGTGGAGCATCGAACAACTGTTCGGTCTGTTTCCGAACTTGGCGCAGATGCCGCAACGCCTCGGCAGTAAAATGAGTGGAGGAGAACAGCAAATGCTCACCGTTGCCCGCACCTTGATGGGCAATCCTTATCTTGTCTTGTTAGACGAACCCTCCGAGGGCGTGGCGCCCATCATCGTTGAGCAAATGGTGCAGATGATTCTGGCCCTCAAAAAACAGGGGGTTAGTATTCTTTTGTCTGAACAAAATGTGCACTTTGCACGTTTGGTTTGCGATAGAGTCTATGTGCTAGAAAAAGGACATGTCCGTTTTTCAGGCACGTTTGCTGAGTTGGATCAGCAATCTCAGCTCAAGCAAGACTACCTTTCGCTATGAATCTAGTCTGATTTCTTTTTTTGAGGCTTGCATTTACCGACAACTTTGACCACAATAGAGTCTTAATCACCACCCCGGCCTCGCATCGATCCGGGGTTTTGTTTTTTGGGAAAATACGATGGCCACTATTCCTCTTACTGTGCGCGGGGCCGAGCGCTTGCAAGCTGAGCTGCATCGCCTCAAGCACGTTGAACGTCCCGCCGTCATTAATGCGATTGCCGAGGCGCGCGCTCAGGGCGATTTATCGGAAAACGCCGAGTACGATGCGGCGCGTGAACGTCAGGGCTTTATCGAGGGTCGCATCAGCGAACTCGATGGCACGCTTTCCAATGCGCAACTGATCGATCCGAGCACGATCGATGCCGATGGCCGTGCTGTGTTTGGTTCGACTGTCGAGATCGAGGACCTTGAGTCCGGCGACAAGGTGACCTACCAGATCGTAGGCGACGTTGAGGCCGACATCCGTGCCAATTTAATTTCGGTTTCGAGTCCGGTGGCCAGAGCCCTGATTGGCAAGTACGAAGGTGACGTCGTGCAAGTGCAGGCGCCCTCCGGTATTCGCGAGTTTGAAATTATCAGCATCAAATATCTCTGATGCATGCTTTTTGCTGTGTAAGCGTTAAAAATGAATTTAACGCATGCGTGTTTGGCGACTCAGTGTCCTAACGGGAGCGTCTTTATTGCTTAGGAGCAGGTCGCTTGCGGGAAGAGAGTCCAGGGGCGCCACGCCGCGCACCTGCCCGCAATGACAGCGAGCTGCGACGCGGAATCCCATGTGCGGTATCCTTAGCACCCGAGGGGCGCGTGCTGGGGCGCGCCGGACGGTCTCCTGAAAAGACGCGCGGACGATCCAGATCCACATCACTATCGCGTTCTGCGCGCGTTCGGCGAGTTGGCTTTTCAACCTTTTTACCCTCGGCGGCGAGCTTTTTAGGTGTGTGGGGTTCGGAGGGTTTGCGTTTTGCAGGTGAGACGGGTTCGGGAGTGGTTTTGAGGTAGGTGCCTTTGGCGCCATAGCGATACAAAATCAGCATTTTGCCCAAATGATGCACGGCGGCGCAGGAAAGCGTCTCGCAGATCGAATTGAGCATGTCATCGCGCGCCTCTCGATCCGCTGATCCGGCGCGGACTTTAATAAGCTCGTGGGCCGACAGGCTCATGTCGATTTCTTTGAGGACTGCCTCAGTCAGACCCTTGTCACCAATCAGGACAACAGGGCGCAGTGGATGAGCAGCAGCACGAAGGGCGCTGCGTTCGCGTGGGGTAAGTTCCATAATAGTCATAAGGTAGATTGTACGGGAATGGCCAAAAACAAATTTTCAAAAGAATGGGTGATGCAACACATCAACGACCCGTTCGTCAAATTAGCCACACAAAAAGGCTACCGAGCGCGTGCGGCGTTCAAATTAACCGAAATCCTGGACGCAGAGAAGCTGATGCGACGGGGAAATGTGATTGTCGATCTGGGTGCGGCGCCGGGCAGTTGGTCGCAGGTCGCCCGTGAAAGGTTGGTGGGTAAAGCCGGTGTCCTGGACGGACGCATCATCGCACTGGATCTCTTGCCGATGGAGCCGATCGCGAACGTCGAGTTCATTCAGGGCGACTTTAGTGAAGATGAGGTGCTCGACACGTTGAATAAAATGCTGGAAGGCACTAAGGTGGATTTGGTAATGTCGGATATGGCACCTAATTTATCTGGCGTGGGGATGGCAGATGCCGCTCGAATTCAAATTGTGATCGACTTGGCCCTTGAATTTTCGCTTATGCACCTCAAGCCAGAAGGTGCGCTGATTGTTAAAGCTTTTCACGGGCGTGGATTTTCTCAGGTTGTCGAATCGTTCAAACGGCACTTCAAGCGTGTCGTCGAACGCAAACCCAAAGCGTCGCGGGACCGATCCTCTGAAACTTTTCTGATCGCCAAGGGTCTTAAAAAAATGGTTGATTAGGCGCATCATCGAACTTAATTGCACTGAAATGGATTTTTAATATCCCGCTTTTGATTTAGCTCAGCTTTTGATCCCTTTTGTATGTAGGGAATGTGCCCAGTGTGCACGCAGAACGGGGTAAAATAAGTCATCAAAGTTGTGAAATGCCCTGTGAATTTTCAGGGTTAACGCTTGAACTATCATCAAGCAGGAGATCGTCCTTGAATAACTCGTTTTCTAAAGTCGCAGTCTGGATGGTAATTGCACTCGTACTGTTTACTGTTTTCAAACAGTTCGACAGCCGTGCCCCCACCCAAGACTCGGTCAGTTATACCCAGTTTATGGATGATGCCAAAGCTGGCAAAGTTCGCAAGGTCGATGTGCAGAGCGATGTGCTCTATGTCACGCCTGATGCGGGTCGTCCCTACACCTTGACTTCGCCCGGCGATCTTTGGATGGTGTCGGATTTGATGAAAGCGGGTGTCCAGGTTTCTGGCAAAGCGCGCGAAGAACCCTCCTTCCTGATGAGTATTTTTGTTTCCTGGTTCCCGATGTTGTTGCTCATCGGCGTCTGGGTGTTTTTCATGCGTCAGATGCAGGGCGGCGGCAAAGGCGGCGCGTTTAGTTTCGGTAAGTCTCGTGCTCGCATGCTCGACGAATCGACCAATGCGATCACCTTCGCCGATGTGGCTGGCTGTGACGAGGCTAAACAAGACGTTCAAGAACTCGTTGATTTCTTGCGTGATCCCACCAAGTTCCAAAAACTCGGTGGCCACATTCCACGCGGCGTATTGATGGTGGGTTCTCCAGGTACTGGTAAAACACTGTTGGCCAAGGCCATCGCTGGCGAAGCCAAGGTTCCTTTTTTCAGTATTTCCGGTTCCGACTTCGTTGAGATGTTCGTGGGTGTCGGTGCGTCCCGCGTGCGCGACATGTTTGAGAACGCCAAAAAGCATTCGCCTTGCATCATCTTTATTGATGAAATCGATGCGGTTGGACGTCAGCGCGGCGCAGGTGTGGGCGGCGGCAACGATGAACGCGAACAGACACTGAACCAGTTGCTGGTTGAGATGGACGGTTTCGAAACCGGTGTTGGCGTGATCGTGATCGCAGCCACCAACCGTCCCGACGTGCTGGATCCTGCTTTGCTTCGCCCCGGTCGCTTCGACCGTCAGGTGGTGGTGCCACTACCCGATATCCGTGGTCGCGAGCAGATTTTGCACGTTCACATGCGCAAGGTGCCCCTGGCTCAAAACGTCAATGCGCACGTTCTAGCCCGTGGATGTCCTGGTTTTTCTGGTGCCGATTTGGCCAATTTGGTCAACGAAGCCGCGTTGTTTGCGGCGCGTCGTAACGGTCGTATGGTGGATATGTCCGATTTCGAAAAAGCCAAGGACAAAATCATCATGGGTGCCGAGCGTCGTTCGCTGGTGATGCCCGAAGAAGAGCGTCGCAATACGGCTTACCACGAGTCTGGTCACGCGATTGTGGCGCGCTTGATGCCCAAAACCGACCCGGTGCACAAGGTCACGATTATTCCTCGCGGTCGTGCACTGGGCGTGACGATGCAGTTGCCCGAAGGCGATCGTTACAGTATGGACAAAGAGCGTTTGCTCAGCACCATCGCAGTGCTGTTCGGTGGCCGCATCGCAGAAGAGTTGTTCATGAATCAAATGACGACCGGCGCCTCGAATGACTTCGAGCGTGCCACGGCGATTGCCCGTGATATGGTGACTCGCTACGGCATGTCGACCGAGCTCGGTCCCATGGTGTATGCGGAAAACGAAGGCGAAGTGTTTCTTGGCCGCAGTGTGACCAAGACCACGAATATGTCCGAAGACACAATGCAAAAGGTTGATATTCAGATCCGTAAAATTATCGACGAGCAGTACGCGGTGGCACGATCGATCCTTGAGAACAATCGTGAAAAAGTCGAAATCATGACTAAAGCATTGCTCGAGTGGGAAACCATCGATGCGGATCAGATCAACGACATCGTCGAAGGTCGCCCTCCGCGTCCACCCAAAGTACCAGAGGCACCGATGGATTCGACAGGTGCTCCACCGAGTGGTTCGGCTCCCGGAACGTCGACCGATCCTGCCGCGGTCGTTTAAGGCGGGCGGTGCGAAGTTCGATTGCTGAAAGATGGATTTGCGGGCGCTTTGAGTTTCAGCTCAAGCGCCCGATTCTTATGGGCATTGTCAACGTCACGCCCGATTCCTTTTCGGATGGCGGTCAGCATGCTCGGACAGAGTCGGCGATCCGCCACGCACACAACCTGATTCAAGAAGGCGCTGATATTGTCGATATTGGTGGCGAGTCGACCCGACCTGGGGCGTTACCCGTGTCCGTTAAAGACGAGCTCGCGCGCGTTACCCCTGTGATCAAGGCGCTTCTTCACAGCGGCGTCGCGCTATCTGTCGATACGTGCAAGTCTGAGGTGATGCAAGCAGTCCTGGATATGGGCGCAGATATCATTAATGACGTCACCGGGATGCGTGATCCTGCTGCGCAGCGTCTGGTGGCTCGGCATGGACACTGTGGCGTGTGCATCATGCACATGCAAGGCGAACCCGGCACCATGCAGGCAGCACCCCATTACAACGATGTCACGCGCGACATCAAAGCCGAGTTGCTTGGTCAGGCACAGGTGCTCCAAGCCCAGGGCGTTCAAGTTGAGCGCATCAGTCTCGACCCAGGCTTCGGTTTTGGTAAAACGGTCGAGCAAAACTACGTATTGCTTGCCAATTTGAACTTAATCGCCGAGACGGGTTATCCTCTCGTGTTAGGTGTGTCGCGTAAATCCATGATTGGGGCGGTCACCGGACAGTCCGTGGAGCAGCGGTTGACGGGTAGCATCACGGCGGCCCTGGCTGGCGTTATTCGCGGTGCGCGTGTCCTTCGGGTGCACGATGTCCGTGAAACGCGCGACGCTTTGGCTGTTTGGCGCGCAGTACAGGATGCGGAAAATAAAAATGTCTAAAAGAAAATATTTCGGAACCGATGGTGTGCGCGGACTGGCCGGTGGACCGGTAATTAATGCTGAGTTTGCCCTGCGGCTCGGCTATGCCGCAGGCAAGGTGCTGACCCAGGCGCAAGATCGTTCGAGCGTGAGTGGCCGCAGTGGCCGTCCGACGGTGCTCATCGGCAAAGACACTCGCATCAGTGGTTATATGCTCGAGTCCGCCCTAGAAGCAGGTTTTGCCTCTGCGGGTGTCGAGGTATTGTTGGCAGGGCCATTACCGACGCCCGCGGTGGCTTATTTGACGCGCACTTGGCGTTTGGTCGCAGGCATTGTCATTAGCGCCTCGCACAATCCTTATCACGACAATGGCATCAAATTTTTCTCCTCCAAGGGGATGAAGCTGCCTGACGAAACCGAAGCGGCGATCGAAGCGGCGATCGATGAACCCATGGTATGCGTACCCTCTGAAAAGCTCGGTCGCGCGCGCAGGATTGACGATGCGCCGGGTCGTTATATTGAGTTTTGTAAAAGTACGTTCCCTTCTGATTTGGATTTAAAAGGCCTCAAGCTTGTTATTGATGCGGCCAACGGTGCGGCTTATCACATCGCACCCCATGTTTTTCGTGAACTAGGCGCTGAAGTCACCGCAATTGGTGTCTCACCCGACGGCTTTAATATCAACAAAGATGTCGGAGCGCTGCACCCAGAGGGCTTGGTCGCTGAAGTGCGCGCGCGGGGAGCGGATCTTGGTATTGCGCTCGATGGCGATGCCGATCGACTGCAAATGGTGGATGCGAACGGCCGTGTTTACAACGGCGATGAGCTTTTATTTGCGGTGGTGCGAGAGCGCTTGGCGCGCGGACCTGTCGCTGGCGTAGTGGGTACGCTCATGACGAACTTTGGCCTTGAAAAGCAGTTCAAGGCGTTGGGGATTCCCTTCGAACGCGCCCAAGTCGGCGATCGTTATGTTTTGGAGCAATTACGTCACCGTGGTTGGCTTTATGGTGGTGAGAGTTCAGGACACCTATTATGTCTGGATTCGCACACGACCGGTGATGGCATTGTCGCTGCCTTGCAAGTGCTCGCAGCGCTACAGCGAAGCGGCGAGTCCTTGTCACAGTGGCTGGCTGCGCTCAAAATGTACCCGCAAACCATGGTCAATGTGCCTTGGGTGCCTGGGAAAAGTTGGTCGGAACACGCCGGACTGATGGCGGCCAAAGTGCAAGTCGAGACTATGCTTGGTGAGCGAGGCCGCGTACTCATTCGCGCGTCGGGCACAGAGCCAAAGTTACGCCTGATGGTCGAGGCAGAAGACGATCGTTTGGTGGAGCAAGGCATCGCTATGCTCAAGGCCGTTGATTTGAGCTAGTCGTTCGGGTGGCCTTTACGTCACAGACCCCAAGCCACTCTCTGAAATCTCAGGCCAATACCAGTTCAAAGTCAAAACCAACCTTGCCCCACTCGGATTCTTCGCCGTGCAGCGAAAAATCGGTGAGGGGATGGGTAGAAAGCCATTTTTTATCGACTTTGCAAACAATCGCATTGCCTTGGATGTCGACAGAGAGCGGTAAACGCGATACGTCCTCGCGGCGCCGGCAGAGCAACACAGCAAGGCGCAAGCATAAAATCGCAAGCCATTGGTCGCGATTTTTAACCAGTGATTGTCCTTTGGCGAGTTTGCCCGTGTGCACCAACGCCAACAAGCCAAGTTGTAATTGGTCGATCCGAGAAAAGCCCGGCATATCCGCATTGTTCAAAATATAGGCGCTGTGCTTGTGATAGCCCGCCTGAGCGATCGACATGCCGACCTCGTGGAGATCCGCAGCCCAACTGAGCGTATGTCTGAGTTCGTCTTGTTCGCCGCGATTTGGAAATAAACTTTCGAAAATACTCAGAGCCGTGCGCTTGACGCGTGCCGCCTGACGGACATCGACGTGATAGCGCTTCATGAAGGCCGTGACGGATTCGTCGCGTCGGTCGTGCGCTTCTTCGCGACCTGCCAAATCAACCAAAACACCGAGACGCAACGCGCCGTCGCCTGTGGTCATGGTGTCGACACGCATCTCGTCGAAAAACGCGCTCATGATCGCTAGGCCGCCGGTCAAAACATCCGTTCGATCGACTTTAATCCCTGGTAAATCGCTTGGGATGACCCGACCCGCGCGAATGAGCTTGGTTTTGAGCCTGTCAAGACCGTCGCGGGTGATTCCCCCAGTCGTCAGCTTTCCGTCTGTCAAAATGGCCAAGAGGGCCTTGGCGGTACCCGAAGAGCCATAGGCGACATCCCAGCCCATTTTTCGATAGGGTTTGGTAATGACCTCGAATTCTCGACGCGCCGCGAGTTCGGCTTGTTTCATGCCTTGCGCGTCGATTCGGCCACCAGGGAAAAACTTTTGACTGAAGCTCACGCAACCCATGTACAGCGAGGAGGTGAGGAGGGGCTCGTCACCCCTACCGATAATCACTTCCGTAGAGCCGCCACCAATATCGATCACCAGTCTTTTTTCTGGCGAGACGGGGAGTGTGTGGCTCACACCGGTATAAATCAAGCGCGCTTCTTCGCGACCGGCAATCACCTCGATCGGAAAGCCGAGTGCGGCCTCGGCAAGCGGCAGAAAGTCCGCCACGTTGCGGGCGACGCGAAAGGTGTTGGTGGCGACGGCGCGGACGCGATCGGGATGAAAACTGCGCAAGCGCTCACCAAAGCGCTGTAAAACTTCGACTGCGCGGTCAATGGCGGCTTGGTTTAAATGTTTGGAGGCATCCAGTCCCGCGGCCAGACGGACCGTTTCCTTGAGGCGGTCGATCTGGTAGATATGCTTGGCGCCATTTTGTTCGGCGACTCTTCCAATTGACAGCCTGAAGCTGTTGGATCCCAGATCGACTGCTGCCAACAGGTGTTTCATAAAAATAAACCAAAGGATGATTTGGCTATTATAAAAGGGTATCTTGTAAAAAGTTTGTCATGTTGGTGAGATAAGCTTCACCTTCGAAAATGCCGCTATCATGCCCTAAGTCACCTTAAGTCGCCATGAGTAGCGTTGTTTCACCTTTCTTGACAGGTTCTACGCCTATGCCAGCCAGAAAAAAAACCGAGCCTCTTTACTTCAATCGTGAATTGTCCTTGTTGCAGTTCAATGAACGTGTTCTGGCCATGGCGGAGCGTCCTGATACTCCTGCGCTCGAGCGGCTGCGCTATGTCTGTATCGTCGGCTCCAATCTGGATGAGTTTTTCGAAATCAGGGTGTCGAGCCTCAAGGCACAGATTGCGCAGCACCCTCATCTGATGGGTCCTGACGGGCTCACCATCGAAGAGGCCTTTGAGCGTGTCCAGCAGGACGTGCATGTTTTAGTGGCCAAACAATACGCCCTACTCAATGAAAAAGTGCTGCCCGCGCTTAAAGCTGAAGGCGTGGTACTGCATCACGCGGCCGATTGGAATACTACCCAGAAAAAATGGGCGCGCGAGGTGTTTCATCGCGATGTAATGCCCTTGTTGACCCCGATTGGCCTGGATCCCGCGCATCCTTTTCCCAGGGTCTACAACAAAAGCCTAAATTTCATTGTGCCACTGTCTGGGGCAGACGCCTTCGGACGCAAAGCGACGATTGCGATTGTGCAAGCCCCGCGTGCGCTGCCGCGCTTGATCAAGGTGCCTCCTGCAATCTCTGGCCATCCGCATGGATTTACGTTGCTGACGAGCTTTTTGCGTGCTTTTGTCGGGGATTTATTCCCTGGGATGCAGATGGAAGGCTGCTATCAGTGGCGTGTCACACGCAACAGCGACTTGTTTGTCGACGAAGAAGAGGTCACAAACTTGCGTCAAGCCTTGCAGGGCGAGCTTTCACAGCGCAATTTCGGTTCGGCTGTCCGTCTGGAGATCGATCACAACACCCCGCCGCACATCGAAGCCTTTTTGCAAAAAGAGTTTTCGTTGACGCCAGAAGATACGTATCGTGTCAATGGGCCGGCCAACGTCGCGCGCTTGATGCAGATCTGCAATATCGTCAAGGCCCCCGAATTATTATTTCCAGAGTTCCAGGGCCGAGTACCCAAGCCTTTTGATCACTTACCCAACCGCACTTCAGCGATTTTCGAGGCGATCTCAAAGCAAGACTATCTGTTGCACCACCCCTACCAGTCCTTTACGCCTATTTTGGATTTTCTGACCGCGGCGTCCTTGGATCCTGATGTGGTGGCGATCAAGCAAACCATCTACCGAACGGGCGAAGACTCGGAGCTTATGCATTTGCTGCTTTCTGCCGCCAAGGCTGGCAAGGAGGTCACGGTGGTCGTGGAGTTGATGGCGCGTTTTGATGAGCAAACCAATATCAACTGGGCGGCCCGTCTCGAGGAAGTTGGCGCGCACGTGGTCTACGGCGTTGTCGGACACAAAACGCACGCCAAGATGGCCTTAGTCTTGAGGCGTGAAAAAGGACGTATTCGCCGCTATGGACACATGGGGACCGGCAATTACCACTTGCGGACCGCCAGTCTGTACACGGATTTCGGGCTGTTAACCGCCGATCCCAAGCTTTGCGAGGACATGGATGTAGTGTTTTCCCAGTTGACCGGGCTTGGGGAGCGAAGAAAGTTAAAAATGCTGTTGCAGTCGCCCTTTACGATGCACAGCACCGTGATCAGCATGATCCGCGCCGAAACGCGTGCGGCGCGGGCGGGGAAAAAATCGCGCATCATGGCGAAAATGAACTCTTTGCTAGAGCCTCTGGTGATCCAAGAGCTTTATAAGGCGAGCCAAGCAGGCGTCAAGATCGATTTAATCGTGCGCGGCGTTTGTGCGTTGCGCTCTGGCGTCATCGGTTTGTCAGAAAACATCACCGTACGCTCCATCGTGGGACGCTTTCTAGAGCATTCGCGGGTGTTTTACTTCTTTAACCAAGGACAAGAATCTGTCTACCTGTCATCCGCCGACTGGATGGACCGTAATTTCTTTAGACGGGTCGAGATTGCCTTCCCAGTCAATAACCCCGCCCTCAAAAAGCGCGTCATTGATGAGGCCTTCACGGGAGCCTTGCGCGATAACCAGCGCGCCTGGCTCCAATTGCCTGATGGATCGTATGAATTGATCCGTAATCGTCGGGTGCCGTTTTCACTTCATGAGCATCTGATGGAAAAGTTAGGTTGATCCTGTCTAGGTGAATGGACTGTCATCAATTCGTCATGTTGGGTCTTTAAGATCCAATTTGTAGCAGATGAACACCTACTTTCTTTAAGTTTTTTAAGGACTAAAAATGATCAAACGCATTCTTACTTCCGTGACAGCAGGTATCGCCTTGAGCGCTGCCGCTTTGTCCGTGCAAGCCGCCGACATTACTGGTGCTGGCGCTACATTCCCATACCCCATTTTCGCTAAATGGGCCGAAATCTACAAAAAGATTGAAAACGTAGGCTTGAATTATCAGTCTATTGGATCCTCAGGCGGCTTGCGTCAGATTCGCGCTAAGACGGTCACTTTTGGTGCTTCAGATGCGCCAGTTAAGGGTGAGCGGCTCGACAAAGACGGCATGGTTCAGTTTCCAGTGATCCTTGGTGGTGTCGTACCCATCGCCAACATCGAAGGCTTCAAGCAGGGCGAACTCAAACTGACGGGCCCAGTTTTAGCTGAAATGTTCATGGGCGTCATTACAAAATGGAATGACCCCAAGATTGCCGCTCTGAATCCTGGTAAAAAACTGCCAAATCAGTCGATCACCGTGGTTCACCGTGCTGACGGTTCCGGTACAACCTTTATTTTTACTGACTATTTGACTGTGGCCAGCAAGCCATGGGCAGAAAAAGTTGGCAAGGGTGCAGCAGTGAAGTGGCCTGCAAGCAGCTCGGTCGGTGGCAAGGGTAACGAAGGTGTTGCAGCCAACGTCACCCGTGTGAAAGGCGCGATCGGTTACGTTGAGTATGCTTATGCAAAGAAAAACAACATCACGTACATGCAATTGATGAACAAAGATGGTAACTATGTCGCACCAAGCGAAAAGACGTTTGCTGCTGCAGCCGCTGGTGCCGACTGGTTCAGCGTTCCAGGCATGGGCATTTCGCTAGTTGAGCAAAAAGGCGCTGCTTCTTGGCCTATCACTGGCGCTTCTTTTGCGTTGATGTACAAAGAGCCCACCAACAAGCAGGCTTCAAAAGACGTCATCAAGTTCTTTACTTGGGCCTTCAAAGATGGTCAGCAGCTTGCCTTGGATTTGGACTACGTGCCACTGCCAGATACGTTGACCAAGGCCATCGCATCAAAAGTTTGGTCGCAGATCAAGCACTAAACTCTAGTATCAAGTTTAAACTCTTATCCCTGTAGTGATGAAGGTTTAGATCTCAAATCAAAATGTCCAGGCCCGGTGGGTCTGGACATTCGGTTCTAAGGAGTACTAGATGGGTACGCCCCCAACGACAAGCGGCATGTTGGACCCACGCATGATGGCGGTGGTCAAAAAGCAGCGTATTCAGGACTTTCTGTTTCACAAAGTCACAATGTTGTTTGCAATATTTGTGTTGGTTGCCCTCGCGGCCATCATGATTTCGCTGATGATCAGCGCCTGGCCCGCATTTCAAAAGTTCGGAATCAGTTTTATCTGGACGGAAGAGTGGGACATTATTAACGAGGATTTTGGAGCAGCGATTGCCATCTATGGCACGCT
>JANQYI010000010.1 GCA_030728985.1 Burkholderiaceae bacterium | reverse complement strand
GTGTCGCTGTGTGGTGCGAGTGCGTCACGATTCACCCGATGAAAGTGTTCGGCATCCTCTTCAAAGGGATAGTAGGGCGTCAGGTCCATGCCGCCCCCAAACCAAAAGATATCTTTTTGATCCGAGTCCTTTGCCGCCTTTGCGACAAACATACGCACGTTCATGTGCGTTGTCGGAATGTAGGGGTTGCGTGGATGAAGAACCATCGAAACACCCATCGCTTGCCAAGGCCGACCTGCGACCTCAGGACGATGAAGCGTTGCGGAAGGTGGCAAGGTCATCCCTTTGACATGACTAAACAACACGCCTGCACGCTCAAACAGCGAACCGCCTTCAATAAGACGGGAGATGCCACCGCCTCCTTCTGCTCGCGTCCACTCATCGCATTGGAATGATTCGCCACCCGCTATCTCAAGGGCGCTCACGATGGATTGCTGCAGACCAAGAAGATAATTGTGCACTGCTGGCAAATCTACGACTGAATCGATGTTTGATGTCACAGCATGATGATTCATGTATCAGGACTCCAAGGCTCGCCAGCCAATGTCGGTTCTGTATTGAGCCCCATTGAACTGGATCTGATTGACCACGTCGTAGGCCATTTTTTGTGTGGCGCGCACCGTGTCATCGAGAGCCGTGACGCAGAGCACGCGACCACCGCTTGTCTTGAGCGTCGAGTCGTCGAGTACTGTACCGGCATGAAACACCACACAGTCCGACTTTTCAGCAGGAATGCCTGTGATCGGATCGCCGAGACGTGGCACACCCGGATAATTGTGGCTTGCCATGACGACGCCCAAGGCTGTTCGGGGATCCCAGTCAATCGTTGCCTGGTCGAGCGTACCGTTGACGCCATGCTCAAAGACTGACACGAGATCGCTGCGGATACGCATCATGATGGGTTGTGTTTCCGGGTCACCCATTCTGCAGTTGAATTCGAGTACTTTAATCGGACAGCTCGCTTCATGACCCTCGCCTATCATCAAGCCGGCGTACAAAAATCCTGTAAAGGGAATGCCATCAGCGGCCATGCCTGCGATGGTCGGATGGATCACCTCTTTCATGACGCGATCAAAAATGACGGGAGTCACGACTGGAGCAGGGGAGTAGGCACCCATGCCGCCTGTGTTGGGCCCTTGGTCAGCATCGTTGAGGCGTTTGTGATCTTGACTGGTGGCGAGCGGGAAAATGTTTTTGCCATCGCACAAAACGATAAAACTGGCTTCTTCGCCGAGCAGGCACTCCTCAATCACGACGCGTGCACCGGCGGCACCAAGCGAGCCATCCCCCAACATGGCGTCGACCGCTGCGTGCGCTTCGTCCAAGGTTGTCGCGACGACCACCCCTTTGCCCGCAGCCAAACCATCAGCTTTGATCACGATCGGTGCACCTCGGGCATTTATATAACTGTGGGCAGCAACTGGGTCGGTAAAGGTTTGATAAATGGCTGTTGGAATACGGTGACGCACCATGAAGGCTTTGGCAAAGTCCTTGGAGCTTTCAAGCTGCGCGGCGGCGCGCGTGGGGCCGAATATTTTCAGTCCTTGAGCGCGAAACGTATCCACGACACCTTGAGCTAAAGGCGCTTCGGGGCCCACGACTGTCAAGGCGATGTCTTGCGCACGCACAAAGTCCGCTAAAGCCTGAGGGTCGGACAGGGCGACATTGGAGGCGCCTTTCATCAGCGCTGTACCACCGTTACCAGGGGCAACATAGACATGCTCGACACGGTTGGATTGCAATAAACGCCAGGCCAATGCGTGCTCACGGCCACCTGAGCCAATAACAAGTAGTTTCATGCGAATTTAGTCCTGCTCATCCATCACGGCGTTGGTATAGACCTCTTGGACATCATCGAGTGACTCCAGAGCATCGAGTAGTTTTTGCATTTTGATGGCGTCATCACCCGTGAGCTCAACTTCGTTGTTGGGTTTCATCACGATATCAGCCATCTCAGGAACGAGACCCTTAGCTTGTAAGGCATCACGCACCGCTGCAAAGGTTGTTGTGGCACAGGTGACTTCGATCACGCCTTCTTCGTCGGTCATGACATCGTCTGCGCCTGCATCAAGCGCGGCTTCCATGACGACGTCTTCAGACGTGCCCGGCGCAAAGACAAACTGGCCACAATGTGTGAACATAAAGGCGACCGATCCCTCCTGACCGAGGTTGCCGCCATTTTTAGAAAGTGCGTGTCGGACATCGGCGACTGTTCTAGTGCGGTTGTCAGTCATGCAGTCCACCACGACCGCTGCACCGCCCACGCCATAACCTTCGTAACGAATCTCGTCGTAGTTGGCACCATCGGCGCCACCCGCACCGCGAGTAATCGCGCGTTGGATATTATCTTTGGGCATATTGGCCGCGGTGGCCTTGTCCCAGGCCATGCGCAACCTGGGATTGGCATCGGGATCAGCACCACCCGCACGGGCGGCGACAGTGACTTCGCGAATAATTTTGGTCCAAAGCTTTCCGCGTTTGGCATCCTGACGACCTTTACGGTGCTGGATATTGGCCCATTTGCTATGTCCTGCCATAGTTTTCCTGCAATTTGTCGAGGTAAAACTGCATTTTACCTTGCGTACGATATAAACTCATCACACGATTAATCTTCAATTTTTAACCATTCCCCATTTTGCCTGGAGCATGTATGAGCAATCTAGTAAAAGCCATTCGTATTGAAAAAAACGGCGGCCCTGAGGTCTTACAGCTGGTGCAGATCGAAGTGCCCGCTCCGGGTGATAACGAAATCACGATTCAGCAGCATGCCGCTGGCTTGAATTTCATCGATATTTATTTCCGCGACGGACTCTACAAGAGCCCGCTACCACACGGCCTAGGTTTCGAAGGCGCAGGGATCGTGACAGCGGTCGGCAAGTCTGTGACCCGCTTCAAGGAAGGCGACCGAGTCGCCTATGGTCAGAGCCCGATTGGCGCGTATTCACAAGCACGTAATGTGCCCGCTGCCCAGGTCGTCAAGCTGCCAGAAGGCATTAGTTTCGAAGAAGCCGCCGCGATGATGCTCAAAGGCCTGACCGTTCAATATCTGTTGCGCCAGACATATCGGATCAAAGAAGGCGAAACTATTTTGTTTCACGCGGCTGCCGGTGGTGTCGGCCTCATCGCTTGTCAGTGGGCGAAAGCGCTTGGCGTCAAGGTCATTGGTACTGCGTCCAGTCCTGAAAAAGCAGCGCTTGCCAAGGCACATGGTGCCTGGGAAGTCATTGATTATTCTAAGGAAAATGTCGCTGAGCGTGTGCTTGAACTGACCGGTGGCAAGAAAGTGCCCGTGGTGTATGACGGCGTGGGCAAGGACACTTGGATGACCTCGCTGGACTGCTTGCAGCCACGTGGTTTGATGGTCAGCTATGGCAATGCTTCAGGTCCTGTCGAAGGCGTCGCATTGGGCATTTTGGCGGCCAAGGGCTCCTTGTATGTGACGCGTCCAACCTTGGCCGTGCACGTCAATACGCAAGAAAAAATGCAAGCCGCAGCGGATGAACTTTTTGAGATGGTGTTGGCCAAGAAAATCAAAATCCGTATCGACCAGCGTTATCCGCTTGAGCAGGCAGGCGAGGCACAAACGGCCTTGGCTGCCCGCAAAACCACTGGTGCGACCATCTTTACTTTGAAATAAGTCTGAGCGACTTACTTGTTGGCCTCGTGATGGTAACGCGTCACAAGGTCAACCTCATTTTTTGAGCCGAGCACCACACCAACACGTTGGTGCAGGCTGGTCGGTTGAATGTCGAGAATGCGCTGGTTGCCGTCCGTCGCGGCGCCTCCAGCCTGTTCGACCAGCATACTCATTGGGTTGGCTTCATACATCAAGCGTAATTTGCCTGGTTTGCCGGGTTCGCGCGCGTCCCATGGGTACATAAATATACCGCCACGCGTAATGAGGCGATGTACATCGGCCACCATCGCGGCGATCCAGCGCATATTAAAGTCTTTGCCTCGGATGCCCGTTTTACCGGCGAGGCACTCATCAATGTAGCGACGCACTGGAGGTGCCCAGTGGCGCATGTTGGACATGTTGATTGAAAACTCTTTCGTATCGGCTGGAATCGTCATGTTTTCGTGGGTTAGGATCCAGGAACCCATTTCACGATCAAGCGTAAAGCCGACAACGCCTTGTCCAATGGTCAGCACTAGCATGGTCTGCGGACCATAGATGGCATAGCCGGCGACGACCTGCGTGCTGCCTGGCTGCAGAAAGTCTTCTTCGGTGATTTCGCGACCAGAGGCGCTCGCCGGGGCACGAAGTACGGAGAAAATAGTGCCAATCGACACGTTCACATCGATATTTGAAGAGCCATCCAAAGGATCAAAAAGCAAGAGAAACTCGCCCTTGGGGTAGCGATTGGGAATCAGATGGATGGTTTCCATTTCCTCAGAGGCCATTGCAGCGAGGTGTCCACCCCACTCATTGGCTTCGAGCAGAACCTCATTGGAGATGACGTCGAGCTTTTTTTGGACCTCGCCTTGTACATTTTCACTCTCTAGGCTACCCAGTACACCACCTAGGGCACCTTTGCTGACGGCATGGCTGATGGTTTTACAAGCTCTGGAGACGATTTCAATCAACAAGCGGACTTCTGAGCTCAGGGCGTGCGCGGCGCGCTGTTGCTCAACGAGGTACTGCGTAAGTGTTTTGCGTTTCATGATGTGATGTCAACGTGTGAAGGTGTCTGTGTAGGCGAGGTTGATTCGATCAGTAAATCTCAAAGAGCAAGCGCCTTGGAGATGATTTCTAAGGTGTTACGTGAAAGATTGGGTTGAGAGGCAACGCGCTTGAGTTCTTGCTGCATTTGATCACGGGCGGTTGGGACAAATCTTGCCCAATGATCAAACGCGCGTGCGAGTCGCGCGGCGATTTCAGGATTGAGTGCATCGAGTGCAAGCACTTGATCTGTCCAATATCGGTAGCCACTGCTGTCCGCTGCGTGAAGTCCGCGTGTGTTTGCGAAACAAAAAGCAAAAATCACTGAGCGTGCGCGGTTGGGATTGCGCAGGGTAAAGGCAGGGTGGGCCATGAGGCCGAGCAGGTCTTCGATCGTGGCCTGGGGAGAGGAGGCGAGCACTGCAAACCACTTGTCGATGACAAGCGGGTCGTGCTGCCAGTTTTCATAAAAAGCAGTGATAGCATCACTGGTTCGCGGCCCGTGCGTTTCGTGCACAAGGGCGCCAAAAGCAGCCATCCGATCTGTCATATTAGTGGCGTGATTGAACTGTTGAAACGCCAACTCAATGGCCTCGGTGTCTTGGGCAGAAATGAGATAGTAAAGCGCGAGATTTTTAAGCGCGCGCTTACCGGACGGACCTGGTGCTGGTGAGTAATAACCAGGTGTTGCGTTTGAATGATAGAGATCCATGAGTTCAGCGCGATAGTGCTGGCCCAGCTGTTGCTTGAGGGCCGAAAGTCCCTGAGAAACTGCGATCGGATCCATCTCGTCCATTCGCTCAAGCACCGTTTTTTCAATGGGTAGACTTAGTGCGCGCGCCAAATATCCCGCATCGAGTGTTTTGTCTCGCAGCATGGCGCCCCATGCCTTGACCATGACGGAGTCGGGCTTGCACGTTTGGCCGCTCTGTCTCCAGGCCGCCGCCAGGTTGAGAATCTGCCGACTTGCGAGCTCTTGACCGGATTCCCAGCGCGCGAAGGCATCTTGGTCGTGCGATGAAAGTAGCGCGAGCTCTTGGTTGGTGTAAGAGTAGATGAGATTGACGGGTGCTGAGAAATGACGCAGCAAAGATGGCGTGGGTGGATTTGCAATCTGGTCGAAGACCCAGGTTTGTGATTCTTGGGTCAGTTCGAGCATCTGTTCAGTCAGCGGAGCACCTGTTTTGGGATCCTTGCCTAGTAAAAGGGGCGCGCCCAGACCGTCAAGCAGTCCGATGATGATCGGAATATGAAAAGGGAGTTTTGGCGCGCTTGTTTGTTTTTCAACGCCGACAGGAGGGCAATGCTGGGTGAGCGTGAGCGAACACCGCTGGGCTTGATCGTCGTAGGCAAGGGACGCGGTGACCCGAGGAGTACCAGCCTGAGAATACCAGCGTTTGAATTGTTCCAGATTTTTACCAGGATTCGCACGCTGAAGAGCCCAGTCCATCGCCTCAACAAAATCATCGCACGTGACTGCTTGGCCATCGTGTCGCCTAAAGTACTCATCCATCCCCGCGCGAAATACGCGTTCGCCCAAGAGGGTATGGATCATGCGTATGACTTCAGCGCCTTTTTCATAAATCGTCGCCGTATAAAAGTTACCGATTTCTTGGTAGCTTTCGGGTCGGATCGGGTGCGCCATGGGCCCGCTATCCTCGGGAAATTGCACCGCCCGCAAGGAGACGACATCACCGATGCGTTTGATGGCGCGCGCACTCGCCGCTCCGGTTTGATCAAGCCCTTGGGCCCTCATGTCGGCAGTAAATTCTTGGTCTCTAAATACGGTGAGGCCTTCTTTTAGGCTTAACTCAAACCAGTCGCGGCATGTGACGCGGTTGCCTGTCCAGTTATGAAAGTACTCATGCCCGATTACAGCTTCAATCGCTTGATAATTGCCATCAGTCGCCGTATTGGGATCGGCCAGTACGTAAGCGGCGTTAAAAATGTTGAGACCCTTGTTCTCCATGGCGCCCATATTGAAGTCTCGCGCAGCCACGATCATGAAACGATCGAGATCAAGTTCGAGCCCGAACCTGTGTTCGTCCCAGCGAAGCGAGCGCTCAAGGGACTCCATCGCCCATTCCGTTTGACTTTCTGTGCCCGGGTCGCTGTAGACCTGCAACAACAC
>JANQYI010000009.1:252194-254473 GCA_030728985.1 Burkholderiaceae bacterium | reverse complement strand
GTCTGGCAGTTACCTTGGCGAGGACGATATCGTGCGCTTTGAGGACCAGTATGGGCGAACTGCCTAGTTAAAAGTGGTAATTGCTTCTAACTAGGCACGAAAGGCATGATCAAATTTTTTGTCTAGAGTTTTAATCGACTTTTGCACCAGACATTTTAATTAGATTCGCCCATTTTGGAATTTCAGCATCCACCACTTTTTTGAAGTCGGCAGGACTACTGCCAATAGAGGTCGATCCTTGTTGGGTAATTCTCTTCAAGACACTTGGGTCTTTCATCACTGTTTGTATGGCGCCACTCAATTTATTGACAATCGCTGGCGGTGTCGCAGCAGGTGCAAAAACTCCGTTCCACAAAACGATTTCATAACCTGGCAGGATCTCTGCGATTGCCGGGGTATTGGGGATTCTGGAGGAGCGAGTTTTAGTGGTGACGGCGAGTGGTCTGAGCTTGCCGCTGTCTAAATAGCCCAGCACTTCAACCATGGGTGAAAAAACGACTTGTACCTGACCAGCCAAAAGATCATTATTGGCCAAGGAGCCCCCTTTGTAAGGGATATGTACCATTTCTCCACCCACCATGTTGTTAAACAACACACCCGCGAGATGGTTGGAGGCACCGCTGCCTGAGGAGCCGTAATTAATTGGCACTTTTTTCTGCTTCACGATTTCCACAAACTCAGCAAGCGTTTTAGCTTGAAAATTACTGTTCACCATCAAGACGTTTGGGATCAGCGCGACCTGCGAGACTGGAACCAGATCTTTCTGTACGTTCAAGCCCATATTTTTGTAAAGAGATACGTTCGCAGTAAGTGTGCTGGTATGCAAGAGGATGGTGTAGCCATCAGGTTGAGCTCTCGCGACAAAGGCTGCGCCAATATTGCCGGCGGCTCCAGGTTTGTTTTCGACCACGACGTTTTGACCAAGGATGGGACCGAGCTTTTCAGCCAGCATGCGCGCTGTAATGTCGGTGCTGCCACCTGCGGCAAAAGGAACGACCATTGTGACGGGGCGCGTGGGCCATTGATTGGGTTGCGCGATTGCAAACGTGCTCAAGGCGACCATCGAGGTTGTTAAAACAAGTTGTGATATTTTTTTTGTGATCATGCTTTGTCTCCTGATTTTTTATAGAAATATGCTACTTTAGTTTTTTATAAACGATTTTTAAGACTCACTTCTACAACGCCAGCGTCCGCATCAATATCGACGAAGTCGCCTGTTTTAATCACGATCGTCGGGTCTTGGTCTAGCCCTGCAACGACTGGTATGTTGCCGATAATCGCGCCGATGGTGGTGATGGGTTCTGGGTTGACCTGAATAAAAGCGACGGGTGCTGTACCACGGGAGACCATGTCGTAAATCTTGTAAGAGCCTCCTGTCGACCCTTTGCCTGTTAAAAAAACAAGGACTTTGCCCGAGATGTTCATCCCTTCGATTTCGTGGCCGGGTTCTGTCACGATCCCTGTCATGTTGTCGACACCACCGTTAAAGCTGATGGCTTCTCGTGTCACGATGGCTTCGCCTTGCGCTTTGCCAGTGACAATTTTTCGGCCTTGGAGTCGTAATATGTTTGCATTCATATTGATGATTATCTCCAAACGCCGTTGAGA
Organism: Burkholderiaceae bacterium; assembly: GCA_030728985.1. GTDB lineage: Bacteria > Pseudomonadota > Gammaproteobacteria > Burkholderiales > Burkholderiaceae_B > Zwartia. The sequence goes on along the minus strand of JANQYI010000009.1, from coordinate 252,865 downwards.
GCGGCTTGCATCACGCGCTGCAGATTGCCGTAGTGAGCGGGCAGTCCAAATTGACCGGGCGCATAAAAAGCCATCTTCGCTGAATTAGTCGTCAAGGTTTTGTAACCTTTCGAAGGTGCGATGACTCGACTTCTTGCTAAAAAGGGACAGGTCTCTCTCACCACGACGCCACCTGCGTCTTTGATCGTTTTGATGTAGCCCATTCCATCGGCCATCGCGTACATCGCGCCCGCAGTGGTGACCCACAGCGACACATCAGGATGTACTTTTTTTCCTTCGAGCGCTTCGGCGACTTCGCGAATTTCCTGCACGGATGCATTGGGGCAACCGACGAGTATCCAGTCGACATGATCGGAGGGTTCTTTGTTGAGTGCGTTTTCGGCCTCTTGTCGTTGATGCTCTGCATACACAAGCGTTTTGGCTGGCGTGCGACCACCAAAGGCCGCCTCGAGTGTGGGAGCCTCTGGCGTGACGCCTATAGCGTGAAACATGCTGACAGCACCCGAAGCTGCGAGTGCCGCGCTTAAGGCTTTGAGATCTTCCAGGGTGGGATTGTTGGGGAGCCCTTCAAAAACAGGCGTATCCTGACCGGCGATTTTTCCGGCAAAGTATCCGAGCGTTCCGTAGTCGGTCATGTCGCGCATAGGCGTCTCGACCTTGATCAAGAAGCT
>JANQYI010000009.1:247545-252094 GCA_030728985.1 Burkholderiaceae bacterium | reverse complement strand
CCAGCTTCTTCGGCCACGAGAACGGATGAGCCAGCCATATGAACGTTATTGACAGAAAGAAGCTTCTGCGCCCCGAAGCTTTCTCCAAGTGCGACGAGGATTTGCATCGCTTTTTGGACTGCCGGGCCTTTCTCGCCCGACAGCATTTTTGTCTCCTCATCTGTTAGAAACATCCACTTCTCCTTTTATCACCGAAATAATATCGACGTCTTAATAGGATTCTGGACAATTAAATAAATCATGAATAGCGATAAATTGGAATTAATATATATTCTAAATAGTGATCTATTAATTTAAGAAGAAACCGGAATGATGACCTTTAAACAGTTGGAGGCGCTCTTTTGGATTGTGCAAGCGGGCGGTTTTTCTCAAGCGGCTACTCGCCTGCACACGACGCAATCCGCAGTTTCCAAACGCGTACATGAGTTGGAGGAAATGTTCGAGACGCCTTTATTTGATCGGACCCAACGCTCGGCAAGATTGACGCCCAAGGGCGAAGAGATGTTTTTGGTTGCTAAACGATTGTTGGAGCAAAGGGATACGGCCATCGAGCAGTTTCAACGTCCAGAAATATTGGTGCGCCGCATCAGGATTGGCGTGACGGAACTCACCGCAATGACCTGGTTGCCTCGGCTAGTGAGTGCGATTCAGGCCTGTTATCCGCGCGTTGTGATTGAGCCGTATGTGGATGTGAGTCTTGCGTTGAGAGACAAGCTGTTGACAGACGAGGTCGACTTGATGATTATTCCCCAAGTATTCGAGGATCAAAGATTGGTCGTGAAAAAAGTAGGCGTTGTTGAAAATGTCTGGATGTGCAAGCCAGGTCTGGTGTCGATGAGTCGCCGCTTGCGTATGCAGGATCTTGCCAGCCACAGACTTCTTACTCAGGATGATCGTTCTGGTACGGGACAGCTCTACAACAGATGGCTTCAGTCCATCGGCATCCAGCCTGAAAACACGATATTGAGTAATAGTCTGGTGACATTGATCGCGCTCACGATCTCGGGAATGGGCGTTAGTTATCTGCCTAAAAATTGTTTGCAACAAATGATTCAAGCCGGTGCGCTTCAAGTGCTTCCCGTGACGCCGGTCTTGCCGCTTGCATCGTATGCCGCCGTATATCGTACTGAACGCAAGAGCGCCTTTATTTCAGCGGTTGCCACACTCGCGCAAGATCACTGCGATTTCGGTACGATCTTTCAAACGGCGTAATTGATATATTAGTATCTGTATAAAAGAAAAGTACACATAAAAAATCTCAAGGAGACAGGCATGAAGATAGGTTTAATTGGCGCAGGTAATATCGGACAACATTTTGCGACACGTATTCTGGCAGCAGGACATGAACTCGTTATTTTTGATTTGAATAAAGATGTTCTTTCGCGCTTTAAGGCGCTTGGCGCAGAGGTTGCGGAGGGCGTTTCCGATTTGGCATCCCGCACTACCGATGTTTATTTGTGTTTGCCAGTGCCTGCCGCGGTAAAAAACGTTGCAACGGAGGTCGTGAAAGGTTCAAAGGTCAAGATGCTGATCGATCTTTCCACGACAGGTCCCTCGGTCACAAAAGAAGTGCATGAAATTTTGTCTCAGCGAGCAATCGCATTCGTGAGCGCTCCTGTCAGTGGAGGCACAGTCGCAGCACAGCACGGTACCTTGGCGGTGATGGCCTCAGGGGATGCTGAGGCTTTCAAGAAAGCCGAACCCGTTTTAAACATTATCGGTAAAAACATTTTCTTTCTAGGTGAGGATCCTAGCCTGGGTCAAACGATGAAGATCATCAACAACACCTTGTATGCCACAAGCATGTTAGCCAGTTGCGAGGCGTTGGTGTACGGCGTCAAAGCGGGGTTGGACTCCAAGACAATGCTTGACGTGCTTAATGTCTCAAGCGGTCGATCTTTTGCAACGCTTGAGAGAATCCCTCAGTGCGCCTTGGACAGGAGCTTCCCAGTGCGCTTCACAACGGAGTTGCTGCACAAAGATATCAAAATGTGCTTGGACGAGGCTGAGAAAATTGGTGCACCGATGTTTGTTAACCAAAACGCACGACAGTTTCTGGCCTTTGCCATGACACAAGGCGATGGACCCAAAGACAATCTTTTTCCAATGAGACATTTTGAAGAGTGGGCGGGCGTTCAATTCGGGAAAAAACCAGAGTAAATAAAGAGTGAACGTTTTTCGGTATTGAAGGATTTTTAATGTCTCAACAGTCAGTGTTCTTAGTGCTTGTATTTTTGACCGAGGATCATCGATCGCTTTTGTCGGAACATTTCGAGGTAATCTATCTGCCATATGAAAAATACGGTGGTGATCGCTCATTTTGCACCGAAACGATGCGTGAACAGGGCTCGCGCATTCGTTTTGTTTTGACCAACGGCGCCTTCGGTTTGAAGGACGCTGAAATGGCGCTCATGCCCAAGCTCGAGTTCGTCAGCACTTTGGGCGTAGGTCACGAAGGCGTCGAACTTGATGCAGCAAAAAGTAGAAACATCGTCGTCTGCAACACGGCGGGAACCAACGCTGAGGTCGTTGCAGATCATACGATGATGTTGTTGCTTGCCACGATTAGGCGACTACCTTTTCTGAATCGTGAAGTACGTCGTGGATTATGGCGTGACGAGGTACCGAGACCAAGACATATCTCAGGCAGAAAAATGGGTATTTTTGGTTTGGGTGCTGTCGGTCAAAAGCTTGCAACTCGAGCGCTCGCCTTTGATATGCAGGTGGGCTATCACAGCCGTACCCGAAAAGATGATTTGGGTTTTGTTTACTTTGCCAATATCGAAGAGCTGGCAGCCTGGTGTGATTTTTTAGTACTGTGCGCTCCCGCGGGTCCTCAGACTTTCCATATCGTCAATCGTAAAGTGTTGAATTTGCTAGGTCCCGACGGCGTCTTGGTCAACGTGGCTCGGGGTAGTCTCGTCGATACTATCGAGCTTGCCGATGCGATCAAAGCGAAGGCAATAGCCGGCGCCGCGCTCGATGTATACGAGGGTGAGCCCACGTTGCCTCCTGCTTTGATCGAGCTCGACGATGTGGTCATTACGCCCCATATCGCAGGTCTTTCGCCCGAGGCGATGCAAGCGGCTGTTGAACGGGTGATTGAAAATTTACATTGCCATGTCAAGGGTCAAGCTTTGATATCGCCTGTTTAGAGGAGTTCTTTAAAGCAGATGAAGTAGCCAGCCCGCTAAACCACCGGCCGCAACGACCAGCCATGGCGGGAGCTTCCAAAACATCAATGCGACAAAGGCGACCAGTGCCAAGCCAAAATCTTGCGGGCTCAGAATCGCGCTTGTCCAAACGGGTTGATAAAGCGCGGCGAGCAACAAACCAACAACCGAGGCATTGATGCCGCCTAATGCGGCCTGAGTGCGGAGATTCTGTCGTAATTGCTCCCAGAAGGGAAGTGCGCCCACGACCAGTAGGAACGAAGGAATAAAAATCGCGATCAACGCAATCATGCCTCCGAGCCAGTCACTTGGCGCAGAACTCATCGATGCACCAAGAAAGGCGGCAAAGGTGAACAGCGGTCCTGGCATGGCTTGTGTCGCACCATAGCCCGCGAGAAAAACCTGTTCGTCTACCCAGCCCGTTGGCACGACCTCGGTTTGCAGCAGTGGCAGAACCACGTGGCCACCGCCAAACACCAGAGAGCCCGCACGATAAAAGGCATCAATGATCGCCAGTGTCTGATTGGGCAAAGCTTCGGCAGCCACTGGTAAGACAATCAATATAATAAAAAAGAGTGTGAGCCAGAAAGCGCCTGTACGCCGCGTGATTTGAATTGGAAGCGGATCGTTAGGTGCGAGTTGCGCAGGTTTAAAAAGCATGACACCTGCGAGACCGGCCACAATGATCACCCCAATTTGAGACCAAACCGAGGGCATCAGCAACACGGCACACGTGGCTAGCATCATGATGGTAATGCGTTTTGCATCGGTGCAGAGGCTGCGTGCCATGCCCCAGACTGCTTGGGTGACAACGGCGACAGCGACGATTTTTAAACCTTGTAGTGCACCCTCCGAGAAGCTACTTCCAGCACTTGTGATGCCCATCGCAAACACAATCAATACAATCGCCGAGGGCAGCGTAAAACCCGTCCATGCCGCAAGTGCACCCGAGTAACCGGCTCTGGAAAAGCCCAGCGCGATGCCGACCTGGCTGCTGGCGGGGCCTGGCAAAAACTGACACAGTGCGACGAGATCGGCATAGCTTCGGTCGCTGAGCCATTGGCGACGCGAGACGAATTCTTCGCGGAAATACCCCAGGTGCGCGACGGGTCCGCCAAAAGAGGTGAGCCCCAGTCGCAGAAAAATCCAAAAGACGTCCCAGGGGCTTTGATCGGTGCGTGTCGTTAAGGTTGTCATAGTGACTTTGAGTACCTAAAGGGTGTAGGTGATTATGCCTGAGCGCTGGCGTCAAGACGACTGGTTTAGTGCGACATGTTAAGGTTCAGAATATATTTTTTGAATTGTCCGGAGCAGTTGAATGACCCAGAGGATCCCAAGTTTTTACAAGACCTTCGATATTGATCCACGCAAGGTGG
>JANQYI010000009.1:224342-247445 GCA_030728985.1 Burkholderiaceae bacterium | reverse complement strand
GAGACTGGCAGCATCAAGCGGTCTTTAATCAGACTGAGTCTCGCATCGAGATGCACCTGCTTGCCCGTCATGCATTGACGGTGCGCTGGGGCGCTCGGTCGCGAGATTTTCACGCAGGGGAGGGGATCCACACTGAAAACTCCTACAAATGGACCACTTCTGGCTTTGATGCGCTCCTACGGCGAGCTGGCTTTTCTGAAACACAGCATTGGACGGACTCTCAGCAGCAATTTGCTGTGTTTTGGGCGAGTTGACCCCAGGTTCAGGTGCGACAAACTCTAAAGCCTGCGTAAATATCGCGTCTCTCCGGTGTGAAAAAGTTGCGGTAATGCACATTGCGTAAATACGGATGTGTCGCGTGTGCGGCTCCCCGTAGTACCTTGCGTGTGCCGAACCAAGGCTCGGAGTATTCCGCATAGGGGTGGGGCGAAAAGCCATCGAACGGACTAAACGTGTCAGCTGTCCATTCCCACACCTCGCCCCAACTGAAATCAGTTTGAGTTCGTGCGGCATAGTCCCACTCGGCTTCGGTCGGAAGCCTGCATTGTGCCCAGCGACAATAGGCTTGCGCATCGTCCCAGGAAATATGTGTGGCGCACGATTGAGAATGAATGGGGTGCCAGGTACCGAAGGTGTTTATTTCAAAAGGCAGGGCATCAGCGGTCACAGTGGATGGGCGGACATAGGGAGGTAAACGATGACGGGTGGCCTCGATAAAGCGGAGATACTCTCCCCAGGTGACGGGATGTAAGGCGATCGAAAAGCGCTCAAGATGCGTTTTTCTAAGGCCGACCTCATTATCAAAACAAAAAGACTTGTCGCCCAGCATGTTCCAGTCCGCGCCCATCGACCACTCGATACTTGGCAAATTGTTGAAACCATCACCATAGCGAGGCGCGTCAGGCGCCCAGCTGACTTCAAAGGGGATGCCTAAAGCTTGCGCCATGTAGGTGCTGGCCTCCAGGTGCATCGCTTCATGCTGTAGTGCAAGCCAGTAAAAATAGAGTGAGGGTGAGTCGTCCGTCTCACATGCAAGATGTGCCAGGGTTTCCGCGAGTGTATGTTGCAGGTAGTTCAAACATGGTTCAGTTTGCAGAAGCGGCAGACTCCAGCGCAGATCATGGGCGACGTGGGCGCTGTCGTACCAAGTATCGGCCATGGGGACGATCGAGGGCAGTCGCGGGTGCTTAATATCCTGCAGAATGCCGCGATCCCGCTGCTGATTGCGCGCGACCCAGTACTCCTGAAACCAGGCGAGATGACCCAGTTCCCAAAGCGGAGGATTAAACTCTTGCTCCAAAGGAACGGTCAACGCCGCTGCACGCTGATAGTGGGCATAGGCCTCAAGCGTGTGTGATCGCAGCGTTTTAAGCCCTTGGGCCAATATGTTTACTTCAGCCTGTCTCATGATTCTTGGTAACCTTTCGTTATGTCTATTCTACCCAAGCCCTCACCGCTTAATGTTGTGATTGTCAGCCCCGCGTTGGCAGCGGCAAATAATGGCAATTGGCAGACTGCCCAACGTTACGCAAAATTGTTGCGTTCAACCTGCCGCGTCAGGATTGTTCAGCGTTGGGATGGCAGCGCTCAAGACGACGTAATGATTGCGTTGCATGCGCGTCGCAGTCATGCCTCGATCGCCGATTGGTATGCGTGTCATGGGGCGAGCGGCTTGGTCGTGGTGCTGACGGGTACGGATTTGTATCGCGACATTCAGAGCGATCCCGAAGCCCAGCAATCCCTTCATTGGGCGCAGACGCTGGTGGTCTTGCAAACCGAAGGCGTGCAAGCGGTCCCCGAAGTTTTTCGGTCGAAAACGGTGGTCGCCTTTCAGTCCACCACGACGCGTCAGACTTTACCTAAGACCACCCGTTCTTTACGCGCCATCATGGTGGGACACTTGCGATCTGAAAAATCTCCTGGTACTTTTTTTGAGGCGGCCCGACTACTGACGTCGCAAGCTGATATCTCTCTGCAACATGTGGGCGGCGAACACGATGTCGAACTTGCGAAACAAGCGCATCAAACGGCAGCCACTTGTTCAAACTATGTTTTTTTGGGTGAGCGATCGCATGAGTCTACGCGGCGGCTGATCCAGCGTGCGCATGTTTTAGTCCATCCAAGCGTCATGGAAGGGGGCGCGCATGTCGTCATGGAGGCGATATGCAGTGGTGTTCCCGTGATCGCATCCCGCATATCAGGCAACGAAGGCATGCTTGGCTCTGATTACGCAGGATTTTTCGCGACCGGAGACGCGAGTGCTTTAGCCGCGCTTTTGTTGCGGATGCGTCGCGATCCTGATTTTTACGCACAGCTTTCGGTTCAATGTGCCTTGCGGGCACCCTTGTTCGCACCTGCCCGCGAGCAAGAGCGTTTGATTACAATCATCCAACAATCTATTTCGTCTTAACTTCTAAGGAATCTCATGAAAACAATCGAGCCACGCCTAACGTCCCTGTCCCACGGTGGCGGTTGCGGTTGCAAAATCGCGCCGGCTGTCTTGCACGAGATTTTAAAGGGGACGCTGCAGATGCCGATTCCCAAAGAGTTGATGGTGGGCATCGCCACAGCAGACGATGCTGCGGTCTACCGTTTAAATGACGAGCAGGCCTTGATTGCGACCACGGATTTTTTCATGCCTATCGTCGACGATCCGCACGAGTTTGGTCGTATCGCCGCGACCAATGCGATCAGTGATGTGTATGCAATGGGCGGTCGTCCCATTTTGGCTCTCGCACTGGTGGGCATGCCGATAAATGTTCTATCGACCGAGACAATTGGCAAAGTGTTGGAGGGCGGTGCTTCGGTCTGCCGCACCGCGGGTATTCCGATTGCGGGTGGTCATACCATCGACTCTGTCGAGGCGATTTATGGACTCGTCGTACTCGGTCTCGTGCATCCCGATCGCGTCAAGCGAAATGATGGTGCGCGCAAAGGCGATGTGATGATTTTAGGCAAGCCGGTCGGCGTGGGTATTTTGTCGGCCGCTCTTAAAAAAGAAGCGCTCGACGCGGCAGGCTATGCCTCGATGTTGCACAACACCACCAAGCTCAATACCCCCGGTCCCGAGCTCGCCGAGCTTGAGGGCGTGCATGCGCTCACTGATGTCACGGGTTTTGGTTTGGCTGGCCACGCGCTTGAGATCGCCCGAGGTGCGGATCTCACTGCCCAGATCAACTGGGCCGAAGTACCGTTATTGCCCGGTGTCGTCGATTTGATCAGGGCCGGTATGGTCACGGGCGCCTCTGGTCGCAATTGGGATGGTTATGGTCAGGACGTGAGTTTGGCGGCAGGCTTGCCCGCTGAATGTCAGACATTGATGACGGATCCACAGACGAGCGGTGGTTTGCTAGTGTGCTGTGCGCCAGAGGCTGTGCAGGACGTCCTGGCGATTTTCAAAAAACATGATTTTGGACATGCCAGCGTGATCGGCCAGATGACTGATAAACAGACAGCAAGACTGATGGTGGGTTAAGCGTGTTGCTGCGCTTTTTTTAAAATAACGACACCCACTGTGCGGTATGGCGTTTCAACGGACCCGCTCCCAAAGGCCAGTGCATCGTGACGCCAGAAACGGTAACGGGCCATCTGATCCGCCTGGCTAATCCCCAGCCAGTGTGCTCCATTTGATCACTCAAATCATCGGGTGTCTCTGGCGCAAGCCTAGGTCGCTCAAGCCTGAGAGGATCCAGGGTCGTGACTAAGAGCGCGCCTGTGCGAGCGAGGGATGCGCGAGCAATAGAACCCCGTCCCGTTTTGACACGCGTCTCGAGTCCGCGCAGTACGGCGGTCGCTAACAAATACCCTGTGGCGTGATCGAGGGCTTGAACGGGGAGGGGCAAAGGGCGGTCACTCTGTGCGAGTTGTTGACCGCTCTGTGCGATACCAAGACTCATTTGCACCAGGCTATCAAAACCCCGGCGGTTATGCCAGGGCCCGGTAAAACCATAGGCATCCAGTGAAACGTCGATCAGCCCAGGTCTGATGCGTTGTCTAGCTTGAGGGTCTAGACCCATGTTCGCCAGGGCGTCACTTCGATAGCCATGAACGAAAACATCTGCCTCACTCAAGAGTTTGGTCCAGTGCGCGCGTTGACCGGCTTGACGGAGATCGAGCTCGGCGCAGCGTTTGCCGAGGGTCATTTCTGGAGCATTGGACTCCTCCCACATAGGGGCATCTAGACGGAGAACCTGTGCGCCGAGCCCTGCCAGCATGCGGGTCGCAGCGGGGCCGGCGAGGACGCGGGTCATGTCGAGAACTTTCAATCCTTTGAGGGGCTGGGCGGGCTCGAAGGACCAAGGTCCAGGTGAGGCTTGTGTGCCCGGAGCCCAGTCGATTAAAGGCTCATGGCAGATCGCCTGTCCTTGTGGATGTTGTGCCCACTGTTCGGAGCTCAACATTGTGGCAGCGCAACCGCCTTCAGCGAGAATGCGTGCCTCCAGAGCATCGCGCTTCCAGGTCAATACTGCGCGAGCCATCGCTTCTGGCGAGGCCGAACACTGAAGCACTCTGAGGGCGGCTGCTAGATGGTGGGGGGCATTGGTGTGCAAGCGCAGCCAGCCATCTTGAGCTTGATAGTCGGCGGCGGCGACTTCGCTGTATTGAGGAGGTTTCCATCCTTCGGGCCTAAGCGTGGAGGCGAACCAGAAAGAGGCCAGACGTTGGTCGACAACCACACGGGGGACGGTTTCAGGTTTGCGATCCGAAGCGTGATGGAGTGCATCAAGTAGTTTGGCGAGCGCCAAACCTGCAGCCCCCATCGAAGCGGCTGCGAGTTCGGTGACGGCAAAGAATGAAGGCAGGTAGCCTTGGCTTGTAAAAGATACTTGAGCGGTTTCTCCAAGCTCTCCGCCCGAGGCACGCCAAAGGGTTTTCAGAAGTGTCTGAACGACGTCGGATGTGTCGGCGTCTGAGGGTGATGTGGAGCTTTGCATAGGAGATGATTCACATCAAGGGAGTTGTTTTTGATTATAGAAGTACCTAGATTCGCACGATTTAAAAAACTGATATAATTTTCGTCTTTACAGCGCCCGTAGCTCAGTTGGATAGAGTACTTGGCTACGAACCAAGGGGTCGTGGGTTCGAATCCTGCCGGGCGCACCAAAAACTCAGGGGCTTACAGATTTATTTCTGTAAGCCCTTGTTCATGGGGGTTCTAGGCTCTACCCCAGCTCACTTCACTGACACTCCCAAATGCGCACTCTATTTGGCGTACTTTTGCTAGCCCAGTTTTAAAATTGGCGTTATGATTGTGACATGTCTACAGAATCCAAGCACTCTCTTACATATCTGCGCTTCCTGAACCTTGTTCAGGCGATCAAGCAGATTCCTACATTTCCAGCGATGGACCCCGTCGAGGAGCGTTTGCTCTCGATGCTTGGTGTCAACTGGCACAATGGTAAAAAAGTCAGCGTTCTTGAGGCGATGGGGTTGTCGACCGAAATTTCAGCGACAACAGCGCACCGTCGTCTCAAAACACTGCGTAAAAAAGGCTTGATCGAACTCGATACTGACAAAATCGATAGCCGTGTCAAATATGTCGTGCCGACCGCTCTTGCGGAGCAGTATTTTGTAACGCTTGGGCAAGCGATTGATAAGGCTCACCAACCAGGTTAATTAAATGCCTTCCACGCCTTCAGGCGCTGTGAATTTGAAACAAACCATCAATCATCGCTTCAGCACTGGAGCGATGATTTTGTTTGTGTTGGGGGTCGCTGTCTCGTGGTTCATACTATTCCGATTTAATGCTTGGTTTTTTTCCGGCATACAAATCACATTTTTTATCAACTGGATCTTTTTACCCGCAGCCATTCGGATGTTGGCGGTTATGGTGGGAGGCTGGGCGGGGGTTATGGGCTTGTTTCTGGGGGCCGTGGTCACCAATCTCGAACAACTCAGGTATGAACCCTTCAATATCGTCATCCTGGCGGGGCTGTCAGCCTTGGGTCCTCTCGTAGCGGTACAACTCTGTACGCGTTGGTTACAACTTCCGAGTGATTTAGCAGGGTTGAAACGCTCGCAACTTTTGGTGTTTGCCGTTGCGGGTGCGGTGTTCATTACCTTTCCACATAATTTATATTTTTATTTCACCGGCCTGTCGCCAGATGCATGGTCTGGGATAGTACCGATGTTCGTGGGTGATCTTGTCGGAACGCTGATCGTGCTTTATCTTGCGAGCTTCTCATTGAAACTGTTCGCCAAGACTGCTCAGACCTAAGTGCTGCCTCGCCCAGGCGACTTAGACCCACCCTTGTCGCCAATGCTGTCGGTCTTTGAGTGCGCGCCAAGGCAGCCTGAGTGTGCGTCCTGTCATCGCAGCTTCGAGTTCGATGTCGATCACGGGGGCGCCGATGATTTCAGGCTCGATCACCTTTACCACCCAAAAATGCTTTTCCTTGTGCGTGGGCTGAATGGCCGTCCATTTGCTCAACAAAAGCTTTTTGGGGTGAACGTGATTTGTCGCGGCGACTGAATGATTTTTCACTGGTGCGATGGCCGCTGTTCCTTGAAATGATGGTGATATGAAAAATACTAAACCGACTGCGCGTATTCTTTGACGCTCAGTTTTTGCGCCTGCTCTTGAGAGACCTCGATGGGCATATCCATCATCCAAAAAGACAGGCCTTTTCCATGTGTGTCCAAATTGAGCGCATCGTTGACACCGCCATCCAAAATGCCTTCGAGAACGAAGTTGATGGCGTGCAACTTAGGCAAGACGTAACGGGTGACTTTGGTTGGGTTTCGATAGCCAAACCACGCAGCGACATTGGCTTCGGTGGCTTGAGTGACCAAAATATCGAAGCACGCTTGATCCCAGGCAATCACGCTGATGTTGGAGGTATTGCCTTTGTCACCCGCGCGACCATGAGCCAGTTGATAAAGGGGCAGCTGAACGGTTTGTTGGGTTTTTGAGGTCATGCGCGCTGCTCCTCGACAAAGCGATAGCCACAAGGGACGGATTCACGTGGAATGGTGCAAGAGAGGGTGTCGAGGCGTGGACGCAGTGAGGTTCGAACGCCCCCTCCGCCCGCCGGGCCGCAACAATACAGCGAGGTGACCTCTCGCAGTATTTTTTCCGCGATCGCTTTGTCGAGATGGACACCCGCGACTCGCAGACGCACATCGCGTGACTCGGGTAATCCTTTGTTCATCAAGGCTCCTGCGTCATCGCCAAAAATACTGATCGCACCGATTAAATCGACCCGCAAGGCGAGTAGATGTCCGATGCGCTTGCGCACGGTTTCACCCGCGAGAGCTGCACGCTCACGGGCACGGAAGCCGGCATAGGAAATTTCGGCTTCGGCGAGATAGCCATTGTCATAGCAAACGTTGACCTTGAGTTCGGCCGGCCGTGGGTGGCCTTGAATACCTTCGATACGAATGCGATCAGGTCCCTCTTGGGTAATGCTGGCCTCGGTGATGTCTGCCGCCACATCGGGTGTGAGATAGCGGGCAGGGTCATGCACCTCGTACAAAATTTGTTCACGCCCAGTGCGATCGTCGACGAGCCCGCCGGTATTGTCCGCTTTGAACACTGAAAATGAGCCATCCGCACGGATTTCAGCAATCGGAAAGCCAATGCGATCCATACCTGGTACAGATTTTTGTCCGGGGACGCTGTAATAACCGCCTGAGACTTGTGTGCCGCACTCCAGCATGTGACCGGCCATCGTGCCGCAACCCATTTTGTGCCAGTCATCCATGGCCCAACCAAAATGTGCGATCGCGGGACCAAGCGTAAGAGAAGGGTCGGATACACGCCCTGTGACGACGATGTCTGCGCCTTCTTTGAGCGCTTGGGCGATCTCAGAGGCACCAATATAGGCGTTGGCGCTGACAACGCGCTTGGGATCAATATCTGTGCCTAATTTTTTGAGCAAAAATTTAAGTTGCTCGGGTTCGGTGAGATCATCGCCGAATACAACGGCAATACGTGGCGTGCGGAGATTTTGTTCGCGGGCGAGTGCGAAAATACGTTGTGCCGCTGCTTGCGGGTTAGCCGCGCCGAAATTACTGACGATTTGAATATTGTGTTCGAGGCAACGCTTGAGTACGGGACCGACCAGGTCTGCGAGCAAAGGCTCATAGCCCATCTTGGCGTCTTTACGTTTTTCAATTTGGGCCAAAGCCAGCGTGCGTTCGGCGAGTGTCTCAAAATTCAGCACACCGCCGCCCAGCGCGATCAGCGTGTCGACGACGGGTCCCGCGCCATCGGTGCGGTCTCCAGAAAACCCCGTTGCACAACCTACATATAAAGGTCGCTCTTGGGTGTGCGCAGTATGTGATGGACTCATTTTTTTCCTAATTTTTTAATCATTCAATCCGTGAAATCAACTCACCACGTTGACGGGCTTACCTTGGGCAAACGCGTTGAGATTATTCATCATGCCATCCATGAGGCTACGCATCCCATGCTCATTGGCCCAAGTAATGTGAGGAGTGATGATGAGATTGGGAAGATGCAGTTGCAGCAAGAGATTGTCAGCAGGGGGTGGCTCGACCGCGAGTACGTCAAGCGCAACGCCCCCCAAATGTCCACTAAGCAGCCCGTCGGCGATCGCTTGTTCATTGATCAAGGGGCCGCGCGCAGTATTGATGAGCATGGCGCCTGGCTTCATTTGTGCGATTTCCGCCTGTCCAATCATGCTGCGTGTCGCTTCATTTAAGGGGCAATGCAGGGTGATAATGTCGCTCTGTGCCAGCAGCGTCTCAAAGCGCACATAACCTGGTCGCGTGTCGGGTCGGTTGCGATGTTCGCCGAACAGGACATTCATGCCGAGTGCCTGTGCCAGCGTGGCGACTTCGTTTCCGATAGCGCCGCGTCCAAAAATACCGAGTGTTGCACCTCTTACGTTAAGTATGGGTGCGCCGTGCACACAAAAGTGAGGGGATGCCGGCCATGCCTGACGCGCGGTGGTTTGATAAAAGGGAAGTGCCCGTCTAAGCGAGAAAATAAAACCAATCACACCCTCGCCAACGCTCTGTCTGGAGTAGCCCGGGACATTCGAGACGACGATGCCGTGTTCACGGCAGGCCTGGAGGTCGACGCAGTCATAGCCGGTGGCGGCGACACAGACAAACTTGAGTTTTGGCAAGCGCGCCAAAATGCCTTGCGTCAGTTTAATTTTGTTGGTGATGCAAATATCTGCGTCAGCGAGCGCTTGAACCACGGCTTCAGGATCTTGCGCAGTGGCGGGAAGATTGCGCCATCCAGTCGCCCATTCCGGGACGGGAAGCGGAGTTGAAATGGTGTCACTGTCAAGAAAGACGATCTGCATGGTTAAATTTAGCCTGGATGTGTTCTGATGGTCACTGCGGCGCGATATTGCTTTGGCGCAGACATGACATTACATCATGTTGTCGGGGCATTGGAACTCAGCGCACATTTCCTCATCCAATAGGGAGAGATGTTTTGCCCAGTGATGACCTTGATAATAATCTCGCACAGGATAGCTATTTTAAATACTACTTATAAATCAATTGTTTAAATGAAAAATAACAAACAAAAAAAGACTGGTTTTCACTCGATACTGGGTATCTTGATCGTCTTTGCGGGGATCCTGTCTGTGGATCCTGCCGTCGCAAGTACTTACGCTTTGACGGGTAAGGTCGTGCGGGTCTCCGACGGTGACACCATCAATCTTTTGGTCGTAAGCAAACAAGAGCGCATTCGCTTGGCCAGTATCGATGCGCCTGAAACCGGTCATGGGGATAATAGGCCAGGCCAAGCCTTTGGCGAGGCCTCGCGCAAAAATCTTGCCCGGCATGTGGCAGGCAAAACACTGACACTGGTCTGTTTTGAAAAAGACCGCTATGACCGGCATATCTGCGATATCCCCGTGGGAGGCACCACGGCGAATCGCCTTCAAGTCGAGGAGGGAATGGCTTGGGCGAATCAACAAGCCAAAGGCAAATTTCTGCGTGATCGTTCTTTGCTGGCTCTTGAAAAGGCCGCCAGACAGAAAACAATCGGGATTTGGTCTGAGCCCGGGGCGGTCGCGCCCTGGGTCTGGCGTGTGCAATGCTGGAAAAATAAACAATGCTCTTGAGTCGGCTCAACGGAATGGCGGTGATGGTTGTGCTGTGCGCAACCGTTTTGCTTGCAGGGTGTGAGCCATCCGCTCCAGCAGGACGTGTATCCGAAAGCTCCCCGATCAATAGTCCTTATGCCGCGGGGGCGGAGCAAAAAAATATCCTCTACACCGCGTTTACCCAACGTTCTCCCAAATTCCTCGATCCGGCGCGCTCTTATTCGACAGATGAGACGCCCTACACCTACAACATCTACGAGCCCCTTTATGGCTACCACTACCTCAAGCGCCCTTATGAACTGATTCCACGCACGGCCACCCACGTGACGGAGCCAATGTTTCTGGACTGGCAGGGCAACACCTTGGATGCTGAGGCGCGCCCTTCAGAGATCGTTGAAAGCGTCTATGACATTACTTTACGTCCCGGCATTTTGTATCAGCCGCATCCAGTATTTGCACGTCTAGACGATGGACGTTTCCGTTATTGGCCACTCGACGCAGAGGGGCTCAAGGACAAGTTTGCGATCCCAGATTTTAAATATACGGGCACGCGCGAATTGACGGCGCACGATTACGTTTACGCATTACGCCGACTTGCCAGTCCACGCGTGGCCTCGCCGATTTACTCAACGTTGGCCCAGCACGTTGTTGGTATGGAAGCTTATGGCAAGCGTTTGCGTGAGGTTGATGCCGAGTTGCGCAAGGACATGCCAGCGGGCACGCGTGATTTGCCTTGGCTCGATCTGCGCAGCTTCGGATTTTCAGGTATTGAAGCCCTCGATGAGTACACCGTGCGTATCCGGGTCAAAGGGTTATATCCGCAGTTCAAATATTGGCTCGCCATGACCTTTGTCGCACCCATACCCTGGGAGGCGGATCGCTTTTATAGCCAGCCGGGCATGGCGCAGCGCAATCTCTCGCTCAATCACTGGCCGGTGGGAACCGGTCCCTACATGTTGACCGAGTCCTTGCAAAACAGACGTCACGTGCTTTCGCGCAACCCGAATTTCCGAGGTGAACCCTATCCCTGCGAGGGAGAGCCAGGTGATCAGGCCGCGGGTCTGTTAGCCGACTGCGGCAAAATGACGCCCTTCATCGATCGCATTATTTTTAATATTGAAAAAGAAAGCATCCCCCTGCAAGGAAAGTTTATGCAGGGTTACTACGACATTCCTCAAGTCGATCGGGGTGATACGGGCGTGGCGATGCTGGTCGCGGCCAGTGATTCCACAGAAAAAGCAGCGTTGTACGCCAAGCACGGGATTCAGCTGCCCACCACGGTCGAAGCGCAAATGCAGTATTTTGGTTTCAATTGGCGCGACCCCGTGGTGGGTCAGGGAGATACACCTGAGCAACAAGTTCGGAATCGTAAATTACGTCAGGCGCTGAGCATCGCCTTTAACTGGGAAGAATTTGTCGCAATCTTTCAAAATGATCAGGCGCAGGTGGCCTATGGACCGATCCCGCCCGGTATTCTTGGTTATGTGAGTGGCGAGGCGGGGTTCAATCGCGTGGTGTACGACGTCAAGGACGGCAAGCCGCAGCGTAAATCTTTGGACGAGGCCCGCCGTCTCTTAGCCGAAGCTGGGTATCCAAATGGCAGGCATGAGAAAACAGGCGCACCGCTGGTCTTGTATTTTGATTCTGCGAGCGGCGCGGGGGGCTCGAGCCCCACGCTCGATTGGATGCGCCGTCAGTTCGCCAATATTGGGGTTCAGCTTGATGTTCGCTCAACCGATTACAACCGTTTTCAGGAAAAAATGGCGCGAGGCGTTGCACAGATGTATATGTGGGGCTGGGTCGCGGATTATCCCGATGCGGAAAACTTTTTGTTCCTCCTCTATGGTCCAAATGTGAAAGCAGGCAAGGGCGGCGAAAATGCCTCCAACTATGTCAATCCCGCGTACGACGCACTTTTTGAAAGAATGCGTGATCTGCCGGATGGCGATGAAAAAGCCCAAGTCATCGCAGAAATGATAAAAATCTTGCAAGTGGATGCGCCTTGGATGTTTGGTGCTTTTCCCAAATCAGGTGGCGCGTTTCAGCAATGGGTCGGTAATGCCAAGCCGACGCAAATGGTCCGCAATACCTTGCAGTACATGAAGATCGATCCTACGTTGCGTGCCCAAAAAATCGCCGAATGGAATCCGCCGATCTGGTGGCCGCTGGGTGCGTTGATGGCGTTGCTAGCGGCCATCTTGTGGCCTGCCTGGCGGGTGCTGCGCAGACAAGAGCGTTTGAATGCGTTTGGTGAGCCGCCTCAGGAACAATTTCCGCAGGAGCTGCGTCAATGATCGCTTATATTTTCCGAAGGCTCATGTATGGCGTGTTGATTTTGATCGGTGTCAACGTGTTCACATTTGTTTTGTTTTTTGCAGTCAATACGCCTGACGATATGGCCCGCCTTGCGATTGGCGGACAACGCGTGAGTGCCGATGCGATTGAAAAATGGAAAGTAGATCGTGGCTACGACAAGCCGTTGTTTCTCAATACCGAGGCTTCTGGGCTCAAGCAATACACTGACACGATTTTTTATCAACGCTCCGTCCCCTTGCTGAAATTCGATTTTGGTGCCTCGGATGAAGGTCGCGATATTGGACGTGAAATCGGTGTAAGGATGTGGCCGAGTCTTGCTTTGGCGATTCCGACGTTTATTCTCGGTCTGCTGGTGAGTATCGCTTTTTCCTTGTCACTGGTATTTTTCCGCACGACGCGCTTGGATTTCTGGGGCGTGGTCTTGTGTGTGTTGATGCTTTCGATCTCGGGACTCTTTTACATCATTGCCGGGCAGTGGCTGTTTTCCAAGCTTTTGCGGCTGGTCCCTTATTCGGGTTTCGCTTGGGGCTGGGATGCGGTCAAGTTTCTGGCTTTACCAATTTTGGTGGCGATCATCTCTAGGCTGGGTCCAGATGCGCGTTTTTATCGCAGTCTTTTTCTGGAAGAAATCGGCAAGGATTATGTGCGGACCGCGCGGGCCCGCGGCTTGAGCGAGCGTGTCGTGTTGTTTAAGCATGTCCTGCGCAACGCGATGCTGCCCATCTTGACGGGCACGGTCTCCGCCTTGCCTCTGCTGTTCATGGGCAGTCTGATCGCAGAGTCGTTTTTTGGTATTCCGGGCCTAGGGAGTTACACCATCGATGCGATTGGCGCACAAGATTTTTCAGTCGTGCGCGCCATGGTGTTTTTGGGCGCGAGCCTCTATATCGTCGGTTTGATTCTGGCGGATATTTCTTACACGCTCGCCGATCCGCGCGTGCGTTTTGAGTAGCCGCCATGCCTAAAATTATTTTCCTTTGGACCGATGTCGCGATCTTCGTACTGTTTGCGGCGACGCTCATCTATTCTTGGCATGTATCGCGCTCCCGCAACTTGCGCGCGACGTGGTCGAGAGTGGCACGTAGCGCGCCTGCAATGTGTTCGGCCGTGGTGCTCTCCGTCTTTGTCGTGATCGGCTTGCTCGACTCCATGCATTTTCAACCGCGCTTGCCGCCTGTAGCGGGCGCGCCTGCGAATGCCTCACCGGTTTACGCTCCCAAGGTCGTTTCAGTACTGGATGTGTTGCTTGAAGACACCGCCTTTGTTCGGCCAGAGAAAACGTATTCAGCCCCGTTGGCTTGGCTGCAATTCACCAAAGAGTCTGTGTTGCAAGAGGGGGGCGCACCCACGCGAGATTTTCCGCGTCTGCGCTTCGGTGGTCGACATCTCGCTGATCCTGCGCAGGAGTGGGGCAGTGATGTGGCGCGTCGCGCGGGCTTTGGGTTGTTGGCGGGCGCGTTGGTCGCGCTGTTGCTCTCTGGCTTGACGGTGTTGTGTGTCGGGCAGGGGTCACGCACTGAGGTTTTCAGACAGATTGTGCGTGGTGAGACCGAGCTCCCCTGGCGCGCGATGCTGATCACGGTCTTTGTATTGTGTCTGTTGTTGGGTGTGGTGTTTGGTTTAGCAACGGGGTATCACGTCCTCGGCACGGATCGCACCGGTAACGATGTGTTGTGGCAAGCTTTAAAAAGTATTCGCACCGCTTGGATTATTGGCAGTCTGACGACGGTCGCGATGCTGCCGCCAGCGCTGATTCTTGGTATTTCGGCGGGATATTTCAAAGGCTGGATCGACGATGTGATTCAGTACATCTATACGACGCTGACCTCTATTCCGGGCGTGCTGTTGATCGCGGCCTGTGTGTTGATGATGCAGGTCTATATCGATACGCATCCCGGCTTGTTTCCGACCGCCGCTCAGCGTGCGGACCTGCGCCTCTTTTTACTCTGCATGATTTTAGGTCTGACGGGCTGGGCGGGACTCTGTCGACTCCTGCGTGCCGAGGCGCTTAAGCTGCGTGAACTCGAATACGTGCAGGCTGCCCGTGCGTTCGGGATTTCCAACTGGCGCATCATGGCGCGGCACTTGTTGCCCAATGTGATGCACATTGTGTTGATCACGGTGGTGTTGGAGTTTTCCGGTTTGGTGTTGTATGAAGCGGTCTTGTCCTACCTCGGTATTGGTGTCGATCCGAGTATGAACTCTTTTGGTTCCATGATCGAAAAATCACGCTTTGAAATGTCGCGTGATCCTATGATCTGGTGGAACCTGCTCGCGGCGTTTATATTTATGCTTGCCTTGGTGTTGGCGGCCAATTTGTTTGCGGATGCGGTGCGTGATGCGTTTGATCCTCGCTCGCGAATGTTTCGCCCGAGACGTTTTAATATTTTTACAAAGAACAGTACGACGCAGCCTGGCGCAGCATTTAAAAACTCCTCTCCTGCTTCCGCGGCTATAGCAGCCTCGTTGACGCCAGACGTCAACCAGTACGTCGAGAATGCGATCCTCAAGGTGCAAGACCTCGATGTGGTGATTGATACCGGCGAGGCCTGGCGGCATGCTGTGCAAGCCTTGGCCTTGACCGTGCATCGTGGTGAAACCTTTGCCCTCGTGGGCGAGTCTGGCTCTGGAAAGAGTATGACGGCACTCGCGCTGATGAGGCTGCTGCCGGAGGCATTACGCGTCACGCAAGGAAAAATTGTCGTGGGTGGCGTCGATATCAACACCTTGTCTGAGTCCTCGATGCGGGCCGTAAGGGGTGGGCGTGCGGGTATGATTTTTCAGGAACCTGGGACGAGCCTGAATCCTGTTTTACGCGTGGGTGACCAGTTGTGCGAGGCGATCGTCACGCATACGGATTTGCGTGGCAAGGCGGCGCGTCTTCGCGCGGTACAGTGGTTGCAGCGCGTGGGGATTCCTGATCCGGAGCAGCGGATTGATGACTATCCTTTTCAGTTTTCCGGCGGACAAAAACAACGCATCATGATCGCGATTGCCTTGGCTGCAGAGCCTGAGTTGTTGATTGCCGATGAACCTACCACGGCGCTGGATGTGACCGTCCAGGCACAGGTCTTGGGCTTGATTCGCGATATCCAGCAAGAGCTCGGCATGGCGGTTTTGTTGATCACCCATGATTTGGCGGTCGTGCGCGATGTGGCCGACACCGTTGCGCTGATGCGTTTCGGTGAAATTGTTGAAACTGCGCCTGCCGATCAGTTTTTCAAAGCGCCTAAACATTCCTATGCGCGAGAGTTGTTTGCCGCAATCCCGACGTTCGCCAAACGTGGGCAACCCCTGAGCCCTCAGGTGACCGAGACTGGCCTATATCGCGCTCCCCTATTGGATACGACAGCCGCCGCTGTAGACTCCTCGGTCAAGCCCTCTACGCATGCGGGTATTCAGTCTCCCGTCCTGGTCGTGGAGCAATTAGAGATCGGCTATCCCATTCGCAAAGGCTTATTGCGCAGACAAGTGGGCGTGAATCAAGCTGTTCAGGGCGTGAGTTTCTCTCTACAACGTGGCGAAACATTAGCACTCGTCGGTGCCTCCGGTTGCGGCAAGACCACGGTTGCCAAGGCGTTGTTGAGACTAATTGATTCTTCGGCCGTGATTGTTGGCGCTGCTCGGCTTGGCGAACAAAATCTTTTGACGGCCTCTCGTGCGGAGATGAAGGCACTTCGACGTCGCATTCAGATTGTGTTTCAAGACCCTTTTGCCTCCCTCGATCCGCGCATGCGGGTACGGGAGATTTTGCAAGAAGGGATCGCGGCCTTACGTCCCGAGTGGAATGCCGTTGAACAGTCCCAGCGTATATCTGCACTGTTAGAGCGAGTCGGTTTGCCTTCGGACGCTGGAGATCGTTATCCACACGAGTTTTCTGGTGGTCAGCGACAGCGCATTGCAATTGCCCGCGCGTTGGCGGTTGAGCCAGAAGTCTTGATTTTAGATGAGCCCACTTCGGCACTCGACGTATCGGTGCAAGCCCAAATCCTTGATTTATTGACGGATTTACAAAAAGAGACCGGCATGGCTTACCTCTTTATCACGCATAACTTTGGCGTGGTGGAGTATTTAGCCGACCGCGTGGCGGTGATGGAGGCAGGCAGGGTCGTTGAGTTTGGGGAGGCCGCGCAAGTGCTTCAGGCGCCTAAGAGCGCAGTGACCCAAGAGTTGCTCGCCGCCGTACCTCGTTTAGGGTGATCGTCGGGTAGGTAGAGTGAGTCCGTTATACTTTGTAAGACTTGTAATTACTAACATTGCCCTCAGATTAGGCGTATGGGACTCAAAGTTTTCGATTTGCAGTGTGAGTATGGCCACCTTTTCGAAGGCTGGTTCGGCTCGCATGAGGATTATGACTCGCAGCAAAGCCGTGGGTTGCTGACATGTCCGATGTGTCACAGTGCCACCATTGAAAAGCGTTTGTCAGCGCCTAGGTTGAATGTGGGGCATTTTGAGGTCGAGTCTCGAGCTTCTGAGGCTGGTAGTTCCGGCATGGGAGCCTTACGAGAAACCGTCGTAGGCTCTTCGCCCGAGGCCCTCCAGCTGGCGCAAATCCAAGCCGCTATCATGCAACAGATGCGTGAACTGGTCCGCAATACTGAAAATGTCGGCTCAGGTTTCGCCGAAGAAGCCCGTCGCATTCACGAAGGGGAGTCCGAAGAGCGCCCGATCCGAGGAACCGCGACCCCCGAGGAGCGAGAAGCTCTGGTCGATGACGGTATCGCTGTCGTGGCCTTGCCTGATTTTCTTGATGCCGATCAATTGCAGTGACAGGCATTGCGGTGCCTGTTGCATCGCACCCTCTATTAATAGTCCGATCCCAGGGATGCCGCAGGGCAAGCCAGCAGGGGTGCCATGTATTCATTTGCAAGCAGACTTTCGCTGCGCGATCTTTGGCCAGCCGGAGCGCCCCGCGTTTTGTGGCGGGCTTCAGCCGTCGGAGGACATGTGCGGGACAGACCGCGTTTATGCCTTGCGCTGGCTAGGTGAGCTCGAACGCGCAACGCGATGATGCATGCCAAGATGCGAAATCCTTAGCGTTGGTGTTATAAATAACCCATCCCAAATCCATTCAAAGGTCCATCCGTGGAAATCGTCGGTCTGAGTATCCTTGCCGCCATCGTTATCTTTTTGATGATGGGTATCAAAATTGTTCCGCAATCTCAAAACTATCTGGTTGAGCGACTGGGGCGTTACAACAGAACGCTTGAGGCGGGACTGCATATCGTGATCCCAATTTTTGAGATGGTGCGCCACAAGGTCGATATCCTTGAGCGTCAATTGCCTACCAAAGAAATTTCAACGATCACGCTAGATAACGTTACGATTGGTGTCGAGCTTGCCATCCTCTACCGCATTACCGAGGCCTCAAAGTCGATTTATCGTATTCAAAACGTGGACCAAGCGATTCAGACGACCGTAACAGGTGTCGTGCGCAGCGTCATCGGAAAAACAGATCTGGATGGTGTGCAAAGTAATCGACGCGAGCTTTCCGAAGCGATCGAACAAGAACTGCGCGCGGTGACGCAAGAGTGGGGTATCGTTCTATCACGCGTTGAAATCATCGATGTACAGGTCGACGAAGAAACAAAATCAGCCATGCAGTTGCAACTGAATGCTGAAAGAACACGCCGCGCGATTGTGCGTCAGGCTGAGGGTGAAAAAGAATCCAAGCAGCTTCAAGCCGATGCGGAGTTGTACTCTGCGCAAAAACTGGCCGAAGCGCGCAAAACGCTCGCCGAAGCCGATGCTTACGCGGTCTCGGTGGTGGCCAAGGCCATTTCCGAGGGCGGC
Source organism: Burkholderiaceae bacterium (assembly GCA_030728985.1). Lineage (GTDB taxonomy): Bacteria > Pseudomonadota > Gammaproteobacteria > Burkholderiales > Burkholderiaceae_B > Zwartia. Next base: position 229,305 of record JANQYI010000009.1, on the reverse strand, counting down.
GAGAGTGCTATCAATTTTGAAGTTAAGAAAATCCAGGCCGAGGCCATCAAGGTGCTGGGCAGTCAAAACAATACCAAGCTGGTCTTGTTGCCTTCTGACTTGCTCGAGTCTCTTTCCTCCGTGACCTCAAGAATCGTGGGAAAATTGTGACTTTAGCGCTCTATCAAATCACGCTTGCATTAGCCTTGTTGATGGTCGTTATCGAAATATTTACAGGATCGTTTTTGTTTCTTGGTTTTGGTATTGGTCTGCTCGTGCTTGTCCCTATCCAATATTTCACTGGCGAGTTTTCACTTGCCAGAGACGTGATTGTTTTTGCATGCTCATCGTTGATTGCTTTTGTGGTGCTTCGCAAAGTCTTTCGCCACAAAGGCGACACACGAGAAACAAAGAACGACGTCAATCAGTATTGAGCAGTCTTTTTCTCAGATAAGGTCATTATTATTCATGAGTACGGTGTCTGCAGTCATCATCGTCAAAAATGAAGAGGCTCATCTCGCTCAATGTCTCAGCACCTTGCAGTGGGTGGATGAATTGGTTGTGCTTGACTCGGGTAGTACAGATGCGACTTGTCGCATTGCGGCGTCTTTCAATGCGCGGGTTGAACAAGCTGAGGATTGGCAAGGTTTTGGGATACAGCGTCAGCGCGCCCAAGCGTTGGCCCGTTGCGACTGGGTGTTGATGATCGACGCCGACGAGCGCGTCACGCCTGAGTTGAAAGCATCGATTCAGGCGCACATTCAAGGTGAGCCTGCCATTGGAAGAATGTCACGCTTGAGTTGGTGTTTCGGGGGCTTCATTCGTCATTCGGGTTGGTATCCAGACCCGATTGACCGTCTCTATCCGAGAGAGGCTGCTCATTACAACAGTGACCTGGTTCATGAAAAGCTTCTTTATCCCTCCGGTCTGCCCGTTAAAAGACTGCAGGGCGATTTGCTTCACTTCACCTACGACAGTATGCGGCACTACCTCGTCAAGTCTGCCCACTATGCCGAGCTGTGGGCTCAGGGCCGGCAACAGCAGGGAAAAACAACGAGTCTCAGTATCGCTTTTTTACATGGCATCAGTTGTTTTGTGCGGATGTATTTACTGAAGGCAGGTTTTCTTGACGGTCGTCCGGGTTTATTGCTGGCGGTCTTGTCTGCACACTCTACTTTTGTTAAGTATGCTGACTTATGGGTCAAGGGAGCCACGCAACGCCAAGATGTAGATCAACGCGTATCAACCACGGGGCGTCCACCAGGCGTATGAGCTCTTTGCGCATACTGGTCGTTCGTAACGACAAGCTGGGCGATTTCATGTTGGCTTGGCCTGCCTTGGCACTTCTCAAGCGCTCTTTGCCCCAGTGTCAACTCAGTGTGCTGGTGCCAGCTTACACTCAGTCGCTTGCCGAAGTCTGTCCTTGGGTGGATCATGTATTGACGGACCCGCAAAATCTTGACCAAGTGAACCGTCAACATTTTGACGCTGTGTTGACCTTATTCTCGACAGGAAGAATAGGGTGGCAGGTTTTTAAAAGTCGCATTCCTATCCGGTTTGCTCCAGCAACAAAGTGGGCACAGGTTTTTTATAATCACAAGGTGGTTCAACGGCGCTCTCGTTCGGAGAAACCTGAGTTTGTCTACAACCTTGAGCTCGCTGCAGCTTTAATCGAATTTTTAGGTCATAAACCGGCACAGTCTTCGCCACCTTACTGGCCGATGACTTCAGACGAAACGATGGCGTTGCGCGAGCAGTTCGCCAACACGCTCGGACTCGATGCTGCGAGACCATGGTTTTTTTTACATAGCGGCTCGGGCGGCTCTGCCAACAATCTCTCGATTGATCAATATGCGCAACTGGTGCTTTCAATGCATCAACAGCTACAGCAAGAACAACGAAAATTGCCCCAATGGGTCTTGACGTGCGGTCCGGGTGAGGAGGCGAGTGTTGAGTCTTTGCGACAGCACATTCCCGATGATGTGGAATGTGTGATTTATCCCTCGACGCATGGGTTGGCTGCCTTTGCCAAAAGCATCGCGACTGCTCAATTGATGGTGGCTGGTTCGACGGGTCCACTACATATCGCGGGGGCACTTGATGTTCCGACTGTCGGTTTTTTTCCGGCAAAACGTTCGGCAACCCCTCTTAGATGGCGCCCCTGCAATAGCGAAGGACGCACGATCAGCTTTAGTCCAGATTTACAGGGCAAAGCGCTGACCGATATGTCTACGATTGATGTGAACCTCTGTGCACAACGGATCGTGAGCTGGCTCAGTTAGACTGGCGCGCCATTTCCTTCGTTGCGTATAAATTCCTTATTGTTTAACTTTAATGCAATAAAAAATTACATCACGCGGCTACGGTACTCGCCCGTGCGTGTATCGATCTCAATCTTGTCGCCAATCGCGCAGAACAAGGGCACAGGTAATTCGTGACCTGTATTGATCTTGGCTGGCTTCATGACCTTGCCTGAGGTGTCGCCACGCACGGCGGGCTCGGTGTAGACGATCTCGCGAACAAGCATCGTGGGTAATTCGACAGAAATGGCGCGGCCGTCATAGAACACCACCTCAACGGGCATGCCTTCTTCGAGGTAGTTCATGGCGTCACCCATGCTTTCTGCTTCGATTTCGTACTGGTTGAAATCGGCGTCCATGAACACATACATAGGGTCGCCAAAGTACGAGTAGGAGCACTCTTTTCGATCGAGTACGACTAATTCGAATTTCTCGTCTGCTTTGCAAACGTTTTCTGCGCCTGAGCCGGTTAGCAGATTTTTGAACTTGAATTTGACGACAGAGGCGTTACGGCCTGACTTGCTGTACTCGGCGCGTTGAACGACCATAGGGTCTTTGCCGATCATGATCACGTTGCCAACGCGCAGCTCTTGTGCTGTTTTCATTCGAATAAACTCCGGTAGCGATGAGTCTCCGGGACTGTATAAACCGGAGTTAGGGATAGAAAAGCCTTTTATTTTAGCCTTTCTGGGGTAAGTTTGCTTTGCGCTTGACCTTGTTTGTTCAGGCAGAACGTCGTAAGCGCCGTCGCTAAGTCAGTCTGGGCCGTTTGCATCGTGCAAAAGCGGTGTGCAAGGTGCTGCCAGGCGTGAAAGTTGTCCGGCTCAAGCTGTCGTTGCAGTGCGCGACCGAATTCAGCAGAGTCACCGCTGGCAACAGAATCAATCTGCGCACTCTCTGGATTCCAGTACATCATGACCTTGCCAATATCCTCAGGCAATCCCGTTTGCGCCAGCCATGCCCGTAATTTCACCAGGTGAGTATTCTCTGTCTGGGGGTAGATCTGCCAGATCAGGGGCTTGCCAGCCCATATTCCACGGACAATGGAATCCTCTCCACGGACAAAGTTCAGATCGGCGGTCCAGAGGACTTTATCGTATTCGGTTTGAGGTAAAAACGGCACGCGTTCTATGAAGAGCTGTCCCTGTTGTCCAGACGAATATTGCGGATGAATACCTTCGGGGATGAGTAAGACCGTTTCTCGTGAGTTTGCCTGAAGTACCCCGGTCAGTTCGTCGACAGGGGCGTTGTCGTAGCAGAATAAATGGACGAGTCTGGCGGCGGGTCTGCCCAGCGCATCAGGAAAAAGCGCGGCGATCGCAGCTCGACTTAAACCCAGACCCTCCAGAAAGGCGCGTTGCGCTACACGATCTGTTTGCCAGGCATCGCGCTGGGCAATCAGTGCGGCTTCACGCAACAATCCACCTGTGTGCTCCGTGAAACCCGGAAAGAAAAAATGCGAGGATAATCCGTCAGCGCGTAAGGAGGGGAGCCCATGGCAGCCTTCAACCCAGTCCTCGGCGCTCAAATATTCAAGATTGATCCAAAGACTTACGGGTCTTGCGGTGGGATGATTGTGCTGCGCACGTATATTTTCGACGTACTGGTCTGGTAAATCACAGGAAAAAGTTGCAATCACGATTGGCGCAGGCGTGAAGTCGGTCGCATGCGCCCAATGGATGATGTCAACCCCATCGATGTGTTGAGTGACGGCCGCGGATACGCGCGGCTCAAGTCGCTGAAAACTGTTCAGGTCATCGACCCAGAGTCTGATCCGCCAGTCATGCTCATGCTGGAGCTGGCGCACTAAACGCCATGTCACACCGATATCGCCAAAGTTGTCGATGACTCGACAAAAAATATCGGCGCGCATGGTTAGTGAAAATGCGCGGGTGCTGTTTCTGCGTCTTCGGGAAGCTCGGCATGCACCATTTCACCATTGGGATTCGGGAAGTAGGGTGCGCCGCAGTCCTCGCAAAACTCCGGCATTAACAGGCCCGGTAAGCGCCGAACGTCGTTGACGCCGCATTCTTTGAGGAGTGCGGCGATTTCGTCAACGGTTTCAATAGGGGGCGGCTCATGATCAAGAAGCGGTTGATCATCTTCGCGCCCATATAGTGGCCATAGGCAGCCGTATACCACCTCGTTTTGATTCTTTTGAGTAAAGCCAATGCGATATTCGTCGACGCGACGTTCGCCACAACCAGCGACCACGGCACGCAGCTGGGCGGGCTCAATGTTGAGCGCAGCACCCAGCCAGGAAACCGCCGCTTTGACAGACAAAGGACGCACCCGCCTGTCGGCATCCCGATTGCTCACGTAGTAGGCGTCTGGGGTGAGGATTTCAAAGCCGCAGCCCGGTAGCAGATCCGTAAAAAGAGGCTTGGCATCGGTGGTCCAGCGTTCCAGGCAGATGTCGCGACCTAGGCCGAGTTCGCCAGGCTCTTCCTGCCAGCGAAACAGAGGTCGTCCCTCCGGCACGGCGACGGCCGCCACGAGGTAGCGGGTGTCGGCGAGCATATTGAAGGCTTCGGGTTCACTGTTTAACGTTGGCGCCGTGAAGGAGATGCCAAGCGCCGCCAAACCCAGTTTCTGCAACCAGTCCCAGGTTTCGCAAAAGGTGCGCGGCATCTGATCCAGACTGGCTAGATGGGGAAACAGAGCAACTTGGGTATCGCTGGCCA